>CADBEB010000010.1 GCA_902793605.1 uncultured Eubacteriales bacterium
TCAGCGATGTAAGATGACCGCAGGCGGAGACGTAATGGCTCCCCTGCTGACAGAATAAACAAGATCATCCCGGACTCGCAGCGGGATCGTCAGATCCGCACGTCTACGCCAGAGGGACCCTTCCGGCTCGTACAGAAGCTGAGGCACAGGCGGGTCCGGAACCGGATAGATCCCGTCCTTCCGCAGGATCTGCCGCGGCAGGCCTACCCCGTCCAGATACAGGAAGCACCGGATCTTGCGGGCATAGGCTTCACAGCCCGGACCGTAGCAAACGATCAGCAGCTGATACGCCAGATACCGGTGAACCGCCGGCTTGTGCGTTCCGGCAGAAGCAGCGGTCTCGTTGTAGGACGCCGGATCATCTCCGGCCCCGGGCGACAGGGACCAGTAGATCACATCGGCTGAACGAGCCGGCTGCGGACTGTTCTCCGGTTCGGTATACGCCTGCCGGATCAGGGAAAGGGCCTGCTCCGACGAGGGCGGCAGACCGAGGCAGGAGCAGAGCGCGTTATGGATCGCAAGCTGGAATTCACTTTCGTTTGATGTCATCATCTGTCCTCCGGGAGGAGATCCTTCAACTCCGCCTTCAGGTCCATAATGGCATCTGCGATTTGCATGAGCTCTCTTTTTGATTTATAATTCAAGCATTCATCGGAAGATAATCACCGGAAGATAACGTGCTATCAAATACTCAGAAATTTACGAACACAAACAAACTGATTTTCAGCCCAAAGCGCTTTAACGCCTTATTAAGGGATAAAGTGAAACGCTGAATCCGGTTTGTCAGGATACCCCAGTACGCAAAACGGAAGTCATTTCTCCCTGATCCTGAAATCAAAATCGTTATACAGCTGTCCGGTATCGACCAGCGGGGTCGTGCCGGACTTTCCTTTTACCTTCACCGGTTTCCCGGAGACCGGGTTCCGGATCCAGCCGCCGGTCAGCGTCACCGGCGCGTTGGGCGGCGGGATCCCGGCATCGATATAGGCGTGGATCCCGTCCACGCCGGCCCGGCCGGATTCCTCCAGGGCGGCGGTGACGCCGGACAGGTCCCCGTCCAGGGCGGCAGCGCAGGCGTTCATCATCGCCTGCCCCATCTCCGCCCGGACGGAAGGCTTCGCCAGCGCCGGCTTCACCACCGGCCGCGCGGGAATATGCATGGCCGGGGAGCCGTGCTCATGGATCGCCAGCAGTGCCTGTGACCGGCCGCTCGCTGAACTTGTCAGCCCTACCTCCACGGTGTGTGTTGCCAGGTATTTCAGGCACTGCAGGCGATCCTGGAGCATCTTATCCGATTCGCTGATCTTCAGGGTGAGCACCGGCAAAGTCTCCTTATCGTTTTTCAAAAGTATTGCCAGTCGGGTTTGTGCTGCGTACATACTTATGCCAACCGGGAAACACCGGATGGCAGAAAGAGAACGATCAGATTTGAAAGGGGTTGAGTACAATGAAGCGCAGTTTCAATAAACTGAACCTGAATGATATGAAGATCGTGAACGCCGGCTACAGGCATCAGGGAACTCATATCGGCCCGTCAGGTCCTGAGTGCTTCAGGCCTCTCAACGAAGTCCGGGGCAGGATAAAAGCACTCATTGATGCTGTCAGGTCCAGAAATATGTAAGGGAACGCCGGGGACGGTTCCTTTGTTCCACATGCGTGGAACGTCACGGACCGTCCCCTTGTTCCGCCTGTCATTCCTGCAGCATGACAGCCAGCGCCTGGTAGTATCCAAACATGGCCCAGTCCCGGACCCGGACCACCCGCCAGGTCTCGCCGTTCCAACGGATCCGGTCCGGACCGGTATACGTTGAGCCGTGGTCTGATCCCAGGGACAGCGCGAAGTCTGTATAGATCGCGATAAAGGTCTCGTGCCTCTCCTCTTCCGGCAGCAGCCGGATCATCTCCGGGGTCCCGGGATGAACGCAGCCAAGGGCGGAATACGTCCGGCTGCGTGAAGTCGTTCCCGTCGCAGAGCGGGTATAAGTCAGCCGCTCCACCGTGAAGGCGGAGCGGCCGAGTTCAGGATCAAAGATCGCAGAAGTGATATCCATAAAACGTCCCCTTTGTGTTATACTGATCAAAGATAAAGCTTTGGAATTGCGAAACACCCGCCGCCGGGCCGGCAGTTCGTTCGTATATGATCGTCGAATCGATCATCCGGACAGGCAGACAGGAGGATAACAAATGGATTGTACGGATATCACCCTGACGTTCCGGGATGAGGCGGCCGCCTCACGCGGTCTCGAATTGCTCCGGGACATGATCAAGGCGTATTATGCCGCCCGGAAAGGCGGCATCCTGCCTGAAGAACCGGATAAAACACGGGTTTTGTGCGAGCTGTTTTTCCGCTGCCGGCCCCTGATCCGGGCCTATGATCCGGATGCGGATTTTCCCTATAATCCGCTCGGCTTTCTGGAACTGAAAGGAAAGGAAGTCTTCCTGGACCGCTGTGCGGATCTGCAGAAGATGCCCCTGCTCCTCGACGGGATCCGGTCCAGAGATTTCTTTCTCCAGCTCTGCGAAGCACAGGCGCTGGATGCGCCGGATACTCCCTTTGATGCCAGGTGCTTCCATGAGGAAACGGTCAGCGGTACGACATTTACCATGACCGTTTCGTATCAGGACCGCAGGTTCCACATGCGGAATGTCTATACGCTCGGTGAAGATGAGTGGGATGCCGAACCCCATGAAACAGAAAACGTGACATGGATCGTCACAGATGAATGATCTACGGCATATAGACACTTCGGCTGTACAGCCTGAGCAGGCTTAACAGCTGCAGGCCGAAGGAGGTTTCCGTCAGGTCGGCAAGATCAGAAGAGGCAGATACAGAAGCAGAGGAGGCGCCGGTCGCATAAGTGACCGACACCTCCCCTGCTTTTTTGGACGCGATCTTCTGCTGAGCCTGTCCTGCCGCGGCGATGGCTGCCTTGCTGGGCGTCGTGCCGTCCGGCAGCGCCACCCGGGCATACATCGTCAGCCGGTGGGCGGTATAGAGCCGCTGGGCCTCCTCCGCGTCCTCCGGGGTAAAGGAGGAAAAACGGGCGTTCGCCTGGGCGATATAAGCCGTCATAACGATGGCGGGAGTGAAGCCCGCGAACTGCGGGTAAAACGCAATGAATTCAGATTGGTTTATATCTGCTCCCTCCCTTCCGGACCGTCTCCCGCGGGCTTTAAAAAAAGGGCTGCAGCTGCAGCTCCTTATTGCTTTGAAGAGCATTACGGTATACAATCGTTATCAGTGAACACGAAATCAACAGAATAAAGGAGGAGAAAACCGTGGAAGACAGGAAGAACGGACAGAAAAGACAACCCGAAGCCCGGAGGCCTGAGGAAGACCGGGCGCGCAAGCCGATCGAGCTGGATCCTGACCAGATGGAAAAGGTCTCCGGAGGAGCCCCGTCGATCCCGCCGGAATGGCTCATGAAGGACGAATAAGGGAATATGAAAAAACTGCCGGGGCTGATGAAGCCCTGGCAGTTTTGCTGTTATCGGATCATTCCTCGATCATGTCGCTGAGGTCCGGCAGGCCCTTCAGGTTCGGGCACTGGTCAAAGGTGTGCGGCCCGACGGTCTCCAGATCCTCCGGCAGGGTGATGCTCTCCATGCTCTGGCAGTAGGCGAAGGCATAGTCGCCGATGATCTCCACCGGATCCGGGATCTCGATGCTCTTCAGCGCGGTGCAGCCGGCGAAGGCCCAGATGCCGATCTCCTCCAGGTCCTCCGGCAGGGTGATCTCCGTCATGGAGATGCAGCCCTGGAAGGAATAGGGATTGATCGTGTCGATCCGGTCCGACACCGCCATGCTCTTCAGGGCCGAGCAGCGGCTGAAGGCATAGGAGCCGATGTTCGCGCACTTGTCGGGAATGTTGATCGACTCAAGGGTGACGCAGCCGTCAAAGGCGTTGCTGCCGATATAGTCCACAGATTCCGGCAGTTCCATCTTCTTCAGGCTGGCGCACTCGCTGAAGGCGCCCGCGCCGATGAAGGTCAGACCTTCCGGCAGGATAACTTCCTCGAGGTTTTTGCAGTCGGTAAAGGTGTTCTTGCCGATGGTGGTGATGCCCTCGGGCAGCTGGATTCTCGTCATGCTGGCGCAGTTGCGGAACGCCATTTCACCGATAGAGGTGATCTTCTCCGGCAGACGGAGCTCCTCCAGGTTGGCGCAGTCCTGGAACGCACGCTCACCGATGGAGGTAATGTTCTCCGGGAAGGTGATGGAGCGCAGCTGGCGGCAGCCGCTGAACGCGTCCGCGCCGATGGTCGAGATCTGGCCCGGCAGGGCGATCGACTTGAGGTTGCTGCACTGGTAGAAGGCGCGCTTGCCGATCGCACGCACAGACTCGGGAAGCTTCAACTCGGTCACGTTGTCGCACTCATAGAAGGCGGACGCGCCGATGATCCGGACACCGTCCGGAACCTCATAGGGGCCCTTGTCCAGCAGCTTGGGATAGTAGATCAGGCGGCGGTCCTCCCGGCTGAAGAGCACGGAGCCCGACACCAGGAGATAGGGGCTGCCTTCCGCGATGTTGATATCCGACAGGGCTTCGCACCCGGCAAAGGGATTCAGGCCGACATCCTCCATGGTGGCCGGGAGGGATACCTCCGTCAGGTTGGGGCAGCGCTGGAAGGCATAGTCGCCCAGCGACTCCACGCCTTCGGGGATCACCAGGTCGATCAGCTCGATATTGGCCTGGAAGGCGTTCGCGCTGACCCCGGTGATCCTGATCCCGTTCAGCTCGGCGGGGATGGTCACCGAAGCCTCCTCGCCGGAATAGGTAATGATCGTGGCGGTATTGTAGCTCAGCATCGCGCAGGTATAGTACCCGCTGGTGAAGACGCTGCCGGATGCGACCGGATCCGCCGCGCAGGCAAAGGGCGCAAAGGCGCAGAGCAGAACCACACACGCAAGCAGGCCCGCGATCATCTTTCTCATGCGCCTTACCCCCTCTACAGGATATCAGTCATTGTCTGTATCTTTAATAATATCCTTTTTTGAAGGGTTCGTCAATTGTTTTTCTGCTCCCGGACCTGTCTTTTCCTGCGTTCTGCGGCCGGAGGAGCGTTTTCCGGAAGGATCGGCGTCCTTCATCGGATCGGCCTCCAGTTTCCTTTTCCGGATGACAGAGCCGGCGACCTCGAGGGATCCGTCGCCGAGGAGCATGTCGAAGAGCGGATCCTCGCGGATGGCCTCGGGGGCTTCCTGGAAGGTCAGGCGAGTGGAAGGGGTGATGCGGAAGATCACCGCGCCGGATGGGCTGCGGAAGTCCGCGCAGACTCTTGAAAGAATGAGCACTTCAGTACCTCCTGAAATACAGAAAATAAATGCGGCGGGGGGGAGATTTCTCCGCTCCGTCGCAAGCGACTCCGGTCGAAATGACACAATGAATGCGGCGGGAAGAGATTTCTCCGCTCCGCCGCAGGCGACTCCGGTCGAAATGACACCGGGGCGGGTTATGATCTCAAATCGCGTCCATGTAGCGGACAGTACTGGGGTAAAGAAACCGGACCTCGCTGAACTGGGCGAAGTACGGGATCTTGATGCGCATTTCGGCATACTCCGTGTTCATGCGGCGCAAGGGCTGGGTGAGGTTGAAGCAGATGCGGTCCACCCGGTTCATGTAAACCACCATGCGGTCGGAGCGGCTGCTGCCGGCACGGGAACACCACTTGCAGGGAGAGATCGTCAGCTCGCCGCCCTGCTGCGCGGTCAGGTTGTTCTCCAGCACGTAGGTCAGGATGGAGCGCTCGGAGTCGTCGGACACCTTCCTGGTGACCAGGGCGCCAAACTGCTCCACCGGGACCAGGATATGGTTCGGCAGGGCGTCCGAGGAGCAGTCGTTGTCCTTCCAGAGGGCGGATATCGCCGAGTTGATATCGTTCAGGATCTCGTCGGCCGTCTTCTGGCTCCAGCGGGTGCCGCCGCCGGCTGCCGTCGCGGCGGAGATCCGCGCGATGGCCGGGTTGTTGACCAGGCCGGTGGAGTTCACCTTTTCAAAGCCCTGGTACACATTCCGGTCGATGAGCTTGTCGCAGTGGAGCCCCTTGTTCAGGAAGGTTTCCGGATCACGGCCGACCTGCTCCATCTTCTCCCTTTCCATGGTGGAAAAGGACATGTATTCGGCAAAGTTGAAGGTGCGGGCCACGGATTTGGACATGTCCGCCTGGATCACGGGGATATCGTTGGCCGCTTCAAAGAAGAGGTTGTCGTCCTCCCCGCCGGTGGAGGCATAGGTCACATCCACCGAAGCGATGGACTCGATGATCCCGCCGCCGGTGATGACCGGCATATCCCGGGGCCAGTCCGTGCCGGAGAGCGGCTCGAGGATATTCTCGTCCACTTTCTCCAGTTCCTTCATCAGGAAGGTATAGGAATCGCCGACCGCCAGGCGGCGGGCGAAAGGGGCTGTATTCATGCTTATCTGTCCTCCCTTGAGCAGCTTACTGTATGTTCCGGGTCGTGATGAGCAGTTCCGAGCAGGGACGGTTGTTGCCCTGCGGCGTCCGCATCTTCACGTTCTCCAGCAGAAAGGTTTCGCCTTCCTCTCCGGCTTCCGGGACCAGCGCGCCGTCCGACACGCGGAGCCAGACGCTGCCGCCCGGCAGGAAGCCGACCGACGTCTCGGCCGCGATACAGCCGCGGACAAGGACCTCGACGACCTCGCCGGTATTCCAGGCGCCCGACTGGTCGGAGCGGATCGAGCTCATGTCCTGCCGGGCCGGATAGGTATCCGGCGTTTTGCCCGCCGAACGGACGGCGAAGCCCACGAACGACGCAAACGTCTGCGCGGGGGAAGCGTCCGGGTCGTAGGCGGCGACGCCCTCGCCGTCGGCCGTCAGGAAGACGGGGGCTCCGAAGGGGATCGCTTCGGCGCCGCCGTTTTTCATGGAAACGACGATATCGTCGACGGACCGGGAGATCGCTCCCGGCCAGCCGATGTCAAAGGTGGAAAGGACTTTGCCCATCGATCGATACCTCCTCAGTGCTTATAGTGCGGATTGCGCTTTTCCATGATGCGGCGGCCGAGATCGGCGCTGGCGGCAGCGGGGCGCCGGCCGGCAGCCCGCAGGGCGGCATAGACTCCGGCGTCGGCCGCCTTGCGGCCGGTATCCCGGCGGAGACGGGCAGCGATGTCCGCCGCGGCTTTCCGGCGGAGATGCTTCGGCATGCCGGCCAGCACGGGACGGACGGCCGTCAGCGCGGCGCGCAGGGCGTCGCCGGTCTTCAGAGTCTCGGGCAGGCAGCCCTCCTCATCCTCATCCTCCGCCGGATCGCTGTTCAGGAAGGCCAGGGCCGGATCGATGACTTCCTCGATCACCTCGGAAATCTGCTCCGCACCGGGATCCAGGCTGCTGAGCACCGCGGATCCGACCGCCTCGCCGATGGCTTCGGTAAGGGTTTCCCCCTCGTCCGCCGCGGCAGGCTGCAAAAGCCCGATGATCCGGTCCAGCCGCTCACAGATGCCGGCCAGCGTCGCTTCGTCCGCGGCCTCTTCACCCGCTCCCTCCGCCGCCGCAGCGCCGTACTGCACGGCCTGCCCGTTTCCGGTGATCTCCGGAGCTTCGCCCTGCGCGGTTTCGGGAACCGCGGCTTCGGGGTCGATCATCTCCTCGAGGATCTCCGCCACCGTTTCGACATCGCCGTCTTTGGCCATCCGGGCCAGGATCTTGCTCAGGGATTTCTTCATGATGTGTGTTCTCCTTTCAGGTTTGTGGTCTTTGATCGAAACGCGGGAACCGGCGCGGCCGGCGTCGACGACAGCCACGTGGTTCCCGCGGATCTTCCTTTGGATATAGGTTCCGTTCTCCTCGCACAGCTCGTAGGTATAGCCGCAGGAGATCTCCCGCTTGCCTCCGTTCAGGATCCCGTCGATCAGGACGGGGTCGGTGATGATGAGGTCCGCCAGGAGGAGGTCGGATTCGGCGCCGGCGCCCCGGCGGACATTGTGCGCGTGGCCCTTCTGGAGGGCCCGGATGTTGCCGATATCCACGCCGTCGGGCGGGTGGTCGTTGGTCACAGGCATGCCTTCGAAGGAGGCGATCGTCTCCGGAGAAAACACTTCCTCCGGAGGTCGATACACAGGGATCAGGGGAGCGGAGATCCCTCGGCTTCGCTCGGGATGACACGGAGTCAGGGGGGCGGAGATCCCTCGGCTTCGCTCGGGATGACCCGGGATCAGGGGGGCTTTCCGATCGCCCCCCTGGCCCCCTTCGGCTCCGAATGTGTAAGGCGGAGACAAACTCAGCTCCTCGGGCAGGTATTCCTGGGTGCCGGTGCGGGCAACGGGCACGTTCAGGCAGAGGAGGTAACCTTCAGGCTCACGCCGCGATATGTTTTCTGAAAGACGGGTTCCATAGTAATGCATACTTCACCTCAGAACGAGTAATTGAGCCCGAAGGCCCTCGGGGCGAACCTCTTTCGACCGCCGGTGGCGGGAATTTCGAAAGAGGTGAGGTCAGCCGAAACAAGCAAGCTCCGCAGTGCGGAGTTGCGCCGATTGAGGCTGCGGAAACGCCGCGATATGTTTTCTGACAGACGGGTTCCATAGTAATGCATACTTCACCTCCAAAAAGGGCATAGAAGAGGAAGCATCCGCGCTTCAGCGCGGCAAATGCTTCCCTTATTACAGCTGTCAAAACCGCAAAGCGGTTTTGGTAACAGCGATCATAAACAGCCCGGCAGTCCAGTTCATGCCCGGGCTGCCGGGCCTGCTTCCGCAGGATCATCATCTCATGGATAAATGCTGCACGCAGGTGCAAGATAATGAAGGAAAGCGAAGAGGGTGCTCAGCCGGCGGGATCCTGCACCTTCGTAAAGATCCCCATGTCCACGCCCAGGGCCTTCAGGTCCGCGCGGGCCTCCTCCAGGGTGATCAGGCCGGCCTCGTAGGCCCGGATCACCTTGTCGGACCTTTTGTCCGCGCGGTCCGCCCGCTCGGCGGGCGTGGGCGTCATGACCGGCTCGAAGACGATCTCCGTATCCTCGGGAACAAAGCCCCAGCAGGAGACCGCCAGGACCGGCAGGAGGCGCTCCAGGGCAGGGCGCAGGATCCGCTCCTGCATCTGGGAGATCATATCGTAATAGTTGCGCAGATCGCTCTCGCCGGTGGCGTTCATCCCCTGGGGCGAGCGGCCGAAGAGTCTGGTCGCCGGGATCTCCGCGGCGCCGGCCATGTCCATCATGAACTGCTCATAGATCTCGGCGAGGCCGGAAAAGGAATAGGCATGGTTCTCGAGGGAGTCGTCCTTCGAAAGGAGCTGCAGACCGTAGGAGGTGCGGAAGCGGTTCTCGAGGCTCATGGCCTCCTCCACGTTCCGCCGCTGCAGGTCGGTGCCGCAGTTCAGGACTTCGCCGTAGTCCGACATCTTCAGGGTGGTGATGTTCGCCTGGAAGATCAGCTGGGCAATGTTCGCGGACGCCGCGCTGCGCTTTTGCAGCTCGTCCTGGATATGCTCCATCTCGCTGGCGCCCCAGTAGTCCTCCCGGACGGTCTCCATGCGCGGCAGCTCCCGGCCGACAAAGCGCAGGACGCGCGAGTGGTGGATCGTCACCGTCCGGTAGTCCCCGGTGTCCAGGTTTACGGTATAGCTGAGCGGGAGGCCGAAGTCCGGATCGTCCAGGTCCTCCACCAGCTCCGCGGACGGCTGGATACCCTGGGACCGGTCCAGGACCAGCAGGCCCCGGAAGCAGTCCGGCAGGAGAAGGTCCATATCCAGCGGCTGATCCAGCCGGTCCTCCTCCCCGCGGATCACCATCACGGCAAGGGCGCCGCCGTACAGCCGCGCCCAGCGGATCGCGTTGGTGATCTCCTGCTTGACGGAGTGCTTCGCCTCCAGGCGGGAAAGATCGTGAAGGGCTTTCTCCGGCAGGGAGGTGTTCAGGCGGTACCAGGCCCGGGTCATGTCCTCCGAGGGCATGTCGATGATCCGCATCGTCAGCCAGGACTCCCGGTACATGGCCGTCAGCCGCTCCGGATCCGAGGTCAGGCCCGAGCGCAGGAAGGTGCCGGCGGAGAGCAGGGGCGAGTCCTCGCCCAGGAAGGCCGCGGCGTTGGAGTAGCCGTCCGCGGCGCGCCTGCCTTTCTTCATGCGTCATGCCCTCCCGCCCTCCGGAACCGGGTCGTGCGGGTATGGCAGAGGTAGCGCAGGGCGTCCATGGCATGGTCGTGGTCCTTGACGGGGCGTTCCTCGCCCCGGTCGCGGGCCTTGCTGTCCCAGAGGTAGCCGTGGATCTCCCGCAGGAGGCAGGGGCAGCGGTTCCGTTCCGCCCGGACCTGGCGGTTGCCGATCAGGACCGCGGTGGTCGCGATGCCTTCGCGCACCTCGTTCCGCGCGTCCTGCAGGCGGAAGCCGCGGTTGCGCAGCTCCGCCTTGAAGCTCGCCGCGCTCGGGTCCACGATGATCTGCGCGTTCCGGTCCCCGCCGAGGAAGGCCGTCAGGTCGTCCGCGTACTCGGCGTCGGTCTTCTGACGCTTCCGGGCCGCGGAATCCCAGTAGTACTCGTTCACGATCCAGAAGGTCCGCCCGTCGTCCCGCACGTCCAGGAAGACGCAGGGGTTCGCGGTGCCGTAGTCCACAGCGCAGAAGCGGCGCATGTGCCGGAGCGGGACCGCCGCCTCCGGGGACTCCTCCAGGGCGAAGGTGTTCTCCCGGTCGTCCCACATGGGATAGACCGCGCCTTCCGCGCTGACCCATTCGCCGAGGATGTACTGCCGGTAAAAAACGCCCGCGAAGCTGCGGGCGTAACTCTCCCGGATCTCCGGGCTGAGGGTGAGGTTGTCGTCCATGGTGAAGTGGAGGCGGTACAGGCCGATCTCCTCCGCGCGGTCGATGAAATCCGTCTTGATATAGTGATAGGCGCCGTTGGGGTTGCAGTTCATGAAGATCCGGCTGCCCTCGACCGAGCAGCGGCCGATCATCTGGTCGATGAAGGACCGGGGGAAGAGGGCCGCCTCGTCCGCGTAGGCTCCGGCCGCCGTCATGCCCTGGAGCTTGTCCTGGGCGTTGTCCTTGTCCGCGCCGAAGAGGAAATAGCGGTTCGTCCCGATCACGACCATCCCCTCCCCCCGCTTCCATTCATATGGGATGCCGAGGGCGTCGAGCATGGAGAAGAGCGGGAGGAGGACGTTGCGCTTCAGGGCGCCGGAGGTCACCCCGGCCACGATGAACTCCCTGCCTTCGTGGCAGGTCTGGCTCCAGAGGAAAAAGGAAAGGATCATCGCGATCGTCTTGCCGCTGCGGATCGCGCCGTCCGCCAGCACGAAGCGCTGGTGCTCATGGCCTGAACCGGGCCGCCACCAGTTCAGCAGCTGCCTCTGCCGGCGGGAGAAGGGCCGGAAAACGAAGCCCATCAGGCGGACTCCCCGGGGTCGTCGAAGAGACTGCGCATCTCCTCCTCCGGCGGCAGGACGGCGGCGGTCAGGGAGCGGAGGGCGGACTCCGCGCCGATGCGCGCTTCCGCGGCGGCATTGGGCAGGAAGCGGTTGTACTGCTGGGAGATGATCGTGGCGGACTTCTTCAGCTGGTCGAAGCTCGCCCGGCGGATCGCGATCAGGCCGTCCATGCGGATCATGTCCATCATCGTTTCCAGGGGGCGGCCGTAGGTCCTGCGGCACCAGCGCCGCAGCTTCCTCTCATCCGTCCCGACATAGCCGAGGATCTCCTCCGGCGCGCACTGGAGCGCGGTCAGCTCCTCAAAAAGCTCACGGGTCAGTTCACGCCGGAGCCCGGCCAGCACGGTATCGTTCGGCATTGACTTGCCTCCTTTCCTTCCGGACACAAAAAAGCTCCGGCTGCGCGCCGGAGCGGTGTATGTTTTTCCATTTTTACTGTAGCATGGGCGCCGGGTCCCGCACAAGTCCCGCACGGGTCCCGCACGGGTCCCGTTTTTACGGTTCGGCCCAGATATCGGTCTTGGTCTCCTCCGTTTCGGTCGTCGGTTCGGAGCCGTCCCAGTAGCGGTAGTCGTAGACGTTGTCGTCGCAGTACGCCTCCGCCTTGCTGCCCTTTTCCACCCAGACCACCAGGTCGTCCGCGCAGTCGTTGAAGATCATGTCGCCCATGTTCTGGACGCTGCTGGGAACGACGATATAGATCAGGCTTTTACAGTTCAGGAAGGCCTGCTTGCGGATCGTCTTCACGGTCTTGGGCAGGGTGACCTTCGTGATCTTCTCACAGTCCTTGAACGCCTTCTCGCCGATGGTCTTCACCCCGGCGGGAATATACGGGTTCTCCAGCGCCCTGCAGCCGGAGAAGGCGTTGCTGCCGATGGCCTTGACCTGGTCGGGGATCGTCACGGCTGTCAGCTGCTCGCAGTATTCGAACAGGCCATCCGGGATGATCGTGATCTCCCCCGGAAGGTTGACGCTCTTCAGGTTGATGCAGCCGGAGAAGGCGCGGGTGCCGACGGAGTTGACGCTCGACGGGATTTTGATCTCCTCCAGCCAGTCGCAGCCGGAGAAGGCCGCCACGCCGATCGTCGTCAGGCCGTCCGGCAGGTTTATGTTCGTCAGGCTCTTGCAGTCGGTGAACACGTTGTCGCCGATCACGGTCAGGCCGTCCGGCAGGACCACTTCCACGAGCTGGTTGTCCCGGTTGAACAGGCTCATGTTCAGCTCGGTGATCTTTGACGGGACGGTGAAACGCTTCAGGTTGATGCAGCTCTCGAAAGCCCAGATGCCGATCTGCTCCACGGAGTCCGGCACGTCGATCTCCTCGAGCGAATAGCAGTTGGAGAAGGCGAAGTCCCCGATGGTCTTCACGGTGGAAGGCAGGGTGATATGCACGGGATACTTGCAGTTTTCAAAGGAACTGACGCCGACGATCTCCGTGCCCTCCGGCACCTCGTACTCCTTGCTGATGGCGGCGCAGGGGTAGCAGATCAGGCGTTTTTCCTCGTTGTCGAAGAGGACGCCGTCCTTCATCTCCAGGCGGGGATTGGTGGACGACAGGCTGATGAAGGCCAGCTGGATGCAGCCCATGAAGGGGTTGCCGGGCATATCCGTCAGCGCGTCCGGGATCGCCACGCCGGTCAGTTTCTCACAGTTGGCGAAGGCGCGGTTCTCCGCGCGCCGCAGGCTCTGCGGCAGGATCAGTTCCTCCAGGTTCGTGCAGCGGTTGAAAGCGCTCTCCTCGACGACCTCCAGCTCGTCCGGAAGCTTCACCGCCGTCAACTCCTTGCACTCGACGAAGGCGCTGCTGCCGACGATCCGGATGTCCCCGGGGATCTCGTAGCTGCCGTTGTCCGTCTGGTGGAGGAAGGCGACCAGGCGGGCTTCCTCCTTGTTGATGAGGGCGCCGTCCCGGACCTCGAAGATCTGGTTCGGATTGGAGAAGGAAACGTCCGTCAGGTTGTCGCACAGGGCGAAGGGGTTCTCCCCCAGGGTCTCGAGACGCTCGGGCAGGACGATCTCCTTCAGGCCCTTGCAGTTGGAAAAGGCGCGGTTTCCGATGGACTTCAGGGTCCCGGGCAGCTTGATCTTCCCGATCCCGTCGCAGCTGGAGAAGGCCTTCGAGCCGATGGTCTCCACGCCGTCGGGGATCACGACGGAGGTGATCTTCTGCTTCAGCTGGAAGACGCCGTCGCCGATGGCGGTGACCGGGAAACCGTCCAGCTCGTTCGGGATGATCAGCTCGGTATCCGCACCGCGGTACGCGATGATCTTCGCGGTGTTGTCGTCCTGGATCTCAAACTGCCAGGACCAGACCGTCCGCGTTTCTGCGGCGGAGGCGATCCCGGCCTGCAGCAGGCACAGCGCAAGGCAGAGCAGCAGGCAGGCCGCTTTCTTCCCGAACGTTCTGTTTTTTCTCACATTCATCCGTTTTCTTCCGTCCTTCTGTGTATCATGCGTCAATAGATCAGCGTCAGGTCGTCCTCGTTGAAGAACAGAAAGGAACGGGCGTAGGATTCCTTTTTCTCCCTGCTCTTGAAGACAATCCCCAGGAGGGGGTTGCTCGACCGGTCGGGGCTGAAATAGCGCGAGGCCAGCGTGTAGCACATGAGCACCCGGAGCCCGTCCGGCAGGGTGCCGCGGTGTTTTTTCCGGTCCATGGGCTCGTACCGGGTTTTGTTCCGGTAGACCGCGATGCAGTATCCGTATTTTATCGCTTCCTTCAGCCCATAGGTCCAGTAGGGTACGGTCACGAACTGGGTCACGTCGATCCACACGATGCGGTGGATGTCCAGCCGGACCACCTTCAGGTAGCCGATGAATTTGTGTCCCTTCGCCTCGCGGATCTGCTGGTCGATCACGAGGACCGGGGTCTTGTGCTTGATGGAGTCTTTCGCCGCTTTGAACTCGCCGCCCTTCTCCTCGTAGACAGGCAGCTGCCACGGCGTCTGCGTGAAGGTGTTGAAGCGGCTGACCTCCCAGTCGGCCTGCAGCGAGGCGTAGCCGACCACGCCGCGGTAATCCGGCTCGACCCCGGTCTCGTCCGGCAGACCGCGCCCGCGCTTCTCCGGCGCGTGGCGGGGTTCCATCGCCTTCCCGTCAGCCCCCTTGACGCCGAAGCCCGCGATCGCGTTCTTCGCCATGATCAGGTCGACGTCCATCGGAGCGGGGGCAGCGGGCTGCTCCGCCAGGGCAGCGGGAAACAGGCCGGCCGCCAGCGCAAGCGCCAGCAGCAGGGCGGCTGCTCTCCTTGTCATTTTTTCGGTACCCACGGTGCTTCCTCCTCATCCGCTGATAACAGCAAGGCCGTTGCCGGCGGATTGACTTATCGCGTTGTGGTCATTGAAAATAATATTACAGTTCAGTATAACATCTTTTTCTGACTTTGTCACCATGGATTTGAAGGGGGGATTCACGAAAACAGCAGCCCTTGCGGGCTGCTGTTTACAGATTCACAAAGTTCACCAGTTCCTCGCGGGGGGTCTTCGCGCGCTCGGTCGAGAGCTCGTTGAGCATGAGGGCGGTCTGGCCGTCCGGGCCCTGCACGCAGCGGCAGGAAGCGGTCAGGGTGAAATAGGTCTTGTTGTCCGGGGTTCGGTCCCCCTTGCAGACCCAGCCGCAGGGGGCGATATCGTTCGAGCAGCAGGTCATGGCCCTGCGGGCGAAGTAGTAGTACCCCTTCGGGAACTCACGCCGCTTCCAGGCCTGGCCGACCAGGCGCACCTTCTTCCCGTCGTACCGCTCGGGATGGTCCATGCTGTCGACGTAGAACAGGCCGAACTGCTCCTCGGAGATGGCGATCACGTCCGCCTTCATGTCATAGGGCAGGTCCTCGTCCGTGATGCCGTCGTCCACGGTGCCGTCCAGGTTCTCGAAGAGGATCGTGGCGGCGCTATTCATGGCCCGCAGCTGCTTGCGCCAGGATGCCTTGTTGAAGTTCTCCCCGCAGCGGTTGACATAGATCATGTCCGCCGCCTTCATCGGGTCGGTCAGGATCTTCCGCATGTTGGCCATGTAGTTGTCGAAGGTCGTCGCGTCGGCGGTGGTCACCACCTGCGCCCAGCCCCAGAGCCGCGGCAAGTCGAAGGAATCCAGCTTCTCCATGCCCCACATGGTGTTGTACTCCATGATGACGCAGGTGGGCTGGATCTCTTTGTCCAGCTCGGCCAGGCGCTCCGTGGTCAGCTCGTCCGCGCTGTCCAGGATCACCTGGACGCCCTTGTACTTCTCCAGCGCCTTCTCATCCCACTCGACCTCGCCTTCCTCGCAGACCAGGACGAGCACCTTCCCGCCGTTGGTGAAGCGCTCGTTCCCCAGGATGGTCAGGCCGAGGGTCGTCTTTCCCGACTCGATGAAGCCGGTGACCAGGTATACCGGTACAAAATCACGTCTCATCGTTCATGCCTCACAGGTGGAACAGTTCCTTCAGCGCTTCCTCGTTCAGGTCGGCGCCGATCACGCACAGGCGGCCGGTGTAGTCCGCGCTGCCGTCGCGCATATCGATCTCGCCAGGCACATAGTCAAACTGGAACCAGCTGCCCGCGGCGTCCTGCAGGATGCCTTTGGCGCGCAGCACGCGGCCGTATTCCTCCTCGTCCCCGAGCTTGCCGAGGATGCCGCGGATCTCGTCCTGCTCGTAGCGCTGAGCGGTCTCGATGCCGATGTTGCCGAAGACCTCGTCCGCGTCGTGTTCGTCCGCGCCGTGGTGGTGATGGTGGTGGTGATGCCCGTGGCCTTCGTGATCGTGATGGTCGTGATGGTGATGCTCATGATGGTGTTCATGCTCATCATCGTCGTCATCATCGTCATCGTCATCATGATCGTCGTGGTCATGATCGTCGTGGTCGTGATCATGGTGATGCTCATGATGGTGTTCATGCTCATCATCGTCGTCATCGTCGTCGTCCTCAAGGGGAGCGAACCAGATCGGCTTGCCGGTCTCGATGACCTCGAGCATGAAGTCCGGCTCCATCTCGTCCCAGGGCGTGGTGATGATCCGGGCGTCGGGATGCGCCTCCGCGATCAGCTGGCGGCTCTTCTCCACCCGGTCCGCGGGCAGGAGCTGCGTGCGACTGAAGATCACGGTGGATGCACTCTTCACCTGGTCGAGGAAGAATTCGCCGAAGTTCTTCATATACATGCGGCACTTGCCGGCGTCCACGACGGTGGCGCTGCCGCCGACCTCGATGTCCGGGTGGCGTTCCTTCGCCTTCTCCACGGCGGCGAGGATCTCGCTGAGCTTGCCCACGCCGGTGGGCTCCACGAGGATCCGGTCCGGGTGGTAGGTGTCGATCAGCTGGTCGACCGCGGCCTGGAAGTCGCCCGCCAGGGTGCAGCAAATGCAGCCGGCGTTCAGCTCGGTCACGGTGATGCCGGCGTCCTTCATGAAGCTGCCGTCGATCCCGATCTCGCCGTATTCGTTCTCCAGCAGCACCACCTTTTCATTCCGGATGCGGCCGGTCAGCAGTTTTTTGATAAGAGTGGTCTTTCCCGCTCCGAGAAAGCCCGAGATCACGTTAATTTTTACCATGGCTGTATTCCTTTCCCGGCTGCTTCTGCAGCCAATCCTCTTTATAGTCCCTCCGCCGCGCTTTGTCAACCGTTCCGGCGGATTTACAGCCGGGGAACGGCTGTGCTATAATTCCTTCCGCCGAAAAAAACCGTCACCGGAGGTTTCCTATGAGGTTTCCTATGAGGAAGAGACTGATCACCGCGCTGGCGCTCCTGCTGGCCGTCCTGGCCGCCTGCGCCGCCGCGCACGCCGCGGAAGCAAGCCTGACCGTCGACGGGAAGACCTTTACCTGCGACGGGAGCGCGACGGAGATCGACCTGGGGGACGTAGCCCTTCCGAACACGGGCGAGGCCTACAGCGCCCTGGCGGCCTTCCTGCGCAGCATGCCCGCTCTGGCGAAAGTGGACATGTTCGCCACGGAGATCCCGCAGGCCCGGGTGGAAGCGCTGGCCGCGGAATTCCCGCAGATCCGCTTCGGCTGGACGATCGTCATCCCCTGCAAGAACAAAAACAACCCGGCCCGGAACAAGCACCTCCTGCGGACGGACGCCACCGCGTTCTCCACCTGCCACAACATCACCGCCACGTCCCACGACGAGCACGTCTGGGAGATGCTGAAGTACTGCCCGGACCTGATGGCCCTGGACCTGGGCCACAACAATACGATCCGGGACATCTCCTTCCTGAACTACGTGCCGAAGCTGCGCGTGCTGATCTTCTCCTTCAACCGGAAGTCACGCGGCGACGAAGGCCCGCCGCTGGACACAACGCCCCTGGGCACCCTGAAGGACCTGGAATACCTGGAGATCTGCAAGAGCAACATCGCCGACATCTCGCCCCTGGCGAACTGCACGAAGCTGGTGGACCTGAACATCGGCACGAACCACATCTCCGACATCACCCCGCTGTACGGGCTGAAGAGCCTGCGCCGGGTCTTCCTGTGCGGATGCAACAGCTACGGCGGCCGCCCCTTCCCCGAGGAGGAGGTGGCAAAGCTCCGGGAGCAGATCCCGGACTGCGACGTCAACAACGAAACCGTCAACCTGGGCGGCACCTGGCGGCAAACCAGCCATTATACGACGCTGGCAACCATGTTCAGTTATCAGTCGAAAGAGCCTCAGGCTTATATCCCCTTTGACGACGTGCCGCACGACGGCGACTGAACCTTTTCGGACAGGAGCCAGGCGGCGATGAGCCCGGCCGATGTCAGGGCGAAGACGACGACCGACAGGGTCGCCAGATCCGTCCCCCCGGGCAGCGGGAAGAGATAGGGTTTATCCTGTACAAACTGCATCAGGGCGTTCAGCCCGAGCATCAGGACCGTGAGGATCAGCGGTCCTGCTTTTTTTGTGATCACGGTCCGCCGGATCATGATGACCAGGAGGATCACGGCGCAGAGCACCTGCTCGTAGTGGATGAAGCTGATAATGAAGGGGATCCAGGAGGAGGTGGTGCAGAGCATCTCCAGGAAGAGCTGCACCGCGCAGAGCATCCAGACCGCCTTTTCAAAGCGGAGCCCCGGCGCCGCGGGCTTCTTCCCCGTCAGCTGCAGCCACAGGGCGCACAGCAGCGCGGCCAGCGCCGACAGTGTCGACACCGAGAGCTCGGGAAGGCCCCAGCCGTTCATGACCGCGAAGGGCCAGGCCGCGGGCAGGAAGGACGGCATCTCGCCCATGTTGAGGTAGCCGATCCCCGTTTCCGCCAGGCGCGCGAAGGCGACCAGCAGGCAGCCGGGCACGGCCATCGCGTCCAGGGCGGCCTTCGCATCCTCCCGGCAGGCCTTCGCCGCCAGGACCGCGCCCAGCGCGAAGCCCGCGCAGCCCCCGGTGAAGGACATCTCATCCGGCCGGAGAGCGACGAAGTATCCGAAGTCCCAGGGGGCGCCGCCGAAGATCAGCGCCGGCAGCAGGAAAAAAAGCCTGGCGCAGACGACCGCCAGGACCGTGCCGATGAGAACCGTCCACAGCGCGCACAGCGGCTTTCGGCCGGCCTTTTTCAGGGAGAAGGTATAAAGGACGCCGAACACGGTCAGTCCGGCGGCGTACAGCCCGTAAACCAGGGCGGGATTCACAAAGTCCATCGCTTACAGCCCCTCTGAAGATACAAAATAGATCACGTCCTGCAGCCTCCGGAGGGAAGTGTTCGGCTTATTGTCGTAGACCCGGTCGTTGTGGAAATAGAGCAGGGCGGAATCGCCGCCGTCCAGGTTGTAGGCGGTCTGTACCCCTTCCCTTTCGCACAGGGCGGCAAATTCCGCCAGGGTCAGGCCGGTATTCGTCGTGACCATGTCGGCACTGTTGTAGTTGCCGCTGGATTTGATGATCCGGTAGTGCAGGCGGTCCACCTGGCAGAAGGCGATCCGGGAGCGTTCGCGGGTGGACGCCATGTTCAGCCAGGCGTCGGCGCCCTCGAAATCCTCCACCGCCTTCCCGTCGACGACGAGGGCGGGGCCGAAGCAGAAGGAGTTCAGGATGCGCTTGCCCTTGTACTGCATGCCCGTGATGCTGCCCTTTTCGGCGTTGTGGACGATATGGAAATCCCCGTCCTCGTCCACGAGGAGGATGTCCATGATCATGCAGAGCCAGTGCCCGGGGGTGTCCAGCTGGTCCTTGTAGAGGGTACCCTGGCGCATATAGTACCCGAAGCCCTTTTTCTCCGTGCCGAAGGTGAAGTCGCCGTTCAGGCCGACAACGGCGTTCAGCAGGGTGCACAAGGTCACGCCGTCCATCTCCGCGCTGCGCAGGAAGTTCCCGGAGGCGGAAGCCGTGCGCATCTGGGAGGGATCGCTGATGATCACGTCGGCCACCCAGTAGTCGCACTTGTCCTCCACGCGCCCGGAGGTGATCTTCACGGAGATCGTGCTGTCTTCATAGGACGTGTCGGTAAAAGCTTTCTCATTCGCGCGCGGCTCGATAACGGAAAGATCGACCGGGAGCTTGTAATCCGTCCGGTCGGAAAGATCCAGGCTGTCCAGGGGCGCGGTCCCCCAGGTGGCGGCGCACAGGAAGGGCAGGATGACCGCCAGACCCAGCGCCGCGAGCCTTTTACCAGCAGAGTTCCGCATGCCTTGAACACCCTTCCTTCATCGTATTCAGTATCTGATATATTAGCATAAAGCACCGGCTCTTCGCAAGGGCGGCCGGTGAACGGCGGCGTCAGTAGATCCGGAGCAGGAGATCGAAGATCCCTGCGGTCCTGTCTTCGGCCGCGCGGCGGTCCCAGCCGGCTTCGGCGACGCGCCCGGCGGCCTCCAGGACCCAGCGGTGCGCGGTGCCGACGCTCTCCTGCGTGTCGTCACCCATGTAGTGCGAGAGGCGGCCGCCCTCGCGGAAGGTCCCGGTCTCGATGCCGAGGAAGACCTCCGCCAGGCGAGTATCGTAGGTCCCGAAGGCGGAGAGCAGGCCGATGCAGTCCGCGTAGATCTCGTCCCGCAGGGCGTCCTTCTTTTCCGGCACCTTTTTCCGGCAGACGAAATGCGTCAGCTCGTGGTACTTCCGGATCTGAATGGACTTTTCGATCCATTCCGCATTGCCCAGCCCGGCCTGCTGCGCGGAAACGGAGCTGTAGGGTCCGGCGCTGAGCAGGATCAGGGTATCGACGAAGTTCGCCTTGTCCGAAGTGAAGCGGGCAAACTCCGCCGGCCAGTCCGTATTCCCGGCGGCAAGCCATTCCGCCTCATGGGCGTGGATCTTCTCCCAGTTGAACAGGCCCAGGATCGTCGCCGCCCCGACGGAGGGCGGGATGTCAGCCGGCTCGCAGCGGTAACCCAGGGCCCGGTAGGCGTGCACGAAGTCGTCCCGGTTTTCCAGGAACAGGATCTCCGCCCGGCCGGCGGGCGTGTCGCAGGAGGTCAGGCAGTCCCCCGCCGCGAAGGAAAAGTCCGGTTCCCGGTCCACCGGCTTCCCGCGGAGCACCGCGTCCTTAAACTCCTCCGATTGGCTTATCCCTTCCTCAACCGGCAGCAGCAGCTGGGGATACCGTTTCGCCACTTCATACAGGATATGCATCTTCCCTGCCTCCACGCGCTTTTTACTTCACTTCGCCTTTTTTTCCATCGTATCACGGGGCTGCGCCGGATGCAAGGGAAGAACAGCCGCGAGATTGAATAAACGCCGGAATGCGAGTATAATGGATATAATATGTCCGGCCCCGCTGCCGCGAAAGGAGTTTATCGGGAACATGAAGCGCGCTGCGATCTTTCTCCTGGTGTTTTCCCTGCTCGCCGGTCTCACGCTGACCGCCGAAGCGGCTTCTTCCTATACCCTGCCCGACGCTCTGAAAAACGTCCCGCGGAAGGCGGAGGAGCTGTCCATCCCGGGCGAGCTCCCGCCCTACGTCCAGATCACGCTCTGGAAGGTTGAGGAGAACGGCGCGATCCGCCTGGAGCTGGAGGAGCCGGTCCCGCGCCTGAAGATCATGGAGCAGAACGTCCTGGAGGACGTCGAGTCCACGATCTTCACAAAGAAGAACGCCACCGTGGCCGACGCGCACCAGGTCGGCAAGGAGGATCCCGTCTTCTCCGTGAAAATGATCTGGAAGCTCGGGGAGATGGATTACATCCGTACATACGACACCTGGTCCGGCAGCCTGCGCTTCTCCGGCTGCTCCGCGTCGGAGGAGGTCGACCCGGCCGGTTTCGAGCCCTATACCTCCGTGAAACGGACCCTGTCCTTCGGCGAGGCCGGGAATCCGATCTGCGAGACCTGGCAGCTGGAGGGGGAAAAGGACCGCTTCACCCGCTCCGTCTATTACGACAACGACGGCAGGTTCTTCTCCATGACGCAGGCCTGGGAGTCGGTCAAGCCCGGCGATTACCAGGTCATCACCGAGACGGACAAGGCCGGGAACCTGACCGCCCTGACCGTGAACGATAAGAAAAACAGCTTCTACGCCAAGAGCGTCACGGTCAGCAGCAACCCGCAGGCGGCGCTGTTCCTGTCGGTCGAGACCGTGGACCAGAACTCCTTTGACGAACAGATCGAGAAGAAATATCCGCAGCTGGCCCGCGGCCTGATCGACTACGACGCGGTCGGGGACGACGAGCTGGATCCGGAATTCCTGGCGATGTTCAACCTGACCAGGGACAGCCTGGGCAACTTCGGCCTGGCCAACGACCCCTCCACGATCACCGACATGGGCCCCTCCACGATCACCGACATGGGCCCCTCCACGACTACGGATATGGGTCCCTCCACGACCACGGACATGGGTCCCTCCACATCGAAGGACCTCCCGGAGGACGAGGACCTCGGGGACCTGGTCCCGATCCCGGCGAACGCGCGCATCTGGGCGCTGAACTTCGGCACGCTCCTGAAGGGGCAGGTCTATGCCTTCATCACCACCGACCCGGTGATCGTCATGAAGGACGGGAAGGCCGCCCTGAACCCGGAGGCCGTGGACGTGAACGGGGACCCGATCAGGCTGAAGAAGCACAAGCTCACCTCCCCGCCCATCGAGATCCCCGCGGCCGAATGACCCGCCGCGTGAACCGGCCGGGAGCTTTTTCCCGGCCTGATTGCAATCACCGGACAAACGATGTACAATAGCGTCCGCTCAAAGAAAGGAGCTGATCCTGTGACCTGGCATCTGGTAGCCGACTCCGCCTGCGACCTGCACACCCTCGAGGGCGGCGGGGACAGGGTGGATTTCACCACGATCCCGTTCACGATCCGCATCGGCGGAACCGAATATATCGACAACGAGAACATCCCGGTCGAAGAGATGATCGAGGCGAACGAGACCCACGCGGAGATCGCGCAGACGGCCTGCCCCTCCCCCGAGGACTGGCGGGAGAAGTTCGCCGCCCCCGGCCCGGTGATCGCCTTCACGATCTCCAGCGCCCTGTCCGGCAGCTACAACAGCGCCTGCGCCGCGAAGGCCATGATGCAGGAGGAGGATCCCGGCAAGCAGATCGCCGTGATCGACTCCAAAGCCACCGGCCCCGAAGAGGCGATGCTCATCTGGAAGGCGCGGAACCTGATCCTGGAAGGCAGGGAGTTCGACGCGATCGAGCGGGAGCTGAACGAAACCGCCGAAAAGATCCACACCAGCTTCGCCCTCGCCTCCTACCACAACCTGATCAAGAACGGACGGGTCAGCCGTCTGAAGGGCTTCATCGCCGGCCACCTGGGCTTCTGGGGCATCGGCATCGGGAATGAGCAGGGCGAGATCGCCATGCGCGGCCGGGCCCGCGGCAGCAGGAGCATGATCCGCTTCCTGACCGAGGAGCTGCAGAAGGTCGGCCTGGCAGGGAAACAGATCGTGATCAGCCACTGCATGAACGAGAAGGATGCCCGGGACCTGATGAGCGCGCTGCTCGCGGTCTTCCCGGACGTGAAGGTGCTCGTGCAGCCCACGCGGGGACTGGACAGCTTCTACGCGGAGCGCGGCGGCCTGATCGTCGGCTACTGACCCGGCTGATTTTTCGCTTGTTTATCCTTTCCCGTTTTGCTATAATAGCGGGAGTGTTCCACGAATACGAATGAACGGAGAGATCGATCCATGCGTAAAAAAGCTTTGCTGGCCATGCTGCTGGCCCTGACCCTGCTGCTGAGCGGCTGTGCCCTGATCGTGAAGGACGAGGCGGTGGACAACGCCACCGAGATCATCCGGATGGGTGACCAGGTCATCACCAAGGACAAGGTCAAGACGGAGGTTCAGAACCAGCTGGATTCCATGGCCTATTACTATTCCCTCTACGGTTCCTCCTTCGACATGACGTCCCCCGAGAACATCGCCGCCGCGCAGGAAGAAGCCGTGAACGCCCTGAAGAAGGACCTGGCCCTGACGGCCAAGGCGGCTGAGCTGGGCCTGGACAAGCTGACCGCCGAGGAAGAGGAAAAGGCGAAGACCACCGCCCAGGAAAGCTACGACGGCTCGCTGGAATACGTGAAGACGAACCTGCTGAAGGATTCCGGCCTGGAAGGCGAAGCGCTGAACAAGGCCGCGGCCGACAAGCTGACCGAGCTGGGCGTGAGCCTCGACGATTATATCGAGTCCGCGAAGAAGACCGCCGTTGACGACAAGCTGCGCGAGTACGCGATCAAGGATGTCGCCGTGACCGACGAGGAAATCAAGGCCGAGTACGACAGCCGCGTCGAAAAGGACAAGGAAACCTACGGCGAGAACGCCGGCTCCTGGGCCTCCGCCGCCAACAACGGCACCACGCTGTACTACACGCCCGCCGGCGTGCGCCGCGTGAAGCAGATCCTGACCAAGTTCAAGGAAGAGGACCAGACCGCGATCGACGACGCGAAGAAGGCGCAGACCGACGCGAACACCGCCGTGACCGCGGCGAACGCGAAGGTATCCGCCGCGCAGGAGACCATCGACACCGAGGGTGTCACCGAAGAGATCAAAGCCCAGGCCGAAGCCGACCTGAAGGCCGCCAACGAAGAGCTGGAGAAGGCCAATATGGACCTCGAAGCCGCGAACAAGGCCGTTGAGGACGCGACGAACAAGGCCTTCGAAAACATCACCGCCGACGCGGACGAGATCCTGCAGAAGCTGAAGGACGGCGAAGACTGGCAGAAGCTCATGGATGAGAAGAACCAGGACCCCGGCATGAAGACCCAGGAAAAGGGCTACGCCGTGGCCGCCGGCATGACCGGCTTCGACACCGCCTTTGTGGACGCCGCGATGGCGCTGGCCAAGCCCGGCGACGTGTCCGACAAGGTCAAGGGCAGCAGCTACGGCTACTACATCATCCGCTATGACAGCGATGAGGCCGAAGGCGCCGTGAGCCTGGACGACGTGAAGGAGACCATCTCCTCCGCCCTGCTCTCCACGAAGCAGAACGAGGCCTACAACGCCGCCGTGGACCAGTGGGTGGAAGAAGCCGGCATCAAGGTCGACATGAACGCCCTGAAAAACTGAGCCGATCAGATCGGGGATGCCGCAAGGCATCCCCTTTTATGTTTTTGAGGAGGATCCATGTATTATCCGTCAGGTTATTTCAAGGCCAAGGCGCGGGACGCGCTGAAAGGCTGCTGGCAGACCGCCCTGCTAATCGCGCTGATCGTGAACCTGCCCGGCCTGCTGGCCCAGGGGATCTCCGTGTTCACCGGGAACGACCCGATGGACCGCCTGCAGGCCGTCGTCATTACCTACTCGCGCGACGGGACGCTGACGCAGGCCGTGCTGATGCGGGAGATGGAGAATTACCTGACCAGCTCCGGGTTCTGGATGACCGTGGGGCTGAACCTGGCCGCCTGGCTGATCACGCCATGCCTCGCCCTGGGGATGTATAAGTGGCTGATGGACCGTCTTCGCAAGGCGCCGGTCACGGACGCGGTCGAGGGCGCCTTCTGCCGGGTCCGCCTGTTCTTCAGGGCGATCGGCCTGCAGCTGCTGGTGATCCTGAAGATCCTTCTGTGGATGCTGCCCGGGATCGGCCTGTTCATCGGGCTGACGTTCTCCCTGTACCGAGCGCAGACTGCCGTCGCCGCGGACAGCGCGCTGCGCACCGTGAACGCCCTGACCCTGCCGGTGATCCTGGTGATGGCCGTGCCCGGGGCGATCGCCGCCCTGCGCTACGCGATGGCGGAGTTCATCCTCGCGGACGAGCCGGAGACGAAGATCACCGAGTGTGTCCGCCGCAGCAAGGAGCAGATGAGGGACCTGAAAAAGATGCTGTTCATGCTCATGGTCAGCTTCCTGATCTGGTACCTGCTGCAGCTGCTGGTCGCCTCGTTCCTGAGCAGCATGGGCTCGGGCGTCGTCTCCCTGCTGTTCCAGATGCTGACCGGCCTGGCGCTGAGCGTCTACATGAGCGGCTCCGAAGCCGCCTTCTACTTGGAAACCCGGCTCGGGAAGATCCCGAAGCGGGAGCCGGAGACGGCGGAAGAGACGAAAGAAGCGGCGGAGTAATGGATTGCTTTTGTACTTTCCTTGAGTTATCAACGGAATCCGGCTATAATGAACCGTTCCCAATCGGATTGTGTAAGGAGGCCTTCCCATGGCGCTGACGATTTCCCACCGTTGCCTGAACATCGCACCCTCCCTGACCCTGCAGATCGACACCCGGGCCAAGGAGATGGCCGCGTCCGGCCTGGACGTGGTCGGTTTCGGCGCGGGCGAGCCGGACTTTCCCACCCCGAAACACATCTGCGAGGCGGCGAAGGAAGCCATGGAAATGGGCCTCACGCGCTATACGCCCGTCGCCGGCACGATGGAGCTGCGCATGGCGATCACCCGCAAGATGGAGCGGGATCACGGGCTGACCTATTCCCCGCAGGAGATCATCGTCGGCAACGGCGCGAAGCACTGCCTCTTCACGATCTTCCAGACGATCCTGGATCCCGGTGACGAGGTGCTGATCCCCACGCCCTGCTGGGTGTCCTATCCGGAGCTGGTCCGCATGGCCGGCGGCGTGCCGGTCTTCGTTCCCACGAACGAGGAGAACCGCTTCATCCCCAGCAACCACGACATCGCCTCCCGCATCACCCGCCGCACCAAGGCGATCATCATCACCTCCCCCTCGAACCCGAACGGTTCGGTCTGGTCCCGGGAGCAGCTGCAGTTCGTCGGCAACCTCGCCGTGACCCATCCGTTCTACATCGTTTCGGACGAGATCTACGAGAAGCTGCTCTACGACGGACGGAAGCACCTGTCCATCGCCCAGCTGGGAGAGCAGATCAAGGACCATACCTTCATCGTCAACGGCGTGAGCAAGGCCTACGCCATGACCGGCTGGCGCATCGGCTACTGCGCTGCCCCGCGCCAGGAGATCGCCGCGATGACGGCTTTCCAGTCCCAGGCGACGAGCAACGCCAACTCCATCGCCCAGCACGCGTCCGCCGTTGCCCTGGACGGCGACCAGACCTGCGTGGACGAGATGCGCGAGCATTTCCAGGCCCGCCGTGACCTGATGGTCGAGCGGATCAACTGCATCGAGGGCATCTCCTGCCTGAAGCCGGAGGGCGCCTTCTACGTCATGATGAACATCCGCAACCTGATAGGCCGGAAGTTCAACGGCCGCAGGCTGGAGGATTCCATGGACTTCGCCGAGCTGCTGCTGGCCGAGAAGCACGTCGCCGTCGTGCCCGGCATCGCCTTCGAGGCGGAAGGCTTCTGCCGCCTGTCCTACGCCACCAGCGAGGACCGGATCATCGAGGGCCTGAACCGGATCGAAGCGTTTATCAAGGAACTGGAGTGAGTAAAGACCGATGCTGAGCTTTGACAATACCGTAAACCTGCTGATGCAGTCCAAATACCGCTACCAGCTGCAGGACGTGGCGGAACCCAACCTCTACCGGGAGATCTACGATTACAGCCACGTGCCGAAGGTGGCCTTCAACCTGCGCCACGTGCCGATGCAGATGCCGGACGAGATCTGGATGACCGACACGACCTTCCGCGACGGGCAGCAGTCCGTCAGCCCCTTCACGCCGGAACAGATCCTGCACCTCTTTAAGCTCATGAGCCGCCTGGGCGGGCCGAAGGGCATGGTGCGCCAGAGCGAGTTCTTCCTCTACACGGAGAATGACCAGAAGGCCCTGCACCTGTGCCAGGACGCGGGCCTGCGCTTCCCGGAGATCACGACCTGGATCCGCGCGAACGAAAAGGACTTCGAGCTCGTGAAGCAGGCCGGCGTCGCGGAGACCGGCGTGCTGGTCTCCTGCAGCGACTACCACATCTTCAACAAGATGCACCTGACCCGCGCCCAGGCGATGGACAAGTACCTGGGGATCGTGAAGAGCGCTCTGGATCACGGCATCCGTCCGCGCTGCCACTTTGAGGACATCACCCGCGCCGATTTCTACGGCTTCGTGGTGCCCTTCGCCACCAAGCTCATGGATCTGGGCCGGGAGAGCGGCATTCCGATCAAGATCCGCGCCTGCGACACCATGGGCTACGGCGTCAGCTATCCCGGCACCGCCCTGCCCCGCAGCGTCCAGGGTATTATCTACGGCCTGCGCCACTATGCCGACGTGCCCTCGGCCCAGCTGGAATGGCACGGGCATAACGACTTCTACAAGGTCGTCTCCAACGCCGCCACCGCCTGGCTCCACGGCTGCTCGAGCATCAACTGCAGCCTGCTGGGCATCGGCGAGCGCACGGGCAACTGCCCGCTGGAGGCCATGGCCATCGAGTACCAGAGCCTGCGCGGCGAGACCGGCGGCATGGACCTGACCGCCATCACCGAGATCGCGGACTACATGGAGCGTGAGATCGGCCTGGAGATCAGCCCGCGGCAGCCCTTCGTCGGCCGCCACTTCAATGTCACCCGCGCCGGCATCCATGCCGACGGCATGCTCAAGGACGAGGAGATCTACAACATCTTCGACACCGCCGCCATCCTGAACCGTCCGGCCTCCGTGGCCGTGGACAGCCGCGGCGGCACCGCGTCCATCGCCCACTGGCTGAACAACTATTTCCGCCTGACCGGGGAGCATGCGATCGACAAGAACGATCCGCTGATCGTCGAGATGCGCAGGCGCGTGGACGAACTGTATGCCCAGGGCCGCAATACCGTCATGGGCGACGAGGAACTGGAGATCATGGTCCGCCGCTGCGACCAGGACCGCTACGAGCACCTTCTGTTCCACAAGAGCAAATAAACCATCGGAATCCGGGCAGCCTTGCAAAAGGCTGCTCTCTGCTTTACCTGAACCTGTATCTTTCATGAACCGGAATCCCCATAATCGCGAAGGGAGCGAAAAACATTGAAAAAGATCGTCCTGACCGGCGGCGGCACCCTGGGCCATGTGACGCCGCACCTCGCCCTGATCCCGCGGCTGCAGGAAGCCGGCTATGAGATCCACTACATCGGCACGGAAAACGGTATGGAGGCGCCGAAGATGCGCGCCGTGCCGGGCGTGGTCTACCACGCGGTCAAAAGCGGCAAGCTGCGCCGCTACCACTCCTGGCAGAACTTCACCGATCCCTTCCGCGTTATCGCGGGGGCCTTCCAGTCCGCCCGCCTGATGGGAAAGATCAAACCCGACGTCGTGTTCTCCAAGGGCGGGTTCGTCGCGGTGCCGGTCGTGTTCGGCGCGTGGCTGCACCGGGTCCCGGTCCTGTGCCACGAGAGCGACCTGACCCCCGGCCTGGCCAATAAGCTGTGCCGCCCCTTCGCGAAGCGCTTCGCCACCACCTTCCCGGAGTGCGCCGAGGCCCTCGGGAAAAAGGCGGAAATGACCGGCACGCCCCTGCGGCCCGAGCTGTTCACCGGTTCCCGGGAGAAGGGGTTGAAACTCTTCGGCTTTGACGGACGGAAGCCCGTGATGCTCATGATGGGCGGCTCCTCCGGCGCGCAGAGCGTGAACGACTGCCTGCGCAAGGCGCTCCCCCGCCTGACGGACGATTTCGATATCGCGCATATCTGCGGCAAGGGCAACCTCGACCCGGCGCTGGACGGCACCCCCGGCTACACCCAGATCGAGTTCCTCGACGCCGAGCTGCCGGACGCCCTGGCCTGCGCGGACCTGGTCCTTTCCCGCGCGGGAGCGAACGCCCTGTGCGAGTTCCAGGCCCTCGGCCGGCCGATGCTGCTGATCCCCTATCCGAAAGGCGCGAGCCGGGGGGACCAGATCCTGAACGCGAAGAGCCTGGAGAAGCGCGGCCTGTGCCGCGTGCTCCTGCAGGAGAACATGACCCCGGAGACCCTCGCGGAGGAGGTCCGTGCCACCTGGGATGCCCGGGACGCCCTCACGGAAGCGCTGAAGAACGCCCCGCCCGCGAACGGGACGGAGCGCGTACTCGAACTGATCGAGGAGATCCAGAAGTGAAACTGAACCGCGTCGCCTGCCTGCTGCTGTGCCTGGTGATGGCGGCCGGCTGCGCGGCTGCGGACAGGAAAGAGGACAATTCGTCCGTCACCGAGCTCAACATCCGGCAGCGGCTGAACTATACGGAGATCAGAAACCGCCTCGCGCAGTATCCGAATCTGCAAAAAGTCGATATGTACAACACGCCCGTGACCCCCGCCCAGGCGGACGAGCTGGCGGCGCTGTATCCGCAGGTCGTGTTCGGCTGGACGCTGATGATCGGCAAAGACCACCGGGTCCGGACCGACGCGGAGGCCTTTTCCACCCTGCACCGCTCCGGCGCGCAGGGCCACAGCACGAAGGAAATGTCCGCCCTGCGGTACTGCAAAAAGCTGAAGGCCCTGGACATCGGCCACAACAACGTCGACGACATCTCCTGGATCGCCGGGCTGAAGGACCTGCGGGTGCTGATCATCGCGGTCAACCGGATCGAAGACCTGTCACCCCTCGCCGGCCTGGAAAACCTGGAATACCTGGAAGTGTTCAGCAACCGGGTCACGGACCTTTCTCCCCTGCGGGGGCTGAAGCACCTCACCGACCTGAACATCGGCTACAACCGGATCGGGGACTTTTCTCCCCTCTGCGGCATAACGCAGCTGAAGCGCCTGTGGCTCTTCCGCGCCGCGAACCGGGGCATCCCCGGCGTGCCGCAGGAGGTCATCGACACGCTGAAGGAAAAGCTTCCCGGGACGCAGATCAACTGGAAGTCCGAGCCGACCCTCGGCGGCTGGCGCGACCACCCGCACTATGACGTCATCAAAGAAATGTTTCAGGGAACCTGGTACATCCCCTTCACCGACTGAAACGAGAACCGTCCCCGGAACTGAACTGCATCCCCGGAACAAAGGGGACGGAACAAAGGGGACGGTTCCTTTTGTTCCGTTTTCCGTTTTGGAACAAAAAGAACCGTCCCTACCGTTCCGTTCTGGAGTTTTTGGTACAAAAAGAACCGTCCCCGGCGTACCGGATTGAGGGGAGGAGGACAAGGGCCATGAGCAGGAAGCCGCCGGTCTCGCCCATGAAGCGGGAGGGGCTGCGCTGGCGCAGGAACTCGATGCCGACGATGGCGGCAAAGCAGGCGAGCAGGAACAAGGCAGGGAGAAAACGGGCGGCTCCCTGCTTTTTTGTATTCCGGGCGCAGGCACAGAACGTCAGGATCATCATGATCGCCGCGCAGAGGACCTGCTCCACCCGGACGAAGCCCCAGCTCAGCGCCTGCGTGCGCATGGCCTCCAGCACGATCTGCCCGGCGCAGAGGCGGAAGACCGCCGCTTCAAACCGGGCGCCCGGGCGGCGGTTCCGGCCGAAGAGGGACAGCACGAGGACGGCGAGCGCCCAGAGCGCTTCCCCAAAAAAGACGGCGACGTGCGCCTCCCCGTACTCATTGACCACGACGAAGGGAAAAGGCGGCGCCGCGGCGGCCTCGATAAACCGCCCGGTACCGAGGCTGCCCAGCTCCATCTCCGCCATGCGCAGGCCTGCCGCCAGCAGCAGGCCGGGGACCGTGAAGAGATCCAGGAACGTCCCCGCCGGCCGGCAGCCGGTGATCCGGGCGGAAAGGAGCAGGCCGAGCCAGACGCCGACCCCGCCGCCGGTAAAGCAGAAGGTATCGGGCCGCAGGCTGAAAAGCGCGTCCCATTCACCCCATTCCACGATATGCCCGGTCTCCATCAGGAGGACGTAAAAGAGCTTCGCGAACACAAACCCGAGCGCTGTGCACACAGGGAACGAGAGCACGGCAGCCGCCGCCGTCCGCGCGGAACAAAAGGGTTCGGAACGCCCGGAAAACGAGCCAGTGTGCTCGTTTTCAGTGGAGAACGGGCGGCAGCCCCGGTCGTCCCCTTTGTTCCGGTCCCCTTTGTTCCGCAGGGCGGCGGTGATAAACAGGAGAAAGGCCGCGGACACCGCGCAGACGGCGACGACCGGGTAAGCGGACACAGGCGATCAGCTCCGTTTCACAGGGTACATTTCACAAAGCGGTTACGGCTGCGGCAGGGCGGACGCGAAATAGATGATGTCCGCGAGGGGCCGCTCGTTTTCGTTATCAGGATCGTTGACCTTCTGGTTCCTGAACACCAGGACGGCGCTGTCGCCCCCGTCCAGGTTGTAGGCCACCTCGATATCGGGCATGGACGCCACGAACTGCCGCCACTCCTCAAAATTCAGCGCGCGGCTGCCGCGCTCGTTCGGCCCGGTCACGATGATGCGGTACTTCAGGTGCCCGGTCTGCGCGATGGCGACGCGCTGGGAGCGCTGCTCCGGCTTCATGTGGCGGTTGATCTTGCCGGTGCGGATCTGCCCGTGGTTGACGAGGAGCGGGCCGAAGTGGAAGGCGTTGATGATCTTCTTCCCGTCGACGGTCTCCCCGACGTCGCCGGCTTTCGCGTCCTCGATGCCGTGGAAGTCCCCGTCCTCGTCGATAAGGAGAACGTCCTGCCCGGGCTTTTTCGTCAGTTTGTTGCGGTAGACCACGCCCTGACGGATGATCAGGGGCGTGTCGGAGGTATAGCAGTAGTAGTCCCCGTCCACCGCGACGACCGCGTTCATCCGCCTCGCCAGTACGTGGCCGAACTCGGTCCCGCGGCGGTCAAACCCGTTCGCGGCGGCCGTGCGCAGCTGGCTCGCGTCGGCGATCTCGATATCAGCGATCCAGAAGAGGCGTCCATTGTCGTTGTCCGGGGTGATCTCCACACGGATCGTCGGATCCTCGTAGACAGTCTCGGATACATAGTTCGCCGGGTCCGGCGGCATGCCGGGGGAAAAGTCGACCGGCAGGGTATAACCGGCCGTCCCGGCCCCTTCCGGCACCGTGCAGGCAGGACAGGCGCACAGCAGCAGGGCCGCCAGCACCGCCGTCAGCCGTTTCATGCGCTTCTCCCTCCCCTCTTTCAAGAAAAGCCCGGGCATACTGCCCGGGCCTTTGTCTTTTTCAGCTGATTATCTCTTGATTTCCTTCGCCGGGGCGGTTTCCCGCTCGAAGAGGCAGGTCACCCCGTCCACGCCGATGCAGAGGATCAGGTTGGCCTCGTCGTTGATATACATCCGGGCCGCCCAGCCGCCCTCAAAGCTCATGATCTTATGGGTATCGCCGGAGGTCAGGTGGATCAGGTAGACCTCGCCGCCCTCCCCGACCATCAGGTGGGTCTCGATCGTCTCACCGCTGCGGTTGCGGATGCCGGGATAGGTCCAGTAATTCGCCGCCTTGCACTTATCGCTCATGAAGGACGCCTTGTCCACCGGCAGGTACCGCCAGCGAAGCTTCCAGTCCCCTTCGATCAGCTTCTCGTATTTCGCGAGGATCTCCTTTGTCTTGTCCGTCGTCTCCTCCGCCATCGCCGGGCAGATCAGCAGCGCGCAGAGCACCATCAGCAGCAGAACGGAAATCAGTCTTTTCATGCCTTACTCCTTCAGAATTTGTCGCAAGCGCATTATAGCACGGATCCGGGCCCCTGTAAACAACAGCAGCCGCCTGCATTTCGCAGGCGGCTGCCCTGTCATTCATCCGTTATTGTCCCTTGACACTGGTCAGGTACTCTTTCCCCATGTAGCCTTCCAGGCCTTTGACGGAAACCCGGTACCAGTACTTGCCTCTGCTCAGGACGGTGACGGCCGTGCCGCCCCGGAACGTCCCGAGGATGTCGGAACTGGAATCCGGCGCTGACCGGAGGTAAAGCCAGACGCCCTTCGCGACGTACATCGTCGAACCGGATCTGCCCGACCCCGAGGAAGAGGAGCCCCTGCTGTAGGCCAGGAACCTGGTCTGCATGTAACCCGTCTTGTTGCGCACCCGGACCTTCGTCCACTCGGAACCCTTTTTCAGGATCGTGACCTCGGTCCCCTTCGGGAAGGCGTCGATCACCCGGCCTTTGACCGAAGCCGTCGCCCGCAGGCGCAGCAGCTGGGCGGTTATCTTGGTCTTCTCCTCCGCAGCCGCGACGGAAACACAGGAAAGCATCACTGCCAGGCAAAGAACCAGGCAAAGTAAACGGCTCCATTTCTTGGACGTCACGAAACGTTCACTCCTTTACGGAAAATCAGGCTGCCTGTACAGGAACTGAATATGTTACACTGCTGACAGCTCTTTTCTCTTATCTGTAATATATCGGTCCCCTTTCATTCTGTCAATCGACAGTATGAATCAATTATTACGAAATTCTTAAATATTTGTGACATTCAGCCCAGACCGCGCATTCTCTCCATGATCCGGTCAGAAAGGAACTGTTTCAGCGGCGGCAGCGGCGCCGTTTCCGGCTGTGCCCCGTCCGCCAGGAAGCGCATCGTGCACGGGGTCTCCTCCGTCCACCGCTCCCACCGCGGGAGCGTCTCCCCGTTCAGATCCTTCCCGTTCGGATCGCCGGTTTTGATGAAGTTGCAGAAATAGTCGCACATCTGCCGCGCCAGGTCGTAGTGCCGCCCGACGAAGGGGCGCCAGCACTTGGCAAGCGTCTCGAACCAGAACCACAGGTCCGATGAATGGAAGGTGCCGGGGTTGTCCCAGCCGGGCATGTCCGGATCGAAGCAGTAGCACCAGCCCTTCCGTCCGCTCTTCGCAACGTCCGTCAGCAGGCCCTTGGCCGTGCACTCGATCCCGCTGGCCGCGCCGTAGCCGACGCCCTCCGTCTTCACCCGGCTCTCCGGGATCGCGAGGAAGGTGTCCGCCTTCTCCCCGAAGATCCGGCGGGCCTCCGCCTCCAGCTCCGCTTCATCCTTCACGTCGATCGCGTTCAGGAACTCGCCGCCGGTGTTGCCGCAGAGCATGGCGACGTCCACGCACTTTCCTTCCCGGTACAGGCCGATCGGGTCGCCGGTGCAGAAGAGGTCGTCCTGCACGGTGAAGAAGGGCACATGGCTCTCCATATACTTTTCATAGCTGCGCTGCAGGGTCACCGCGTCCAGGGCGCGGGCCTCCTTCAGGTTCTTCACGCCCAGGAAGGCGAAGAACTCCTCCCCCTTCTTCTCCGCGTCCGCGAGCTTTTCCGGCCGCCCGATCTCCCGCCGGAGATAGGGATCGAAGATCATCGCGCTCATGACCACCGCGCCGCGGAACAGACCCGTGTTGTCCGGGCAGGCCGTCTGGCTCATCACGCTGCCGCCGCCGGCGCTCTGCCCGGCGATGGTCACCTTCGCCGGATCCCCGCCGAAGGCCGCGATATTCCGGCGCACCCATTTCAGGCCCGCCTGCTGATCGAGGTTGCCGAAGTTCGCCGGGGCTTCCGGCTGCTCCTTCGTCAGCTCCGGATGGGTCAGGAAGCCGAGAGCGCCGACGCGGTAGTTGACCGTCACCACGACGATGCCTCGGCGGGCGATCCGCTCGCCGTCAAACTCCATTTCCGCCGGATAGCCGCACTGCAGGCCGCCGCCGAAATACCACACGAGCACGGGCAGCTTCTCCTCCGCCTTCTTCGCCGGGGTCCAGACGTTCAGGTAGAGGCAGTCCTCGCCCATGGGGATCTCGGGATCGACGTGCCACTCCCGGACGTAGATATCGTCCGACAGGCCGGGAATCCACTGCATGGAGATCGGCGCGAACCGGCTTGCGTCCCGCACGCCGGCCCAGTTCCCGCAGGGCTGCGGCGCCCGCCACCGGTTCTTCCCGATCGGCGGCGCGGCGAACGGGATCCCCTTGAAAGCCGTGATCCTGGGGTCCGCCGCTTCGATACCCCGCACCCAGCCGTTTTCCGTCTTCACCTGTCTCAGCATTTTCCTATCCCCCACTCGTTGAGAGGTCCCGGCAGGACCTTTCCGACCCTGCCGTCAGCCGTTACTTTTTTCACTTCTTCCGGATCCCGGATCATGTTCAGCCGGGCCAGCTGCGACGGCAGCCCCACCGGGCCGTCCGCCGATGGACTGTAGGTAACCTTTCCGGTCTCCGTATCCACATCGATGTCGAACCAGGCGTTCTGCCCCTCTTTGTCGAAACCGCAGAACTCCTTCCACGCCGGCAGGTTCAGGCAGACCTCCGGCTCCGGATACATGACCCGCAGGTAGCCGCCGTTCATGCGCACGTAGAGGTTGCCCTCCGCCGTGTTGTCCCGCGTCGGGAAATCGATCGCCGCCTCCCCGCAGTCGTAGAAGATGTTGTTGATGATCTTCGCGTCCCGTCCGGTGCCGCCGCGGTCCATCCCGTGCATCCGGAAGCCGACGGGCTTCATGTAATACCCGCTGTGCCGGCATTTGCCGATCAGGTTATGCGAGATGTGCAGCCGATCCGTGCCCTCGCCGTAGACGCCGTAGCCGTTCACGACGTCGAGCTCGCGCAGCTTGTACCACCCGGAGGAGCCGGGCTCCTGCGGGACCTGCGCCGGGTCGAAGCGCCCCTGCACGTTCCAGATGACGTTGTTGTCGATGAGGTTGATCCCATCTCGGGTGCACTCGATGAAGATGGCCTCCCGCTGCTCGATGCCGTCCAGGAAGAGGTTGCCGGTGATCCGGTTGTTCTCGTTCCCGCAGTCGAGCCAGAGGTGGTCCGCCCGGAAGGTGTTCCGGAAGACGTTCCGGCGGATCAGGCCGTTCACGCTGTTATGCAGCTTGATCGCCCCCGCCTCCCAACTCAGCTCCATCTTCTGCCAGCCGGTGCCCTCGATGACGCAGTCCTCGATCAGCAGCCGCTCGGCAAACATCCCGGCGATGCCGCACACGCCCGCGTCGCGGATCCGGCAGTTCCGGATCACGCTCCAGCCGATGACCTCGCCCTCGGTATGCGTATGGTGCCAGCACTCGTTGCCCACGTCGATGGCCACGCCGTTGGACCAGTTGACCTCGCAGTCCTCGATGATCCAGTGGTGCCCCCGGTGCGCGGAGATGGCTCCCCGCTGCGGCACGGGCGCGCCGGTGGCGGCCTTTTCGCAGATCAGGCCCTTCACCCGGATGTAGTTCAGGAATTCCTTTTCCGGCGCGAAGCACTGCTCCCGCACCGTCACCTCGATCGTATGGTCCTTCGGGTCCGCGTCCCCCGCCAGGCGGAAGTGGACCTTCATGCCGTTGGCCTCGACCCAGTAGGTATCCTCCTCCTGCCCCATGCCCTCATACAGGGGCACCTGCTTCAGCGGCTTCCCGTCGCAGAAGACGCAGCCCCGCCGGTTGAGGTAGGTGGTCATGTCCGTCTTGTCGTACTCGATGAACAGCCGGTCGTGCAGGATGTTCACCGCGCAGAAGGGGTTGTAGCCCCGGAACACGTCCGGGTCCAGGTCGTACTCCCAGATCCGCAGGTCCTCCGGCTGCGGCGCACCCCAGGCGCGGACGGCCATCCAGCCCTCGCTGGTCCTGAATTCCGTCACGACCTCCGCGGCGCTGACGATCACGTCCCCGTCCCCGAAGGCCTCGTAGGAGATCATATGCTCCGGATCCGTGCCGCCCATGGCGGGGCTGACGCACTCGCGGTAGGTTCCCGCGTGGATGCGCACCCGGGTACCCGGCGCCGCGGCCTGCGCCGCCTTCCCGATGGTCCTGAAGGGCGCGGCCTCGCTGCCGTCGTTGTCGTCCGACGCCGACGGGTCGGAGCCGTTCACGAACAGCTCCCGCTCCCAGGCCGGATCGGTTTCCCAGAACTCGTAGCTTCTGCCGTCCGGCAGGATGGAAGAAAGGTCCGTCCGCATCGTGTCATTCTCCTTTAAAATCAGAAGGGGGCGCCCCGTGAGGAGCGCCCCGATGGGGTTATGGTTCCCTGTTATGTTTCACTTACCGGTTGATCACATGCCGGCAGCAGCTTTCTTGGCGTCCACTTCGGGCTGCCATACGCCGCAGTCATACTCGTACAGATCCTTGTAGCCCAGGCCGTCGAGTTCCGCAACCATGGCGTCCCACATCGTTTCGAACTCTTCGTCCGTGCTGCAGGTCATGATCAGGTTCCAGGTGTATTCGCACAGCTTGCTGTTGATCTCAGCGCGCAGGGCGATGATGTCGTTGTTGTCCGCCGCGGGAGTGAAGTCAACGCTCGGGCTGGCCAGCAGCTTGTCGTTGGCCTTCATCCAGGACACGTCGTCCTCAGCGCCAAAGACTTCGGTCCATTCCTTCTTCATCTCGGTCATGGTCATGTCTTTGTAGCTCTGCCAGTACTTCTGGGCATAACGCTCGCCGGTGTTCGGGTTCACGCAGATGGCGGAAACGATCCACTGGTTGATGGCGTTGTTGCCGTCGGAGAATCCGCCGCCGCCGAATTCGTCCGGCACGGGCAGGTTGTCCATCAGGGCGTTGTCCTTGTAGGGCTTGAACTTGCCGTTCTCCACGACGTAGTTCAGGCCTTCGATACCGTCATGCTCGAAGGTGGCTCCTTCGGGGCTGGCGTACCAGTCGAGGAATTCCATGATGCGGTCGTACTTCTCGCCTTCCACGCCGGCGCCGATACCGAACATACGGTCGGAACCGAAGTAACGGTCAGCATCCGCATAGAACTTCATGTCGTTGACGGGGATGAAGCGGAACGCAGTGCCGGCATTCAGCCGATCCACGCTGTTCCAGAAACCGACCTGCCAGCTGTACCACATGACGTCCACACGGCCGGAGGACATCTTGGCGCAGGCGTTGTCCCAGTTCTGGGTGCCGGAGTCCGGATCCACCAGGCCCTTCTGATTCGCCTGGTTCAGGAACTTCGTGATCTTGTAGTAGGCGTTCTCACGCTCGTACAGGGGGCTGAAGGTCATGTCGGGCATCAGCATGGCGGAGCCCTTCAGCTTCTGGCCGTACCAGGTGGTCAGCTGCACGACATTGGCCGGTCCGATCATGTTGTCGTTGCCGTCCCAGTCGGGCCACAGGGAGAAGGGATAAGCGGGATCGCCTTCTTCATTGGTGGGATGCACTTCGTGGATCTTCTCCAGGGCGGCCAGCAGGTCGTCCAGGGTCTCCAGCTTCGGGGAGCCAATCTGCTTGTACAGATCCCAGCGGAGCATGGGGCTGGAATAGATCACGTCGTCCGTGATGCTGGTGGGGGAAGTATCGGTCATCTCGGTGGGGATGCCGTAGTACTTTCCGTCTTCACCGGTCAGGCCCTTGTTGTAAACATCGATCTGGGTCTTGAACTTCATGATGTTCTCGCAGGCGGGCAGCTTATCGCTGATATCCTTTGCGAGGCCGGCTTCCACGATTTCCGGGAACTTGGCCTTGTCAACGACCAGGATGTCACCCAGGTTGCCTTCTTCGGAACGGGTGGCATAGATGGTGTTGCCGACGACCTGGGATGCGATGATGTTCAGTTCAATGTTGAACTTGTCCTTGATCAGCTTCGCAAACCAGCCGGACTGGATGCCGTTGTAGTTGGCGGCATCATCGTACACATCGATGGTCAGGAGCTCTTTCTCGCCCTCGGCCACCGCGCTGACGGAAACCAGGCTCAGGAGCATGGCCAGGGTCAGCAGGACAGACAGGATCTTCTTCATGTGTTGGTACCCTCCTTTGTTTTATGATAAAGGCGTACTTGCCTTTATTCCGGAAATAATTGGTTCTTCCGCAACCTCAGTCGGCGCAGCCGGCTTTGCTCTCGCTGCTGCCCGCTGCTTGCTTCGGTTGACTCGTTCGGGTCGCTTTTGCCTTCGGCAAATGCCCCACCGGGGCACCGCTTCCCTCGCTCCCCGCAACCTCAATCGTCGCGACTCCGCACTGCGGAGCTCGCTCGTTTCGGTTGAAATCACCTCTGACGAGACTTCCGCCACTGGCGGTCGTCAGAGGTTCATCCTTTTACAGCTCCAATCATTATCCCCTTCGTGAAGTACCGCTGGAAGAAGGGATAGATCAGCATGACCGGGAGCACGACGATGACCGTGACCGACATGCGGATCGAGGTCGCCGTCGCGGCGGTGGCCAGGCCGGCCATGATCGCGTTGGAGTTCGTGGTGTTGCTGATCAGGGCCTTCAGGCTGTTGGCCTGGGTGATGTACTGCCACAGCACGTACTGCAGGGTGTTCAGGTCCGGGCGGTTGGTCATCAGCAGCAAGTTGTCCTGGAAGGAGTTCCACTGGTTCACGGCCGCGAAGATCGCGATCGTCGCCAGGATCGGCTTGATGACCGGAAGCATGATCTGCCAGAACACCCGGAGCGTGCCGGCGCCGTCAATCTCGGCGGCCTCCTGCAGCTCCCTGGGCACCGACTCGCAGTAGGTCTTGCACAGGATGATGTAGAACGGCTGCACGATCATCGGGAAAATGTAGCCCCAGAAGTTGTTCGCCAGCCCCAGGTTCCGCATGCACAGGACCCACGGGATGATGCCGGCGTTGAAGTACATCGTCACGGCCACGAAGCGGAACCAGAGCTTGCGCTTCCACATCGTGTCCCGCGTGAACATGTAGCCCAGAAAGGCCGCGATCATCACCGTCAGGACCGTACCGATCACCGTACGCAGGACAGAGGTCTTCGCCGCGTCCAGCAGGCCGGGGATGTTCGCCAGGCGGGTGTAGTTCTTGAAGTGGATCTCCATCGGCCAGAAGAGCACCTTGCCCCGCTCGGACAGGTTGTTGGCGCTGATGGAGTTGATGATGATGTAGTAAAACGGGTACGCGCAGACAAAGGCGAAGAAGGCGTACACGATGTAGGTGATCACGCTGATCACCCGGTCGCCGAAGCTCTGGCGATCCATGGGGTTCACATGCTTCCCGGCGTGCAGGACGGGCTTTTGCGGAATGGTTTTCGTCGTCATTTCCGTCCCCTCCTTACACGAAGCCTTCGCCGCGGACCAGCTTGGACACGCCGTTGGTGATGAACAGCAGCACGACGCTCACGATGCTCTTGAGCATGCTGATCGCAGTGGACAGCGGATAGTTGCCGCGGCCCGTGGTGGCGATGTTATACACGTACAGGTCCAGCACTTCGATGGACTTCTTGTTGAAGTTGTTCATGAACACGTAGTACTGCTCCATGCCGTTAGACAGGAAGTTCGCCAGGTTCAGCATAACGATGACGAAATAGGTCGGCAGCAGGCAGGGGATCGTGATCCGCCAGATGATCTGCATCCGGGTCGCGCCGTCCACCTTCGCCGCCTCGATCATCTGCTCGTCGATCGCGCTGATAGCGGCCAGGTACATGATGGCGGCCCAGCCGGCGTTCTTCCACGTCAGCCACAGCCACATCCGGAACCAGACGTTGTCCTTCGAGCTCAGGAAGGCGATGGGCTTGTCGATCCACCCGAGGCCCACCAGCACGCTGTTCACCGCGCCGGTGGAGCTCAGCACGTTGAAGGCCACCGAGAACACCAGCACCCAGGAGATGAAGTTCGGCAGGGTGGTGACCGTCTGGACGAACTTGCGGTACGGCTTGCAGCGGATCTCATTGAGAAACACCGCGAAGATCATCGGGAACCAGCTGAAGGCCAGGGAGATCCCGCTCATGGCGAAGGTGTTCACCAGCACGCGGCCGACGTCCGCCAGGCGCACGGGGTTGGACACGATGTACTCAAACCACTTCAGGCCGACAAAGGTCTCCGCTGAGATCGGCTTGGGGGGCATGTAGTCATGGAAGGCGTAAATCCAGCCGTACAGCGGATAGTAGGAGATCGCCCCGACCAAGATCAGCAGCGGAAGGATATACAGGAACTCCATATAGGAACGCCGCTTCTTGCTCATGGATTCACATCCTTCCTCTGTCAATATCGTAACGTTTCATTTGTCTCTCTATTTATAACAGGATGCGTCCCCGCCCACAACACCTTTTTCTTTTATTGATGGGACAAAATTTGCATTTTCCGGTTCGAAATTGTTTTATTTTTGTTTGTTTTGGTTTATAATAGGTCAGAACACACCGGATTTTCAGCGTTTCCGGGGACAAAACCATTTCGGAGGACATCCGCATGAACACCTTCTACGAGCACCGCGAGGGTAAACTCTTCATCGGGGAAATGACGCACTACCCCTTTCCCGCGCATGTGCACGAGGTAGCGGAGATCGTGGTCATCACCTCCGGGACGGCGCAGGTCCAGATCGACGGCATCAGCTACACCCTCGCCCAGGGCGACGCGGCTGTCGTCTTTCCCCTCGTCCCCCACAGCTATGACAGGCTGAGCGACGACATCGGCGGCATCGCCGCCATCTTCCCGCCGGACATCATCCCGGAATATGCGGGCACCTTCCACGGCCTCGCGCCGGAGAGCCCGGTCCTCCGGGCGGACCGGATCGGCGACGACACGCGCCACGCCGTTGTCCGCCTGGGCGACCTGAGCATGGACGACGACCTGCCCCTGTGCGCGGCCTACCTGCACGTCCTCCTCGCCGGCATCCTGCACCGGCTGTCCTACCAGCCGGTCTACGACTATTCCGAGCAGAACCTCGGCCACCGGATCATGCGCTACGTCTCCGACCACGCCTGCGAGGAGATCACGCTCGAAACCGCGTCCCACGCCCTGGGCATCAGCACGTCCCACCTGTCCCACTTCTTCGCGGAAAAACTGCACATCAACTTCCGCCATTTCATCAACGCCAGCCGCATCTCCAAGGCCCGCCTCCTCATGCGGGATCCGAACATGACCCTGACCGAGGTGTCCGACGCCTGCGGCTATACCAATATGCGCACCTTCCGCCGGGCCTTCCTGAAGGAGGTGGGCTGCCTCCCCTCCGAGCACATGCAGACCCTGCGCACCCGCGTGACACAGTTCCGGGAGGAATAAAAAAAGGAGGCCGAAGCCTCCTCTGAATCATTTGAATCATTCCTCCACGTGGAACGCTTCATTGACGTCGATGAACCCGCGGGCCACCTGCCCGTCGATGTAGCACTCGATATACCACCAGTCATATCCCTCTTTGGCATAGTAGTTATACCGGCTGAGGACATGGAACGACTCTCCCGCCTCCATCAGGCCGATGGAATCGGTATGGCTGTAGGGGTTATCCGTCACATAGATCTCCGAATCCGCCACGCAGGGGATATAGCCGAAGTGCGCGCTCATGGAGGACCGGAAGCCCTTGACGAATTTCGGCGGGATATAGCCGACGCGCCAGCCGGTCTTGATCTGATAGCGCACCAGCAGCCAGCCGTCGACCCAGCCGGCATCGTCCACTTCGTAACCGTCGGTCGCGACGCTGGCTCTGCCGTTGGCGCTGCGGAAGGCGGCCTCGGACGGCGCCGTATAGACCGGGCAGCTGCCGTAGCCGATCCCGTACTTATGCTTTTCAAACTTGAACGGCGGCAGGTCATCCAGGTTCCTCGTCGAGGCGAGGTTCCGGAGATTCTTCGTCGACGACGCGGCGCAGGCGGACGACACCAGCAGCACGCACATCACCGCGAGCACCAGCGCCGCCAGGATCCTCTTATGGTTCTTCATTTTTTCATGACCTCTCTTTCCAATTCTGATACTGTCCGGATATGAAGCATCTTTTTTTTGCCATTATAGCATACTTTTTCCGCTTTTGTCCCGAAAACAGATAAAAAACGGCCCTGCCCCGGAAAATCTGATAATATAGTTGAAGCAGCAACCCGTTCCGACCGATCAGAAAGGAAGCATGACCATGGCCCGAATCGAAACCATCTGCGTACAGGCCGGCTACAGCCCGAAGAACGGCGAACCCCGCCAGATCCCGATCATCCAGAGCACGACCTTCAAATACGACACCAGCGAGGACATGGGCAAGCTCTTCGACCTGGAGGCCGAAGGCTATTTCTACTCCCGCCTGCAGAACCCGACCTGCGACACCGTCGCCGCCCGGATCTGCGCCCTGGAGGGCGGCACCGCCGCGATGCTCACCTCCTCCGGCCAGGCGGCCAACTTCTACGCCGTCTTCAACATCGCCGGCGCCGGGGACCACGTAGTCGCCTGCTCCGCGATCTACGGCGGGACCTACAACCTCTTCGCCGTCACGATGAAAAGGATGGGCATCGACTTCACCTTCGTCTCCCCGGACTGCACGGACGAGGAGCTTGACGCCGCCTTCCGGCCGAACACGAAGGCCCTCTTCGGCGAGACGATCGCCAACCCGGCCCTGTGCGTGCTGGATATCGAGCAGTTCGCGAAGGCCGCCCACCGCCACGGCGTGCCCCTGATCGTGGACAACACCTTCGCCACGCCGGTCAACTGCCGGCCCTTCGAGTGGGGCGCGGACATCGTGACCCACTCCACCACCAAGTACATGGACGGCCACGGCTCCGCCGTCGGCGGCTGCATCGTGGACAGCGGGAAGTTCGACTGGAACCGGTACGCGGACAAGTTCCCCGGCCTCACCACCCCGGATGAGAGCTACCACGGCATCACCTATACCGAGCGGTTCGGCCTCGCCGGCGCCTTCATCACCAAGGCGACCGCCCAGCTGATGCGCGACTTCGGCTCCGTCCAGAGCCCGCAGAGCGCCTTCATCCTCGGCCTGGGCCTGGAGAGCCTGCACGTGCGCATGCAACGCCACTGCGCCAACGCGCAGAAGGTCGCCGAGTTCCTCGCCGGGCATGAGAAGATCGCCTGGGTCAGCTACTGCGGCCTGCCGGGCGACAAATACCACGAGCGGGCGAAGAAGTACCTGCCCAACGGTTCCTGCGGCGTCGTCTCCTTCGGCGTGAAGGGCGGGCGCAAGGCCGCCGAAGCCTTCATGAAGAATCTGAAGGTCGCCGCCATCGAGACCCACGTGGCCGACGCGCGCACCTGCTGCCTGCATCCCGCCTCCGCCACCCACCGCCAGATGAACGACGAGGAGCTCCTCGCCGCCGGCGTCTCCCCGGACCTGGTCCGCCTCAGCGTCGGCCTCGAATCCGCCGACGACCTGATCGAGGACATCGCCCAGGCATTGGGCTGAGACGGCAGCAACCGCTTCACCTTCCGCAGCGGTATCGGGATCTGACAAAAAAGATAAAGAAATTATATTGACACTGTGTCAGCTTTGTGATAGAATGCACATTGTTGACACGGTGTCAGTTTTGTTTTACGGAGGGATCGGCCATGTCGAGAGGTTCACCGGCGCTGACGGCAGCGCGTAAGGAAGAGATTATTGAGGCCTGCGCGAGGCTTTATGAAACCATGAGCTTCAAGGAGATTACGATCAAGGAGATCGGCGCAGCCACCAGTTTTACCCGCACCTCGATCTATAATTACTTCGAGACGAAAGAAGAGATCTTCCTGGCGCTGCTGCAAAGGGAATATGAGCGGTGGGTGGACGCGATGAGCGCGGTAATGGCTGTGAAAGTCTCCATGCCCCGCGATGAGCTGGCCCGGACGCTGGCCCGCACGCTCACGGACAGGCCGCGGCTGCTTCGGCTGCTGTCCATGAATCTTTACGATATGGAGGCCAATTCCCGCCCGGAGCGTCTGGCGGAGTTCAAGGTAGCCTACGGCGCGTCGCTTGATGCCGTCACCCGGATGGTCGAAAAGTACATCCCGGAGATGGGCGAAGCGGAACGGCAGCAGTTTCTGTATGCCTTCTTCCCGTTCATCTACGGTATTTATCCCTACACCAGCGTGACAGAGAAGCAGAAGGCGGCCATGGAGCAGGCGGGGATCCCCTATGTCTATCAGTCCGCCTATGACCTGACCTGTACCTGTCTGAAAAAACTGCTGAACACCGGGGAGGCTTAATCCATGAAATACACAAAACTTGGCAAATCCGATCTGACCGTTTCCCGCATCTGCATGGGCTGCATGGGCTTCGGCGACGCCGGGCAGGGACAGCATGCTTGGACGCTGGATGAGGAGCACTCCCGGGAAATCATCCGGCACGGGCTGGAATCGGGCATCAACTTCTACGACACGGCCATCGCCTACCAGAGCGGCACCAGCGAGCAGTATGTGGGCCGCGCCCTGCGGGATTTCGCGAAGCGGGACGAGGTCGTCGTGGCCACCAAATTTCTGCCCCGCACCCAGGACGAGATCGAAAGCGGCATCACAGGACAGCAGCACATCGAGCGCATGATCAACAGGAGCCTGCAGAATCTCGGCATGGATTATGTGGATCTTTATATCTATCATATGTGGGACTGGCAGACGCCCATTGAGGATATTCTGGATGGCCTGAACCGGGTCGTTCGGGCAGGCAAGGCGAGATACATCGGCATCTCCAACTGCTTTGCCTGGCAGCTGGCCAGGGCCAACGCCATCGCCGGGCGCGAAGGCTGGACAGAATTCATTTCTGTTCAGGGGCATTACAACCTGATCTTCCGGGAGGAGGAACGGGAAATGGTGCCCTACTGTCAGGAGGAAGGCATCGCCCTGACGCCTTACAGCGCCCTGGCGGCGGGCAGGCTGTCCCGCAAGCCCGGTGAAACCTCCGAGCGGCTGGAGAAGGACGCCTACGCCAGGTTCAAGTACGACGCCACCGCGCAGCAGGACGGGGTTATCATCGAGCGGGTGGCGGAAATCGCGGAAAAGCGCGGCGTGACCATGACGGAGGTGTCCCTTGCCTGGCTGCTGACCAGGGTTGCTTCCCCGGTGGTCGGCGCAACGAAGCTCCGCCATGTGGACGGCGCCGCGAAAGCGACGGAGCTGGAACTGACGGAAGAAGAAATTGCCTGTCTGGAAGCGCCCTATGTGCCGCATCCGCTGGCGGGCGTGATGGCCCAGAACAAACCGGCGAACGCCAGGGAAAAACATGTCTGGTCTACAGGCAATCAGAGAATCTGAAGGAGGATCAGCATGAAGAGACTGCTCGCTGCCGCGTTGTTTCTCTGTCTGCTCTGCACCGCCGCCTTTGCGGATACGCTGGTCACCAACGGCGACGTCAGCCTGGACACCGGGTCCCTTCCGTACTGCACGGAGGACGAATCCGCGCCCGTGGTCTATTTCATCAGTGACATTTCTCCGGAAAGCCTCGTCGCAGCCTATCGGGCGCTGAGCATCGAACTGCCGGGCAAAACAGGCGTGAAGATGTCCACCGGCGAGAGCACCCTCACCAATTATCTGCGGCCCGCTCTCATCGCCGATCTGATCCATCTGGTGAACGGCACCATCGTGGAATGCAACACTGCCTACGGCGGCAGCCGCTCCTCCACCGCCATGCACCGGCAGCAGGCCAGGGACAATGGGCTGCTGGACGTGGCGGATCTGGATATTCTGGATGAGGAAGGCAGCATGGAAATCCCCGTTGAAGGCGGCCTCCGCATTCCGGTGGACTATGTGGGCAGCCACTTTGCCAACTACGATTCCTTCCTGGTGCTGACTCACTTCAAGGGGCATGCCATGGCGGGCTTTGGCGGGGCCATCAAGAATATCTCCATCGGCTTCGCCTCCTCCATGGGCAAGGTGTGGATCCACTCCGGCGGCACCAAAACCAGCGGCGGCATCTGGGGCGAGCAGGACCCCTTCCTGGAGGCCATGGCGGACGCGGCCAAGGGCGTGGATACGTATATGGGCGGCAACATTGTCTACATCAGCGTGATGAACCGTCTGTCCGTGGACTGTGACTGCGACGGCAGTCCCGCGGAGCCGGACATGCACGACATCGGCATTCTGGCCTCCACCGACCCGCTGGCCATCGACCAGGCCGCCATTGATCTGGTGTACGCGATGCCGGACAGCGGGAGCCTGATCCGCCGCATCGAGCGGCAGAACGGTCTGCACACGCTGGAGGCGGGCGAAGCCAACGGTCTGGGAAGCCGGACTTACCGTCTGGTCGTCCTCGTGAAATAAGCCATGTGGGAATGGATTCAGAGAGAAGCCGTCTATCTGTGGTACTACCTGGACATCCAGATCCGGCAGATCGCGCCTTACTGGGCCCTGGGCATTGTGCTGGGCAGCGCGGTCTCCGTGTTCGGAAAGAAGTATATCCACGGTGCCTTCGCGAGGATCGGGCAGCGGAAAACGGGCTGGCTGGGCGTCATCCCGGCCAGTCTCCTGGGCATCGCGTCCCCGCTGTGCATGTACGGCACCATTCCCATCGCCGCCTCGTTCTCGGAGCAGGGCGTGAAGGACGATTACCTGGCCGCCTTCATGATGTCGAGCATCCTGTTGAATCCGCAGTTGATCTTCTACAGCGGAGCGCTGGGACAGACGGCGCTGATCATTCGGTGCGTTTCCTGCTTCCTGTGCGGCTGCGCGGCGGGCTGGCTGATCCGCCGGTTCTGCAGCGGAAAAGGCAAAAGTTTCTTTGACTTTACCGGCTTCCATGAGGGAAAGAGCCGGGATACCGACCCCAATCTGCTGCTTCGGTTCCTCAAAAACATCTGTCGCAACATCAGGGCCACAGGCCCCATGTTCGCCCTGGGGATCCTGCTGACGGCGCTGTATCAGATTCATGTGCCCGGCGATTTTGTCAGCGGTCTCTTCGGCAAAAACAACGGTTTCGGCGTGCTGATGGCCGCGACCATCGGAGTACCGGTCTATATGTGCGGCGGAGGCACCATTCCGCTGCTCATCGAATGGCTGGCGGACGGCATGAGCATGGGAAGTGCCGCGGCTTTCATGCTGACCGGCCCCGCCACCAAGATCACCAACCTGGGCGCAATGAAGATCGTGCTCGGCTGGAGACGGTTTATCCTCTATCTGGCGTTCGTAATGCTGTTTTCACTGTGTACGGGACTGATTGTTGATTTATTTTGAAAAGGAGAGAAATGAACATGCTGAAAAAAATCTTTACGATCCTCTTTGCTGTGATGCTGGCTGTTTCCTGTCTGTCGACGGCAGCTGCCGAAAAGAATGCTGCTCCAGAGCAGAATGCCGGACCCGCCGGCCACATCCTGGTTGTATACTTCTCCGCCACCGGTACCACCAGGGGCGTCGCGGAGAAACTGGCAGAGGGGCTGAGCGCCGATCTGTATGAGATCGTTCCTGAAGAGCCCTATACCGACGCGGATCTGAACTACAACGACAGCAAGAGCCGCACATCCATCGAAACCGACGATCCCGGCTGCCGCCCCGCCATCGCGGGCGAGCTGCCGGACCTGACGGGCTATGATACCGTCCTGATCGGCTATCCTATCTGGTGGGGCGATGTGCCGCGCATCGTATCGAACTTTGTGGAAAACGTGGATCTGACGGATAAGACTCTCGCGGTGTTCTTCACCTCCGGCAGTTCCGGTCTGGGCAGCAGCATGAAGCATCTTGAGGAGCAGGCCGCCGCAGGCACCTGGCTGGAGGGCAAGCGCTTCACGCCCCGCAGCACCGTGGAGGAGCTGCTTGCGTGGACGGCCTCTTTGGGGATTGAACCCTGACAGAAGGAGGCATTATGCGTTCAAAGCATTTCAAGCATATTGCAGATGTCCTGCTGGGTATCGGACTCCTGCTGCTGATGAGCTATCAGGTGACAGGTGAAGCCGGGCACGAGTGGACGGGCATCGCCATGACGGTGCTGATGATCCTGCATCAGATCCTGAACCGGAAGTGGTACGCTGCACTCTTTAAGGGAAAGTACACGCCTCTCAGGATCGTGCAGACCCTGATCAACGCGGCCCTGGTGATCTGCTTTGTGCTGACGGCGCTGTGCGGCATCAACATGAGCGTGCATGCCGTGCCCTTCCTTTCAGAATTCCTGCGGGCATCCCTGGGCCGGAGGCTGCACCTGACCCTGTCCCACTGGTGCTTTGTGCTGATGGGGCTGCACCTGGGCCTGCACATTCCCGCCATGCTGAACGGCATAAAGAGCCGAAATGTACAGCGTATTGGCTTTGGCTGTTCCATTCCCGCTGCCGGAGCCGGACTGTGGCTGTTCTTCAGGAACAACTACCCGAACTATCTGTTCTACCGGGTGCCCTTCGCTTTTATCGACTATGACAAAGCCGTCCCGATCGTGCTGCTGGAGGCTTTGCTGATCGCATTCTTCTGGGTATTCATCGGATCACGTCTTCCCGTGCTGCTGAACCGCAGGGCGGATCAGAACCGCAGGCTGGTTGCACTGATCGGCATTCTGCTTGCGGGGGTGATCGGCATGGGCCTGACCTTCGCTTTCCCGGCGGAAAACGGGGGCGGCTGGGCTGAAGAGGCGGCGCCCTGGGCCGCCGCGGGCAGCGAAGAAACCGCCGCGGAAGAAACGCCTGCCCCGGCTCCGGACACAGCGGCTCCCGCTGAGGAAAGTGAGAAAAAAACCGTGGAAGACGGTTTTGTGTGGATCGAGGGCGGCACATTCCTCATGGGCAGCCCGGAAACGGAGAACTGGCGTATCGATGACGAAACCCGGCATGAGGTGACAGTGTCCGGCTTCCGGATGAGCCCCTATGAGGTCACGCAGGCTGAATACCAGCGCCTGATGGGCGTCAATCCCAGCAGCTTCACGGGTGAAAACCTGCCCGTGGAAGGCGTGAGCTGGCTGGACGCGGTGCGCTTCTGTAACGCCAGGAGCGCGGAAGCCGGCCTGACGCCCGCCTATGTGATCGACGGTGAAGCTGTCACCTGGGATCGCAGCGCGGACGGCTATCGCCTCCCTACAGAAGCGGAATGGGAATATGCCTGCCGGGCAGGCACCACGACACCCTTCAATACAATTCATGCCACCAGCCCGGAGGAAGCCAACTATTACGGCCATTATCCCTATGAAATCGAAGAGAATTACTTCGATGATTCCGTGCTGGAAACCCGCCCCGGGCGCTACCGGCAGACGACGGTGGATGTGACCAGCTTCGCGCCGAACCCCTGGGGCCTGTATAACATGCACGGCAACGTGAACGAATGGTGCTGGGATCTGTACGGAGCGTACGATCTGGCAAACACCGCCGATCCCACCGGCGCGGAGACCGGTACACGCCGGGTCTATCGCGGCGGCGGCTGGAACGATTTCGGCAAGAACCTTCGCAGCGCCTACCGCGCGGCGGGCGAGTTGAACATGGCCAGCTATAACCTGGGAATCCGCCTGGTGCGCAGCGCCGGACAGACGCTCTCCGGCACCGTCTTCACCAGCAGCGGGGCGGAAAGAACGCAGGCCTCCGGAAAAATGTTGATCGCATACTTCTCCTGGAGCGGCAATACACAGGGCATCGCTCAGGAGATCCGGCGTCAGACCGGCGCGGATATTTTTGAGATCGTGCCGGTTCCGGCCTATTCGGACGACTACAATACCGTTCTGATGGAGGCGCAGCGGGATCAGCACAATCAGGCGCGTCCGGCCATCGCCAATCCGCCTGAAAGTATAGACGGGTACGATGTGATCCTGCTGGGGTATCCCAACTGGTGGGCCTCTGTCCCCATGCCGATTGCGACCTTCCTGGAATCCTATGATTTCAGCGGAAAGACGATCCTGCCCTTCTGCTCCCATGGCGGCGGACGCTTCGGCCAGAGCCTGACAGCCATTGCCAAGCTGGCTCCGCAGGCTATTATTGCTCCCGGCCTGTCAGTCCATTACTCCGGCGGATCAAGCCTGCCGGGAGATGTGCGGAACTGGCTGGAATCGCAGGGCATTCAGACAAATCCATAAAACAGAAGGAGGGTTTTATTCATGGCAAAGAAGCAAACTGCAGGAAGAGACAACCTGGGCAAACTGGCCCCCAAGTTTGCGGAGCTGAACGATGACGTTCTTTTCGGGGAGGTATGGTCCCGGGAAAAGGAGCTTTCTGCCCGCGACCGCAGCATGATCACAATCGCAGCGCTGTTTTCCGCCGGCCTGTATCCGCAGCTGAAAGCCCATCTTTCCATTGGCAAAGATCACGGCATCACGAAGCAGGAAGCGGTGGAGATCGTGACCCATCTGGCTTTCTACTGCGGCTGGCCCAAGGCCTGGAGCACGTTTCCGCTGATCCGGGAAGTGTACGGCGATGAGGACACTGAGCCGGACGGCGCACCTTCCGGCCTTTCGGTATCTCCGGCGGGTGAAAGGAACCCCGACGGTCGGTAATGCGGAAAGCTGAAACAGTCCCGGCCTGAATAAAAAAGGCATCCTGCCGACTCACTGTGGGTTTTCAGGATGCCTTTTTGTATTCCTTTCGATGACCTTCTGCGTCAGTCTTTGGCTTCGACTCAAAAAAACACACACTTGATTCCGACGTCAGAAAGCCGCCCCGAAGGGTAGCATCGTCTGAAGCTTCACGGTTTTTCCTTCTTGCCGTACAGTTCCGCGGCCTTCCGGATCTCCTCCCGGATCTCCTCCGCCAGGCTGTCCGGAGAGACCACCTTCACGATGTTCGCGTGCCCGACTGCCCATTGCTTCATGGCCATCGCGCTGACCTTCAGCCGCGTCCGCACAGAAGCTTATGAACCCCTCACCATGGACCTGGACAGTCTCGACGCAGACCGCCTGGAGGACCTGCTGGACAGGGCCGAGGATCTCCTGGACGAACTGGAAGACGATGAGCCCGGCGGCGGGGACAGTGAAGAGCACGACCTCCGGAAGGACCGGCTTTCCGAAACCGAAGACTTCATCGGCCGCATCCAGGACCGCCTGAACGAGCCGGAAGAAGACGATGACGACTGAGTTCCGTACGGACCGCGGAGAAATCGCGGCAATACAAAAGCCCGGCAGAAAACATGGTCTATTCCGGCAAAAAGCATGTATAATGAAAGCGGAATCAGATCATATGACGGAGGAATCATTATGCTGAATTTTGCCGTTGAAGACAAAAAAAGGATCCGGGTCGTGATCGATTCGGATACCGCGTGCGAGGCGGACGATCCCTTCGCCATCGCCTATGCCCTGATGAGCCCGAAGCTCATCGTGAAGGCGATCGTCGCGGAGCACTTCGCTCAGCCCGGCTCCATGGAACTGAGCCGGGAGGCCGCCCTGCGCGTCACCCGGGCCATGGGGTCGGACGTCCCGGTGCTGCGCGGCGAGGAAGGCCCCGGATCCGCCGGGGAACCCTCCGAGGGCGTCCGGTTCATCATCGAAGAAGCCCGCCGGGAGGACGCGCATCCCCTGTTCCTCCTGTGCATGGGCGCGCTGACCAACGCTGCCCGGGCCCTGGCAGAGGCGCCGGACATCGCGGGAAGGATGACCGTCGTGACCATCGGCGGCCATCCGTATGATATCGATGAGATCCCCTTCAAGGAGTTCAACTTCGGGAACGACCCGGCCGCCGCCAACGCGGTGCTGCAGTCGGAGGCGCCGGTCCGGCAGATCCCGTCCGATGTCTACGGCAGCATCCGGGTCGGCCTGGCCGAACTGCAGGAGCAGGTCATGCCCTTCGGCGCCATCGGACAGTACCTCTTCGACCAGATGATCGCCTACAACGCGACGCCCGGCGCCTCCTGGACGCCGGGGGAAAGCTGGTCCCTGGGGGATTCGCCTTCCGTCGCCGCCGTGCTGCACCCGGCCTGCGGCCGGACCGCCCGGCAGGCCGTCCGCCATGTCAACGACGACACGACCTACGGCGCTCCCCTCCCCGGCGCCCGGGAGATCCTCGTCTACCGGGACCTGGACAGCCGCTACCTGCTCGGGGATTTTTACGCAAAACTGCATCTGCTGTTTCCCGCAAAGCAGAAGTGATCATTTTCTCTTAAAACTGAACAGCCACTCCGCATAGTCCTCGTTTTCGAGCAGGGCCAGCTCCGCATGGTGGAAGCTGTAGGTCTGCTCCTGGCCGTGGACGGCGCCGGCCGCCTCCATTTCCGCGTCGGTGAAGACCTTCAGGGTGACGTTCCCGCCGGCCTTTTCCAGCTTCTCCGCCGCCTGCCGGCCCACGGAGACCGGGATGGTTTCGTCCCTCTCCGCCTGCGCGATGAACAGCGGAACGTCCTTCATCTTTGCCAGGGCGGCCATCCCCGTGCGGGAATAGTTCAGCGCCGGGCAGAGCGCCATCACCGCCGCGATGCGGTCCGGATACTGCTCCGCCATTTCAATGGAGGACATGCCGCCGAAGGAATTGCCCATCAGGTAGATCCGGTCCGGATCCGCCGCGCCTGCCGCGGCCATTTCGTCGATCCACGCCAGCACCTGGGCAAAGACCTTGCTGCGGACGTTGTCGGAAACATACAGCCCGTCCTCGATCGTCGGGGCGATCACGATGCAGTGCCGCGCCGCCTGGTGCTCCGGTTCCGCCCAGTCCACCGCCGTGCGGTAGGTCAGCAGGTTCGCGGTATCTCCGTAGCCGTGGAAGACCACCACCACCGGCAGGGGAACCTCCGTTTCCGGCCGGTACACCCAGGCTTTGATCCTGCCGTTCTCCGCCTCGCGGAGGGTGAACAGATCCGCCGCCCCGGCCGTCGTCTCCCCGATGTCGGCCATGGTGAAGCCCAGCTCCGGCGCCGCTTCGCAGGCGACGGTAAAGCTCCGCACATAGAAATATTTATCCGGGAACTGCTCCGGCACCAGGCTCCAGCCGTCCGCTTCCGGGATCACTTCCTTCACCCCGCAGGCAAAGGGATGCGTCGCCTGCGTACCCCAGCCGGCCGCCTCGCCCGTGATGGTGAAATGCTCCGGACCGATGCCCTCCGGCAGCTGCTGCCCGCGGACCGTGAACCGCACCGGCATCTGGCCTCATTTCGTCACCTGCGTTTCCGCCGTGATGCTCCGGCCTTCCGCCGCGGCAAGGGTGCCGCCGCCCAGCATCGTCATCGTCATCAGCACCGACAGGATCCTTTTCATGTTTCTCCTCTCCCCTTCCGATAATAAACTCCCTTCCTGCCCGGAAGGGAGTTTTAAGTGGTTCCGATTTTTTTTGCCTTCCGCGTGTTACCCTTATGCCCGAAGGGGTTTAAGGGGGCGATCGGAAAGCCCCCTTATTTCACCGAACCGGTGATGCCTTCCGCGAACTGCTTCTGCAGCACGAAGAACACAATGATCGTCGGCAGCGAGCAGAACAGAACGCCCAGCATCAGCATCCCGTAGTCCACGGCATAGCCGTTGGACATGTTGGCGATCAGCATGGGCATGGTCTGCACCGCGTTGCCCTTCATGACCGTCCGGGGCCACATATAGGCATTCCACGCGTTCATGAAAACAATGACCGCAGAAGCCGCATACGTGGATTTCATCATCGGGAAATACATCCGGAAGAAGATCCCGATCTCGCTCAGGCCGTCGATCCGCGCCGCCTCCATTGTATCAATGGGGAAATTACGGCTGTTCTGCCGGAACATCATGATCATAAACGGCGTTGCCAGGCCGGGAATAATGAACGCCCATACCGTGTTCAGCATCTTCATCTGTGAGATCATGGTGAACAGAGGGATCAGCGTTGCCACCTGCGGCACCATCATAGCCAGCAGGAGGATGGCGAAGAGCCTGTCCTTGCCCTTGTCGTGGTACAGCTCGAAGCCGTAGCCGGCCAGGGAGCAGATCAGCAGCGTTGCCAGGGTCTGCACGGCGGCGTAGAAGAAGGAATTCCCCATCGCCTGCCAGAGGTTTTGCTGATCGATCAGGTTCTTATAGTTTTCACTCAGGTAGGAGCCGAACCAGATCTTGCCCTGGGCCACTTCCAGGGAAGTATTGGTAGCCGCGGTGAACATCCAGTACAGCGGGAATACGGACAGGAACGACATGATCGTCAGAAAGATGTAAGCCGGGATCAGTTTCCGCTGAATATGGGAAACCGCCGGTTTTCTTCTTATCGCTGTATTAGTCACGCGTATCACCTACCTTCAGGTTGATAAACGCCAGGATCGCCACCATGATGAACACGATGAAGGACAGCGCGGACGCGTATCCGAAATTCGCCACGCCCTGCCCCAGCGCATTGTTGTAGATATAATGTGACATCGTGATCGTCGCGTTCGCCGGTCCGCCGTTGGTCAGGTTGACCGACTCATCGAACAGCTGCAGTGTACCGTTGATGGACATGATGCCCGTCATCACGATCACGGGGCGCAGCAGCGGCACCGTGATGTGCCAGAAGGTCTTCCATCCGCTGGCGCCGTCGATGTTCGCGGCTTCATACACCGAGTATTCGATGTTCTGCAGGCCGGCGAGGAAGAAGACCATGTTGTAGCCGGTCCAGCGCCACAGCAGGGCGATGATGATGACCGCCTTTGCCGTGTCAGACTGGCCCAGCCAGTTGACATTCTCCTGGATGATCCCGATCCCTTTCAGGAAGGAATTGATCAGTCCTTCATTGGCGAAAAGCGTTTTGAAGATCAGGGAATAGGAGACCAGCGCCGTGGCACAGGGCAGGAAGATCAGCGTCCGGAAAAGTCCCCGGAGCTTCAGGTCCTTGTTGTTCAGCAGCTGTGCCAGCAGGATCGCCAGTATCAGCATGACCGGCACCTGGATCAGCAGATACAGGAAGGTGTTGCCCATCGCGGTGAGAAACACCTTGTCGTTAAACATGCGGGTGTAGTTTTTGAAGATCGGATCCGCCCAGGCCAGTTTGGCTGCCGGTCCGGTCTGCAGAGATGTGATAAAAGCCTTCACCATGGGATAGAAACTCATGACGAAGATCAGCAAACTGGCAGGCGCCAGGAATCCCCAGCCGGCCGCTTTCTGCCTTGCCAGGAGCCCGAAGCCATGTTTCTTTTTCATCGGGGCTTATCCTCCCACTGTCGGTTTTCAGAACCGGAAGCAGGGAACCGGAACGAACCGGTTCCCTGCTGTTCCTTCTTAAGATTCAACAGAGTCCTTCAGGATCAATATCCCATGCCTTCCATATAGAAGGTGGTGGCATCCTGCGCTTCCTGCAGAGCGGCGTCGATATCGGCGCCATCCTTGATCTGCTGCATGGCCGTTCCCAGATAGCCGCGCAGCACGTAGTGGAAGGGGCTCTCCTCGATGGGGATGATCTTGGAGCCCATCTCGGTAATGTCCTTGTAAACCGGCTGGTTGTTGAAGAACGGAACGCCTTCGCCGTAGACTTCAGACTGGCCCGCGCTGATGCAGCAGGTGACCACGCCGCCCTTACGGAGGGCTTCGTCATAGGTCTGCTTGGAGCCGCCGAAGGTGTAGGCCAGGAACTTCTTAGCCAGCTCGGGGTTCTTGCAGTTGCCGGTGACATACAGGGAAGAACCGCCGTTGGTGGCAAAGCCTTCACCGCCGTCCAGAGTGGGCATGGAGGTGATCTGCCACTTGCCGGAGTTGGCTTCGACCTGCGTCATGGTGGGGATGATCCAGTTGCCGTTCAGCACGCCGGCCACCTGATCCTGCATAATGGTCTCGTTGGTGTAGCCGGTCCAGTCGTTGGACAGGATCAGCACATGCTCTTTCTCCATCTCGATGAGCAGCTCAACAACCCTCTTCAGCTTCTCATTGCCTACGATGAAGGGTTTGCCTTCCTTCCAGAGGCTGACGCCTTCGCCCTGCAGCATGATGTAGGGCAGGTCATTGCCGCTGCCGTCCATGGACAGGAGGGCCTTGCCGGTCTTGGCATAGACTTCCTTACCGATCTCCAGGAACTTCTCCCAGGTGATGCCCTTCATGTCTTCGATCTTGTAGCCGGCCTGCTCCAGCAGATCCACACGGTAGGCCATAATGCAGGTGCCGTTGTCCACCGGCGCGCCGTAGTGCTTGCCATTGATGGTGGAATAGCTCTGCTTGACGGCGGTGATGTCGTCCCAGTTGATGCCGGCATCTTCCAGATCAACCCAGGCATCCGGATAGTTCTCAACGAAGTTCTTGATGTAGCGGTCCTGGAACAGCACGATGTCACTCAGCAGGCTGTAATCACCGGAAGAACCGGCGTTGGTGATATCGTTCTCCACATCGCTGGAACCGCTGACGATGTTGATCTCCAGTTCGAACTCGGGATCCACATTGGCTTTGTAGTCATCCGCGGCAGCCTGCAGGGCATTGCCGTTGAAGTTAGCGTCCCACGCGGTAACGGTCAGCTTCTCTGCCATCGCGGCGGAGACAGCCAGCAGCATGCACAGGGCAAGCATCAGGGCAAGGATCTTCTTGGTCATAGGGTATCATCCTCCTTTTATTTATTTTCACAGCCTCTGTCCAGGCTGCTGAAACCATGTGCAGTGAACCGGCTTCCGTTCATGAAAGACACAAAAAAAACATTTTTCCGATCTGAGGTCATTGTAGCAGACTTTATCCGCCCCGTCAACGGACATTTTTGTGATTTTTGTCAGATAGTGATCAGTAACCTGCCAGATATGCCATCATTTAACGGCGGAAGGATTCTGCCGCCGGATCATCCTGACCGCCTCGTCGTTCAGGTCCAGGAGGAACTTGAAGACCTGCCCGTCCTCCTCCGCGATCAGCGTCCGGTACGGGATATCGTCCCGGTAGGAGGTATAGTCAAACTTTCTGACCGGGATGCTCCCGCCCTTTTTGTACGGCAGGGCCTCCGGCGCGTCCGGATCGCACAGCAGCTTCACCGCCGCGAAGGGGATCTCGTGCAGCACCCGCCGCCCCCGGTCGCTCACCCGCTCGATCTTCAGCACGCCGTCGGCCAGGGTGTACTCATATTCCCGCTTCGAGGCGTAGCTGAACCAGAAATAGCACAGCACCATCAGGAAGCAGGGCAGCATGAACCCGGTGGAGAACATGATCCCCTGCAGCAGAAACACGACGGCCAGCACCGCCATCACCCGCCGCAGCAGCACCTCCCGCGGCCGGACCGCCCGGCTCACGGAGATCACGATCGTCCCGTCCATCGATACTCTCCTCTTCGTGTCATTTCGAGCGAAGCCCGACAGGACGAAGTCGAGAAATCTCCCCTGTTTCAGATCGCGATCCGTTCTGAGGGAGATCCTTCACTTCGTTCAGGATGACACGGTATTATGATCCCTTCAGAATATCATGCCCGTATTTCCGGATCACGCGCTCCGCGTCGTCCTGCGCGATATACATCGTGATCTCCGTCCCCGTTTCCGTATGCTCCTCGGAGAGCACCCGCCCGAGGGGCCGGATCTCCGCGAGGATCCCGTAGCGGCTGAAGGGCACGACGAAGGTCACGGGCTGGTGGCTTGCCTGCAGGGTTTCCGCGATCTTAGCCAGCAGGTCGTCCAGGCCCTCCCCGGTCTTCGCGGAGATCAGCACCGCGCCGGGAAACACCGGATCCGGATCCCCCGCGTCGCACTTGTTGATGACCTCGATGCGCTTCTGCTCCGTCGCGCCGAGCTCCGCCAGGACCTCCTCCACCGTATCGTGCTGCTGCAGCATGTCCGGGCTTGACCCGTCGCTGACGATGACCAGCACGTCCGCCAGGGCGGCCTCCTCCAGCGTGGAGCGGAAGGCGCTCACCAGCGTGTGGGGCAGCTTCCGGATGAAGCCGACCGTATCGGTCAGCAGGTATTCCGTGTGTTCCGGGGTCTCCATGCGGCGGCTCACCGCGTCCAGGGTCGCGAAAAGCTGGTCCTGCGCGTAGACGTCGGACCCGGTCAGCGCGTTCAGCAGGGTCGATTTCCCGCTGTTGGTGTAGCCCACCAGCGCGACCACCGGGGTCTCGTTCTTCTCCCGGCTTTTGCGGCGCAGGCTCCGCTGCTTCTCCAGCTCGTCCAGCCGCCGCCTCAGTTCCGTCATCCGCTCCCGGATGCGCCGGCGGTTCATCTCCAACCGGCTCTCGCCGGGGCCCCGCGTGCCGATGCCGCCGGCCAGGCGGCTCAGGGTCGTCCCCGCGCCGATCAGCCGGGCGCTGCGGTACTGCAGCTGCGCCAGCTCGACCTGCAGCTTGCCCTCGGCGCTGGACGCGCGCTGGGCGAAGATATCCAGGATCAGGGCCGTCCGGTCGATGACCTTCACCCGAAGGACCTCCTCCAGGTTCCGGACCTGCACCCCCGTCAGCTCCTCGTCAAAGATGCATATGTCCGCCTCCAGGGCCTGGCAGTCCCGGGCGAGCTCCTCCGCCCGGCCCTTGCCGATGAACAGCGCCCCGTCCGGCCGGTCCCGCTTCTGCAGGAAGCTGCCGACGACCTCGGCCCCGGCGGTCTCCGCCAGGCGGGCCAGCTCGTCCAGGCTTTCCCGGCTCTCGATACCCATGAGGACCGCCCGCTCCCGGCCGTCCCCGACCTCCTCCGCCGCTTCCCGGCCGACCAGCCGGTCGCTCTCGAGGATCTGGTCCAGCCATTCCTTTTCCGGCAGGCGGTACCACCGCGCCGGCGGGGTCAGCAGGATCTCCGCCCCTTCGGTCAGGAAGGCCGTCTGGACGTTGACGGGTTCCCCATCCTTCACGCCCACGGCAGTCATCGCGTCGTAGCGGAAGATCTTCAGCGCGCTCAGGTCGACGTCGCTCAGATGCCCGTCCCCGTCCGGGTGCGTGTGGACGCAGCGGACGCAGCTGAGCCGGTTCGCGTTGCGGCGCAGGCGGTAGTCCGTCAGCTCCACGTCCGAGTCCGTGCCGATGGCGACGTTCACGATCTCCCCGTCCCGGGTGATGTAGACTGCGATCTCCCGGTTCAGGGCGCACGAACACTCCGCCAGCAGCTTCATCAGCTCCCGGGGCAGGAACTCGTCTTCCTCGAGCTCACAGGTATACAGGGCGTCGAGCCGGGCCAGCATGGCCTCCCGCACGCCGTCAATGTTGCCGTTTACGTTGTATTTCATGATCTTAACCGGGCATAGCCAGTGCCGCGGCGCCGATGCCCTCCAGCGCCATCTCCGGCGAGTTCTTCGCCAGCAGGCAGGTCTCCCCCGCCTTCATCCTGATCGCGGATCCGGCCCAGCGCAGGATCAGCTCGCCCTCGGTCACCGTCAGGATGCCGAAGTCGCTGATCTCCGGCAGGGTCTCGATGCCGCTGATCCGCAGCAGGTCCAGGCTGAAGCTGTCCTCCGTCAGGACGCGCTTGATGCCGTAGGCTTTCTCCACCCGCACGGGGGAGAGGGGCCGCTTCAGGTTCGTCACGTCCAGCGCCTTGTCCAGATGCAGCTCGCGCTTCTTCCCGTTCCCGTCGGTCCGGTCCCAGTCGTAGAAGCGGTAGGTCACGTCCGAGGTGTCCTGCAGCTCGTACAGCACGATCCCCGACCCGATGGAATGCACGCAGCCGGCGGGAATGTAGCACACGTCCCCCGGCTTTACTCTGATGCGGTTGAGCAGCGGTTCCGGCTCGCCCCTGCGGCAGGCGTCCCGCAGCTCCTGCTTGGTCGTCCCCGGGCGGATGCCGTAAACCAGTTCCCCGCCCTCCTTCGGCGTCTCCAGGATCAGCCAGGCCTCGTTCTTGCCGGATTTTCCGTTCTCCCGCGCGGCGGCGTAGGCGTCGTCCGGATGCACCTGCACGCTGAGCTGCTCCTTCGCGTCGATCAGCTTCAGCAGCAGCGGGAAGGGCCCTTCCACGCAGTGGCCGACCAGCTTCTCCCCGAACTCCCGGATCAGGTCCGGCAGTTTCCGGCCCATCGGATCCGTGCTCTCCAGGCCCGGGATACAGCTGACTTCCATGCTCTCGCCGGTGTGCGGGTCCTTCGCCTCCTTGCCGTAGAGCTCCGCGAGGCGGCTTCCGCCCCAGGGGGTCAGCTCCCCGTCCCGGAAGGCCGGCACCATGCGGATCGGCCAGATCGGCGTCTCCCGCTTCAGCGGCTTGTCGAAGGTCACGACATCGTCCGGCGTGACCTCCAGGCTCATCCGGTCGCAGGCGCGGAAGCCCATCTTTTCATACAGCCGGATGGCGGCGCGGTTCTTCACGCTCGTGTCGCACCGGACGCAGTCGCACCCGCTGCGCCGCAGCATCTGCTGCACGTCGTCCAGCACCAGCCCGCCGAGGCCCGCGCCCTGCATCGAGGGATGCACCGCCAGGCGGTGGAACACGCCCGGGCGGATGCCGCAGGTCCAGCTGAGCGGCACGTACTCCGGGTCCTGCCCGATCATGAGGGTCACCGCCGCGGCGATCTCGCCGCCCTCGCGCAGGTAATACATCCGCCCGGCCTCCACGTCCTTGCGGATGACCTCCTCATTGGGGTACTTTCCCCAGTGCCACTGGGTCATGGCGTTTTCTTCCATGTGGTCCACGACCACCTGGTAAAACTGGATCAGTTCGCTGACTTCCGCGGCCGTCGCCTGGATGATCTCCATACACGCACTCCCCTATACTTTATGTCGGATCAGATCCCTGCTGTGTCGTTCCGGACGAAGCTGTGTCGTTCCAGACGAAGCTGTGTCGTTCCAGACGAAGCTGTGTCATTCCGAACGAATGTGAGGAATCTCCTCCGGAACAGTCTGCAATCCGGAACGAGGGAGATTTCTCCACTCCGCCTTCGGCTCCGGTCGAAATGACACCCTCACTGTGTCATTCCGAACGAATGTGAGGAATCTCCTCCGGAACAGTCTGCAATCCGGAACGAGAGAGATTTCTCCACTCCGCCTTCGGCTCCGGTCGAAATGACACCGGAGGTCTATTTCCCCGTTGAGCCCATTCCCCCGGAACGCTCGGCGAGATCGCCGTCCTCCTCCGCCGTGCCGTAGGGCAGGAAAACGCCCTGGCAGAACCGCTCCCCGCGGCCGATCGTCACCGCCTCGCCCAGCGGGTTGCGGAGCTTCACCATGATGTGCCCCTCGTTCTTCGCGAAGGCGTAGTCGCTGTCGATCACCCCGACCGTGTTGCTCAGCCGCAGCGCGTGCCTGAATCCCAGCGAACTGCGGGGGAACAGCATCAGCACCCAGCCGGGCTCCATCTCCGCGCGGATCCCCGTCGGGATCAGGGCGCTGCCGCCCGCCGGCACGGTCACCTCCACCGGGCTCACAAAGTCGTAGCCCGCGCTCCCGGCCGTCGCCCGCCGGGGCAGCGGGATCTCGCTGAGCGGCATCCGCTCCCGCTCCCCCATCGCCTCGGCGTACTGTGCTTCCGACACGCGGGTAAATCTCGCAATACTCATGTTCTTCACCGATCGATCGCGTCCGCCAGGGCCGCGATCTCCTCCAGCGTCAGCTTTTCTCCCCGGATCTTTTCATCCAGCCCCGCCGCCTGCAGCCATTCCAGCGCCTGCGCCCGCTCCGCCCGGAACGTGGCGCACAGGTTGTTCAGCATCGTCTTGCGCCGCAGGGCGAAGGCCGCCGAGGCCACCCGGAAGAACATCTCCCGGCTCCTGACCTCCACCGCCGGCTTCTCCCGCAGGGGCAGCAGCACAAAGGCGCTGTCCACCTTCGGCGGGGGGGTGAACATTTCCGCCGGGACCTTCACCGCCAGCTCCGGCTCGCACAGGAAGCGGCACAGGACCGACAGCGGGCACCAGGCCTCGTCCCCCGGCTCCGCGAGGATCTTGTCCGCCACCTCCTGCTGCACCATCAGGGCGAGGCGGCTGATCTCCAGCCCGCTCTCCAGCAGCAGCCGGATCAGCGGCGTCGTGATGTAGTACGGGATGTTCGCCACGACGGCGAAGGGCTTGCGCAGCCCCGCCGTGACCTGCTTCAGGTCCAGGGTCATCACGTCCCCCTGCACGACGGTCAGGTTCTTCTTCTCCGCGAGGAAGGCCTGCAGCAGCGGGATCAGCCGCTCGTCCAGCTCGACCGCGGTGACCTGCCCGGCCGCGTCGCACAGGTGCTTCGTCAGGCTGCCGCAGCCCGGGCCGATCTCCAGGACGTCGTCGTCCTTCGTGACCCCGGCGGCCGCCGTCAGCTCCGCCAGCAGCGCTTCGTCGTACAGGAAATTCTGCCCCAGGGTCTGCTTATACCGGAGGGCGCTGTCCCGGATCCGTTCTTTGCCCTTGCTCATCCGGCACCCTCCTCCCGCTGTTCTTCATGTCCGTTACCCAACAGTATATCACATTGCTGCCCGGGGAGGAAGACCGTCTCCCGTTCCTGTTCCTGCCCGGCGCGGTAGGTCCGCATAAAAGCCGAGGCGATGCCCGTGGAGACCTCGCCCGGGCTCAGCTGCGACCATTCCCGGAGCTGCGCCGCGCTGCCGACGATCTTCCGGATCCGCGGCGGCAGCTTCGCGAACTCCTCCGCGCTGTTGTACAGGCTCCGGGTCAGCGCCCGGTACACCAGGCCCCAGGCCTCGACATCCGTCGGCTCCCCGGCCTGCTGCGCCTCGTTGATCAGCCGGTTGAGGGCCCCGGGGGCCGGCGGAAAGCCGCGGGTGTCAGAGGCGATGAAAGTATACAGCGCCTTCTCCACCGAGGCGTAGGGCGTCCATTCGAAGATCCGCTGCCACACGTCCGCCAGGATCTTCGGGTCCCGGTCCTTCAGGAAGGCCGGATACATCGACGTGACGATCGCGAGGATCCTGCTCGTTTCCTGCCGGTTCATCCGCCGTACCCTCCTCCACCGTACCCTCCTCCGCCGTACCCTCCTCCGCCGTCCGCCTCCGCCGCCATTTGGATAAACGGGTTCCCGGGCGGCAGCCTCACGGACGCCGCCGTGCCGCCCCGGTTCTGCTCCCGGGCCAGCCAGCCGGCGATGAACCGCCGGATGCCGCTGCGGGTCTTTCGCTTCGCGGGATTCGCCATGCACCAGCCGAGCATGTTCCGCAGCTCCTGCTCCACGTCCACGGCGGGATAGAGCTTCGCGTAGCCCCCGATCTCCTCCCGCGTGACGCCGAAGGCGCTCCCGTCGTTCAGGGGCAGCTCAATGACGGGCAGCTCCCGGACTTCGGCTTCCTGCGCCGCCTCCGCGGCTTCCCCGGCGGAAGGCAGCTCCGCCGGCTCCGTTTCAGGCGCCTCCCCCGGTCCGGCGCTTCCGGCCTCCTCCGCCGGCTCTTCGCCCTCCGCGGCGGTATCCTCCTCCGGCATCGGGAAGCGGTGCACGGAAGAGCGCATGCGCTGGTGCCGCTCCCAGGAGACGATCTTCAGGTACGCCTCCCCGCCGCTCTCGTACAGGCGGATCAGGCCTGTTTCCGCCATGAGCTGCAGCGCTTCGGTAACGGCCTTCAGGCTCAGGCCCCGCTTCCGGGGATACAGGGTGCTCGCCAGGATGGCGGGGTCCGCCAGGTAGATGCCGTAATCGTCGACCTTGACGATCAGGCGGTAGAACAGGTTCTCCTGGAAATCGGTCAGCCGGTCGATCTTCCGGTTCAGGCAGATGGACTCCTTCAGGATGCGGTTCGGCATGTTCGCGGTCTCCTTCCCGGCCCGGCCGTTCCGGCGGGCACGGGGACAGGATAACCCGCCCGGGCGCGGAGCACACGGACACGCCGTGTCGTTTTTTCTGCTCATTTATTGCTTTTTCCGGTGCTTTTCGGCCGGTTCTGCTCAGTTATTGCTTTTTCCGGGAACAGCGGGAACACGCCTGCGGGCCGTTTGCGGCAAGGCGCCGCGGGCTGCCGCCGGAGGGGTGACACGCCGTGTCTCCCCCCCTGAGAAATTTTTTTCGGTTTTTTTCGGGAGCGGCGCGGGACCGGCGCGGAAGTCCGCCGGGCGGAGCTCCGCGCAGAAAACGGATTCGTATTCGGATTCTTATTCGGATTCTTATTCGGATTCGGATTCAGGCCGCGATCCGCCGCAGGTCGCCGCAGGTCGCCGCAAACTCTTCCCGTTTCTTGACATATCCTGTATACTTTGATTGATGAAAACCTCTGCGGAGCGGAAGGAGCGGTCGGCATGGCATACACCTTTGACGCGGAAAAGGCGCGGGACGCCCTGGTGGCGGAGATCAGGAAGCTGGCGGAAGATCAGGGATTCAGCCGCGCGGTCGTCGGCATCTCCGGCGGCAAGGATTCGACCGTGACCGCCGCGCTCTGCGCCCGGGCCCTGGGGGCGGAGAACGTCTTCGGCGTCATGCTGCCCGACGGGGAGCAGGCCGATATCGACGACAGCCGCCGGGTCTGCAAGGCCCTGGGCATCAACACCCGCACCGTGAACATCGGGAAGATCCACACCGCCCTGCGGGAGGCGACGGACCAGCTGGGCCCGGCCGCCGGCGAAGGGGAGTTCACCGTGCCGCCGCACCGGGAGAGCGACATCAACGTCGGCCCGCGCCTGCGGATGACCGTCCTGCGCTATATCGCCCAGGCCGTCGGCGCCCGCCTTGCCGGCACCGGCAACCTCTCCGAGGCGACCGTGGGCTACTGCACCAAGGACGGGGACACCTCCTGCGATTTCGCGACGCTCGGCGCCCTCACCAGCGTGGAGGTCGTCGCGGTGGGCCTGACCATGCCGGAGCTACCCCGGGACCTGGTTGAGAAGACCCCGACGGACGGCCTTTCCGGCTCCAGCGACGAGGAGCGCCTCGGCCTCCGCTACGCCGATATCCATAAATATATCCGCCTGAGCACCTGCGGCGACCCGGCGGTTGACGAAAAGATCCGGAAAAAGGAGCGGGCGAACATGCACAAGCGGCGCATGCCCGTGATCCTGGATCCCTTCGGAGGCGCCGGCGCATGAAGAACGTCCTCGCCTTCTTCGGCGCCTTCAATCCCCCGACCCGGGCCCACGTGGAGCTGGCGGACTTCGCCTTCCGCGCCGCGGGCCGCGAAGGGGTGATCTTCGTCCCCTCCCGGGCGGACTACATCCGCAACGACCAGGGGAAGAACGGCGTCCTCAGCGGGGAAACGCGGCTCGCCATGCTGGAGAAGATCGCCGAAACCCGCCCCTGGATGGAGGTCACCGACCGGGAGCTGCGGGAGCCGGTCCAGCCCCGGACCTACGTGACCCTCTGCGCCCTCCGGAAGGACGGCTTCGCGCCCGCCCTGCTCGTGGGCTCGGACAAGCTGCCGGAGCTGCCGCGCTGGAAATACATAGCGGAACTGATCCGGGAGTTCGGCATCGTCTGCCTCACCCGGGGCGGGGACGACTGCCGCGGGATCATCGACGCGGACCCGTTCCTGAAGGAGCTTCAGGACCGCATCACCCTCCTGGACACCCCGGACGACTGGAGGGACATCTCCTCCTCAAAGGTCCGGGAAGCCCTGCGGCAGGGCCGGCAGGAAGACCTGGCCCGCATGGTGCCGGAGGAGATCCTCCCGATGCTGCTCCCTGATCTCTGACCCCTGATGACCCTGACCACTGACCCCTGATCCCTCAACAAGGAGAAAAGCCATGAAACTCGATCCCATCATCCTCTCGCTCCTGGATACCGACCTGTACAAGTTCAACATGGACCAGGTGATCTTCCACAAGCACACCGACCTCATGGGCGAATACTACTTCCGCTGCCGGAACGAGGGCATCGTCTTCACCCCGGAAATGTATGAGGAGATCAACGCGCAGATCGACCACCTCTGCTCCCTGCGCTTCCGGCAGACGGAGCTGGACTACCTCCGCTCCATCCGCTTCATCAAGGACGACTATGTGGAGTTCCTCCGCCTCTGGCACCCGATCCGGGACTATGTCACCACGGAGCTGAAGCCCGACGGCCGGCTGAGGATCGTGGTCCGCGGCCCGCTCTTCTCCGCCATGCAGTTCGAGATCTACCTCCTGGAGATCGTGAACGAGGTCTACTTCCGCATGAACTACAACTACGACGAGCTGCTCGCCTCCGCGCAGAAGCGGCTGGACGAGAAGATCCAGTCATTCAAAGACGGGATATATACCTTCAAATTCGCCGAATTCGGCTGCCGCCGCCGTCTCAGCCGGGAGTGGCAGGACGTGGTCGTCCGCCGCCTCGCGCAGGAGACCGGCAAGTGCGTCGGCACCTCGAATGTATACCTGGCCATGAAGTACCACCTGACGCCCGTGGGCACCTACGCCCATGAGTTCGTCCAGATGTACCAGGGCATCGACTCGATCCCCCTGGCCTATACCAACCACTACGCCATGGAGGACTGGTACGACGAGTATCGCGGCGACAACGGGACCGCCCTCACCGATACCATCACCACGGACCTCTTCCTCCTGGACTTCAACCGCGCCATGGTCAACAACTTCTCCGGCGTCCGCCACGACAGCGGCGACCCCTACGAGTGGGGGGAAAAGATCATCGCGCACTATGAGAAGTACGGCGTGGACCCGAAGAGCAAGCAGCTGCTCTTCAGCGACAGCCTGGACTTCGACCGCGCCCAGAAGCTCTATGATCATTTCAGAGACAGGATCCGGGTCTCCTTCGGCATCGGCACCTTCTGCTCGAACGATACCGACGTGGATCCCCTGAACATCGTCATCAAGCTGCAGACCGTCAACGGCCGCGCCGTCGCGAAGCTTTCCGACAGCCCCGGCAAGGCCATGTGCCGCGACGAGGAATACCTGAAGTACCTCAGGCGTTCCGTCGCCTTCCGCCTCGACCGGGAGAAGAATGTGGGCGTGAACTAATTGCAGCTTTCCCTGCACACCAGCGACACCGGCAGCACCACCTGCTGCGGCGGCAGCGCGCGGTCGTGGATCCTCTTGCGGAGCAGGTCGATCGCGATCCGCGCCTCCTCCTGCAGGCCGCAGTCCACGGAGCAGATCGGCTTGGGGAAGTTGATATAGCCGAGGATGTTGTCAAACCCCACAATACTGAAATTGTCCTTCAGGCCGATCCGGTCCATCAGCGTAATCTCTTCCCAGGCTTCCACATCGCAGAAGGAGAAGATCCCGGTCACCTGTTCGTCTTTCAGGCGCTTCAGACCGGCGATGATCTTCTCCTCGCTGTTGCCGCTTTCGAAGAGGCAGTCCGACTCGGCGATACCCCCCTCGCGGCAGGCGCGGATGAAGCCCTCCCGGCGTTTCTCGGTGGAATAAAGCACCGGGTTTTGGGAGAACATGGCGATCTTCCGGTGGCCGTGCTCGATGAGATGCCGCCCGGCGAGATAGCCGCCCTGCTCTTCGTCGCAGACGATGCAGTCGTCCTGATCCCCCGGGATCTTTCGGCTCAGCACCACATAGGGGATGCCGCTGGAGCGCAGCATCTCCATCGCGGGGGACGGCGCGTAGGACGGGAGGATCAGCACCCCGTCCACCTGCCGGCTCAGGGCCATCTTCAGCACGCTGACCTCCATCTCCGGCTCGTCCTGGGCGCAGAGGATCATCAGCGAATACCCCAGGCGGAAGGCTTCCCGCTGCAGCAGGTCCGCCAGGATCGCGTAGAAAGGATTGGACATGTTCCCGGCGATCATGGCGATGGTCTTTGTCCGTCCGGAGCGGAGGGAACTGGCGATATAGTTGCGGACATACCCCATCTCCCGGGCTACCTTCTGAATATACTCCCGGGTCTGCACGGAAATGTCCGGTTTGTTCTTCAGCGCGCGGGAGACGGTGTTGGACGTATAGCCGGTCGCCTTTGCCACGTCCTGGAGCGTGACCCTTCCGGTTGATCTGCCCATGACCCCGTCCCCTTCTCCATCGAATTTAATCGGAATCCTACCAAAAAAACAGGGTCCTGTCAAATTCCGGGGTTCCCCCGGGAATTGTTTTAAAATACAAATACTTTTTTTCATTTTGGGGGTTGACAGCTTTTCCGGGGTTATGATAATATGCAGCCATCGAGGGAACATTAACGATAATGTTAACGTTAATTCTTCCCAGATAATACATTTTTTGAGATGAAGGCAGGAAGGCCTTCCATCATAAAATGAGGAGGAAAACCACTATGAAGAAACTGTTGGCTCTGGCTCTGACCCTGTGCCTGCTGCTGGGCGTGTGCTCTTTCGCGTCCGCGGCCGACACCACGACCCTGACGATGTGGACATTCATCGCCCAGCATCAGGAATTCTTTGAGAAGGCCGCTGAGCGCTGGAACAAGGAAAACCCCGACCGTCCCATCGCGGTGGAAGTCACCACCATCGGCTACGACGACATGCACAACAAGTTCAAGGTTGCCCTGCAGTCTGACGAAGGCGCCCCGGATATGTGCGACGTCGAGCTCGGACAGTTCCCGAACATCCTGGCTTTCAGCGACAAGCTGGTTGACCTGACCGAGGCCATGAGCCCCTACATGGCTGACCTGGTCAAGGCCCGCCTCGAGATCTATGCCAAGGACGGCAAATACTACGGTGCTCCCCTTCACGTCGGCGCGATGGTTTCCTTCTATGACAAGGGCCTGCTCGAGTCCGCCGGCATCAACTACGAAGACATCAAGACCTGGGACGACTGGAAGGAAGCCGGCATCAAGCTGAAGGCTGCCGTGCCGGATGCCTGGATGGGCACCGTGGAAACCAGCACCCAGTGGGTCGCCTCCCTCATGCTCGCCCAGCAGGGCAAAGACTGGCAGGAAGACGGCAAAGCGACCGTGAACATCCCCGAAGTCGCCAAGATCATCGACACCCAGAAGAGCTGGCTCGAAGCCGGTATCTGCGAAGTCTGCCCCGGCGGCCAGCCCGACACTGAAGAAGGCAAGGCCTACATTGCCAACAACAAGATCGCCAGCGTGATCATGCCCTTCTGGTTCATGAGCCGCTTCACCGATGAGATCGGCGAGAGCTGCAAGGACCGCTACGTTGTGGCTCCCGCTCCCGTGTTCGAGGAAGGCCAGAAGCACTCCATCGGCCAGGGCGGCACCGGCACCGTCGTGTACGCCAACGGCACCAACCCCTCCCTGTGCGCCGAGTTCCTGGCCTTCGCCAAGGTCTCTCCCGAAGGCGAAGCGCAGATCTGGTCCGTGCTGGGCTTTGACCCCTGCAACACCTCCATCTGGGATGACGCTTCCATCATGAAGACCGATGACAACAAGTTCAACCAGTACTTCATCGGCTACCCGATCGATGCCCTGATCCCGATCAAGGATGAAATCGGTTACATCGTCTCCACCTCCATCAGCCCCACCATCAACAACTACCTGGGCACCACCCTGTGGAATGATGTGTACGTGGACGGCACCGACACCGCCGAAGCCCTGGAAGCCGCGCAGGAAGCCATCGACAGCGACCTGTTCTGATCTTTCAGACTTAATCAGCATGGGGGCTTTCGCTCCCATGCGTTTTATGTGGCGGCAGTCCGCAGGAGGATTCCCGCCGCGAAAAGAAACATAAACCTGAGTGAAGCAGAAAGGAAGACCGGGTATGCAGTTACAGACAGTTCACGGGAGGAAGAGGCGCAAAGCCCTGTTTCTCCTGGTTCTCGGGCTCTTCCTGCTGGTGATCGGCGTCGCGTCGCTCTTCGCCCTGCAGGGGAAATCCATCCAGTTTGACCGCAACTTTGATAACGGCGGGGACCTGAGCGGATATATCTTCGGCCAGACCGCCGCGGACGGATCCCGCAGCGCCTTCCAGACCCTCTGCCTGACCCTCCTGCGGCATCGCGCCGTCGTGATGCTCGCGGGCGTGGTCCTGGTCGCGGCCTTCGTCGCGCTGAACCGGGAGCTGCTCTATTCCCAGAAGCTCGCGCCCTATGTCTTCGTGGCGCCTTTCATCATCACCTTCGCGGTCTTCTTCGTCTATCCGATGATCACCACAGTCCTGATGAGCTTCCAGGAAATCACGGGATCCGGGACGACATGGGTCGGGTTCAAGAACTATCAGGACATGTTCGCCAACAAGAACTTCTACACCGCCGTGTCGAATTCCATGACCTACATGGTGCTCACCTGCGCGATCCTGATCCCGGTGCCCATGGTCCTGGCCTACATCGCGGAGAGCAAGTTCAGCAAGGCCGGAAAGTTCTTCAAGACCGTCGCCTTTATGCCGGTGCTCTGCTCGGTCGTGGTGGCCGGCATCATCTTCCGCATGATGTTCAGCGAGCTGGACGGCGCCCTGATGAACCAGGCCCGCGGCCTCTTCGGCCTGGAGCCGATCACCTGGCTGAAGGGTTCCTCCACTTCGATGTTCGCCATGGTCCTCCTGTGCTTCTGGCGCTGGACCGGCATGAACATGCTCTACTACATGGCCGGCCTCAAGGCCATCCCCAGCGAGCTCTACGAGGCGGCGGATATCGACGGCGCCAACTCCTTCCAGAAGTTCACGAAGATCGTCCTCCCCCTGCTCAAGCCCACCACCATCTACGTGCTGACGATCTCCATCTACGCCGGCCTGTCGATGTTCACCGAGAGCTACATGATCTTCGGCGGCAACAATTCCCCCAAGAACTATGGCCTGACCATCGTCGGCTACCTCTACCGCTACGGCTTTGAGAAGGTGGATAAATTCGGCTTCGCCTCTGCCGTCGGCCTGGTGCTGATGGTCGGCAGCCTGGTCATCACCCTGATCCAGCTCTGGGTTACCGGAACCATTGGCAGAAGGGGGGAGAAAGCATGAGCAAGCGGCCTGAAAAGAAATACATTGGGCGCAGGACGGCCCTCTGGATCTTCTTCGGTATCCTCTCCGTCCTCTTCATGATTCCGCTCTACGCCCTGCTGCTGGGCACCTTCAAGGGCGGCGCGGAGCTGTTCGTCTCCGGCCTGAACCTGAACCCGACCCCGGAGAAACTGCATCTGAAGGCCTGGACCTACCTGTTCACCGGCGTCATGTCGAACGGGGAGCTGAATCCCCACGATTACTTCCGCTGGTACGGAAACAGCCTCCTGGTCGTGGTCATCCAGACTTCCCTGACCCTGCTCCTGTCCTCCATGGTGGCCTACGGCTTTGCCAAGTACCGCTTCAAGGGGCAGAACGCCCTGTTCATGTGCGTGCTGATGGTCATGATGGTCCCCCTGGAAATCCTGATGCTTCCGATGTACACTCAGGTGAACGCCATGGGCCTGCGCAACAGCTACGCCGGCGTCATCCTTCCCTTCCTGGTCAGCATGAGCGCCGTGTTCTTCTTCCGCCAGTTCCTCTCCGGCATTCCCTATGAGATGATCGAGGCGGCCCGGGTAGACGGCTGCACGGAATATGGCACCTTCTTCCGGATCATCATGCCGACCATGATCCCGGCCTACGCGTCCATGACCGTGCTGACCGGTATGGGGTCCTGGAATGCCCTGCTCTGGCCGATGCTGGTCATCTCGGATATGAAAAAGTACACGATTCCCATCGGCCTGAACACCCTCTGGTCACCCTACGGCAACAACTATGACCTGATGATCACCGGTTCCTGCTTCGCGATCCTCCCCCTGCTGCTGATCTACATCTTCGCGCAGAAGTTCATCGTCGAAGGCATGACCGCCGGAGCCGTCAAGGGATAACAAGCTGATATGATTTATGCTAGGAGGCAAAAGCACATGAAAAAAGCCACCATGATCCTGGACAAAGACTTCTCGATCGGCAAGATCGACCCCCGCATGTACGGGTCCTTCATCGAGCACCTGGGCCGCGCGGTCTACGGCGGCATCTATGAGCCCACCCATCCCACCGCGGATAAGAACGGCTTCCGCCGCGACGTCATTGAAATGGTCCGGAAGCTCGGCGTTCCGGTCGTCCGCTATCCCGGCGGCAACTTCGTCTCCGGCTTCAACTGGGAGGATTCCATCGGCCCGCGGGACCAGCGGCCGAAGCGCCTGGACCTGGCCTGGTTCACCACCGAGACCAACGAGGTCGGCCTGCATGAGTTCTGCGACTGGGCGAAGGCGGCGGACACCACCGTCATGTACGCGGTGAACCTCGGCACCCGCGGCCCGGACGCGGCGCGCAACGTCGTCGAGTACGCCAACCACAAGGGCGGCAGCTACTGGTCCGACCTGCGGATCAAAAACGGCGCGAAGAACCCGCTGGGGATCAAGCTCTGGTGCCTGGGCAACGAGATGGACGGCCCCTGGCAGATCGGCCACAAAACTGCCTACGAGTACGGCCGCGTGGCCAACGAGGCCGCCAAGGTCATGAAGTGGGTCGATCCCTCCATCGAGCTGGTCGCCTGCGGCAGCGCTGCCCACGACATGCCGACCTACGGCGACTGGGAATACACCATGCTCAACGAGTGCTACGAGAACGTGGACTACGTCTCCCTCCATCGCTACTACGGCAACCCCACCAACGACACCCCCGGCTTCCTGGCCCGCAGCATGGACCTGGATGATTTCATCAGGGAAGTCGTCGCGATCTGCGACGCCGTCGGCGGTCGGAAGCATTCAAAGAAGAAGCTGAACCTGTCCTTTGACGAGTGGAACGTCTGGTACCACTCCAATCAGCAGGACCAGGAGGTCTGGAAGGCGGACAAGTGGGGCCGCGCCCTGCCGCTGCTCGAGGACGTCTACAACTTCGAGGACGCGCTGCTCGCCGGCGCGATCCTGATCACCTTCCTGAAGAACGCCGACCGCGTGAAGGTCGCCTGCCTCGCTCAGCTGGTGAATGTCATTGCCCCGATCATGACCCGCAACGGCGGCGGCGTCTGGGCCCAGACGATCTTCTGGCCGATGATGCACGCCTCGAAATACGGCCGGGGCACCGCCCTGCGGCCCGTCCTCTCCTCCCCGGTCTACGACTGCAGGGACTTCGAGAAGGTCCCGCTGGTGGACGCTGCGGCGACCCTCGGGGACGACGGCAGCGTCACGATCTTCGCGATCAACCGGGACGGGAAGGAGGACATCGCCCTCGATTGCGACCTCCGCGCCTTCAGCGGCCTGGTGCCTGCCGAGCACATCGTCCTGCACCATGACGACGTGAAGGCCGTCAACACCGAGAAGAACCCTGACGAGGTGGTCCCGAAGAACGGCCGCAAGGCGAAGCTCGACGGCGGAAAGATGACCGTCAAACTCCCCGCCCTCTCCTGGAACGTCATCCGCCTGACCCCGGAAAAATAAGCTGAGACTGTCGGGCGTACACTCCTTTTTCCCTCTCCTTGGAACTGGGAGAGGGTTTTCCGTTTTTTGAAAGGATAGGAAACCATGAAGAAATTGCTCTGCCTGCTGGTCCTGCTTGCCCTCCTGGCCCCGGCGGCCGCCCTGGGAAACAATGCCGGCCTCCCGGTCCCGAAGTTCAAGGAGGTCTCCGTTCACGATCCCTCCGTCATTCGCGCCCCCGACGGCACCTTCTTCATCTACGGCAGCCACATGACCGCCGCGAAGAGCACCGACCTGATCCGCTGGGAGATGTTCTCCCGCAACGCGGACACCGGCTGCAAACTCGTGGAGAACGTGCAGGAGGAAATGGCCGAGGCCCTCCGCTACGCAAAGACGACCACCTTCTGGGCGCCGGACGTGCAGCAGCTGGCCGACGGCCGGTATTATCTCTATTACTGCACCTGCGAAGGCTCCAGCCCCCTCAGCGCCCTGGGCCTGGCGGTCAGCAGCCGGCCGGAAGGGCCCTACAAAAACCTCGGGATCTTCCTGAAGAGCGGCGGCCCCGGTTACGACGCCACCACCCTGCCCAACGCCATTGACCCCTGTGTCTTCTTCGATAAGGAGGGACTCCTCTGGATGGTCTACGGCAGCTATTCCGGCGGCATCTATATCCTGCGGATGGATCCGGAAACCGGCTTCCCGCTGGAAGGCCAGGGCTACGGCAAAAAGCTCCTGGGCAAAAACCATGCCCGGATCGAGGGGCCCTATATCCTGTATTCCCCGGACACGGAGTACTATTATCTCTTCCTCTCCTTCGGCGGCCTGAACGCGGCGGACGGCTACAACATCCGGGTCTGCCGCAGCCGGAACCCGGACGGACCCTATGAGGACGCCCTTGGGCAGGACATGATCGAATGCGGCGGGAAGGATGGTACGTATTTCAACGATCCCGACTATGAGGGCTACGGCGTGAAGCTGATGGGCGGGTACTGCTTTGAGCCCCTGCCGGGCGAGCCTTCCAGGCGGACGGCTTACCGTTCGCCAGGGCACTGTTCCGCCTTTTATGAGCCGGAGACCGGCCGGTATTTCCTGGTTTTCCATACCCGCTTTGCCGACCGCGGCGAGCAGTTCCGCGTACGCGTGCACCAGATGATGATGAACGAAGACGGCTGGCCGGTCGTGCTGCCCTGGCGCTATGCCGGCGAGATGCCGGAGGCAGTCCCGGCGGAGGACCGGGCCGGCACGTACAAGGTCGTCCTGCACGGGCGGGATATCAACAAAACCGAACACTCCAGCCGGCTCGTCACCCTGAACGCGGACGGCTCCGTCGCCGGGGACCTGTCCGGTACCTGGTCCTGCCCCGACGGTCAGACCTTTACCTGCGTCCTGGACGGCGTCACCTTCCACGGCGTCATGACCACCGCCCTCGACAGCATCAACGGCGCCTGGGTCCCCTGTTTCTCCGCCCTGGACCCCTCCGGCGCCGCCCTCTGGGCCACCAAAACGGTACGGTAGGGACGGTTCTTTTTGTACCATTTTTGTCTTATTGTCAACCTTTGTCAACATTTAAGGTTGACAATAGCCTCAAACCATGCTACGCTTCCCGGGATTCCATCTCCCGGGATTTTTTGGTACGGGAGGGACGGAACAGGAGGGACGGAACAGGAGGGACGGTTCTTTTCGTTCCAAAACCGGAAAACGGAACGGAAGGGACGGTTCTTTTCGTTCCAAAATGGAAAAACGGAACAAAAGGAACCGTCCCCTTTGTTCCACTGGAGGCGAGGATGATGAAACTGTCGGTGAAAGAAATGACCTGCGTCGCGATCAGCGTGGCGCTCATTACCATATGCTCCTGGATCTCCGTGCCCCTGACGATCCCGGTGACCCTCCAGACCTTCGCGATCTGCCTGGTCACCGCCCTGCTCGGGCTGAAGCTGGGCCTGTGGGCCCTGCTTTCCTATATCCTCCTCGGTGCCGTCGGCATCCCGGTGTTCTCCGGCTTCCGCGGCGGCTTCGGCGTGCTGCTGGGCGTCACCGGCGGCTATATCGTCGGCTTCATCTTCACCGTCCTCACGGTCGGCCTCGCGGTGAAGCGCTTCGGCCGCCCGATGCCGGTCCTGATCCTCTCCATGGCGGCGGGGATCCTCCTGTGCTATGCCTTCGGCACGGCCTGGTTCATGGTCGTCTATGCCCGCGGCGGCAACGCCGTCACCCTCGGCGGCGCGCTCTCGATGTGCGTCCTGCCCTACCTGATCCCGGACGGGATCAAGATCGTCCTCGCCGCGGTGCTGGTGAAGCGCCTGTGGCCGGTCGCGTCCAAGGAGCTGATCCCCGCATGACGAAAGAACAGGTCCTGAAAGTCCTGCAGGAGCACCCGGACGCCTTTGTGTCCGGCGCCGCCCTCGCGGAGCAGCTGCAGCTGAGCCGCACCGCCGTCTGGAAGGCGATCCGGCAGCTGAAGGCGGACGGATACGTGATCGAGGCCGTCACCAGCCAGGGCTACCGCCTCCTCTCCGGCAGCGACGTGCTGTCCGCCGAAGGGATCGCGCGGTACCTGCGGCATCCGGAGATCCGCCCGCAGGTCTTCCCGTCCCTGACCTCCACCAACACCGTCCTCAAGTCCCTCGCCGCGGAGGACGCCCCCGCGGGCACCGCCGTCCTCGCCGTGACGCAGACGGCCGGGCGCGGCCGCCTCGGCCGGAGCTTCTATTCCCCCTCCGCCAGCGGTCTGTATCTCTCCCTCCTGCTGCGGCCGGACCTCGCCCCCGCGGACGCCTCGCGACTCACCTCCTGCGCGGCGGTCGCCGTCGCCGAGGCGGTCAGCGGGCTTTCCGGCCGGGAGACCGGCATCAAATGGGTGAACGACGTCTACATGGACGGGAAAAAGATCTGCGGTATTCTGACCGAAGCCGGGATCGACCTGGAGAGCGGCCGCGTGAGCTACGTCGTCGTCGGCATCGGCATCAACCTGCGGGCGCCGGAGGGCGGATTCCCGGAGGAGATCCGGAACATCGCGGGCGCCGCGTTCGACGGTCTCTCCGTGCCGGACCTGCGCAACCGCCTCGCCGCCCTCGTGCTGGACCGGCTGGCGGACTACGCCGCGGATCCCTTCTCGGACGCGCTCTTTGACGCCTACGCGAAGCGCTCCTTCGTCCCCGGGCGGAAGATCACCGTTCTCGCTCCCGGGAAGGAGCCCGTGCCCGCCGAAGCCCTGCGGCTGAACCGGGACTACTCCCTGCAGGTCCGCCTGGAGGACGGCAGAGAAGAAAAGCTGGCCTCCGGCGAGGTCAGCATACGGGTTTAGCGGCCTTTATCACCCAGAATCCGCCGCTCTTGTCGAGCTTTTCCACTTCTTCATACAGGGTCTTCAGATACTTCATACAGCTCTCCGCGCCCTGCTGCTTTCGGATCACCAGGTAAAGCGCGCCGCCGGGCTTCAGGCTCTTCGCGGCGTCCGCGAACATTTTGTAGATCACCTGTTTTCCGGCGCGGATCGGGGGGTTTGTGACCACCGCGTCAAAGGTCCATCCCTCCAGCGCGGCCATGCCGTCGCTCTCGACGCACTCAGCCTCCGCGCGGTTCAGCTTCGCGTTCTCCCGGCTCAGTTCCAGCGCCCGCAGGTTCACGTCAGCCATCGTGACGCGGCACCCCGGCCACTTCTTCGCCACCGAAATCCCGATCACGCCCCAGCCGCAGCCGAGGTCCAGCACCTCCCCGGCCATCTCCTCCGGCAGGGCTTCGAGCAGCAGCCGTGTCCCGGTGTCGACCTCGCCCCTGGAGAACACGCCCGCGTCCGTCCGGAAGCGCAGGCGCTCGCCCCGGTAGGTGTATTCGCACTCCGCCGGCCGGCTCTCGCTCTGCGGTTCCCGCGTGTAATAATGATCGTTCATTTCATTCACCCGACAAATTAAACTAAACAATTCCGTCCGAAGGGGTTCGGGCGCTGATGCGCGCGGTGCGCGAGACGGCTCACCGTCCGCGGTGCACGTGCGTTTCCTATCGGAAAGCCCCCTGATCCATTCCCGCCGCTTCCCTCAGCAGCCTGACTTCTTCCTCCGTCAGTTCCCGCCATTCGCCTTCCCGCAGCTCCGGATCCAGCTCCAGCGGCCCGAAGGCGCACCGGTGCAGGGCGGTGACCTCGTTCCCGACGGCGGCGAACATCCGCTTCACCTGGTGGAACTTTCCCTCCGTGATCACGGTCTCCGCCAGGGACGGGCCGAGCAGCCGCAGCTCCGCCGGCTTCGCGGTGAAATCCCCCAGGTCGATCCCGGCGGCGAAGGCGTCGACCGCCGTTTCCGTCAGCTCGCCCTCCACCAGCACCCGGTACCGCTTTGTGACGTGCCTCCCGGGGCTCAGCAGGCGGTGGTTCAACTCCCCGTCGCACGTCAGGATCAGCAGCCCCGTCGTATCCTTGTCCAGCCGGCCCACCGGCATGCACCCGATGCTCCGGTACACCGGCGGCAGCAGGTCCATCACCGTGGGCTGCTTCGCGTCGCGCGCGGCGGTCAGGAGCCCCCCGGGCTTGTGCATCATCACATGGCGCATGACCCGCCCGTCGATCTCCCTCCCGTTCAGGGCCGGGCGGTCTTCCTCCGTCTCAAAAGAAAGGGCGGGATCCCGGATGATCCGCCCGTTCACCGCGGCCTTTCCGCCGCGGATCCATTCCCTGACCTCACTGCGGCTGCCGAGGGACAGCGTCGCCAGCCAACGGTCCAGCCGCATTTTCATCGTATCTCTTCCTCCGGATCATTGGGGCCGCTGATGCGCGCGCGTTTCCCCGCGGAAAGCCCCTTATTTCAGTCCGTCCACATACGCCGCGGTAATGAGTGACCGCAGCGGCAGGAACGGGATCGTCAGCACCGCGCCGACCCCCGCGATGATCACGGAGCCCTTCGTCGGCGGCAGGTCGACGGTTCCGGCCACGAAGCCGCTCGGATCGCTCAGCACCGGCATATACCGCAGGATCAGCAGCACGGCCGCGACGATCATCGGCAGGATCGTCACCAGCGCGCTCAGCCAGGTCAGCAGGATCTTCCCGTGGTGGCCTTTGATCAGCTTCGGATTTTCGCGCACGAAGGCGTGCCGGTCCCCGCTGTGGAAGGCACACCCGAAGGCGAACAGCAGGATCGAGGCGATCAGGATCAGCACCAGGTACAGCATGCCGGTCATCAGGTCCCCGCCGCCGAAGCGCTTGATCATCCGCAGGACGGTGAACCCGTCCGTCTCCCCGGCCATGTTGATCCGCGCGATCACGATGCAGGCGATCAGCGGTGCCGCCCAGAGCAGCAGCATCACAAGGCGCTTCATCCCATAGGCGATCTTCTTCCCGTAGGCCGTGGTATCCGCCAGGGTCATGCTGAAGAGGCTCCCGCCGTTCAGGGAATCCCGCATGGCGCCCGCGGCGTTCACCCGCACCCACAGCATCAGGCCGATGAACATCGGCACGCTCAGCAGCGCCAGCCACTTCATCCAGCCATCCGCCGTCAGGAACAGCAGCGGCGCCAGCACGGCCAGCGTAAAGCACAATTCAACCACCAGGAACTTCAGCGACGCGCCGATATTCCCGAAGTATACCCGGAAAGCATTCCTGAATGCATCGGAGATCTTCATTTCCTTGCCTCCAAATCATATTTCCGGCCTATTATACTGTATTTTGTGGTCTGATGCAAACCAAAACACAACCCCGCCAAAAACGGAACAAAAGGGACGGTTCTGTTTGTTCCAAAATGCCAAAGCGGAACAAAAAGAACCGTCCCCGTTGTTCCATCAGCCTTGGCGGCGGATGAAGTTGATCAGGCCGCCGGCGAGGATCATCCCGCGCTGCCGGTCGGTCAGCGGCAGGCGGACCTCATAGGTCTCGCCCTTTGTCTCATTCTTCATCTGCAGGATCTCCTCGCCCGCCCGGATCTTCTCCCGCACGCCCGGCAGGCTCAACTCGTCCATCTGGTCGATCCTGTCGTAGTCCGCCTCGTTCACAAACGTCAGCGGCAGAATCCCGTTGTTGATCAGGTTCGCCTGGTGGATGCGGGCGAAGCTCTTCGCCGCCACCGCGCGGATGCCGAGGTACAGCGGCACCAGCGCCGCATGCTCCCGGCTGGAGCCCTGGCCGTAGTTCTGGCCGGCCACGAGGATGCCGCCCTTTTCCGCCTTCGCGCGGGCCGGGAATCCCTCGTCCACCGGGGTCAGGCAGAAGTCCGCCAGGTGCGGCACATTGCTGCGGAAGGGCAGCAGCTTCGCGTTGCTGGGCATGATGTGGTCCGTGGTGATATTGTCCTCCATCTTCAGCAGCACTTTTCCGCTGACGGATTCCTCCAGGTCGTGGCCCAGGGGGAACGCCTTGATGTTCGGGCCGCGCACGACCTCCACCGCGTCCTCTTCGCCCTCCGCCGCCGGCGGGATCACCAGGTTGTCGTTCACCTCAAACTGCGCCGGCTGCTCGACCGCCAGGTCGATATCCAGCGTCCGCGGATCGGTCAGCACGCCCGTCAGGGCCGTCACCGCCGCCGTCTCGCAGCTGGTCAGGTAGATGCCCGCGCTGGCCGTCCCGCTGCGGGCGTAGAAATTCCGGTTGTTCGTGCGCACGGAGACGGCGTTCGTCTTCGGGCTCTGGCCCATGCCGATGCAGGGGCCGCACGCGCTCTCGAGGATCCGGGCGCCGGCGCCGAGCATATCGGCCAGCGCGCCGTTGCGCGCGAGCATGGTCAGCACCTGCTTGCTCCCGGGCCCGATGACCAGGCTCACGTCCGGATGCACGGTCTTCCCCTTCAGGATCCGCGCGACCCGCATCATGTCCTGGTAGCTGGAGTTCGTGCAGCTGCCGATGAACACCTGGTCGACCTTGATCGGCCCGACGTTCTTCACGGTATCCACGTTATCCGGCATGTGCGGCTGCGCCACCAGCGGCTCCAGGGTGTTCAGGTCGATATCCACGATCTCGTCGTACTCCGCGTCCGCGTCCGCGCTCAGTTCGGTGAAATCACCCTCCCGGCCCTGGGCCTTCAGGAACGCCCGGGTCACCTCGTCGCTGGGGAACACGCTCGTCGTCGCGCCCAGCTCCGCGCCCATATTCGCGATCGTCGCGCGCTCGGGCACGGTCAGGGTCTTCACGCCCTCGCCGATGTATTCCATCACCTTGCCGACGCCGCCCTTGACGCTCAGCCGCCGCAGCACCTCCAGGATGATGTCCTTCGCCGCCACACCGTAGGGCAGCCTGCCGGAGAGCCGGATGCCCACGACCTTCGGGCAGGTCAGGTAGTAGGCCCCGCCGCCCATCGCCACGGCCACGTCCAGGCCGCCCGCCCCGATGGCCAGCATGCCGATGCCGCCGCCGGTGGGCGTGTGGCTGTCGCTGCCCAGCAGGGTCATCCCGGGCACGCCGAAGCGCTCCAGATGCACCTGGTGGCAGATGCCGTTGCCGGGCTTCGAGCAGAAGATCCCGTGCTTCTTCGCCACGCTCTGGATGTACTGGTGGTCGTCCGCGTTCTCAAACCCGGTCTGCAGGGTGTTGTGGTCGATATAGGCAACGCTCTTCTTCGTCCGCACCCGCCCGATGCCCATGGCCTCAAACTGCAGGTAGGCCATCGTGCCGGTGGAGTCCTGCGTCAGGGTCTGGTCGATCCGGATGGAGATCTCTTCCCCGGCCTTCGCGGTGCCGCTGACCAGGTGCGCGTTCAGGATTTTGTAGGTAAGGTTCATCTTCATGCCTCCGATAAAAAAGCCGGCGCGGCTGCGTGCGGTTCTACTGCAGCCGCGCCTGTATTCTGTATACATTATCTACCCGTAATCCGGAAAGTCAACGCCTCCGCGCCGAAAGAACACAGGAAATCCAGTCATTCCATTCTTGCAAAGCCTTTTTACCTTTGATATAATATTTGGGTTATCGCGCTTATTTCCCCGCGTGTCATCCTGAGCGCAGGCGCAGGCCGGAGCTGAAGGATCCCCCAACGTGTCATCCTGAGCGCAGGCGCAAGCCGGAGTCGAAGGATCTCCCCGACAAAGGAGATTTCTCCGCGCGGCCGCACAGCGGCCTTGGTCGAAATGACACAGGACGAAGGAGATTTCTCCGCGCGGCCGCACAGCGGCCTTGGTCGAAATGACACCTGAAACGAGGGAGATTTCTCCGCACAGGGTGACTGATGATCCCACACCGAAAGGAGTTTATGTATGAACAAGATTTCCTCCAAAGAACTTCGAAACGCCTGGATCCGCTTCTATGAGGAGCGGGACCATGTCAATATCGGCGCCGTCTCCCTCATCGGCGACGGCACCACCGGCGTCATGTTCAACGTCGCCGGCATGCAGCCCCTCATGCCCTACCTCCTCGGCAAGGACCATCCCTCCGGAAAGAAGCGCCTGTGCAACGTGCAGGGCTGCGTCCGCACGGTGGACATCGAGAGCGTCGGCGACCCGACCCATTTCACCTTCTTCGAGATGATGGGCAACTGGTCCCTGGGCGACTACTTCAAGAAGGAGAAGACCCGGTGGAGCTACGACCTGCTGACGAAGGTCTTCGGCCTCGACGGCAAGGAGATCTGCTCCACCGTCTTCGAGGGCAATGACGCCGCCCCCCGGGACGACGAAACCGCCGACCTGCTCAAGGAAGTCGGCATCCTGCCGGAACACATCTTCTACCTCCCCAAGTCCGACAACTGGTGGGAGCTGGAAGGCACCACCGGCACCCCCTGCGGCCCGGACAACGAGTGGTTCTACCCACGGCATAACAAGCCCTGCGGCCCGAACTGCGGCCCGGCCTGCGGCTGCGGACGCTACGTCGAGATCGGCAACGACGTCTACATGCAGTACGTCAAGAACGCCGACGGCTATGCCCCCCTGGCGAACAAGAACGTGGACACCGGCTTCGGCCTCGACCGCATGCTCGCCTTCCTGAACGGCCTGACCGACGGCTACAAGACCGACCTCTTCCTCCCCGTCATCCAGTGCCTGGAGGAGAAGTCCGGCAAGAGCTATGACGAGGACGAGGAAGCGCAGAAGGCCATGCGCATCATCGCGGACCACATCCGCACCTCCACCATGCTCATCGGCGACGTCAACGGCATCCTGCCCTCCAACGTCGGCGCCGGCTACATCCTGCGCCGCCTGCTCCGCCGCGCTCTGCGCTACGCGCGCAAGCTGGGCCTGGAATCCTCCGTCCTCGCCGACGTCAGCCGGATCTTCATCGAGCAGATCTACGACGAAGCCTATCCCCTCCTCGTGGAGAAGAAGGACTACATCCTCGAGGAGATCATGAAGGAGGCCGCCCGCTTCGAGACGACCCTGGCCACCGGCGAGAAGGAATTCACCAAGTGCATCGCCAGCATCCGCCGCAAGAACGAGTTCATGGCCCAGAAGGACCCGGCCTACAAGCCCGAGACCGAGATCAGCGGCAAGCAGGCCTTCCGCCTCTACGATACCTACGGCTTCCCGCTGGAGCTCACCGAGGAGCTCGCCGCCGAGGAAGGCCTGACCGTGGACGCGAACGGCTTCGCCGAAGCCTTCAAGGAGCACCAGGCGATCTCCAAGCAGGAGGGCACCTTCAAGGGCGGCCTGGCCGAGCAGAACGAGGAGACCGCGAAGCTCCACACCGCGACCCACCTGCTGCAGGCGGCCCTGCGCAAAGTCCTGGGCGATGAGGTCGCCCAGAAGGGCTCCAACATCACCGCCGAGCGCCTGCGGTTCGACTTCTCCTTCGGCCGGAAGATGACCCCCGAAGAGATCGCCGAGGTCGAGCGCCTGGTGAACGTCGCCATCGACGCGAAGGTCCCCGTCGTCATGGAGGAGATGACCGTCCGGGAAGCCAAGGACAAGGGCGCCATCGGCCTCTTCGAGAGCAAGTACGGCGATACCGTCAAAACCTACAGAATGGGCGAGTATTCCTTCGAGATCTGCGGCGGCCCCCACGCGAAGAACACCGGAGACCTGGGCTCCTTTAAGATCAAGAAGGAAGAATCCTCCTCCGCCGGCGTCCGCCGGATCAAGGCGGTCATCGCGCCAAAGGCCTGACCTCCCACCTGTCACACATTCGGGCCGAAGAGTCCAGAGGCGCTGACGCGCGCGGTGCGTGAGCGGGCACACCCGCCGCGGTGCGCGTGCGTTTCCTTACGGAAAGCCTCTGGTCGCGGCCGCAGCCGCGAAATCTTTTAGGAGCAGACAAATGCATTTTGATTCTGAAAACGAACAATCCAGGCTCTTTGAAAAGAAGATCTCTTCCGAGGAGATCTTCAACGGGGTGATCCTGCACGTCGTCCGTGATCAGGTGGGGCTGTCCAACGGCAACACCACCGTCCGCGAAGTCATCCGCCACATCGGCGCGGTCTGCGTCATCCCCGTGACGGAGAACAACGAGGTCGTCGTCGAGCGCCAGTACCGCTATCCGCTGGACCGGGTGATCCTCGAGATCCCCGCCGGCAAGCTTGACGCCCCCGACGAGGACCGCCTCTCCGCCGCTCAGCGCGAGCTGATGGAGGAGACCGGCTACACCGCCGACGAGTGGACGGAGATCGGCGATTTCCATCCCGCCCCCGCCTACTCCGACGAGTACATCACCATGTACCTGGCCCGCGGCCTGCACAAGGGTGAGCGCCATCTCGACGCCGACGAGTTCCTCGACGTCTATACCGTCCCCCTGAAGGATCTGGCGGACGACGTCATGGCCGGCAGAATCTCCGACGCCAAGACCCAGGTCGCCATCCTCAAAGCCGCAAGGATACTCGGTATTTAACCAAGGCCCGCCCCTCACATTACCCCTTTCTCATATTGAAGGCCGAAGGGGGTTTGGGGGGCGATCGGAAAGCCCCCCAAAGAAAGGAGCAAACATCATGAAGATCGGCTGTGTCAAAGAGATCAAGAACAACGAATTCCGCGTCGGCCTGACGCCGGACAACGTCCGCGCCTACATCGCCGCCGGCCACCACGTCTACATCGAGAAGGACGCCGGCGTCGGCTCCGGCTTCTCCGACAATGAATACGTCGACGCCGGGGCCTCCCTCATCGACAACGCCGCCGACGTCTGGCACCTGGTTGATATGATGGTCAAGGTCAAGGAGCCCCTGGAGTGCGAATATCCGCTCTTCCGCCCGGGCCTCATCCTCTACACCTACCTCCACCTCGCCGCGGACAGGCAGCAGATGGACGCCCTCCTCGCCGGCCAGGTCCATGCCGTCGCGTATGAGACCCTGCAGGAGAAGGACCGCTCCCTGCCCCTCCTCGCCCCGATGAGCCAGATCGCCGGCCGCCTCTCCATCCAGGAAGGCGCCAAGTACCTGGAGAAAAAGTTCGGCGGCGAAGGCATCCTGCTGGCCGGCGTGCCCGGCACCCCGAAGGCCAACGTCGTGATCCTCGGCGGCGGCACCGTCGGCATGAACGCCTGCAAGATCGCCGTGGGCATGGGCGCGAACGTCACCATCCTGGATATCAGCCTGAAGCGCCTGGAGGAGCTGGACAATATGTTCGGCGCCCACATCCAGACCCTCGTCTCCAACGATTCCAACGTCGAGCGCGTGCTGAAGGACGCGGACCTGGTCATCGGCTCCGTGCTGATCCCCGGCGGCTCCACCCCGAAGCTCTTCAAAAAGAAGTACCTGCCCGAGATGAAGCCCGGCGCCGTCTTCGTGGACGTCGCCATCGACCAGGGCGGCTGCGGCGAATCCTCCCATGTCACCACCCATGACGATCCCGTCTACACCGAGTGCGGCGTGGTCCACTACTGCGTCGGCAACATGCCCGGCGCCGTCCCGCGCACCAGCACCATCGCCCTGACCAACGCCACCGTGAAGTACGGCCTGGAGATCGCCAAAGCCGGCCTCGAAGAAGCCTGCAGGCAGAGCGAAGTCATCCGCACCGGCGTCAACACCTACGCCGGCAAGCTCACCAACCAGAACGTCGCCAAGGCCCACAACTACGAATACACCGACCTGATGACGCTGATCTGATCAGAAAAACAGATACCCCTGCCTTCTGAAAGGGACCCGTGCCTTTCGGCGCGCGTCCCTTCATTTATGCGAAGCAGGGGGAAAGGGAAACTAATTACGTATGAATTTTGAATCACTTGGTCTGTTACCAAAGATCCTGAAGAACATCCATGAATCGGGGTACGAAACACCTACCCCGATCCAGTCTGCCACGATCCCCCTGGTCCTTTCGGGGAAGGACGTCCTCGGCTGCGCCCAGACCGGCACCGGCAAAACCGCCGCCTTCGCGCTCCCGATCCTGCAGCGCCTCCATGAGACGGCCCCGCGGGCGAACGCCAAGGTCATCCGCTCCCTCATCCTCTCCCCCACCCGGGAGCTGGCCCTGCAGACCTATGAAAACTTCCTTCTCTACGGCAAGGGCCTGGGCCTCGAGACCGCCGTCATCTTCGGCGGCGTCGGCCAGGGCGGCCAGGTGGAAGCCCTCCACCGCGGCGCGGACATCGTCGTCGCCTGCCCCGGCCGCCTGCTGGACCTCATGGGCCAGGGCCTCGTCCGCCTCGACTGGGTCGAGATCTTCGTCCTGGACGAAGCCGACCGCATGCTCGACATGGGCTTCATCCACGACGTGCGCAAGGTGGTCCGCGCCCTGCCGGCGGAGCGCCAGACCCTCCTCTTCTCCGCGACCATGCCGCCGGAGGTGGAGAAGCTCGCCCTCGACCTCCTCGTCGACCCCGAGAACGTCAAGGTCGACCCGGTCACCTCGACCGTCGAGGCCATCGACCAGTGCCTCTACTACGTCGACAAAGTCAACAAGAAGCACCTCCTCGCCCATCTCCTGAAGGATCCGGACGTGGAGAGCGCCCTCGTCTTCTCCCGCACCAAACACGGCGTGGACCGCATCGTCCGCGACCTGAAGCGCCAGGGCATCGAGGCCGCCGGCATCCACGGGGACAAGTCCCAGAACGCCCGGCAGACCGCCCTCAGCCGCTTCCGCACCGGCGAATGCCGCGTCCTGGTGGCGACGGACATCGCCGCCCGCGGCATCGACGTGGCGGGCCTGTCCCATGTGTTCAATTACGATATGCCCATGGAGCCCGAGGCCTATATCCACCGCATCGGCCGCACGGGCCGCGCCGGCCGGGACGGCAAAGCCGTCTCCTTCTGCTGCATCGACGAGGTGAAGCAGCTCAACCAGGTGGAGAAGCTCATCTGCAGGCGCCTGCATGAGGAGCAGAGCGACTGGCCCATGGAGGTCACCACCCCCACCCCGCCGAAGGTCCGCGAGCCCCGCCCCGCGAAGCTGACCCGAACCGGCGAAGCCGCCCCCGCCCGCGCCCCGCGGACGGCACCGGCCGCCCGGTCCTCCGCGTCAACCGCCGCAAACATCATCCGTAAAAACCAAAGGAACCGCGTCTGCGGCTCCTTTTGCCTTACACCAGTATCCCGTTGCAGTGATCCACCTCATGCTGCACGATCTGCGCCTGGAACCCGTCCAGGAGGCCGATGTGATCCTTCATATGCATGTCCTGCCATTTCAGCCGGATGCTCCGGTACCGCTTCACCTTCCGCGTTCCCTCCAGCGACAGGCAGCTTTCCTCCGCCTCGTATTCCTCAAACCCGCCGATGATCTTCGGGTTCATCATCGCGACGATCATCGGCCCCTTGGCGATGGCGATGATCCGCTTCCGCTCCCCGATCATGTTCGCCGCCATCCCGACGCAGCGGTCGAGGTTCGCCCTCAGCGTTTCGATCAGGTCCTCGGCAATCTTCACATCCTTCGGGCCCGCCTCAGCGCACTTCATGCTCAGAAAAACCGGATCATGCACGATCTCGCATACCATCTGTCTCCCCTCCGAAAACGGAACAATAGGGACGGTTCTTTTTGTTCCAAAAACGGAACAATGGGGACGGTTCTTTTTGTTCCAAAAATGAATCTCCTCTGTCGTAACCGTTATTTTAGCACAAACTTCCTTCAACAACAACCGCCGCCCCCGGCAGTTTTTCTTTTTGTTCCCCTTGCATGCACAATTGTTTTGTGCTACGATGGCAAAAAAGAAAGGGGCGCCGCAAATGAACACACCCAGGTCGGCCTGGCCGAAGAACCCGTACAAAAAGCAATACATCACCGTCCGGGTCGAATTCACCGACGACGGCATCCTCTTCCCCCGCTCGCTCCTGTGGACCGACGGGCAGGAATACCCCATCGACCGGGTGAAGGATATCTGCAGCGCCCCGGCCCTGAAAGCCGGCGGCCAGGGCGACCGCTATACCGTCATGATCCGCGGCAGGGAGCGCTACCTCTTTTTCGAGCATAACCCCGATCCGTGCGACGCGCGCCTGGGCAAATGGTTCGTGGAAGTGAAAAATCCGGACTACTGAAACAGAGGGAAAGAAACGGAACAGATCATCCTGCGGAGGCATTATGGAAACGATCAACGGCGTATGGTATATGAAGGGCTGCAGGCGGAGCGACAAGGGCTGCCTGCACTCACCGGACGACCTTCTGGAGCTGGTCCGGGAGGTCGGCTTCCTTCCGCTTTTCTCCAACGATATCCCGGGCTTTTCCGTGGAAGAGCATACGCCCGCCGCGGACTGGTGGACCAATGACCCGGCCCGGGATCCCTGGGCATGGCGGCAGGTTCTGGCGCCGAATGAACAGGTCGCCTACGGCAAATTCTTCGACAAAAAGGCCGGGTTCGTTTCCCGGGAATGGTTCCCGGCCTTTGCGAACTACCGGCGGGACGGGTATGACTATGAAGGGCTGTATGAGGACGGGAAAATGACCATCCGCTGCAAGCGGATCATGGACGTTCTCGGGCTGAACGAGGACGCGGAGGGCACGGCCCTTTTATCCTGTGACCTCCGGAAACGCGCGGCCCTGGAGAAGGGCTTTGAGGGCGCCGTCACCGACCTGCAGATGAAATCCTTCCTGATCGTGAGCGATTTCCGGCAGAAGCGGAACCGGCGCGGGGAATCCTACGGATGGCACGTGGCGGAGATCATGACCCCCGAGACCAAATGGGGATACGACGCGGTAAACAGCCTTCACGAGAAGCCGGAAGACTCCTGGAAACGCATCTGCAGCCACATCCGGAAGCATTTCCCCTCCGCGGATGACCGGTATCTGTTGAAGCTCGCCGGCATCCGTAAATAAAAAAGACAAAGGAAGACAAAGGGACGGTCCGATTACATTCATCCCTGTAAAAACACAAAGCCAAAAAGTGAGGAAAATCAGCGCTTCCGTGTCCCGAAACCCGTCGATTCCAGAGCTCAGTGTAATTCACTCAGCCGCCCGTTTCAGTTCCTCCCAGACCTTGACCATGGCCAGGGTGTCCAGCCTGCAGTAGGCCAGCAGGTTCTTTCTCGCCTTCTCCTGCTCCTCCGGGGGCATGTACCGGATCTCCGGATAGACGCTCATCGCCTCCGTGCCGTTGTGCACGCCGTCCAGGCCGTGGTAGTCCAGTTCCGGATCGTCCGGACAGATCGCCGGCAGCACGCTCTTGATCGAGAAGCTGCCCCCGATCTCTTTTTTGTAACACAGAAACCATCAAATTAACGTAATAGGTCGACATTAATGGTTTCTAATAATTCCCGAGTCTTCTTCTGAATGGCAGAAACCCTGCTACCGCCAT
>CADBEB010000011.1 GCA_902793605.1 uncultured Eubacteriales bacterium
TTTCTGCACCTGCAAATCCGGGCTTTAAAGATACCAAAAACCGCCTTCATGTTATTGGACGATATTCAGGTTGTAATTTAGTTTTGCATTCAAGCAAGATAACCCAAGGAACAGAGGGTCAGAGAAACGAGCAGGAGGAAGAGAAAGATGATCGGATTTATGGAGCAGCTGAATCGCGACTTTGTGGGGCTTCACCTGGACCCGGACCATGCGGTGATCGGGGAGATGCTGGCGGAGAAGTACGGGCTCCGATTCCGGGAGCACGGGGACGAGATCGAGCTCCGCTTCCTGTCCCGGCCGCTGCCGGCTCCGCCGGCGCAGCCGGCGGGGAACAACCGGACGACCTGGGCAGTCTGGCCGGGTGCCCGGAGGACCCGGCGCTACAACGCCAGCGTCTGCATCCGGGTGAAGCCGGGCGATGAGGAAACGATCCGCTCCGTGTATATGAAGGACTGGATCGAGACTGAGCGCGGGGACGAGGCAGCGAACCTCTATATGCCCGAGGAGGATTTCTTCCGGGGCCTGGCAGTCCTGCAGGAATACCTTGACAGCGTGGCGGTCAGCGGGCATGTTGCGGACTGCCGCTGGCGGGCAACGGCGTAATAGCGGGGTCTATTCTGCGGAACCGGTCCTGTATTGCGGGTGAAGGATACCGTATGATACAGGACAGAGAAGCAGAGCAGAACGACCGAACGGAGTAACGGAGGCTTTTCCATGAAGGATCTGTGGAACGGCATGTTTGACTTCAACGGAGACGGCTGGATGGATATCGGTGAAGAATACCTGGCGTACAGGATCTTCGAGGCTGTGACCCGGGAGTCGGAGAACAGTGAAGAGGATTTGCCGGATGACGAAGAGGACCGTCCAGGCGGTTCCCGGTGAAGGAAGGTGTCGACAGTGGGAGAATTGCTGCTGATTATCATCATCATTTTTCTTGCGGCCAACGGGGATTATACGCTGCTGTGGATCGCCGGCGGGAGTTTGGTGCTGTTCCTCGTTGTTTCGCTGTTTTCCGGGAAGGGAAAGAAAACGGGATCACATGAGCGGCCGCGGGTCAGGATCGATCATCCGCACTACATGACGGAGGATGAGTCCGAATGCACCATCTGCGGGAAAAGGATCCCTGCGTACTCCTCCAGCTGCCCAAACTGCGGCGTCCGGTTCAATACCGTGAAGGAAGACGAGGAAGAATGGAACGAGGAGTTCGATGAGGAGTGCGCCTGGGATGAAGAGGAAGGCTGGTGAGTGCGAATGTGCCGGAAACAGTATATCTCCGTCCGGGCGGAGTTCAGGAGTGACGGGATTATGCTCCCCCAGTCCATCTTCTGGACGGACGGGCGGAAATACGCGGTGGACCGGGTGAAGAAGATTATCAGTGCCCGGTCCCGGAAGACCGATGAACGGAGCGACCGGTATACGGTCGAGATCGGCGGCCGGGAACGCGATCTCTTCTTTGAGCGCAATCCGGAACCGTATGAGCGGCCGCTCGGCAGGTGGTATGTGGAAGCCAGGGAACAGCAGCGGATATCCGAATGAGGAGGAAGGAGCATAACGGATGATTCAGGCAGTGCGGGGATGATCCGGAAGAAATAAAGACTTATGATTCTGCTGCAGAGCAGGATAAGTCGACAGGCAGCTTGTGGAGAATATTGCGAACTTTGCTCCCGCGCTCCGGACCAAGGTGTGCGTCGAGAAAATCGAAACGGCAGGCATGGCTGACATCCTGTGGGGCTTTCATCGGCGGAACGGAAATTTCCTCTTTTCAAAACCAGGATTTCCGTGTATGATATACATGTTATTGAACAAACTGCATATATGCGATACGTCATATACATAAGGAGGCTAAACCGATGAAAAAACTGACTGCACTGATTCTTACCATCGCCCTGCTGCTTTCCGCGGCTTGCGTCTCCGCGTTGGCGGATGAGAGCAAATCCTGGCCGGTAATGGAGCTGAAAGGCTCCGCGGCAGAACTTACGACCCTGGAGGGCGACAAGAATTTCCGCCGCCAGGCCTTCTCAGGCCCCGGGACAAACTATTCCCTGGCCGGCGCGTACCTGCCCCGCAAAGTCACGGTACAGGCGCTGCTCAGTGAGAACGGCTTCACGCTGATTGACGTGGAATACAACGGAGGACGGCGCTGCGTATATGTGCAGGATAAATACGTTATCTCCGCGGACGTTGAGAAGGTTGAAGTCACGCCTGTCAAGGCCCGGACGAAAGCGAGCATCAACCCGATGTATTACGGCCCCGGAAACCAGTATGACGTGGTCAGACAGCGGATGAAGTCGAAGTACGCCGATATGTCTATGGCGGAGCTGGAGAAGATCTTCAACGGCGACCAGAAAAAGATCAAAAAGGCACTGCAGGATGTTTTCCCCAGTATTGAACTGGTCGGCGGTTCCCGCGTAAACGTCCTGTACGAAGTGAACGGCTGGGTTTGCGTTGAGAGCGAAGGTACGGTCCTCGGACGCGCCCGCACGTGGATCCCGGCTGATCAGGTGACACCCGACTAATGCTTTTTCCGGTGTTCAAGGGCTGCCTCTGCGTGAGGCGGTCCTTTTTCGGTAGCATGTCGGACCGCGCTGCAAACAGTCCGGCCGGATGTTTCCGCCGATTGACTCTTCTCTGGTTTTGCTTTCTGTGGTATGATACGATCAACGCAATATGAATCAGGTATTTCTCTTTACTGAAAAGACAGCATGGAAACAATTCAGTTTCGGAAAAAGCATAACGATAAAAACAAAGGAATGATCTGACAATGTCCGGAAAAGACAAAAAGAACAAAAGCAGCGCGACCCCGCCGGAAAGCATCTACGTCAACCGGGAACTGAGTTGGCTGGCGTTCAACCGGCGTGTACTGCTGGAAGCTGCCGATCCCAAGGTGCCCCTGCTGGAGCGCCTCAAGTTCCTGATGATTTACCAGTCCAACCTGGAAGAATTCTACCGGGTACGCATCGGGATCCTGACCCACCGGGCACTGCTCGCGCCGGACAAGCCGGATCCCGTTTCGGGGATGATGCCCGAAGCGCAGATCAAGGAAGCTCTGCGAATCACCCGGGAACAGCAGACACTCATGGAAAATATCTGGAAGGAGATCCGCGAGGAGCTTCACGCCAACAAGGTTGACGTGCTGGACTTCCGCAAGATCAGCAAGGTGGATGAACTGATGAGCAAAAAGCTCTTCGGTGATATCCGGGACCTGCTGATGCCGCAGATTATCGACCAGAATCAGCCGGTGCCTTTTCTCTGGAACGGGGAGACCAATATCGTCGCGTTTCTCAGCCGCGGAACGGAGATGAAGCTCTGCTTTATCCCGCTCCATCGCATCCCGGCCTACCAGAGCTTTGAGATCGACGGCTGCCAGAAGATCGTGCTGACGGCGCTGCTTGTCCGCCATTTTCTGCCGCTGCTGCTGAAAAAGGAAACGATCATCCAGTCTGCCATCATCGATGTGACGCGGAACGCTGACGTTTTCTTCTCCAGCGTGGAGGACCGGGCGGATGACAATTTCCGCAACAAGATCTCCGGCATGCTGAGCAAGCGGAAGCGGGAAATGCCTGTCCGCATGCGCATCTACGGCAAGCTGACCGATCCATGCCGGACATTGCTGCTCCGGAAACTCCGCGCCCAGGAGGAGCGCGTCTTCACCCAGTCTGTTCCCTTTGATCTGTCATTCCGCTCCGCGATCGGCCTGCCTGCGGAGTTCCGCTATCCGGACCGGAAACCGGCTCGTGACCTCGGGCTGAAGAAGGGCGAGTATTTTGAATATATCAGGAAGCACGACCTGCTGATGAGTTTCCCCTTCCAGAGCATGATGTCCTTTGTGGACCTGATTTACGAGGCGGCGGACAATCCGGATGTCCGGACGATCCGGATCACGCTCTACCGTATGTCCGGCAGCAGCAAGGTCGCGGCTGCGCTGGCCTATGCCGCGGACCGGGGAAAGGACGTTTTGTGCCTTCTGGAGCTGCGCGCCCGCTTTGACGAGCAGAACAATATCGACTATTCCGAGATGCTCGAGGACGCGGGCTGCCGTGTAATCTATGGACTGCCGGAACATAAGGTCCACAGCAAGCTGTGTGTGATCTCCCTGCAGCACGGGGAAGAAGTGAGCCGCATTACCCAGGTCGGCACCGGCAACTACAACGAGGTGACCGGCGAACAGTATACGGATCTGTCTCTGATCACTGCGCGGGAAGACGTCGGCCTGGAGGCCAAGGAAGCCTTCGAAGCGCTGGAGAAGGGCGAGATTCCGCCGGAAGCACACGCACTTTGGATCGCTCCACTGAGCTTCAAACCGCGCGTGCTTGAGATGCTTGACCGGGAGCTTGCCAAGGGCGAGAACGGGCGTGTTGCCATCAAGGCCAACGCGATCAACAACCGGGAGGTTATGGAAAAGCTGATCGAGTGTTCCCAGGCCGGCGTGAAGATCGAGCTCTTCATCCGCGGGATCTGCTCCCTGCGCCCCGGCGTAACGGGGCTGACGGAGAACATTACCGTCAAGGGTGTGATCGGCCGGTGGCTGGAACATTCCCGGATTTACAGCTTCGGCGAAGGAAAAGATCAACGGCTCTTCATCGGCTCCGGCGACCTGCTGAACCGGAACCTCGAACGACGTGTGGAAGCCTTTGTGGAGGCTGTGACGCCGGATACCCGCGAACAGCTCAACGAGATCCTGGAAGCCTTGCGGAATGACCGCGAGAAATCCTGGCGTATGCTTCCTGACGGGACCTATGTGCGGGAGGAAGGCGGGGAGGGAACCTCCTCGCAGGAAGCGCTGTACCGGTATTTCAGCACCCGGAAGGTCTCACTCACAGAGCCGGAACCGGAGCCGCCGAAGAAGCCGGAAGTACCGGAACTGCCGCAGGCACAGGCTGAAGTGCCTGCGGAGCAGAAGAGGACCAAGCGCGGGTGGTTCAGGCGCATGTTCGGCTGATGAGAAAAGTAAAAAAGTAAGGAATCAGGGAGGGTCGGATCATGGGAGAAAGCTATAACATTTGTCTGGATGTCGGCGGTACGAAAGTGCTCGGCGCAATCTTCAACGAAAAGGACAAGATCATCTATCGCCTGAAGAAACGCTCCAAGAGCGGCGGATCCGAATCGGCAGATGTGGAGAAGGTTATCATCGACGTTGTCGAAGAGATGATCAAGGAGTCCGGCATCGACCGGAATAAACTGAATGCCGTCGCATCCTGCGCGCCGGGCGTCATCGACCAGGATAAGGGGATCGTGCTCTTTACACCGAACCTGCCCTGGCGGGACTATGACATGGCTGCCTCCATGCGCAAGCAGTTCGGTGTGCCGTTTTATGTCGGCAACGATGTGAACCTGGGCGTCCTGGGCGAGTATCACTTCGGCGCCGCCAAGGGATATAAGAACATCGTCGGCTTCTTTGTAGGGACCGGCATGGGCGGCGGCCTCGTGCTTGACGGCAAGCTTTTCACCGGCAACCAGTTCAAGGCGGCAGAATACGGCCATATGATCCTTGATCCGGAAGGCCCCCTGTGCAACTGCGGCCAGCGCGGCTGCCTCGAGGCATTTTCGAGTAAACAGGGTATGAGCTCCTACATTCGTGTGCAGGTTGCCCGCGGCCGGGAAAGCCTGATGGCGGAAGCCGTGCAGGACGGCACCTTCCGCTCGAAGAAGCTCGCCAAGGCGCTGGAAGCCGGTGACAAGGTGGCGGAGGAAGCCGTTGACCGGGCCTGCCACTGGCTGGCTGTTGCGACGGGTAACATGATCAACACAATCTCCCCGGACCTGGTGATCTATGGCGGCGGCGTCATCGAGGCCCTCGGCGACCTGTTCCTCGGAAAGATCCTGGCGGAGGTGGACCGCTACTGCATGCCGCAGATCCGCTCCACGGTGGATATCAAGAACGCTTCGCTGGGTGACGACTCCATCCTTTACGGCGCCCTGGCGATGATCAAGGGTCTGTAATGCACACTTTCGACGGAACATGAAAGCCCGCGCAGCTGCGCGGGCTTTTTCTGACGGGTAATCCGCCTCAGTACAGGAAGAAATAGATCCCGAACCAGTGGATGACGGCGCCGAAGAAGACAAAGAAATGCCAAATGAAGTGGGCACCCTTCCGCTTCAGGACGAAGGGGATGATCCCGATGGTGTAGATGATGCCGCCGGCCAGTGTGGTGATGAAGAGCGGCAGGTTTTCCGCAACCATCCGGGGAAGAAAGACCAACCCGCACCAGCCCAGCACGATGAAAAGCGTGATGTGCAGCGCCTTCGGGCGGCCGGGGCCGAAAACGGCCACAAAGATGATCCCGGCGAGGATCACAGCCCACTGGACGATGCAAAGGATCGTCCCAAGCTGACCCTGCCAGAACAGCAGCCACATCGGTGTGAAAGTTCCGCCGATCAGCAGGTAGATGGAGATATAGTCAAACCTGCGCCAGAGCCGTTTGACCTTCGATCCCCAGCGGAAAGAATGGTACAGGCAGCTCATCAGGAACATCATGACCAGGCAGGACCCGTAGACGATCGCGCACAGCAGCTTTACCGGAGAAGCAGAACGCAGAAGCAGCAGCACAAAGCCCGCGACAGCGAACAGCGCGCCGACTCCGTGGGTGACCGCATTGCCGATTTCTTCAAGGATGGAACGCTGCGGCGGTTCGTTCGCCGCCTGGGAACGGTTTTCCATAATGCGGTCCTCCTTTCATGATCTTTTGGAAGAAAGCATAGCACGAAACCGGGATGAATTCCAGCCGAGGTGCAGGAAAGAACGGGAAAAGACCAGTGCAGGGAACAGGCGGTTCCTTGCATTTTGACGGGGAATGCATTATTATGAAAACAACTGAGACATACTGAAAAGATCCGAAAAGGAGGAATTACTGTGAAGAAGACTCTTTCCCTGATCCTGACGCTGATGATCCTTGCCTCCGTGTGGGTGGTTGTCCCGGTCTCGTGTGCGGAAGCCGGACAGTATTTTGTCTATACCTCCAACGGGAAGCCCCTGAACATGCGCATAGAACCCAATAAGAATGCCAAGGTGATCATGAAGCTTCAGTTCGGTGATGAATTCTGGGTTTCGGAGACCCTCGGCGGCGGCTGGTCCTATGGCCATCATGGCGGCCAGTTCGGCTATGTGATGACCCGTTTCCTGACGAAGGATAAGCCAGCCGGCAAGCCGGGCGAGGAAACGCCGGAAGAGAAGGAGCGCCGCCAGGAACAGGAGAAGCTTGCGGATGAGCTCGCGAGCGAAAAAGAAGTCAGCCCGTTCTACATCGCGGTAGTCGCTACCCGGGCGACCGGCTATATTAACTTCCGCATCGGGCCTTCCAAGATCACAGCCCGGGTCGCCTCCTATCCAGACGGGAAGGAGCTGATTGTCCAGGGTGAGACGACCAACTGGTACAAAGCGACAGATCCCGATACTCAAAATGTCGGCTATATCAACAAAAACTTCGTCACTGTGCTTGCCAAACCGCTCAGCGAGGCAGCAGAGGAAGTGACCCAAGGTTCGGAAAAACTGGGCAAGCTGAATGTCAACGGCGAGTTTGACCTGACCTGCAAGCTGCCGGAAGGATATAATCTCCAGGTGGTCAACGTACACGGCAACAAGATCGTGGCGTCCCTGCTGTCGGAGGATATAACCCAGCCTCAGATGTACCTGAACATCGCTTACGATGAAACCTACGGCGAAGTCGAGCGGATGAACGACATGTCGGAAGACGACCTGAAGATCCTGGAGAATTCCTTCAAGGAACTGAACGATGTGGAGATCACATACCGCGAAACCGGACACGGTACCAAGCTGCTGGTGGCCCGTGAAACCGGCAGTGATGACGATTTCGTCGATATCCTCGCGATTTATAAGGGTTACTTCATCGAATTCAATATGACGCCGAGCCCCGATGCGGCCAATAAGGAACTGACGGACGAGCAGGTCCAGACCTGTATTGATTTCCTGACGGATGTCGACTTTATTCCCACGGAGAAGACGGAATAAAAGAAAGCGTGTGAACGAGGATGACTTACAGAACCGAGCATGATTCCATGGGCGAGGTTCGGGTGCCTGCCGACCGCTACTGGGGCGCGCAGACCGAGCGCAGCCGGAATAACTTCCCCATCGGCGCGGGCCGTGAAACGATGCCGGAGGAGATCATCCGGGCGTTTGCGGTGCTGAAAAGGGCGGCTGCCGCGGCCAACCGGGAGCTGAAACCGGAGAAGATGACGGAAGAGAAGTATACCCTGATCCGGCAGGCAGCGGACGAAGTCCTGGCCGGCAGGCTTGACGGGCATTTTCCGCTCGTGGTCTGGCAGACCGGTTCCGGCACCCAGAGTAACATGAACATGAACGAGGTTCTGGCCAATCGCGGCAATGAGATCGCCGGGAAGGCCGTGCTGCATCCGAACGACGATGTGAACATGAGCCAGTCTTCCAATGATACTTTCCCGACGGCAATGCACATCGCTGCAGCCCAGGCGCTGGAGAAGACGCTGACAGCCCTCGCCGCGCTGAAGGACGAGATGATCCGTCTGGAGGGAGAGAACACGGACGCGCTGAAGTGCGGCCGGACCCACCTGCAGGACGCGACACCGATCCTGTTCTCCCAGGAGATCTCGGGCTGGCGGGCGAGCCTGGAGAAGGATGAGGAGCTGATCCGCGCGGCGGAGAAGCCGCTCATGGCTCTCGCACTCGGCGGGACCGCGGTCGGCACCGGACTGAACGCACCGGCTGGCTTTGACAGGCTTTCCGCGGAAAAGATCGCGGAGGCGACCGGACTGCCGTTTGTGACGGCAGAGAACAAGTTCCATGCCTTGTCTTCGAAGGATGAGCTGGTCTTCGCCCATGGCGCTCTGAAGGCCCTGGCGGCGGACCTGATGAAAATCGCGAACGACATCCGCTGGCTGGCCAGCGGTCCGCGGCTCGGGCTCGGGGAGATCACAATCCCGGAAAATGAGCCGGGTTCCTCCATCATGCCGGGCAAGGTAAACCCGACCCAGTGCGAACAGGTCACGATGGTGGCTGTGCAGGTGATGGGGAACGATGTGGCTGTCGGTATGGCGGCAAGCCAGGGTAACTTTGAACTGAACGTTTTCATGCCTGTGTGCGCCTACAACTTCCTGCAGAGCGCAAGGCTGCTTGCGGAATCCATGGAATCCTTCCGGAAACGCTGCGTCAGCGGCATCAAGGCAAACCGGGTCCGAATGGCGGAGAATATGGAGCGCTCCCTGATGCTGGTTACGGCCCTGTCGCCGAGAATCGGGTATGAAAACGCGGCAAAGACTGCCCATAAGGCTTTTACGGAAGGCAAGAGCCTGCGGGAAGCCTGCCTGGAGCTCGGCTTCCTGACAGCGGAGGAGTTTGACGAGTGTTTCCACCCGGAACGGATGGTTTAAATTCACTAATTCATAATTCATAAACCGCAAAGACTGACAGGTGTGAGCGAGGGGAAACACGTGACGGAAAGACTGTATTACGACGATGCCTATCTGTGGACATTTGACGCGGCAGTGACTGCGGTGAAGAACGGGACACGGCCGGGCGAGTGGAAGGTTACACTCGACCGAAGCGCGTTTTACCCGACCTCCGGCGGCCAGCCTTTCGATACCGGGACGCTTGCCTTCGGAAAAGTGAAGGCAAGCGTCACGGAAGTGGAAGCCGACAGCGACGGAGAAGTCTGGCATACGGTGGATAAGGAGATTCCGGCAGGTACCGCTGTGCACGGGGAGATCGACGGCGAGCGGCGGACGGACCACATGGAACAGCACGGCGGCGAGCATATGCTGGCCGGCGCGATCTGGGAGAAGCTCGGCGGAACGACGATCGGACTGCATCTGGGCCAGACGGATTCCAGCATCGATGTCTCCATGCCGGAAGAGCGAACGCACCTGACCGAAGAAGAGATCATCCTCCTGGAGGATACGGTGAACGCGCGCATCCGCCTGGACGCGCCGATCCGCTGCTGGTTTCCGGAGAAAGAAGAACTGAAGAAACTGCCCCTGCGCAAGGCACCGACGGTCAGTGAGCATGTGAGGATCGTTGCAATGGGCGACTTTGAGATGGTCGCCTGCGGCGGTACACATCCCTCCTCCACCGGGCGGATCGGGTCGATCAAGATCATCTCCGCGGTTCCCGCGAAAGGGAAGGTGAGGGTCAGTTTTGTCTGCGGCGGACGGGCCGCAAAGCTGTTCCAGACCTATATGCACTATGCTGACAAAGCCGGTGCGGCGCTCAGCAGCCCGGTGGACAAGCTGTCCCGGGCGGCGAGCGAACTGAAGAGCCGCCTGGCGGACGCGGAAAAACGGGCGAACCGCCTGGAAAGCCGGGAACTGCTGAACCGCATGGAGGAGTCCGGAAACACGGAAGACCTGAAGGGTATTACGCTCTGCACGCTCCAGATCCCGGAAACGGACGGGCGGGCGGTGAACGCAGCTGTTTCAGAATACATCTCCGGCAAGGGGCGGGCCTTGCTGCTCTGCGCCGGTGAACGGCTAACCTTTGCAAGGTCCGCGGATGTCAATATTGATATGAACGCATTGATCAAGCGGGTGGGACGCGGCGGCGGAAGGCCGGATATGGCCAGCGGCGCAGGCGTGCCGGAATGCATCGGCGTCGCGCGCAAGATCCTCATGACGGAGGGAGTTTCATGATGGAAGAGAAGGACCTGATCCGGATCCGCTGGCATGTGGACCGGACACAGGATCCGGTCGTTTATATGCTGGTCTGCCAACATCCGGATCATCCGGACCTGCAGGTGAGCGTATCGGCCGAGGAGATGAGTGAGCGCGTGGCGAAGGCCAGGCTCATGCAGCAGATGTATGAGCTTGGAAAGGAGAAGGGAATTGAACCGAAACGGCTTCGGTTCAAGATCAACGGGATCGAAGAATAAACAAGAAAAGGCTGCTTCGCGATGAAGCAGCCTTTGATCAGCCGGTGAATTTATTTGATAACCAGCATCAGCAGGGACAGCACGACGAAGACCGCAGCGGCGATCTTGGTGCCCAGGGCGAGCTTGGCCTCAAAGGTCTTGGCCTTGGACTTGCTGAAGTAGCTGTTGGACTGACCGGAAATGGCGCTGATGCCGCCTTCCTGGGAAGACTGCAGCAGAACGGTCACGATCATAAAAAGTGCCGCGATGATCAGCACGATGGAAATAGCAGTAGCCATAAGAACAAACCTCCTCTTAAATCAGCCCGGATATCGTATCACAGAGCGCGTTAAAATGCAAGGACTTTTTGGGGAACGGCTCAGGTGTCCAGCTCGCGGTTCTGTTTGCGCGCAGCCAGTGCGGCAAGGCAGCATTCCTTGCTGCGCTCGATGTGCTGCTTCATCAGAGCTTCAAAGGCAGGCAGGTCCTTCTGCTCGATCAGATCCACCAGGCGATGGTGCTCTTCGTTTGCTTCGTTCCGGCGGTCTTCCTGTTTGATCGCCATGGCGGAGAAGCGGCGGATATACTCGTCCTGGCCCTCGATGACCCGGAGGATCCGGTTCTTGCCGGAAATCGCGGTGATCGCGGTATGGAATTCACGCGCGACGGGGGACAGGGCCTCCACATCGTTCTTTGCGTTCAGCTCGTCCATCTTCGCGAGCAGCTCCCGCAGGTGGGCGATATCTTCCGGCGTCGCTTTTTCGATGATATCAGGGAGAGTGAGCATCTCCAGGCAGTTCCGGATGGTATAGATCTGCTCGACATCCTCCGTTGTAAAGGCGTGGACGATGACGCCGCGGCGCATCACATACTCAACCAGGCCGTCCCGTTCGAGTTTGCGGAGCGCTTCACGCAGGGGCGTGCGGGAAATGTGAAGGCGGTCGGCATAGTCCGTCTCGACGATCCGTTCGCCGGCAGGAATCTCTCCGGTGATAATGGCTTTCTTCAGCACCTCGTAGGCAATCTCACGGATGGGACGGCTTTCCATCATGGGCTGAAAGGTCAATGACATACAGGACAACCTCCTCACAGGTGCAGCATTTCCTCTGCACTTTGTATACAAATGTACAGCAAAAAAACAATCTTGTCAATACGAAGGAAGAAGTTGTCGGACAGGCTGCTTTCCGGTATAATAATTTAGTTAAGAGCAAATACAAGGGAGAGAGTTATGTTTGAATCGTTCAATGCGCTGATCAATGAGCCGATGAGCCGGCATACGACGCTCCGGCTCGGCGGGCCCGCGGATTATCTTGTCTTTCCCCGGAGTCCGGAGGAGATCCGCGCGATGTTCACCGAAGCGGGTGCCTATAACGTGCCGGTTACGGTCATCGGACACGGCAGCAATCTGCTGGTGCTGGACGGCGGAATACGCGGTCTGGTGATCAGCGTAAGCAAAAATATGCGCGGGATCCGCCGGGAGGGGAACACTATCATTGCCCAGGCGGGCGCGATGCTCGGCAGCGTTGCCGCGGAAGCGGCAGAGGCCGGGCTGTCCGGCCTGGAATTCGCTTCCGGCATCCCGGGGACCGTCGGCGGTGCGATGACCATGAACGCCGGCGCGTACGGCGGAGAGATGGCTCAGGTCGTGACCCGGGTGAACGGCATCACCCCGGAAGGGAAGCCGATCAGCCTGAACAATGAGGAGATGCAGTTCGGCTACCGCACCTCCGTGATCGGCCGGATGAACTTTGTGGTGACAGAAGCAGTTTTCACGCTCATGCCGGACAATCCGGAATGGATCCGTGAACGTATGGCGGAGCTGAACGCGAAACGGGCCGAAAAGCAGCCGCTGGACCAACCCAGCGCAGGCAGTACCTTCAAGCGGCCGGAAGGCTATTTCGCAGCGGCGCTGATCGACCAGTGCGGCCTGAAGGGTTATGCCATCGGCGGCGCTCAGGTGAGCATGAAGCATGCGGGTTTTCTGATCAACAACGGTGAGCGCAGCAGTGATTTCCTGGAACTGATCCGGAAGGTGCAGCAGATCGTCGAGGATCGCGTCGGCGTGAAGCTTGAGCCGGAGATCCGGATAATAGGGGAGGAGCTGAGCACATGCGATACCTGATCGTGACCGGGCTGAGTGGCGCCGGCAAGACAGCCTGCGTCCGTTTCCTGGAGGACAAGGGCAGCTTCTGCATGGACAACATGCCTCCGATGATGCTGCCGAAGCTGATCGAGGCTTTTGATACTACGCCGACCAAGCACCAGACGGTGACCATCGCCGTCGATGTGCGCAGCGGCGAGTTCTTCGACGCGAAAGCTGTTGCGAAGATGATCGGCGAGTTACGGCTCCTGGGCCATCAGATCGAAGTGATCTTCATGGAAGCCAGCGACGAAACCCTGCTGGACCGATACAAGGAAACGAGGCGGGAACACCCGCTCTGCCAGGAAGGGCTGACGCTGACCCGGGCGATTTCCGAGGAGCGGACACGGCTCCAGCCGCTGCGCGAAACAGCCAACTACGTGATCGACACGACGGGCCTTAATTCCCGTTCGATGATGAAGCTGTTGGACCAGAAGCTGGGCAACCTGTCCGAAGCGGACCCGCCGATCCGGGCGGAGGTCATGAGCTTCGGCTTCAAACGCGGCCTGCCGCGGCAGGCGGATCTTGTGGTCGACGTGCGCTTCCTTCCCAATCCGTTCTATATCGAGAGCCTGTGCCGTCACTGCGGCCTGGATGACGATGTACGGCATTTTGTGATTGACCACCCGACGACGCAGGAATTTCTGCGTAAATGGACGGACCTGCTGGAGTTCCTGATCCCGCACTACCGGGAGGAGGGCAAGCACCGGCTGGTGATCGCCGTCGGCTGCACGGGCGGCGCGCATCGCTCCGTAGCGATTGCGGAAGCAATCGGGCACTGGCTGCAGGAGAAAGGGCTGCCGACGGAAATCAATCACAGGGACCTGATGATCGAGCAGGCCCGCTGGAGCACCCCCGTCGAGGATGAGACCTGATGAAGACAACGAATGCGCGGAGCTTCTCCGCCTCCGTGAAGGAGGAACTGATCCGCATGCCAGCCGGCCGTGCCTGCTGCATGCTCAGCGAGATCTCCGCTCTGACCCAGACTTCAGGACACCTGTCCTTCCGGGGCGGCGGATGGATCTCCGCGAGCTGGCGGGTGGACAACGCCGGGACGGCCCGGCGGCTTTTCCAGCTGCTGAAGAAGCGCCTGAACGTCACCCCTTCGCTGCACTTTATCCAGACGAAACAGCTGGGCGGGCGCAGAACCTGTGTCCTGACCCTCGGAACGGAGGATACCCGGACACTGCTGAATGCCCTTCACATGGCGGAAACAGACGAGGAAGGGCATATCCACCTGAAAAGGACGGTCCCGCGGCATCCGCTGACCCGGCAGTGCTGCGGCAGGGCTTTTCTCCGGGGCGCCTTCCTGGGTGCTGGCACGGTTACGAACCCGGAGAAAGGCTATCACCTGGAATGGAAGACGGACGACGACCGTCTTGCCCGGACGCTGGAAAAACTGCTGGAGAAAAACGGACTGCCTTTTCGCAGCTATTCCCGCAGAGGACAGCAGGTGATATATCTGAAAGACGCCCAGCAGATCAGCGATACGCTGGCAATGATGGGGGCGGGGAGCGGCGTGCTGGAGATGGAGAACATCCGGATCCGCAAGCAGCTTCGTGCTTCCGCAGTGCGGGCGGCCAACTGCGATGAGCATAACAGTGAAAAAATGCTGGACGCCGGCCTGAAGCAGGCGGAGGCGATCCGACAGATTTCCCTGAAACAGGGTCTGTTTACACTGCCGCCGGCGCTTCGGGAGATTTCCCGGCTGCGCATGGAGAACCCGGACCTGAGCCTGCAGCAGCTCGGTGAGATGCTGGATCCGCCGGTCGGGAAGAGCGGTGCGAATCACCGGATGCGCCGGCTGATGGAAATTGCGGATCAGCTGGATAAGGATTTTGAGGGGGAGGAGGAGAACCGATGATCGCTTCCGTCGTGTACACGGTGATGTTTCTGGTGTTTGGCCTCGCGTCGATTCGTTTCCTGCTGCCCCGCCACCGTCCGCTGAACCGGATCTGGCTCGGACTGAGCTTTGGCCTGCTCGGCGAGATGTGGCTTCCGGCCATTGGAGCGTTCTTCCTTACCTTTGGCGCGGCAACGCATGTTTTCGGCGCTGTTGTAATGTTCCTTCTGACGCTCCTGTGCTGGTTCCTCCGGGACCGGCGGGACGCGGCCCGCTGGAATGAAGAGGAGGACCGTCTGCTCCGCCAGCTGCTGTGGATCGGCATCCCGCTGACCCTCCTCGGCGGCTTCCTGCAGTACACTCATACGCTGCGGGTCGGGGCTGCCGGCGACTGGCGCGTCGGCCAGAGCACCTACGGTGACCTGCCGATGCATACGAGCTTTATCATGGGACTGGCAGGGAAGAAGTTCCCCGCAGATTACCCGTTCTTCCCGGGGGCGCGGCTGAGCTATCCCTTCCTGGCGGACAGCCTGAGCTCGACTTTTGTCCTTCTGGGCTGCAGCCTGCAGGCAGCGATCATCCTCCCCGGAACCCTGATGATGGCCCTGTGTTATATGGGCGTGATCGTCCTCGGCCGGGAGATGACGGGTGGAAAGAAGACTGCCCTGTTGGCAGCCTGCCTGTTCTTCCTGAATGGCGGCCTGGGCTTCCTTTACGACTTTGACCTGGCCGGCGGGGCCTGGAGTGCCGATGAAGGACTGAACTTCTTTGAGCGTGTCGGCCGTACGGTCTCGGACTGGTTCGGGACGGTCTCTGAACGGATTGCCCATATCATGACCGGCTACTACAAGACGCCGACGAACCAGCCGGATCCGAACAACCTGCGATGGAGCAATGTGATCTGCGACCTGATGATCCCCCAGCGGACGATCCTGGGCGGGTGGTGCATGGTCATCCCCTGCTACTACCTGCTGTTCACGGAGTTCCGGGCGAAAACCCGGGATCCGGAGAACCGTGGACGGGGCATTGTCCTGCTGGGTGTATGGGCCGGCGCGCTGCCGCTGATCCATACCCATAGTTTTCTCGCCCTGGGTCTGTCTTCTGCGGGCTGCCTGTGCTACGACCTGATCCACGGTGATCCGGGGGCGATGACGTACCGGCGGAGCCGGGACAAGATTCTGCTCCCGTACCTGGTTTACGGCGCGATTGCCGCGGCCCTTGCACTGCCGCAGTTGATCTGCTTTACCTTCGGCCAGACCTTCCAGGAGAGCAACCATTCCTTCATGGTTCTGCAGTTCAACTGGGTGAACAATCCTTCCGGCCGGGGCATGCGGGACCTGTACCTGTGGTTCTATATCAAGAATATCGGGCTGCCCTTCCTCGCCCTGCTGGCAGCGCTGTTTGACAGGCATCCGCGGAACCGGCGGATCTTCGCGATGGCCCTGCCGATCATTCTGGCAGCGGAGTTCATCCGCTTCCAGCCAAACGAATACGACAATATCAAGCTGTTCTACCTGGCCTGGCTCTTGTGCTGCCTGATCGTGGCGGATTGGTGTTCCCGCGTCTGGAAACGCCTGGAGGGACTGGGTGGACGGCGGTTCCTTGCGGCTGTTGCAGCGGTGGTCACCTTCCTGAGCGCAGGGCTGACGATCGCACGGGAATGCGTGTCGGACTACCAGGCTTTCAGCCGGGAAGCCGTGGAGGCCGGCGAGTTCGTCCGCGACCGGACACCGCGGGAGGCTGTCTTCGTGACCGGAACCCAGCACCTGAACCCGGTCGTAGCCATCGCCGGGAGGACGATCGTCTGCGGACCGGATCTGTGGCTGTACTGGCACGGGTTTGACACTACCGGACGCCAGGAGGAACTGGCCGAATTCTATTCGGATCCGGAAGGCCATCGCGAAGTTCCGGAGAAATACGGCGCTGATTATGTCTATGTTTCTTCCTATGAGCGAAGCAGCTACGACATCGACCTGGCCGGTATGGCCAAAGTCGGCGTGAAGGTTTTTGAAAACGGGGAGGCAGCGATCTATAGACTGTATGACGGAATGGATAAAAATCCTTAAAATTCTGTTTCTTCATGTCCGGAATGGTAGGAATATGATATAATATTAATAAATGGTTTTAAAATATCATATCAGGTTCAACCAGACAGGAGGAAAGAAGATGCAGAAAAATACCGGCACCGTGATCATTGCCCTGCTTGCTGTTCTTGCGATCGTTTTTGCCATCCTGTTCCTTACCGGAAATGGGAAAATCGGCGCACTGAACAAAGAAAAAGACGACCTGAACGCCCAGGTGGAAACGCTGACCGCTGATGCTGCGAAAGCTGCGGACGAGTCAGCGGCGAAACTGGATGAGGTAACCGGGGAAAAGGATGACCTGGCCGCCCGGCTGGAGACAGCTGTGAAGGAAAAGGAGGACATAACTGCACAGCTGGGAGCAGCTGCAAAGGAGAGGGAGGAGCTGACTGCACAGCTGGAGGCGGCTGCAAAGGAAAAGGAGGACCTGACTGCACAGCTGGAGGCGGCTGCAAAGGAGAAGGATGACCTGACCATGCAGCTGGAGACAGCGACGAAAGAGAAAGATGACCTGAACATTCGGCTGGAGACGGAGAAGACTGAATCTGCAAAGGCTTCGGAAGATGCGGCGGCAAAGCTGGCTGCGGCGGCTAAACAGAGCGAAGACCTGACGACCCAGCTGAAGACGCAGAAGGCTGACGCTGCGAAGGCCGCCGAGGAAGCCGCGGCAAAGCTGGATGAGGCAATAAAGCAGAATGAGGATCTGACAGCGCAGATGGAGTCGCAGAAGACCGATGCCGCGAAGGCAAAAGACGATGCGGCCAAGGTGCTGAAGGCTGCCGAGGATAAAGCGGCCGAGGCGGCGAAGGCAGCAGACGCGACGATTGCCGATCTGACAGCTCAGGTTGAGAAGCTGAAGACAGACGGAGAGGCTGCCCTGAAAGGCGCTGCGGATCAGGCGAAGAAGGATGCGGAAAAGGCAAAGAGTGAAGCCCAGGCAAAGATCGACAGCCTGACGAAAGACCTGGAAAAGGTGAAGACGGAAGCTCAGACGAAGATTGACAGTCTGACGAAAGATGCTGAAAAGGCTGCAAAGGACGCAGAAGGCAAGATCCGGAAGCTGACTGAAGAAAACGAGTTGTTGAAGAAGGCATCCGATTTTGCAGGTATGGATGAAAAGACCTTGACGGAAGTTTTCAAAAAGATTGCTCCGGTGCTTGAAAAGTTCGGCTATAAAGTCTCGCTGACCAAGGAAGCTGTCAGCAACTGATCTTCTTTGAAAGTTAAAGGAACCGGCTTGTTTCATACGTGGAGCAGGCCGGTTTTTCTTGCTTTTTCGGGGAATATGGGATAAAATCATAAAGATAGGAACGCAGATGAACGCTGCCGGTGACACGGGAAGCGAAACGGAGTTCCAAAGAACAACAAAGCACAACCAGCAGCAGCGAAGTTGCGCGACAATTGTGAATTGAGGAAAACGAAGATGAAGGTTGTACTGCTGAAAGATGTCAAAAACGTGGGCAAACGGGATGATATCCTGACAGTAAGCGACGGATATGCCCGGAATTTTCTTTTCCCCCAGAAACTCGCCGCGGAAGCGACCCCCGGTGCGCTGAAGGAGATCCAGCGCAAGCGCGCGGCACAGGATGCCCGGGAGGCGGAATTGCTGGCCGAGGCGAAGCAGAAAGCCGAGGCTCTTAAGGGCAAGGTCATTGCGCTGGAGGTCAAGTGCGGCGAAAAGGGACGGCTGTACGGTTCCGTGACTTCGGCCGAAGTGGCCGAAGCCCTGGAGAAGCAGCACGGCGTAAAGGTGGATAAGCGGAAAATCGATATCGGCGAGCCGATCCGGGAAACCGGGATCCGCACGATCTCCGTGTGGCTGTATTCCGGCGTGACCACGCCGATGCAGCTGGATGTTCAGCCCATCAAGAAATAAAGTTGGAACAAAACGGATCATGGAGATAAGGGATGAAGCGCGGGGAATGCTCCCGCCGAACAGCATGGAGGCTGAAATCAGCGTCCTGGGCGCTATGCTCCAGGACAGCATTGCTGTACAGCGGGCGACCGAGCAGCTGAAACCCGAAGACTTTTACCAGCCGGAACACAGGGAACTCTTCCAGACGATGGCGGACCTGAACCGCCGCCAGGCGCCGATCGACCTGACGACGCTGCAGGCTGAGCTTTCCCGCAAGGGGACGCTGGAAGGCGTCGGCGGCCTGCGGTACCTGATGAAGATTGTATCGGACGTACCCACCGCGGCAAATGTCCACTCCTATATCGCGATCGTCCGGGAGAAGAGTATCCTGCGCAGGCTGATCAACGCATGCAGCACGATCTCGAAGGACAGTTACAGCCAGCAGAAGGAAGTGCCGGCGATCTTGTCCGACGCGGAAAAGGCGATCTTTGACATTGTCATGAACCAGCATGAGGGCGAGGCCCTCAAACCGATCAGTGAAGTGATCGTGAACACCCTGGATCAGATCCAGGAACTGGACCGCCTTAAGGGCGAGATTGCCGGTGTGCCGACGGGGTTCATCGACCTGGACCGGCTGCTGACCGGACTTCATCCCGGCGAGCTGATCGTCGTCGGCGCGCGGCCGGCTATGGGAAAAACCTCCTTTGCGATGAACGTTGCCGAGCACGCCGCCCTGAACAAGGGCAAAGTCACCGCGGTCTTTACCCTGGAGATGCCGCGGGAACAGATTGCTATGAGGATGCTCTGCTCCGATGCACGGGTGGATATGCAGCGTGTACGGCGCGGAACCCTCCGGGATGAGGATTGGGAGAAGATCTCAAAGACTCTTGGGCCGCTGACCGCAGCACCGATGTATATTGACGATACCGCTGCCATTACCCCCACACAGCTGAGGTCCAGGTGCCGCCAGCTGAAGATGGACAAAGGCCTGGACCTGGTCGTGGTCGATTACCTGGGCCTGATGCGGGCGGACGGGAAAACGGAGAACCGGCAGCTCGAAGTCAGTGAGATCAGCCGGCAGCTGAAGGCAATCGCCCTGGAGCTGAAGATTCCGATCGTGGCCTGTGCGCAGCTGAGCCGCGCGAACAAGGACCGGATCGACAAACGCCCGATGCTGAGCGATCTGCGCGATTCCGGTTCCATCGAACAGGATGCGGATGTGGTCATGTTCCTGCACCGGGAGGAATACTACAACAAGGAGACCGAGGATAAGAACATCGGTGAGGTGATCGTTTCCAAACAAAGGAGCGGACCTCTCGGGACGGTTAAGCTTGCCTGGCTGAGCGAATATACAACTTTCGCGAACCTCGCAGCGGATCAGGGACCGTCGGGCGGAGCACCCTTTTGATCTCATGGGAGGTTTTTAAATGGAGAACTACACCGTCTGCCAGCTGCAGAAGGATATGCGCTATGAAGGCTTCCTGCTGATCCGCTCTGCGGAGAAGCGGAAGGACAGCAAGGGCAACGACTACGTCGACATGAACCTGACCGATCGCACCGGGGAGATCAACTGCAAGATCTGGAACTGGGATCCCGAGGCGGAGGCGCCGGTAGCCGGAACACCGGTCAAGGTCCGCGGGCTGATCCAGGAATACAACGGACGGCTCCAGCTGCGCGTTGAGAAATGGCGCCCGGCGACAGACGAGGATCCCGTGGATATGAACAGCCTGGTGCCCTGCGCCCCCCGCAAGCCGGAGGAGATGCTGCAGGAGATCCGGGAAACGATCGATGCCTTTGAAAATGAGGATCTCCGCAAACTGGCGCAGGGGATGCTGGAGATCGCCGGAGAACGGCTTGCCTGGTTCCCGGCGGCACAGCGGATGCATCACGCGGAGCGCAGCGGTCTCCTGCACCATACGACAGATATGCTGCGCCTGGCGCGGAACCTGCTGGAGGTGTATCCCTGGCTGAACCGGGACCTGCTGCTGGCTGGCGTGATCATCCACGACCTGGGCAAGATCGAGGAGATGAAGAGTGACAGGACCGGAAACGTGACGGACTACACGCGGGACGGGCAGCTGCTGGGCCATCTGGTCCGCGGGATCACGAACCTGAACCGCGTTGCCGAGAAGGCCGGTGTAACCGGAGAAGCTCTTGTGCTGCTGGAGCATATGCTGCTGAGTCATCACGGCGAGAGCGAATACGGAAGTCCAAAGCCTCCGATGTTTCCGGAGGCGGAGGCGCTTCACTGGATTGATATCCTGGACGCGCGGATGAATACCATGAAGACCGCGACGGACAAGACCCCGCCCGGCGCCTTCAGCGAGAAGATCTTCAGCCTGGACAGACGGATCTATCATCCGCTCTATCACCAGGGCGCTGAATGAAACGGAAGAAAACAGGCCGGCGCTTCGTCTGATGAATGAAGCAGGCTGATGACCGGTGAACTAATTCAGGATGGAGGAATGAATCATGTGGAAAAAACGGATTCTGTGTCTGGTACTGGTGGTTTGCGCCGCCCTGGTGATGACTGCCTGCCAGCAGAAAGAAACCTTCCCGACCTCTCCTGTGCAGCAGGAACAGACGCAGCAGCAGGAAGCGCCGGCGCAGAACGAGCAGAACATCTTCGGAGATACGCCGGTTCCGCAGCAGATCAACTTTGATGACGGCTCCTATGATCCGACATCCGAGGAAGGCGGCAATGAGGAGATGCTTCCCATCGACCAGACGGCCGCGGACGGGACGACGCCCGCGCCGACGATGAAGAGTGAATACGCCGGGGCGACACCTGTGCTGATCGATCCGATCGACAAGCCTACGCCCACGCCGCTTCCGAAGCTGGCTTTTACCTATGCCACCTACGAGGCGCCGGCGCTGCATCTCACCTTTGAAGCGCCTGCCGGCTGGCTGCCGGACGACAGTGCCGCGGATACCTACAAGCTGACCAATCCGGATCCGTCCATGGATTATCCGGCGACCCTGTCCATCCGGCTGGTCCCGGTCAGCAAGAACTACAACAAGAACGAGCTGATCAAGGAAGTCAAGAGTGCGCTGGACACGATCGGCAGCGAAGGATTCCAGAAGTTTGAGCGCTCCAATACCGCCGGACGGAAGTTCATGAACTCCGACGGGATTTACGCCAACTATTCCGGCACGACCACCGACAACGTCAAGGTGGCAGGCCGTATCATCATCTCCTGCTCCGACAAGATGCTCTACATCCTCAATGTGAGCTATCCGCAGGGATATACCAAGACGTATGTGGACGGCGTGTACGACAAGTTCCGCCACTCCGTCAAGACCACCAACTGATCCCCTGCGGGTGATCAGTATCAATACCGGACGCGCTCTCCATTATTCGGACAGCGCGTTCGACTATGCTTCCGGGAGGCCTTTTTGAAAATGAATCTGGGAAAACGGCTTATTGCCTGTCTGCTTGTCATGATGCTGGTCTGCGGGATGATCACCGTGTCTTCCGCAGCTGTCGCCACGCTCGGAATCTACTTTTGCGGCGTGCGGACCGCGGCGGACGGAACGAAGGTGACCGTCAGGCTGGCCGGTCAGTTCCGCGTGCTGCAGAATGGCCGGGAAGCCGGTACCATCGACGCCGGCAAGACGACCGTGACGCTTCCGGAAACCGGACGGGTCAGAATCGTTCCGCTGCCGGAGACAATTTCTCCTGAGTGGGACCTGAGCACAGCATACTGCGAAGTGGAACCGGAAGCGGGCGGAACAACAACTGTTCCGGTAATCGTCTACCCGCTGAAGGAAAAGGCCGAGGCAACACCCGAACCTCAGGCTGCGGAGACTGAAAAGGAGAAGAAGGACAGCGGGGAAAAGACCGGCGACGACGAGACCGTTGATGACGAAACCGGTGAGGACACGACGATTGTGACGCCGCCGGAAGATGTGGAGGAAGAAAACGAGCCGGCGGTTGAAGTCGAGGCAGGCCCGACACCGACGCTCCCGCCGGTGGATCCGAAATACCTGGAACCGACCCCCGAACCGGACAAATCCACACTCCATATCAGCGGCCAGTGCTGGTTTGACGAAACAGGGGACGGTCTTTTCGTAAACGGCGAGCCGACCCTGCCCGGGATCAGGATCGAACTGGACGGTGTACGGAGCGGCGTACATTATGAGACCTATTCCGGCGCGGACGGAAACTGGTGCTTTGACAACCTGTCGCCGGCCCTGTACAACATCACCATCACGATGCCGGACGGCATGATGTTTACCAAACTCTCCAAGAAGGGCGGAAAACGCTCGATCATCACAAGCGGGACCAGCAGGCAGATCGACCTGAACGACAAGGAAAGCCGGGACCATTTGTATATCGGTTTCACCTGGGCAGGCGAGATCAAAGGCCGCTGCTTCCTGGACGCAAACTATAACGGAATGTACGACGAAGGCGAGCTGCCAATGCCCGGTGTTAAGATCTGTGCCCTCAAGTCGATGGATGAGGAGGCAGCCAAGACCTTCTCCGGTGAAGACGGCACCTTCGTCCTGACGGGTCTGCGCGGGTATACCTACAGGATGCGTGTGGTGCTGCCGGAGGACGGCAGCGACTTTACCCGCACTGTCAGCGATCCCCTCGGCAACCACTTCAAGTCCAGGCCCGGCCGGCGGGAGAACTTCTGGGACAACTTCGTGCTGAAGGAAGCCCAGACGCGCGAGATGAATGTCGGCGTGATCTATCCCGGCAGCATCACCGGCACCGTATATTACGACAACGACTTCTCCGCTGACAAATCGGGGAATGAGAAGATCGTTTCCGGATTCCTAGTGGGCCTGTATGACGAAAACGGCAACGTGGCTGCAATGGACAAGACCAACGTCAAAGGCAAGTATGAACTTTCCAAGCTGGTCCCCGGCAACTATACGCTCCATGTAACCGCAACAAAGGGATATGCCTTCACCAAACTGGGCGAGGGCAACGTGATCGTGAACCGCACCGGCGGCGAGGGCTTCTCCGAACCATTCTTCCTGGCACTGGGCGAGAACCGAACGAACATGGATATCGGTATGATCCAGCCGGGTACTGTGGAAGGTTCCGTCTTTGCGGACCGTAACGACAATGGCATCCGGGACGACGGTGAGAACGGGCTGCCCGGTGTTGCCGTCCGCCTGATTGACGAGGAGACCGGTGAAGAGGCATTCCGGGCCGACCTCAGCGAGAACGGACAGTATCTGTTTGATGCGGTCATGCCTGGCAGGTATCATCTTGAATACATCCTGCCCGAGAATGCCGTATTTGCCCGGATGGTGGCCGGCGGCAACACGATCTCCGGTCACGACGGTGTGGGCGAAAGTGAATCGTTCAGCTTCGCTTCCGGTGCGACTGTGCAGGGACCGGAATGCGGCGTACTGACCCTGGGCAGGATTGACGGCCTTGCATACCACGACCGCAACGGCAACGGGATCCGGGACGACGACGAGGAAGCGCTTGCCGGCATGACACTGACGCTGACACCTTCCAGGTCCGAACTGGAAGAGATCACCGTCACGACGCAGGACGACGGTACTTATGCGCTCGAGGCGCTGCGTCCGGATACCTGGACGCTGACCGTGACCTGTCCTGACAAGAACGTGCTGAGTCGGACAGACAGCATCAAACTGCCCCTGACGGCTGGAAAGAACACCCAGGACGTCGGCCTGGACGTGGCCATGGGTGCGCAGTGGAATGACCAGAAACTCGGCGCGGTCATCCCGGCTTCGCTGAGCGGGCAGGTCTGGATGGACGAGAACAACAACGGGCTCTTTGATGAGGGCGAGAGCACGCCGGCCGGTCTGGAGATCACGGTGACTGACGATCTGACCGGCAAGGTCTTCGATGTCCTGCGGACCGATGAGGAAGGCCGCTTCTCGACCTCCGGCATGATCCCGGGCAACTTCACTGTATCCTTCCCGCTGGATGAGCGTACCATCGCTCCGAAACCGGGAGACAGCAACTTTACCGAGGAAGGCGGCAAGCTGGTCGTCAGCGGGATTGCCCTGGAGGAAGACGAAGCGAAGGAAGGCCTGCTGCTGGGTATCGTCCGCTATACCTCGATCGGCGGCGGTGTCTGGATCGATCGCGGTGATACGGTGGATCCGCTTGCCGGTGCGGAAGTACGCCTGCTTGATGAGAGCGGGACCGTACTGCAGACGGCAACGACCGGCGGTGATGGCGAATATCTCTTCAGCAACCTGATGCCCGGAACCTATTCGCTGGATGCTTCCATGCCGGAAGGCTGCGTGATCATCGAACCGGACGACAGGCGCCTGAATGAAACCCAGATCTCCGTGATCACCCATGCGACCAACCGTAACGGAACATCCGATCCGATCGAGCTGCTCATGGGCGAGGACCAGCGGAAGATGAACATCGGCTGCGTACTGCCGGGACGGATCGGTGACTTCTGTTGGCTGGACCTGGATAAGGACGGCCTGCAGGGCATGGATGAACCCGGGATTCCGAATGTCCGGATCGAACTGCTGCGAGACGGTGAGTTCATTGCGGAAACAGAGACAGACCAGTATGGCTTCTGGCGGTTTGAAGACCTGTATCCTGCAGTCTACACCCTGCGCGTCACCGCGCCGGACGAGGTCGTGGCGACGAAACAGAGGACGGATATCCGGATCATCGCCTCGGTACTCGAAGAGGACGGAAGCGGGATTTATGAATCCGCCGAGATCCAGGTGGAAAGTGACAAGGCGAATTACAACGCGGATATCGGCTTTATCTGCAAGAAGGACGGCGTGGTACCGGCCGGAACCGGCGAAGGCAAGAAGCAGATCTGGACCGGCTATAAGGAAGGCGACTGATCTCCGGTTCGTCCCGGTAAACAGATAATGCTTGCAAAAACATTACAAAAGTATTAAAATAATCTCACTGCATTGAAACAATTTCGATGCGGTGAGATTGTTGTTATTCCGGATATAAAATCAACTCGAGGTGTTCCGAATGAAGCGACTGATCGCATTTCTTCTGGCGCTGGTCCTGCTGGGCGGTGTGTTTGCCTTCGCAGAGGAGGAAGCGGACGGGGACGATTCGAATCCCGTGCCGATCGACGAGACGGCGGAGGAGGATGATTCCAACCCGATCCCTGTCGATATGATGGAAGACGAGGACCTGGAGGTTGAAGAGGAAATCAACCAGGGCCGGATCCTGCAGTACGGCGATCACGGGGATGATGTCCTGGCGCTGCAGACGCGCCTGAAGGACCTGCAGTATTACACCGGAAACCTGTCCGGACGCTACCGGGAAGGAACCCGGAAAGCCGTGGAAGATTTCCAGGCGGATTTCGGCCTGGACCAGACCGGCGTGGCCGACCTGCGTACCCTTTCGATCCTGTTTTCCATGACGCACCGGCCCCTGCGCTTCGGTTCGACGGGATCGGACGTGAAGGAACTGCAGACCCAGCTGGCGCAACTGGGGTATTACAAGGGAAAGATCAGCGGCAACTACCTCGAATCCACCCGCAAGGCGGTGGAATCGCTCCAGAAAAAGAACAGCCTGGAGGTTACGGGTATTGCTGATGCGGACCTGCAGGAGCAGATCCTGGCGGGAAAGATCCTGGCCAGCAGCGAGGTGGCTGCGGATACGGATACGCCCGCTCCGAATCTTGCCAATTATCTCGTGGACGACAATGAGAATACCGTGCCGATCCCGGACGAGCCGGTCACGTTTACCAAAAAGCTGAAGAGCGGCTCTTCAGGAAAGCTGGTTAAGGAGATGCAGACCCGCCTGGCGGAACTCGGATACTACGAGGGACCGATTTCCGGCAACTTCCAGAAATACACGGTCCGTGCGGTCAAGGCAATCCAGACCCAGAACGGTCTGGAGTCCACAGGCGTCGTGGATGAGACGACCTGGAACGTGATCTTCAACGATATGCACGCTGTCCTGCCGGACGCGACGCCGAAGCCGACCCCGTCGCCGTCGCCGATCCCCTTCGCGATTACGGTTGACGTGCAGAACCAGATCACGACCGTCTACGGCCGGGATGACAAGGGCGATTATACGGTCGTTGTCCGGCAGATGCTCTGCTCCACCGGCATGAAGGCTACGCCGAGCGATGTCGGCGATTGGGTGCTGAACGGCCGGCACGCCACCTGGTGTATCTTCCCCAAGTGGGGCAACAGCTATGCCCGTTACTGGACGCGGATCAACAGCAGCATCGCGTTCCATTCGCCGATCTACACGGCTGTCAGCAATACCGCCATGAAGATCAAGAGCTACAACATGCTGGGCCAGCGGGCCAGCCACGGATGTATCCGCCTTTCCGTGCCGGATGCCAAGTGGATCTATGACAATGTGGGCAAGGGGACTGTGGTCTCCATCGTCGAAGGCATGGAATCTGACCCGGAACTGCGGGACGCGCTGAAGCTCCCGCCGATCGACAAGAAGTACTGTACCCCCATCTCCACTCCCGTGCCGACGGCGGAACCGGAATACAGCGCCGCGGCAAAGCCCGAGATCGGGAACAAGGTATATAAGGAAAAGAGCCAGGGAGAGGAGATTTACTGGGTCCAGCGGACGCTGAAGGACCTTGGCTATTACACGACAAAGTGCACCGGCAAGATGCTCGCCCGGACCGTGAAGGCAGTGAAGGCTTTCCAGGAAGCCCATGGACTGAAGGCCAACGGCGGGATCACCCAGGACCTGATCAACCTGATGGCGCAGGACGCGCTGGCCCTGGATGCGCCGGCGACGACGCCCGATATCACTCCTGAACCGACAGAAACACCGGCGCCCAACTGAGCGCCGGTTTTCTTTTATCAGTGAACTTTCAGGGCCTGAGGACGCGGTAGACCAGGAGCGCGTTCCGGTGCCCCGCGAGGGCTGCCATCTCATACCATCGGGCGGCTTCCTCCAGGTCGATCTCCACTCCCTGGCCGCACTGGTAGGCATAACCCAGCGCGTACATGCTGCGGGCAATGCCGAGGGCGGCGGCTTTCCGGTACCATTCCAGCCCTTTCTCAATATCCTGTTCGACAAGGTAGCCTGTCATGTAAAGATAGCCCATATAGTCGCAGGCAAGACCGCTGCCGGCATCGGCAGCCTTCCGATAGAGCTCCAGCGCCTTCTGCGGATCTTCCCCGACGCCGTATCCCTTCAGGTAGAAGCTGGCAATGCTCATGATACTGTCAGCGTCGCCGCGGTCCGCGGCCATCTGGTAATAGTCCATCGCCATGGAATAACTCTGCGCGACGCCGGATCCCTCCTCATAGAAGGAACCGATATACCAGAAGGCTTCCGCATCGCCGAGGTCGGCTGCCTTCTGGTAGCATTCCATGGCAGCCGTAAAGTCCTGGCCGACCATGATGCCACCGTCGTACAGCTTGCCCAGGTAGAGCCAGGCAGGGGCATAGCCTGCCTCGCCGGCTTTCCGGAACAGCGCGAGCGCCTGGTCCGTATCCTGCGTGACCATGATCCCTTTCTCATAGTATCTGCCCAGCCGGAGCAGGTTTTCGGGATCGCCTTCGGCAGCCAAGTGACTGACGGCCGGCCATGCGGTCAGCGGGCGGGGATCCTCCGCCTGGCAGGCGAGGGAATCCCGCTTCTCCGTCCTGCAGACCATGCAGGTATCCGACAGGTTCTTTGTCAGGCAGTCATAGCAAACCCAGCATTCCCGCAGCGCTCCGCAGACGGGGCATTCGCTCTCGTCGGTCGGGCTGCCGCAGACCAGGCAGATCCGGCTGCCGGGGACGCTCCCGTCAGCAAGGGAGAAGGAACCGATCAACAACAACGCACAAACCAGCGCGAGAAACCGTTTCATTCCTGAACCTCTTTCATCTTTACAGTCTTGCTGCAAAACCGATCTTCTTCTGTACCTTACGCAGAGTCTTCTGCGCCAGGTACGCTGCCTTTTCGGCGCTTTCGGACTGGACCTTCATCAGGTATTCCTTATCGCCGATCAGGCGCTTGTACTCGGCCTGCATCGGGGCGAGCGCTTCAATGACGACATCCGCCACGCGGGTCTTCAGGGTACCGTAACCCTGGCCGGCCATGCCGGCACAGATATCGTCCGTGCTTTCGCCGGTCAGCGCGCTGATGATGTTCAGCAGGTTGCTGACGCCGGGTTTGTTCTCCGGGTCGAAGCGGATCTCGGCGTCGGAGTCGGTTACCGCGCGCTTAATCTTTCGCCGGATCGTGTCCGGATCGTCGACCAGGGAGATGAAAGTATCCTCCGGGTCGCTCTTGCTCATCTTGCGCTCCGGTTCCTGCAGGCTCATGACCCGGCCGCCGGTCTTGCTGATCAGCGGTTCCGGAACGGTAAAGACGTCGCCGTAGACGCCGTTGAAGCGCTGAGCAATGTCCCGGGTGAGCTCCAGGTGCTGTTTCTGGTCCGCGCCGACGGGGACATAGCTCGTCTGGTACAGCAGGATGTCCGCGGCCATCAGCACCGGGTAAGTGAAGAGACCTGCGTTGATGTTGTCCGCATGCTTGGCGGATTTGTCCTTGAACTGGGTCATCCGGTTGAGTTCGCCCATGTAGGTGAAGCAGTTCAGGATCCATGCCAGCTCCGCGTGGGCGCTGACGTGGCTCTGGCAGTAGAGGATCGACTTCTGCGGGTCGAGGCCGCTTGCCAGGTACAGGGCTGTCAGCTCCAGGCAGCGGCGGCGGAGATCCGCCGGGTTCTGCCGGACGGTGATGGCGTGTTCATCCACGACGCAGTAGATGCAGTCGTACCGGTCCTGCAGCTCCGAGAAGCGGCGGAGCGCGCCGATATAGTTGCCCAGGGTCAGCATGCCGCTGGGCTGGATGCCGGAGAAAATGACCGGTCTGCGTTCCGGGGCCTTCTCCGTTTTTTCTGTATTTCCCTGATTCATACTGGTTCCTCCGATTCAATACCAATCGTTTGCGGCGATGGGTTTATTTGGTGGCCATAACCTTCAGCCACAGGTCGGAAAGCCTGGCAGCCAGGTCGGGATTGTCGGTGTACATTTCATCCTTGTCATAGCCGGCGCGGGGGATAAAGGCGCTGTTTCCCTCATATTCGCCTCCGGGGCCGCTCAGCTCCTCCAGGACCTGCGCGTTGGGGGAGGCATAGCCGGTTTCGGTGGAAATGGCGAGGCTGTTTTCATATTCCGTGATGAAGCGGATGAAGTAGTTGGCCAGCCTGGGATTGCCCGCGTTGGCAGGAATGACCATGGCGTCCACAGCGATGTTGGTGCCTTGCTTCGGGGCGCAGAAGGCCATGTCATCGTTTTCATTCAGGATATAGGCGATGTCGCCGCTGTAGCCAAGGCTCATCCACTTGAGGCCTTCCGCCATGCCGTCGATCATTTCATCCGTAACGTAAGAGGGCTTCAGGGCGGCGTTCATCTGCAGCAGCCAGTCATAGGCCTGCTGGATCTCTTCTTCGTTGTCCGTGTTCGTGGAGAAGCCGAGAGCTTTCAGGGCGACCATGAATCCGTCCCGGGAGGAATCATACATATACACATGGCCCTGCAGCCCGGAATCCAGGAAAATATCCCAGCCCTTTTCCTCCACCGTGGCTTCGTCCACCTTCGTGGTGTCGTACACGATGCCGACGCTCTGCCACAGGTAGGGAACGGAGTAGGTGTTTTCCGGGTCAAAGGGCAGATTTTTTACCTTGTCCGTCAGGTTGTCCAGGTTGTTGACGATGTCCCTGTCCAGGGGCTGGAGCCTCTTTTCCCGGATCAGCCGTTCGATCATGTAATCGCTGGGAACCAGGATGTCCCAGGGATCGTCGCCGCCGATGATGTTGGTATACAGCGCTTCGTTGGACTCAAAGGTCTTGTAGTTGACCTTGCAGTTGTACTGCTTTTCAAAGCTGCGCAGCACTTCTTTATCAATATACTCGCCCCAGTTGTACACGTTCAGGGTCGCACCGCCGAAATCCTCCGCGGAACCCTCGCCGAAGGCGAGGAGAGGCAGCGCGGCAAGCGCCAGAGCAGTCAGTACGGCAATCAGTTTCTTCATGGTTATTGTTCCTCCTTGTTCATTTTCTTATTCCTCAGATACGGAATCAGGTTGGCCAGGACCAGGATCACGGTCACCACGATTACGATCACGGCAGACAGAGCGTTGACAGCGGGATTGAACCGCTTCATGGAATAAACGTACATGGAGATGTTCTGCACATCCATGCCCGCGGTGAAATACGAAATGACGAAATCATCAAAGGACATGCTGAAGGCGATAAGGGCGCCGGACAAGATCGCCGGGTAGATCTGGGGAAGGATGACCTTGATCAGGGCTTTCCAGGGCGTGGCTCCCAGATCCATGGCCGCTTCCGCCACGTTGTCGTCCAGCTGGCGCAGCTTCGGCAGCACCGACAGGATCACATAGGGGATGCAGAAGGTGATATGCGCCAGCGTCAGGGTGACGATACTGCGCCGGACCTTCATGGAAAGGAAGAGCAGCATCAGGCCGATGGCGGTTACGATATCGGGATTGAGCACCGGGAGGTTGTTGACCTCCAGGATGATCGTGCGGATGAGCTTCCGGGCCTTGGAAATGCCGATGGCAGCAATTGTACCGATCACCGTGGAGCACACCGTGGCGATGACGGCGATGATCACGGTATACTTGAGGCTTTCCAGCATGTCCGGGTTGTTGATCATCTCCTCATACCACCGGAGGGAAAAGCCGGAAAACTTGATCATGCTCTTCGAATCGTTGAAGGAGAAGAGCATTACATAGGCGATGGGAAGATAGATGAACAGCAAAACCAGGATCAGGTATCCGGAACGGAAAAAATGGTGCTCCCGCTTCCGCGTAAGGGTTGTTTCACTCATGCTGCTCACTCCTCCGCACCCCGGTCAATCTTCCGGGTAATATACATGGCGGCGATGATGATCAGCGCCATGATCAGGGAGATCGCGCTGCCGAAGTTCCAGTCCCCGGCAACGAGAAAATAGTTTTCGATCAGCGTGCCGATGAGCACGTAGTTGCCGCCGCCCAGAAGCTTCGGGATCACAAAGCTGGAAACAGCGGGCAGGAACACCAGCGTCACCCCGGAGATAATGCCGGGAACGCTCAGCGGCAGCGTGACCTTCGCGAAGGCTTTCCACCTGTTGGCCCCCAGATCACTGGCGGCTACGAGCAGGTTGGGATCCAGCTTGGCGATGGCTGTGTGGATCTGGATGATCATATAGGGCAGAAAGTCGTACACCATGCCGATGAACACCTTGATTTCGCTGCCCATGTCGTCAAAGTTCATCAGGATGCCGCGCCATGCATAGGTCTTCAGCAGCATGTTAATCCACATCGGCAGCGTCATCAGCAGGATCATCAGCGTCTGCTTCCGCTCTGAAAGGTTGGCGATGAACAGCGCCGCCGGGTAGCCGATCAGGATACAGCACACCGTGGTAATGAAGGCGATCCGCAGGCTGGTCCACAGCACACGCATAAAGTCGGGATCCGAAAAAAAGCGGCCGAAGTTCTCCAGCGTAAAGTGGAAGGTGAGCGTGTTGTTGCCGCCCCGGGTCAGCGCGTAGAGCAGGATCATGACCATCGGCGCGACGATGAACACGGCGATCCACAGGATGTAAGGGTAGCTCATTCTGAAAAAGGATTTCATACTTCAGCCACTTCCTTATGCATCACATGGATATCGTCCGGCCCGAAGCTCAGGCCGACGCGGTCCCCGGTCTCATGGGCGGAGGTCGTCTCCACTTTGTACTCACGGCCCTGGGTCGCGAAGGTGATATCGTAGGTACCTTCCTGGATGGTCGCCGGGTCGAAGTCAAACTTGACGTCCGTGATGCTGACAGGGGAGTCGTCCTGCAGGTTCCAGGCCTCCGCGCTGGCCCAGGTCTTCAGGTCGGTGGAGATTGCCATGGATTCCATGATCTCGTCCGCAGTGATAAAGAAGTCCAGCGCGCTGATGCCGATGTTGTGGCGCGCGTCCTCCACGTATTCGGGGTGGACCACGTAGACCTTGACGGTCACTTCGGTCTTCTTCTCTGTGGCGAAGGTGATCGAGTAGATGCCGGGCCGGTTTTCGATGTCATGCCGCACATGGGTCAGGGAGATGTCCCGGTTCTGGTCGTCCCAGGCCTGAGCATTGGCGATGGAGATGAAATCCTGATCTGTCATGTCCTTGTTGATCAGGTCGTCGGAATCAACATAGAAGTCGTTCGCGCTGATCTTCTCGCCGGCCTGCTTGTTGACGATGTCGTGCTGGGTGACCACGTGCATCTTGACGGTCTTGCTGGTGCCGGTCTTGGTCTCCACCATCAGCTCATAGTGGACACCCTTGAACACAACGCTCTTGACCTCGCCGCGCAGGACGCCCTCCCGGGGCTTGACAACCTTGAAATCCTCCGGCCGGATCAGCACATCCACCGGCTCGTTCGGCCGGAAACCGAAATCCGCGCATTCATAGTTCTTGTCATCCACGCGGACCTTGTAGTCTGAGACCATGATGCCGTCGACAATATTGCTTTCCCCGATGAACCGGGCGACATAGGCGTTGGCCGGCTCGTTGTAGATCTCCAGGGGGGTGCCGATCTGCTCGATGGAGCCGGCGTTCATGACCACGATCTTGTCGCTCATGGTCAGGGCTTCTTCCTGATCGTGGGTGACATAGATGAAGGTGATGCCGACCTCCTGCTGGATGCGTTTGAGCTCGCGCTGCATCTCCTTGCGCAGTTTCAGGTCCAGCGCGCCGAGGGGTTCGTCCAGAAGCAGGACGTTCGGCTCGTTCACCAGAGCGCGGGCGATGGCTACGCGCTGCTGCTGGCCGCCGGAGAGCTTGGTCACGTTGCGCTTGCCGTAGCCTTCCAGGTTGACCAGGGAGAGCATGCGGTTGACCTTCTGGGAGATGATGTCCTCACCGGTCTTCTTGATCCGCAGGCCGAAAGCGATGTTTTCATAAACATTCAGGTGCGGGAACAGGGCATAGCGCTGGAAGACGGTATTGATCTCCCGCTTGTAGGGCGGCACATTGTCGATACATTGCCCGTCGAAGATCACTGTCCCCTCGTCCTGCTCCAGGAAGCCGCCCAGGATGCGCAGCAGCGTCGTCTTTCCGCAGCCGGAAGGACCCAGAAGAGTAACAAACTCATTTTCGTAGATATTCAGATTGACACCCTTGAGGACGATCTGTCCGTCGAAGTTTTTGACGATATTCCTGAACTCGATCAGCTTGCGCATAGCCGGCACTCCTTAACCAAAGCGATAACATTTCCATTTTATAGGAAAAAGACAGAATCCACAATATAAAAGCAAAAAATATCCATGATTTCTTCATGCGCTTTTTTCTTCCTTTCGGGCGGGGAATCTGGTATACTGATATTAAAGGCCGCCGGATGCGCGGAAAAGAGAAAAACAACGGACACAGGTCCGTATAAGACACGAGGAGGAATGAAGCCATGACAGCAAAGAAGCAGAAGCGCAGGATCGCCTTTGTTGGCTCGGAATGCTATCCGTTCATCAAGACGGGCGGGCTGGGCGACGTGATGTACGCGCTGCCCCGCGCGCTGGTCAGCGAGGGGTGTGAGGTGCGCGTGATCCTTCCCCTGTATGCCTGTATTCCGCGGAAGTACAAGGAACAGCTGAAATACAAGGGCTCCTTCATGATGGACCTGACCATGGAAGGGCGAACCTTCTTTGTCGGGATCATGGAGATGAGCCTGGACGGCGTGACCTACGACTTTGTCGAGAACCGGGAGTTCTTTGACTGGGGCAATCCCTATACCGGGCTGTGGGAGGATATCCCGAAGTACTGCTTCTTCTCCAAGGCCGCCCTGGCGATCATGAACTACCTGGAATGGGTGCCGGAGATCATCCACTGTCACGACTGGCAGGCGGCGCTCCTGCCGATTTATCTGCGCCGGAAATTCCAGAACACCCCGGTCGGGAAGGCGAGGTCCGTGCTGACGATCCATAATCTCCGGTTCCAGGGCATCTGCAGCATCCAGCACCTGAAGTACTGGTCCGGGCTGCCGGATGATCTGTTCGACTACCCGATCCTCAAGTACAACGAAGATGAGGCCGACATGTTCAAGGGCGGCCTGGCCTTCGCGGACAAGATTACCACGGTCAGCGAGACCTATGCCGAGGAGATCCAGACCCCGGCCTTCGGCGAGAACCTGGACGGGCATCTCCGCTATCACTGCCCGAAACTCTGCGGCATCGTGAACGGCATCGATGTGGAACAATGGAATCCGGCGGCGGACCAGCTCCTTGCTGAGACGTATACTGTGGAAGATGTGCTGGATAAAAAGAAGGCAAACAAGCTTGCCCTTCAGGAAAAGCTCGGACTGGATCCGGACCCGGACAAGATGATCCTGGGCCTGATCTCCCGGCTGACGGACCAGAAGGGCCTCGACCTGGTGGACGCGGTCTTCCCGCAGCTGGTCGACGGAAACACCCAGGTGGTCGTCCTCGGTACGGGCGATCCCCGATACGAGAATGCCTTCCGCTATTTTGAGAGCGAGAACAAGGGAAGCGTCTGTGCCTACATTTCGTACAATGAAGCCCTGGCTCACCAGATTTACGCCGGTGCTGACGCACTGCTGGTGCCGAGCCTGTTCGAGCCCTGCGGCCTGACTCAGCTGATCGCTATGCGCTACGGTACGGTACCGATCGTCCGGGAGACCGGCGGACTGAAGGACACGGTCCTGCCGTATCAGGGCGACTGGACCGAAGGAAACGGCTTCACCTTTGAGCAGTACAGCGCGAACCGGCTCCTGGATGCGATCAACAACGCGAAGACGGTTTATTTCACCGACCGCTGGCACTGGGATGAAATTGTGCAACGGAACATGCAGAAAGATGTTTCCTGGGAAGCGTCCGCAAAGAAGTATATGGCGCTCTACGACGAGATCGCGGCCTGGGAAAACTGAGAAAGAGGAGGGAAGCATAGTGCTTGAGTTTTGTACCCTGGGGACCGGCGGGACGCTGCCGATTCCGGAACGGGCGCTGTCTTCCCTCTATGTGCGCGTGAACGGCCAGAGCCTGCTGATCGACTGCGGGGAAGGGACCCAGGTCGGTATCCGCAGGCTCGGCTGGGGTTTCCGCTGCCTGGACGGCCTGCTGCTGACCCATTACCACGGGGATCACTGCACAGGCCTTGCCGGGCTGCTGCTCAGCCTCGAAAAAGCCGGACGGGATCAGCCCTTTCACATCTGGGGGCCGAAAGGGCTCAAACGGGTGGTGGAAGGGCTTTGCGTCATTGTGCCGCCGCTTTCCTATACCGTGCTGCTTCACGAGCTGCCGCCCGAGGGAGGGGACGCAGAGCTGATCGGCCTGAAGATCCATGCCTTCCCGGTGGATCACGGCGGCATTCCGTGCTTCGGCTACCGGCTTGTGCTGGAGCGGCAGGCGGTCTTCGATCCGGGAAAGGCGAAGGCCCTGGGCGTTCCGCTTGAGGACTGGAAGCGCCTCCAGCAGGGAGAAACGGTACATGTCGGCCTGAAGAAGATCCGGCCGGAGCAGGTGCTCGGTGAACGGCGTCGGGGCATCACCCTTGTCTTCTCCACGGACACCCGTCCCTGCGAAACACTGGAAAAGAACGCAAAGGGAGCGGATCTCCTGATCCTCGAAGGCATGTACGGGGATGAGGAGAAGATGCCCCAGGCGCTGAAGAACCATCATATGATCTTTCCCGAAGCAGCCGGGATCGCCCGGAAGGCGGAAGCCGGGGCGCTGCTGCTGACCCACTTCAGCACCAGCCTGGAGAATCCGGAGCAATATCTGCCGGAAGTCAGGAAGATTTTTGAGAAAACATGGGCAGCAAAGGACGGGGAAACCGTCACGATGCGCTACCCGGAGCATGAGGAGAAAGCATGGATCAGTTTGTCCTGAAGGCGCCTTACGCGGCATCCGGAGACCAGCCCCAGGCTATCGAGGCGCTGGCGGAAGGCGTCAAAGCCGGGCTGAAGGACCAGATCCTGCTGGGCGTTACGGGCAGCGGCAAGACGTTCACCATGGCGTCGGTCATTGAGAAAGTGCAGATGCCGACGCTCGTCATCGCGCACAACAAGACGCTGGCCGCCCAGTTGTGCAGTGAGCTGAAGGCGTTCTTTCCGGACAGCCGCGTGGAATACTTCGTCAGCTATTATGACTATTACCAGCCGGAGGCTTACATCGCTTCTTCCGACACTTACATTGAAAAGGACGCGTCCATCAACGACGAGATCGACCGTCTGCGCCATTCCGCCACCGCGGCCCTGCGCGAGCGGAAGGATGTCATCATTGTCGCGTCTGTCAGCTGCATCTATTCCATGGGCGACCCGAGCGAATACGAAGGGCAGATGCTGTCCCTGCGCCCGGGCATGGAATACGACCGACGGAAGCTGATCCGCGACCTGGTTGACATCCAGTACGAGCGCAACGATACAGACTTTGAGCGCGGTACCTTCCGCGTCCGGGGCGACGTGATCGAGATCATTCCGGCCGGTGAGAACCAGAAGGCGATCCGCGTGGAACTCTTCGGGGACGAGATCGAACGGATCTCCGTTATCGAAGCAGTCAGCGGCCACGCACTGGCGACGCTGGAGCATGCAGCCCTCTTTCCGGCGACGCATTACGCAACGGATCCGGCGCATATGGAGGAGCATATCGGCGAGATCGAGCAGGACCTGAAGAAGCGTATTGAGGAGTTTGAGGCGGACAACCGCCTCCTGGAAGCCCAGCGCATCGCGCAGCGCACCCGCTACGACATCGAAATGATGCGGGAGATCGGCTACTGTCAGGGAATCGAAAACTATTCCCGCTACTTTGACGGCCGCAAGCCGGGGGATGCACCGTATACGCTGCTGGACTACTTTCCGGGTGAATTCCTGACCATCATTGACGAGAGCCATGTGACCGTGCCTCAGATCCGCGCAATGTACAATGGGGACCGGGCACGGAAGAACACCCTTGTGGAATACGGCTTCCGCCTGCCGTCCGCTTACGACAACCGCCCCCTGCTCTTTGAGGAATTCGAGCGGCGCATCGGGCAGACGATCTTCGTTTCCGCGACGCCCGGACCGTACGAGCGCGAACGCGCGCAGCAGGTCGTCGAGCAGATCATCCGGCCGACAGGCCTGCTGGATCCGCAGGTGATCCTGCGGCCGGCGACCGGCCAGGTGGACGATCTGGTCGGGGAGATCCGCAGGGTCACGGAGAAAGGCGAACGCATCCTCGTTACGACGCTGACCAAGCGCATGGCCGAAAGCCTGACTGAATACCTGAAAGACCTGGATATCCGTGTGCGGTATCTCCACAGCGATATCCAGACGATGGAACGCATGGAGCTCTTGCGCGACCTGCGCCTGGGAGAGTATGATGTACTGGTTGGCATCAACCTGCTGAGGGAAGGCCTGGACCTGCCGGAAGTCGCACTGGTGGCGATTCTCGACGCGGACAAGGAAGGTTTTCTGCGCAGCGAGACTTCGCTGGTGCAGACGATCGGCCGCGCCGCGCGCAATGTGGACGGACGGGTCATCCTCTACGGCAACCAACTGACGGAGAGCATGGCGAAGGCCATGTCCGAAACCAACCGCCGCAGGGCGCTGCAGGAAGAGTACAACCGCCTGAACGGCATCACGCCGGAGACCGTGCGCAATGCGATCCGCAGCGTGATTGAGATTACGCGCCGCGTGGAGGAGACCGCTTCGGCAGCCCTGACAGAAGACGAGCGCGCCGCGCTGATGCGGCAGATCGAGGATGAGATGATCACTGCGGCGAAGGACCTCGAGTTCGAGCGCGCCGCGAAGCTGCGTGACCGGCTGCTGAAACTCCGGGGCGAAGCGCCCATGAAGGACGATGTCCAGAGCCGCCGCCACAGAAGAAGGGAGAGAACAAGGAAAAGTGAGCACTGAGAAGAAAAGACCTGGAAAGGGTGTGTGGCTGATGCCACTCCTGCTCGCCCTGCCGGTTCTGGCCGGCATGGCGTTCTTCGCCTTCCGGTACGGGCCGCTGATCGTGAAGCTGATCAATGCGGCCGTGAAAGCGACGGTGGTCGTATGAAGAAGATCCTTTGCTGGCTGCTGGCTTTCCTGCTGACCTGTACCCTCGCACTTTTCGGCTTTTCCTATGTGGCCGCCCGGGCGGTCGATCCGGCGCTGAAGGAAGGCGGAACACCGGTGGACGGGTTCGTGCAGAAGCTGGAATTACAGCTGATCAGAAATAAAATTGACAAGCTGGCCCCGATCTATCAGTTCTCCGCCGATACGGCGAAGAAATACGTGACCGCGGAAAAGGTGGCGGAGATGAATGACCAGGCCGCCCGCTGGTGGAACACCTTCCTGACAAACGGGGAGGCGGGGGAAGCGCCGGTCTTTGATACCGAAGAAATGCTGAATGCGTTTCTGGCGGACGCCACTCCGGCAGGCAGCGGAGAAGAAGGCCCCGGCGAGGAAGCGGAACTCCGCGCGACAGATGCCGCGAACGCGGTGGCCGAGAGCGTCCTTCGGATCATCCTGCCCCTGCGTCTGCCCGTGATCGGGATCGGCACAAGCAAGGCGGCGGAACGTGTGGATGTAGGCAATGTGATCCGCTTCCTGACCGGGATCCGCTGGGCAGCACTGGCGCTGTGCGCATTGCTTGCCGGCCTGATCGCCCTGCTGGAGAGCCGGAAACTGAGGATCAGCCTGAAGTATATCGGATCGGCTATGGGTGCCGCCGTGCTGGTTATGGCCGGCGGGGTCGGGCTCTATTTCCTGACCGGTATCGGACCGCTGATCGCGGGTGCGTCTCCGAGCCTGTCCATCCAGTACCGTGCATTGCTTTCCGGCGCTGCGATCCGCCTGACCGTGTACGCAGCAGTCCTGCTCATCGGATGCATCACCTGTCTGATCCTCTGCCGGAGGCCGCATGAAGCGAAAGCTGACTGAGTATACGTTCCGGACGGATAAGATCACCGCACCCCTCCGCCTTGCCGTGGCTCCGGACATCCACTCCTCGCCTTTTGAGGATGTGCTGGAGGAGTTCGCCCGGTGCGACGCGGTGCTTCTGCCGGGAGACCTGGTCGATCGTCACCGGAGGAACAATGATCATGCAGAGCGCTTTCTCCGGATTGTCCCGGGGATCGTGCCGGTGTTCTACTCCGTCGGGAACCATGAGCGAAAGTTCAGACGCCGGGAGGAACTCTTCCAGCTGATCCGGGAGAGCGGGGTAACCCTCCTGGACAACCGCAGCACCGCCTTCGGCGGCATCCGCATCGGCGGGCTGTCCAGTGCGAAGGGAACGCCTGACACAGCCTTCCTGGACCGCTTTGAGCAGGAGGAAGGCTACCGCCTGCTCCTCTGCCACCATCCGGAAGACTGGCGGGACTGGGTAGACGGACGGGATATTGACCTGACCCTCTGCGGCCACGCCCATGGAGGGCAGATCCAGATCCTCGGCCACGGCCTGTACGCTCCGGGGCAGGGCCTGTTCCCGAAACTGACCGACGGCCTGTACGGAGAAGGGAAAATGCTGCTCTCACGGGGAATGACCAACGGGGCCAAACCACGCATTCCGCGGATCTGCAACCCATGCGAACTGATTATTCTGACCCTGGAAAAGAAAGAAAGGAAAGAAGAACCATGACTGACGAAGATCTGAAACTGTTGATGGACTGGTTTGAAAAGAACAAGGACCACAAGCTGAACATTATCGAGAAAGGCGCCATCAAGCTGGCTGTCAACAAGGCAGCCACTGTCGGTGACCTCCTCAAAACCGCCCTGGATCTCCTCAAAAAAGGCTGATCGGTAAACGTTGAACCTGAAGCTGAATTACAAATCCACATATTGGCCAAAGGCGTTTAAGGGGGCGACCGGAAAGCCCCCTGATTATATTGACAATTATACCCTGAACGGGTATAATTGCCCCTATCTTCAGTGAAGAAGCTGAAACACCTTGTACCGGGAGCGGAAACAGGGTGTTTCTTGTGTAATGAAAGGAGTCCTGGTAGCAATGGCAGAAGGAACGATCCTGACCGAGAGCGGTCTGAAAAAGCTGGAAGAAGAGCTTGATTACCTCATTTCCGTCCGCCGCAACGAGATCAGTGAGCAGATCGCGGTAGCCCGCGGCTTCGGTGACCTGAGTGAAAACGCGGAATATGATGAGGCCAAGAAGGAACAGGCTAAGGTGGAGGAGCAGATCACGAAGCTCCAGCAGACCATCCGTACCGCGACGGTCGTGGCGGACGATGAAATCACCACTGAGCGCGTTTCCATCGGTACCATCGTCAAGGTCAAGGACCTGGATGAGGGCGAGAGCTATGAATACGCGATCGTCGGCGCGAACGAAGCGGATCCCATGGAGAACAAGATCTCCAATGAGAGCCCTGTCGGCGCGGGCCTGATCGGCGCGAAGCGGAACCAGACCGTGACCATCACCATTCCCGCGGGCACATTGCGGTACAAGGTGACCTCGATCAAGAAGATGAACTGATAAGACAGGGAGAAATAAGCACATGGCAGAGATGGAAACCCGGAATGTGAACGAGCTGCTTCAGATCCGCCGCGACAAGCTGGCGGAACTGCAGGAAGCAGGCAAGGATCCGTTTGTCATCACGAAGTATGATGTGACCCACCACAGTTCGGACATCCGGGAGAAGTATGACGAACTGGAAGGGAAGGAAGTCTGCATCGCCGGACGTATGATGTCCAAGCGCGTGATGGGCAAGGCCTCCTTCTGCCACATTCAGGACCTGAAAGGAACCATTCAGTGCTATGTGGCCAGGGACTTTGTGGGCGAGGAATCCTACAAGGATTTCAAGAAGATGGATATCGGCGATATTATCGGCCTGAAAGGGACTGTCTTCACCACGAAGACCGGCGAGATCTCCGTCCATGCGACCGAGCTGGTCCTCCTGTCCAAGAGTCTGCAGATCCTGCCCGAGAAGTATCACGGCCTGACCAATACCGACTTGCGATACCGCCAGCGCTATGTGGACCTGATCATGAACCCCGAGGTGAAGGATACCTTCATCAAGCGGTCGAAGATCATCAGCACGATCCGCCGCTACCTGGATGCCCAGGGCTTCATGGAAGTCGAGACCCCTATGCTGGTTTCCAATGCCGGCGGCGCTGCCGCACGCCCCTTCGAGACGCATTTCAACGCCCTGGATGAAGACTTCAAACTGCGCATCTCCCTGGAGCTGTACCTGAAGCGCCTGATCGTCGGCGGCCTGGAGCGGGTGTACGAGATCGGCCGCGTTTTCCGCAACGAAGGCCTTGACACCCGGCATAATCCGGAGTTCACTCTGATGGAACTCTACCAGGCCTATACCGATTACCACGGCATGATGGACCTGACCGAGAACCTGTACCGCTATGTGGCACAGGAAGTGCTCGGCACCACAAAGATCGTCTACAACGGCATTGAGATGGATCTGGGCAAGCCCTTTGCCCGTCTGACCATGGTGGACGCCGTGAAGCAGTATGCCGGCGTGGACTTCAATGAGATCCATACCCTTGAGGAAGCCCGGTCAGCTGCCAATGAACACCATGTAGAATATGAGGAGCGCCATAAGAAGGGCGATATCCTGAACCTGTTCTTCGAGCAGTTCTGTGAGGAGCACATGATCCAGCCGACCTTCATCTTGGACCATCCCATCGAGATCAGCCCGCTGACCAAGATGAAACCCGGGCATCCGGACTATGTGGAACGCTTTGAGTTCTTCATGAACGGCTGGGAGATGGCGAATGCCTATTCCGAGCTGAATGACCCGATCGACCAGCGGCACCGCTTCGCCCTGCAGGAGGAGCAGTTCGCAGCCGGCGACGAGGAAGCGAACCATACGGACGAAGATTTCCTGAACGCCCTGGAAATCGGCATGCCCCCAACCGGCGGCATCGGCTTCGGGATCGACCGGATGTGCATGCTGCTGACCGATTCCGCGGCGATCCGTGACGTCCTGCTCTTCCCGACGATGAAGCCGTTGAGCTCCGAAAACGTAGAAAAATCAACGGTTCCAGCCGACGGGGAATGACCAAAAATGGCAGTTTAATGCAGAATTAATGCAGAAAGACTTGGCAGCCTTATGAAGCAACGGATCCCTGACTTCAGGAATGAAGTCAGGGATCTTTTTTTGCGTTCCAATTTGTCATTTCTGGTATTTTGGCTGGATCCTCTCCCTGATCATTTTTTCGATCTTTTTCGTACCTGTGAATTAATTCAGGTTGTTGGATGTTGGTTGGATAAGGAGAATTATAATACTAAAGTCTTAGGGAAACCTGGATAGAATAGGAAGCGAGGGGAAATAGTCGTGAGGATGGAAACTATCGAAGGAAAGAGAACCACGATGAGCCGTATGACCACGAAGGGTACATATGGATCGAAAGGAGCGGGGAGCATAGACATGGTGAAGCAGCCGCGGAAGCTGCGCGGAAGGATTCTTGTATGGATGCTGGCGCTGCTGATGCTGGTCTGCGCGGCATGGACCGGAATGGCAGAGGATGCGAAAGGCATTGAAGGCTCCGGGCTTCAAAGCGATATTCTGGTGCTGTTTACCAGCGATGTGCATTGCGGTGTGGATCAGAACTTTGGCTATGCGGGGCTGCAGGCGATCCGGGACGCGGCTGTGGCTGCGGGGAATCATGTGCTGCTGGTGGACGACGGAGACTCCATCCAGGGGGAAGCCGTTGGCATCCTGACCCGGGGCCAGACGGATATTGAGTTGATGAACGCACTGAAGTACGACGTGGCGATCCCGGGCAACCATGAGTTCGACTATGGAATGGACCGCTTTATGCAACTGGCGGAGATGGCGGAGTTCCCTTATATCAGCTGTAATTTCCGCAGGGAAGGCACCCTGGTGTTCCCGCCCTACCTCCTCAAAGAGATCGATGGCGTGAAGATCGCCTTCATCGGCGCAACTACGCCGGAAACCCTGAGGTCCTCCACTCCGCGGTACTTTCAGAGTGAGAATGGGAATTATCTCTATGATTTTGCCCAAAGCGACGATGGGCAGGAATTCTACGCGGCGGTTCAGAAAGCGGTGGACAGCGCGAGGGGCGAAGGAGCTCAGTATGTGTTTCTGGTCGCCCACCTGGGCGACGAGGCTGCCAACAAGCCTTACACTTACGCGGATGTGATTGAGCACACCACAGGGCTGGATGCTGTGCTGGACGGCCACAGTCATGATACGGAAAAGGTGGTCATGAAAAACGCCGCGGGTAAGGACGTAATCCGGCAGGCCTGCGGTACAAAGATGGCGGCCATTGGATGGCTGCGCGTTTCGGCGAAGGACGGAACGCTGGACACGGGCCTTTATTCCTGGAACAACGATATCCCCGCGCCGCAGCTGCTGGGCATCGATAATGAGCTGGCCAGGCTCGTGGAAAAGAAAACGGAAGAAATATACGCGCAACTGTCCGAGAAGGTAGGAACAGCCAGTGAGGATCTGACCATCAACGACCCGGCGACGGTGGATGAAAACGGCCTCCCGGTGCGTATCGCCCGCCGGGCGGAGACAAACCTTGGGGATCTGTGTGCCGATGCGATCCGGGAGGCAGCAGGTGCGGAGATCTGCCTGATCAACGGCGGCGGTCTGCGTGGGAGCATTTCCAGGGGAGAGATTACCCGCCTGGACGTGATAAATGTATATCCCTTCGGCAACCGCTACGCGAAAATCGAAGCGACCGGACGGCAGATTCTGAATGCGCTGGAGTGGGGAGTGAGAGTTGTACCGGAGGAAAACGGCGCGTTTTTGCAGTGCTCCGGCCTGACCTACGAGATACATACCTACGTTGACAGCAGCTGCACGGCGGATGAAAATGGACTTTTTACCGGCGTAGACGGCGAGTATCGCGTAAAGAACGTGCGGGTGAACGGCGAACCGCTGGATCCGGACAGAATCTATACGGTGGCCGGGCAATCCTATCCCCTGATTGATCATGGCGACGGACAGACAGCCTTTGACGGCGCGAAGGTGCTGTGGGAATCGGAGGATCCGGATTATGAAGCATTGATCCGGTATATCCAGGTGAACCTCGGAGGAGTCGTTGGCGAAGAGTATGCAAACCCCTACGGGCAGGAGCGAATTATCGCTGTAGCGGAGGCTGCTGCGCAGCCGGTGGGTGTCGTACCCGTAACCTGGGAGGTCTCTCCGGAGCATCCTATGATCGATACCGACGAGGCCAGAGTGCTGTATCAGCGGATTGCGGCAGGAGATTATCCCACCATGGAGGAGCTGGTGGAAAATCCAGTGGTGAAGCAGCTGGACGCGCTGTCTGCGTATTACAAGGGAATCTACGGAAACACGGCTGAAATCAATACTCCGGAGCGGGAGGAGATCAGGGAGCAGATCAAGGACTGGTTCCTGTCGCTTGGTTCAGCCCGGACGGACCGGATTGACGAAAACGGGAAGCATCATTACGTGTATGACGGGCCGCTTCAGAAGGATTATCAGATGATTCTCGCCCTGGGCCTGCCGGCCTCCGGGAAATCCACCTACATCGCAGACCCTTACAGTGAAGCGATGGGAGCCTTCATTCTGGATGCGGATGTTATCAAAGGCGCGCTTCCAGAATATGTCGAAAGCAAGGGAGCTGCCGCGGATTCGGTGCATTTTGAGGGAATGATGATCTTTGAGGACGCCATCCAGGAATTGCTGGAAAGCGACATGAAAGGCGTGAATATTATCCTGCCCATCGTGGGGACGGATCTGGAACAATTGATGAATCTGTATATCAAGCCTTTTGAGGCCGCAGGCTACAACGTGAAAGCGGTATTCCGTCCCGCGAAGGAGAACGAGGCAGCCGCAAGGGTAGTTATGCGGGAGTTGGGCGGCGGGCAACTGATCAACAGCGCAGTGGCGTTCAACTTCGGGGATGGTCCGGAAAATGTTTACAATGAACTGAAGGACATGATCAACGCGCAGGGAGAGCCCTACGGCGATGTGGAAGAGCCGGAGCTTGTACCGGCGGCATAAGTAACGGTTTTCATGATGAGTAGAAGAATTTGAGATATACTCCGTGGATTTTTGTACCCCAAAATGGATCCAACGAACAATACCACGTGCACCGACTTGAAGGAGGAAACCCTGATGAATATGAAGAGAACAGTTGCCGGATTCCTGGCCGTCCTGATGATGATGGCGATCATCCCGTCTTTCGCTGAGGAAGCCACGGCTCCCGTCGCTCTGGATATACAACCTGAAGAAGCGCAGCCGGCAGAAGCGGCGGAAGCGCCTGCCGAGGAGAAAACCGAAGCGGAGCCTACGGTGGAAACGCCTGACGAAGAGAAAACCGAAGCGGAGCCTACGGCGGAAGCGCCTGCCGAGGAGAAAACCGAAGCGGAGCCTACGACGGAAGCGCCTGCCGAAGAAACGCCCACGGAGGTCGCGCCGGTAACCGATGCCAAGAACGCGACGGCGATCACCGACAACCAGAAGCTGGACGCGGCCTATACGCTGGCGCTGAACGCGATTACGTCCGAAGATTACGAAACCGCGAAGGAATATATCAATATCTGCTTTGCCTACTGCGACGCGCAGAGCAATCCGGTGATGTTCTCCGACCTGCTGCTGAAGCGGGCCTGCATCGACGTGATCGAGCAGAAGAACGATATGGCCCTCCTGAACCTGGACGCGGCGACCCGTGTGAAGCCAGACCTGGCGGATGCCTACCTGGTGAAGACACAAGTTTATGCATCCCTCGGCGACGCGGACCGAGCGATCTCGAGCCTGGAAAAATATATTGAGCTGACGCAGGACACCGCACTGTATGAGACCGTGGCGCAGCTGCAGGAAGCAAAGGGTGACATCAAGGCAGCTCAGGCCGCCTACGATAAGTTCGTGGCAGGCGCCGGGGCTGAGGTGGAAGAAGCCGGGTTCCAGGCAGGCCTGTACAAGATGGAAGCGGGTAACTTCCAGGAAGCGATCGCTGACTTTGAAGCCTACAAGGACAATGAAACCTATGGAGCAGGCGCCATGTACAACATCGGCATCTGCCGGATGAACCTTGGTGAGTTTGCTGCAGCGGTGGAAGCCTTTGTCAGCTGCGAAGAAAAAGGCGGCACCTTCGAGGGTCTGTACTACAACAGGGGCGTATGCCGCCTGCTGACAGAGAAATGGGCCGACGCGGCGACGGATTTCGCTAAGTCGATCGAGACTGAGCCCTATCGGGACGATGCTACCTACAACCTGGGCATCTGCCAGATGCAGCAGGAAGACTACGAAACCGCTGAGGCGACCTTCACACAGTACATCGCGGAAAACGATAAGACACCGGAGAATGGAGAACAGGCCGAAGCCGGCAGTGAGACAGAACGCATCGTCAACTACGGCGCCTATTACTACAGAGCAGCCTGCCGCGCGGCGCTTGGAAAGCTGGAGGACGCTGTTGCCGACTATACCGTCTGCATCGAGCAGCAGTATGAGCTGGCCCAGAGCTACTATCAGCGGGCGCAGGTCTACGCCGCTCTCGGCGATACCGAGAAGCAGAATGCTGACCTGGCCGAGTCCCTGAAATACGCAGAATAAAACACATAATCGTGTGAGACTTATTCTAAGGATGCGGTGAATTTCTGGACGGAATTGGTGGCGGATACCGAGGAATAAGTGCCGGTTTTCATGATGAGCGTAAAAATACCAATTTACTAACTACGTATTAAGGGATGGGCTTTCGGCATAGCTGAAAGCCCATCCCTTTGTTCATTGCAATCAAAATGCCTGCGAGCAGTAACAAATGCAATTGTCAGTTATCGGCACATTCTCCTCCGCTTTGTTGGAAGTTGGTTGGATAATATCTGTTATTATGATGCGGGATAATGGTGTCCCATGAATTCAGAGGTTCAGTATCAGGGGGAAAGAGAATGGGAAACTTTGAAAAGGCTAAGCGCATTACGGCCATGGCATTGATTCTTTGCATGGTTTTGGGAGATATTCCAGGCCGGACATTCAACAATCCCTCTCTGGCGCTTGCGGAGGAATCATCGGAGAACAATAACCCGGAGGATACGATCATCGAGAGCAAGGATTCTCCGGTCATGAAGGAATCCGTGAAAGAAGAATCTGCTGCGTCCGGCAGTCTCCCTGCGGTCTCCGATCCTTCGGAGAATGCGGCGGCCGACGGAGGCAATTCAGCCGCTGAATCCGACAGCACCCCTGTGGCCTCCGATCCTGCGGAGAGCCCGGTGATCGACAATACGGCCTCTGCAAAGACATCCGGAGAAGAGGATCAGTCTGGAAATATATCAGAACCTGCGGAGAATCCTGATGAAAATAAGCCGACTGAAGATAACGCGGAGGCCGCCGGGTATCCTGATACAAATGAACCGGTGGCAGATAACGCAATACCTGCGGAGAATTCTGATGAAAACAAACCGACTGAAGATAACGCAAAACCCGCTGAGAATTCTGATGAAAACGAACCGACTGAAGATAACGCAAAACCCGCTGAGAATTCTGATGAAAACGAACCGACTGAAGATAACGCAAAACCCGCTGAGAATTCTGGTGAAAATGCACCGACTGAAGATAACGCAAAACCCGCTGAGAATCCTGATAAAAATGAACCGGTGGTAGATAACGCAATACCTGCTGAGAATTCTGGTGAAAATGCACCGACTGAAGATAACGCAGAAACTGCTGAGAATCCTGATACAGACGTGGCGACGGAGGGCAACGCAGCGCCTGCCGGGAATCCTGATACTGACGTGGCGACGGAGGGTAACGCAGCACTTGCCGAAAACCCTGATACAGACGTCCCCGCTGAAGGACATACAGAATCAACCGTGGATCCGGAAGCAGCCCAGGTGAATGAAGATGCCGTTGAAAACAGCGAAGAAAAGGACGGCAGCCTGTCGGCAGAAAAGCCAACTGAACAAACCGAAGAAAACAATGGTGCGGATGAACAGACCGAAGACGAGCTGACGGTCTTTTCCGGGGATACTTCGATGGCGCTGAGGTCCGCTGCGCCTTTGGGCGTCTCCCTGGCCGCGGCGCCTGCAGCTGCCGTACCGCTGGCCGCGGCGACTCCTGCCGACGCTTCCGATCCGTCGCTGACCAAGAGCGCGCTGCAGGCGGAGATTGACAACGCCCTGTTGGCGGTGACAGGGAAGCTGACCGGCCGTGTTCAGGTTATTCTGAGCCGAAACACCACCTATGAAAGCGACATCGAGACAAAGATTTCCATCGGAGACCGGGAAAAAGCGGATGACTTCGAGCTGGAGATCAGCGCCGAGGATGCCGGCGCGGATGGCATGCAGGGCGAAGGAAAGACCGTCGTGAAGGGTAACATCACCATTCACGGAATAAAGGTCATCATGAACAGCATCATTCTGGATCCGGACCACACGATTACTGTCAAAAACAGAGATGATTCCACGGTAGCGGCGTACAGGAGCCAGGGCGGCGAGCTGATTCTGAACGGCAGCAAAAACTTTCCAAACGAAATGACCGTGAAGGTCGGCGATAAATCCAGAGCAACCATTACCACCACCGATGACGATGATATCATCAACCTGGAATTGACGCAGGGGGCAGAAGGAGCCATCATCAGCACCGGAGATGGCGTGGATACAGTCAACCTGAATCAATCCGGCGGCGTCGTTGATATCAAAACAGGCTTCGGCGACGACCGGCTGAGCCTTGTGATCGGCGACAAAATCAAGTCCCTGGATGTGGATACCGGGGACAGCAACGATACAGTCAACATCATCGACAGCGGAAAAGCCGAAAACGGCGTGAATATTTTCACAGGCACGGGCGATGATACCGTCAGCATTGACGTGCGGGACAATGCCGGAAGCATGACTGTTGATTCCGGAGCGGGCAGCGACGTGATCTCCATCACCAAGGGAGACCACTTTACCCTGGAGAACAGGGACTACGAAAACTATTCCACCCCCAACGAAAGCCCCAACATCAATACAGACGCGGTGGTAACGCTGAAAGGCTCCGACCGTATGGACCGCATCACCATTGACGCCTCCACCGCGCTGGCCCTGAAAGGGGTACAGATTGAAAGCGAAAGCGATGGCGCGTCGGTCCACCTGAAGGGCGAACTGGCCAATATAGAGAATCCCATCACAGAAATCAAGGACAAGGATGGCAAGGCCACCGGCTTCCGGCTGCATACGCGTCTGAATTCCGAGGTGGAGGAGCAGGACTATACCCTTGACCTGAATTACGGCGCCAACCATTATACTGATACGCTGAAGAACAAGCGCACGGTGACGCTGACCGCCACCGGGGATACCTTCACTTATGACGGCAGAAACGTGGAAAGCTTCACAAACTATGTGCTGAAATCTCAAACTGCCGGCCTGAAGAGGATTACCGTAACTGGTGCAGGTATGGGGACATATCTGGCAAACTTTGTCCTGGACGCAGACCAGACCCTGGACCAGGACGAGCATATCACCGTGAATGAGCTGTCCGCGGAAAACATCGACGTAGTGCTGCTGGGCAAGACCATCGATATCAACGGAAAGGTCGAAGCCCGGAGCCTCTGGGCGGAATCGGCCCGGGGTACGGTGAGCATCATGGCCAACCTGGCGGAATTCAAGGAGCAGAGCTTCGGCGATTTCCTGGCCAATATGTTCAGCGTGAGGGATACCGCTACCATCAACGTGAACAGCGGCGCGAAAATCCATGTGGAACAGGACGTTTCCCTGGTGGCCCGGGTGAAGCATTCCGGCGGCATGCTGACTTTCCTGCCCACGCAGGTGAACCTGGTCAATGTCAAACTGGCGGAGGCGGCCATTAACATCCGGAACGGGGCGGAAATCCAGGCGGACGAGGGCAACGTGACCGCGGAGGCCCGGATCAAAACCGTGACCGGTTATGATTACGACGACGCCACCAACACAGAGGTGGCAAACAAAACCGGGATGCCTGTCGCCGTGACCGTGATTCTTAACAAGGCGCTGGTCACCGTGGAACAGGGCGCCAGGATCAGGACCGGCACCGTGACTTCGGACGGAGAAGTCCAGCAAAAGGGCGGCGACGTGAACCTGATTACGGAGAGCAATGTCAAAACCGCTACCTACGCAAACTCGATTGAAGAGATCCCCTCTCCTGTGGACGTTGCCGTGACGGTCATCGTCAATCAGGCGAAATCCCTGCTGCAGGGGACGGTGGAAGCCGGAAACAAGGTCATGGTGTCCGCCCAGGGAGAAGTCAAAGAAGAAACCGTCGCCACCGGCGCATCCGCCCAGGGCGCGCTTTCCGGCGGCTTTATCGCAACCAGCGTCGTTCTCAACGATGTGGACGCCATTGTGGACAAAACCGCGGTGGTCAAGGCGGGAGGCAATCTGCGCGTAGAAACCCGCCAGGCCGGCAATGCTACCACCAAGGCCATTTCAGGCGCCACGAAACCGGAGGATGAGGATACGCCCAACGTAAAGAGTGCGCTGAAATCCCTTGTCCTCACGCTGATTAAAGAAACCTTTAAGCATTTCAAGGATCAGTATGACGGAGCGGACGATGTCGAGAAGCAGGTAGAGAAGATGTTTGCCGATGTCGCGGAGGGAGATTACAGCGTCCGGGTCGCCAAGGTCTCCGACGAAAACGATGCCAAAGGCTCCGCTACCGTGACGACGCAGAATACGACCGACCAGGAAGGAAAAAGCATCGTCCAGGCGACGATCCAGGTGACACCCGCGGGCGGATGCAAGGTGACCCAGGTGGGGTATCGGTACCTGAAGCCCGGAGAAGACCACTACACCTATGTGTATCTGCTGAATTCCACCGGGGGCGGAAATGATTCCTTCTCTGGTACGTTTACGGTGCCCAGCGCGGACGTGGAGATTTTTGCCCGCTATACCGGGGAGCCCAACGGCGAGGCCAATGCCAACGCTGCCGCGAACCAGAACAACGCGGGCGACGTAAATATCGCAGGACTGGTTGACGACGCGGCAGAAGGCGCGGGTAAAGCAGGCGACGATCTGGCCCTGGACCGGGCCGCGCCCGCGGAAGGAGCTGTGCCGTACACGCTTACTATCAAAAGCACGGAAAACGGCGCGGTAGTAACCTGGAATACCGGAGATGACAGAAAGAATCTGACCCAGGTCTATTCCGGCGAGAAAATCCGTCTGATTCCCAATCCCAAAGAAAATCCCAATCCCAAAGAAAAATTCAAATTGAAAGAGAACACGCTGACGGTTACCTACAAGATCACCAAAGACGGGAAACAGGTCACAAAAAACGACGTGGTTACCGCGGACGACCAGGGCAGGTATATTTTCACCGTACCGGAAGGTGTGGCGGATAACCGGCTGACGGTCAACGCTGTATTTGTATCCGAAAAAGAGGAGGAAGAAAAGGCCGTCCGCAACTACCAGGCAACCGGATCCATCGCCGTGAGCGTGCTGAACAACAACAGCCACGCGATCATCGAGGATGGCGCCACCGTCACCGCGGGGGGCGTTGTGGATCTTTTCGGCTTCAAAATCAACCGCAATACTACCACCGCTGACGGAACCGCCGTGGAAGCCAAGGCCGGCGCGAAAAAGAAGAGCGATAAACCGGTACCGTTCCTCTACAGCAGCTATGGCGTCAGCGGGGCTGAATTTGCCATGGCGCTGAACAGCAATGTAAAGGACGCTGTCTTCGGCGCGATCACGCAGACAGAGGACGACAGCTCCTCCAGAAACTCGCCTGTGTTTACCATGGACAGCGAGAAAGCGAACCAGCTCCAAAAGGTGATCCTTTCCTATTATACGAAGCTGGAGGGGTCGGAAGCGATCATGCTTGGGCAGGGAACCCGCCGCACCATTACCCTGACCCGCCAGGCGGATGGAACCTACAAGGAAGAGGGCGGAACCTACCTTCTTGACAATATGCACACGGTCACGCAATCCGGAAACCAGGAGAAGCTGCAGCTTCACCTGACCGGGCTGGCTGTTCAGAACGGAACCACCGTGGACGTTAACTTCGTATTCAACGATGGCGGACAGCATGATTCCGCCGGTTCAGAGTACCTGATCGCCAATCCCATTCAGATCAGCTATAACAAGCTGAAGGAAAAGAACGGCAATACCATTGAAATGGGCACAGTTGCCTATGTCGGCAACCATCAGCAGGCGGACCGGTATTATTTCCGCGTCGAGCCGAAAACGGGCGCGGGCTATACGATCGACGCCCGGGACACGAATGATATCACGGGGCAGAATTCCAACAAGGCTGTACTGTACGCCTCCTGGGTCGGCGCGGACGGAAAAGAGCAGAAGGCGGCGCTGAAAAAAGATACGGGCGACGCGCTGCATACCGCTGAGAACGAATGGTTTTTCGATGCCGGAAAGGGCTCCGTAACCGTACCCGACGGCGCGGTGATCACCATTCACGCCGTATTCCGGGAGGATCTGCGGAATATTCAGAAGGCGAAGGGCTACGACGCCAAGGAGGGGAACGGCGACGTCACCATCGAAACCAGCCAGGCGAAGGCAGGCGATGAAGTGACGCTGGTACTGAAGCCCGCGGAGGAATACATGGCCAGCGGGGTTCAGGTAGAATACTATGAAATCGGCGGACACACACCGAAGACCTTGGACGCAACGCTGACTAAGGTTGACGACAAAACGTGGAAAGCCACCTTCAGCATGCCCCAGACGGATCAGGACAGCACCGTAAATATAACTCCTGTCTTTTCAAAAAAGGACATCGAGCTGGGCAAACCGGCCAATGGGACGATTAACAGAGACGACTATGAGTTCAGCGAGAAGGACGGGTATACCTATGCGAACGGCCAGGTGACCGTTCTCCCTTCTAAACAGAGAATCAAAGATGGATACAAGGTAACCAAAGTGACCGTAAAGAGCGGGGATAACACCTGGGTTTTTGAGAATACCGATTCCTTTACGGTTTCCGCGGATATGGTCACAGGAGATATCAAATACCTTGAAATCACGCCGGACATGGATATGAAACCCATCCGCGTGGCTGACACCGCGCTGGAGAACGGCAAACTGTCCCCTGTCTCCCACGCTGCGGACGCCGGTGAAGAAGTGGTCATCAAGGCGGAGCCGGAGGAAGGATACCGCGTGAAGCAGGGCTCCATGAAAGCCGAGATCCTGATGGGCACCGAAAGCAAACAGATCGTTCTCAAGCGCGGCCAGGACGGCAATTATTCCTTCACCATGCCCGACAACGCGACGAAAGACACCGTCGTGACCCTCCTGTGCGAATTTGAGCCCGGCAGTGAAGAAGTCAAAATGAGCCTCGGCGCAGCCGTCTCGGTAGGTGTGCTGAACAGCGAAAACGCCGTAGAGATCAAAGGCGGCCAGGTCAGCGCCGCCCAGGGATACAACCTGGCGGGCCTGACTGTCGGCAGCAAGGCGACCACCGAAGCCCTGGCGGGTTACAGCGCGGGCAATATCGGCATTGCCGGTGCGCTGGGCATTCAGGTTGTCAACAGCGATAACAAAGTAGCCATCCGGAAAGGCGGAGAAAACAGCAGCATCACCCTGAACAAGGGAATGATCTTCATGCTCAGCAAGGGCAAAATCGACCTGAAGCTGACCGCTGACGCAAAAGGCAAAAAAACACCTGAGGCAAAGAATACCGGCGTTGGCGCGGGCATTGCCGTAGGTGTCAGCAACCTGAATATTCTGGGAACCATTGAGGATGGCAAGAAGCTGGCCACTTTCGGTAAAGACGGGATTCCGGCCATTTCGGGGATTACAATCAACGCGGGCCAGAAATATAAGGATGTCATCACTGCCAAGGCCGGCGCTGTGGGAGGCAGTTCCTGGGCGCCTGTGGCAGCAGTGGACGTCAGCAGCGTTACTTCCCGCGCACAGATGGGCAGGCTGGACCTGTCCCTGCTTCAAAAGGCAGTGGAGGCAAAAGCAGAGAAAGATCGGACAGAAACGGACAAGCAGATTCTGGCAGGGGAGCTTCCCGTATCAGGAAAAGTGAAGATCAAATCGGCCGTTGCCGCCGCGAAGGCCGAATTTAACCGCACGGTGGAGGCGGACGCTTCCTCCCGGGGCGGAAGCGCGGCCGTGGGCGGAGCATTCGCGGTAGCCTGGACGCACGACCAGGCGGACGCGATTCTGAATCAAAGCCTGAACGCGACGAAGGCCGTCAGCGTGACGTCGTCCGTCGGCAGCGCTACAAAGCTGACTGCTGTCTCGGCGGTTTCCGGCGGCGTAAAAAGCAAAAAGGGCGACGCGGATCAGCAGGGGAACAAGCTGCTGGGCGGCGCCGCCAATATCGCCGGCAAGCACGGCGGGATGGACGCCAACAAGATCAAAAATGACGGCAATGCCCGACAGAAGGCGGAAACCGCTGAATCCAGCATCGCCGCTGCCGGGGCCTTTGTACTGAACGTGCAGAATTCCTCTTCGCTGGCGGAGGTTCGGGACGGCGTCAGCGTGATCACCAAAGGCAAGCTGGAGGTGAAATCCTCCAACCGCACGGCGGGCAGCATCAAGGCGGACGCTTCCGCGACCAAATCCAATACCGGCATCGGCGTAGGCGTCGCCATCAATATTGTCGACATGGACAACATTGCCCGCATCGGCAATGGAAAAATCGAGGCGGCGGAGCTGGAGGTTTCCGCGGAAATTGCCGCGGTACCGGGCAAATCGGTCATCTGGAACGAATATTCCAATACCACTACGCTGAAGACCGCGCTGGAATCTCAGATCAAACAGGGGATGATGAATCTCCTTCCGTCCCCCTACGACAGCATGGTGGCCCTGACGGGGGCGGACGGCGTGATCGCGAAATTCGCGGCGACCTTCGCGGAAAAGCTGATCCGGGACCTGGGCATGGATAAGCTGGTGGCGATGAACGCGGGACAGGGGATCGGCGACGGCTTTGTGAACGCGGGCCGGATCATGCTCGACCGTCTGATCGCCTTCCCCCAGACGCTGGCCGCGCCCTTTGTCAATATCTTTGAAGAGGTGAAAGAAACTTTCGGCTACATGGACAGCGAGGAGGACTGGTCAATCCTCCTGCGGGACGCGATTGGCACCGCTACGACCGAAATGGCGGGCGACGCCTGGCAGACCGTCATCAACAAGATCCTCAAGGACGGCGGCAACGCGGTCATCGGCAGCGCCATCGGGATGGTCACCGACAAGCTTTCCGGAAAAGGATGGGATTCTTCCAAAGTCAAAAAGAATCTGAAGGACTCCCTGAGCGGCGCGATGGACAGTTTCCTGGATACGTTCATCAATACCGTTATCAACAAGATGGGAGACCGGATCACGGTCCTCAACCAGGGAAATATCGAGCGGGCCAAGGCCTTCAAAAATGAACTGAAGCGGCTCTTTAAGGAGCAGGGCGTCAAAAACGTGGCGGACGACCTGTATAAGGAGCTGGAAACGACCTTCCGTGAGCAGGTCTATGACTACGAGAAGTATCTGATCAAGTATTCCGAAGGCAGCTTCCTGGAGAACGCGAAGAAGGAACTCTGGGATTGCATGCGGGAGTCCTCCGTGGCCATGACCAATGAGCTGATGGACAATCTGGCGGGAAAACTGGGTGTGAAATTCGAAAAGGAGCCCACCAATGACCGCCACATGATCATCACCCAGGCGATCTCCGGGGCGGGCGGCAGCGATGACAGCGGCGCGGGAAGCCTGGCGGTTTCTGTCGTTCTCCTGAACACCGCAGCCGAGATCAAAGGCGGCCAGGAAGCGGTCACAGTCACCGGCGCTATGGGCGTGCATGCCGAAGAGCTTCGCCGCATACGTACCTATGCCACCGCTGCCGTGGACGCCCGGGGAGAGGCGGACAACAAGGACGGCGAAGGCGAGTCGGAGCAGAACAAGACAGGCGAAAGTGCCGTGAAGCATGTGACTGCCCCCGACAGCAAAATAACCGTGGACGTGGGCGTGGGCGGCGCTGCCGAATTTGACCGGCTGACATCCGCCACCGAGCCCCAGATCTGGCTGACACCGGCTTACGGCTATCACCTGTCCGACGGCGACAAGCTGAACGCGACCTATAAGGAGCCGGATTCGGACGAAGAGCATGAGTTCACCGTGACCGTCCATGCGGAGAATGGCAAATTCTATATCAAACCGCTGGAAGATATCGATGCGGGAAGAAATCTGGATGATACCATCCAGGTGGCCTCCACCGACCTGATCGTGAACGTCCCCGTGGTCTTCGACGAAACGCTCCGGAAGCTGAGTACCTCCACGACGGTTGAGTTTCCCGACAATCCCGGCAACGTGCATCCTATCAACGACTTTGTAACGCTGGAAGTGAAGGACCGGGAGGAGAACGACCACAATATCAACACCAGGCCCGGAGAACAGGTGCAGATTATCGTATTGAACGAAACGGAGCAAAACTCGCGGCCCAGGGATCAAAAGGTCAAAGATATCTGTGTGGAATATACGGACGCGAAAGGCGCGGAGAAAAAGCTGACGCTGAAAAACAACGACGTAATCCGCACGACGTCGAACAGCAATGAAATCGTATATATCTTTAATATGCCTGACGGCGACGTGAAGGATATCACCGTTTCCTTTGAACCCGGGAAAGAGGATACCGACGATACCGACGCTTCCGGACGCAAGGTGGGCGTCGGCGCGGCGGTGGCCGTTGCCTACGGCAAATCCACAACGGAAGCGAAGATCGGTTCACGCGACGCAGGCGTCGAAGCTGCTTCCCTCGCAGTGGTAGCCGAGACGGAGCATGAACAGCAGAACTATACCACCGCCGGAACCGATCCCCTGAAGGGAACCGCAACGGAAAAAGACCCGAAGGAAGGTTCCGGAAAACTGAACGAGAAGGATATAGGCATTGACGCCTCCGTATCCGTCTTCATTGTGGACAACAATGTGACTGCCTCCATCGCGAATGGAACGAAGGTGACCACGACCGGTGATCCTGAGCAGAATCTGAAAGCCTCCTGGAATATCAACGGGGACGCCGGGGAAAAGGGCAGCCAACGGGAGAAACTGACCTCCGGCGGCGTGGTGGTGCAGGCGCTGGAAAGCGGGAAAACAGAGACCCGGGCCTCCTCGTTTGCCACCGGGAGCACCACCGTTATCGGCGGCGCCGTGGCCGTAAATGTGGCCCTGTCGGAAATAAAAACCCATGCAGGCGGCGAAATCCAGGCCAAAGGCGCAGTTACCCTGGGGGCTGAAAGCGCCAGCCAGGATGAGACCTACACCTTCGCCAGTGCCATGGGCGCAGACGTGCAGCGGGCGCTGAACAAATTTGCCGACAAGGCGGAGGCCGCCGGAAAGACGGTCAACAAACTTACTTCCGGCGAATACTACGAGGAATACTATCAGAAGGAAGCAAAGAAGAACAAAGAGAAGAACAAAACCGCCGCGCGGATTTCCGACCGGCTGAACGATGAGCGGGTGAAGGACAAGGACGGAGACGAAGCCAATGAGCATCTGAACGTCTCCGCCAACGTCCTCCGGTCCCAGAACGCGAAGGTGGACGGCGCGGAGGATGCCGACAAGGCCGCCGGCGACGCGGCGAATCAGGCCAACGACGCAGCAGACCGCGACGACGTCCAGGCGGCGCAGGGAAACCAGAAGGACAAGAAGCTCCAGATAGCCGCCGCGGTAGGCGTTACGGTGGCGCTGCATTCCGCCGCCGTCACCGTGGAAGGGGCGGTTCACGCGGGAAGCGACGTGACCTTCAGCGCCGTAAACGCGGGCAATTTCAGCACCCGGTCCACCGCCGCTTCCATCACCGCGGAACATGCCAAGGGGAATATCATTTCCGCTGCGGTGGGAATCAGTGTCAACAGCAACAAGGCGACCGTGGACGTCAAGAGCGACGTGACCACGAATGAATACAGCAAGGTCGACATCGCCTCCCGGCTGACCATGAATATGGAAGAGGGATTCATCTCCCGCCTGCCGGTACAGTCCTTGTCCGGCGCGGTCTCCGGAAAGGGAACCTCCAAATCCATCGCCGGCGCGGCGGCCGTGACGGTCAGCCACGCGGTCAGCAAGGCGGAGGTCACCGGGATCAATGCGAAGCTGGAAGGCGGCGCCGTGTCCGTGACGGCCTTTGACCAATCCAAGCTGGGCGCCAGGGCCGGCGGCGTGAACATTTCCACCGGCGCGAACGTCGGCGCCGGCGTCTCCGCGGCGGTGATTTACAGCGATAACGAAGTGACCGCCTCCGTCGCCGACGGCGTGGAGGTTTCCGCCCATACCTTCCGGCTGGATGCGGTCAAAAAGGCCATTACCTGGGAAAACTTTGTCCTGCCCTGGAAACGGACCGACGTCTTTACCGATTCTACCATGCTCTCCGACGAGGAGCGGGCCCAGGTGCAAACCGGTCTGATTGACATTCACCGGGAAGCCACTGAATGGGGCTATAACTACAAGGTGGACCTCAACCTGGACACCTACGCGCTGATGAAGCTTTTCGACGCGGGTAACATGCTCGCCTTCAACAATTACTATACGGCCGCCATCGCCGGCTCACTGGTAACCGGCACCGCAGATGAAGACGGATCCGCCAATGCTTTTAACGGCGCAGGCGCGTTCTCCATCGTCCGTACGGACAACCGGGTGAAGGCCAAGCTGGGTAACGGCGTCTTCATCCACCGGCCGACGGTCGGAAAGGGCGGCTCCGCGGATGGCGTGAGAATTTATGCGGAGGATACTTCCACCGCCCGCCTCATCGGCGGCGCACTGGCCGCGGGCACGGCCATGAACTCCTGGGGCGTCACCGCGACCTTCCTGAAGGACGGCGACGAGGCCAGAGCCGAAACCGGCACGGACGTCATCATTGACGCCAAAAAGCTGACCATCGGAGCCAAAGGCGATACCTCCGTCCAGAGCCTGAACGCCGCGGCTTCGGTCAATACCAGCGGGGATGCCGACTCCAGCATCGGCGGAGCGGTGAACATCCTGCTGATGAAAAACCAGGCCGAAGCAAAGCTGGGCGATAACGTGCGGCTGGACGCTGACAACGGGATCGATATCACGGCCGGCTCCGACATGGACCTGCTCCTGGTTTCCGCCGGCATCGCCGGGGCCGGGAAGGGCATTGCCGCGGGCGGAACCGCAGCCTATATCAACGATGAAGCGGCTTCCCTGGTTACCATCGGGAACCGCCATGCGATCAGCGCCGGCGATGATGTGAACATCAGCGCGAAGACAACGGACCGCCTGCTTTCCGTGCTGGCCAGCGCCAGTGCCGCCCTCAGCAAGAACCTGGCCGCGGCCGGGGCGGTCAATGTGCTGAATTCTTCCGCCAAAGGCAACGTGACGTTAGGCGCGGGGGACGCGAACAGCGCTGTCACCTCGAAAAACGGCTCTGTCGCCATCACCGGCAATACGGATACCCGGGCGACCAACATCACCGTGAGCGCGGCGGGTTCCAGGGGCACAGCCATCGGCATGTCCGTGAACGTGAACCGATTTGACCGGGAGTCCATTGTGGAGATCGCGGGGGGCGAGGGATATACCATCCAGGCCGCAAAGGACGTGCTGACCTCCGCTACCGGAAATGATACCACCATCATGGCGGGCCTGGCTGTTGCCGGCAGCACAAAAGGCCTCAGCCTGGCCGGAAACCTGCCCGTTCTGCTGAGCAAAAACAGGGTGAAGACCCATCTCGGTGCCGGCACGGTACACGCCGGAGGCGAGGCGGCTTTCGCTTCCCATCTGGATGACCATACCTATACCATCGCCGGCAGCATCGCCCTGGCCAACAATGACAGCGCCGTGGGCGGCACAGCCATGATCCTGAAGCGGACGAATGAAGTCACCACGGATGTGGGCACTTCCGTTATCACTGCTGAAGGCAGCGGCCGAGGCCTGAAGGACAGGGTTATCGGAGCGTCCGATTTCAGCGGTATCTATGTCGGCGCCACAGCCGGCGATACAACCATCGCCGCGGCGGCCGGCGCAGCCTTGGCCGATGATATCGGCGTGACCGGCAATGTGCTTTTTGGCTTCAACACGAACACGGTCCGGAGCGACACATCCCGCGCGACGCTGAACGCCCTGAATCAGGCGAAGACAGGCGGCGGTTCCGTAACTGTGGAAGCGAAGGACGATTCCCAGCAGGTGATTATCTCCGGCGGGGTGAACTTCGGCAAGCTCATGGGGCTTGGCGCTGCCGTGGTCAGCCTGTCCGCGGAAAAGAACGTCGACGCCCTGATGGGCAGGGCAACAGCGTATCAGGACGTTAACCTCACCGCAGACAACAAGGACAAGATCTTTGAACTGGCAGTCAACGGCGCGTTTTCCCAGGTGCTGTCAGTGGGCATCGGCGCGGCGATCCAGTCACTGGGCAGCAAGGTCAACGCCATTGCCAGTGGCGATGTTACCGCCCAAACCGGCAGCTTTGCCCTCCAGGCCAATAATACCGCCAGCATGGTCAACGCGGCCGGCGTCGTGGCCGGTTCCGAAACGACGGCAGCCTCTCCGGTAGGCGCGTTGACCGTGTACAGCGGCCGGACCAACGCCATCCTCAAGAGCGGAACGGTCGAGGCCGCGAAGGCAGCGAACGTCAAAGCGAACGCTGACAAAACCATCCAGACCTATACCGTCGGTGCGGCAGGCTCCGGGAAACTGGCGCTGTCCGGCGCGCTGACCATTAATTCCCTGAAGGACGTCACCCGGGCGCAGGTCCTGAAGGACGCCATTGTCAAAGCGGACACGATGGACCTGACGGCGGACAGCAACTACCGGGATGTCGCGGCCAGCGCGGCGCTGGCCTTCGGAGGAACAGGCGCCGTCGCGGTGAATGCCATGATCAGTGTGATCAAAGGCTCGACACTGGCGGAGCTGGACGGCAGAACCGACCTGCAAAGCAGGCTGAATATCAAGGCGACGTCGGACCGTGACATCATCAACGGCGTGGCTTCCCTGGGCGCAGGATTCAAAGGCGCCGGCGCGGGCGTGACCCTGATGGTGCTGACAGCGGGCGACAAGCTGGACCAGGACGCCGCCGACCTGCTGACCTACGGCAACGCCGACCGGAAGAGCGAAGACACCAAGGTCTTTGACGCGGACAGCCTTGTCCGGCAGATCAAGGCGCTCGGGGCAGATACTTCCGCGCTGGAGCACCGCACGAACGCCGATGGCTCCGTTCAGACCAGCCTGGCCGAGGATCTTCAGGGCAACGGCCACAGCGACAGCAGCATGAACGTCGGCACGGACGGTAAATTCGACGCCGCTTCCGGCTATGTGAACCAGGGCCTCCAAAGCGCGCAGGATCCCGGAGACAAGACCCCCAGCGAGGAAACCGAGGACATCAGGAACGCGAAGAAGCTGGCTGATTATGTTTCCGATACGCTACCCACAGACGTGGTGGAAGCGCGCATCGGTGAAAATGCCGCGAGCGTGGTCGCCGGCGGCATCAACGTAACCGCACAGCAGGAAACCAAAGCCGATCTATACGGCGCAGCCATCGGCGTCGGCGCCTCTTTCGGCGTGGGAATCAGCGGCGCTGCCGCCAAGCTGCGCAGCAACGTCATCGCGACCTCGCTGGGCCATCTGGACGCAAGGAATCAGAACATCAATATCCAGGCCATCTCCCGCTCGGGCAGCGTCGGCGAGGCCGACGCCGGTGAGCAGGCCAGGGCCACTGAACTCCGGGAGCGTCTGGGCGCGTACGACAATGGCTCGGACGAAATCGCGGCTGACGATGACCAGGCCCGCAAGGATCAGCTCAACAGGAGCCTGTGGAACAAACTGAATCCCATGGACCGCTCCATCCGCGTGGTAGGCATCGCCGCCGGAGGTTCTGTCGGCGCGGGCATCGCGGCGTCCATTGCCGCAGTACGGACGGATAACATCACCCGGGCCAACCTGGGGAACTATATTACCAATGCGTCCGCAGTGAACGTAGACGCCCATTCCGATTATGACAACGTGCTGGCAGCCACCATCGGGGCAGCTGGCTCCGGCACGTTCTCCGCGAGCGCCTCCGTAGCGCTGGCGCTGGCACAGGGCACCGTGGAATCCGAAATAGACGGCAGCGCCCGCATAACCGGTGAAAAAACAAAGGTCTCCGTCACTACCCATTCCGTTACAGGCGCGAATGCCGTTGCGGCTACCATCGCAGGCAGCGGCGGCGTGGCTGCCGCCGCAGGCGTAGCCATCGCAAGCAACAGCCTCATCCAGAACACCTCTGTGGACCGGGGATTCCGCATGGAAGCGGACGGCGGCAGCCTGAACGTGTCGGGTACCTCCACCACTACGGCGGATACCTATCTGCTCGGCGTGGCCGGCGGCATGGGCGCCGTGGGCCTGAGCGCGGCGATATCCAAGGTGAAGCCCACCCTGAATACCACCCTTGGCGCGAAAGGCGAAGGCACAGCTTCCCTGGGCAATCTGAGCAGCGTCAGCGTACTGAACGACTCGGCTTCCACGGCCAGCGCCAACGTGCTGTCTCTCTCCGGCGGCGCAAAGTCCCTCCAGGGCAGCCTGCTGCTGGTATTCAACGAAACCGACGCTACCGCGAAGCTGGCCAACGTCAGCGCCCAGGAAATCGGCGCCGTGACGGTTAACGCCGATCTGGAAGCGAAGGGCGACGCGCGGCTGATTTCCGTCAATGTCGGCGGCGTGGCCGGCGGCATCAGCGTCAGCTACGTGGATGTGAATTCCAAAAACCGGGCTATTGTCGATACCGATCGCATCAGTGTCACCCGTTCCATCGGCAAGCTGGATGTCACGACCGGCGCGAATGGCCACAACAAGACGGAAGCTTCCACCGGCGCGGTCGCTGCATCCGTCGGAGGCGTATCCGCCGGGATCAACGCTTCCATCGCCCGCAACCGCGCCATGAGCCTGGCTGAGATTTCCGGCAGCAAGGGGCTGAACGTGACAGGCGGTGTGAACCTGAAATCCACCACCGTCGGCAACGCAGCCGCGGATACCATCGGCATGAACATCGGCCTGGCCAGCGTCGCAGCCAGCGTATCGGTGGCTTCCAACGAGGCGACTTCTCAGGCCAACATGAAGCTGAAGAGCGCGCTGCTGGCTGACCTGAACGCCGAAGCCACCGTCACCGGCGAAACCAAAGCCAGCCAGACCACCGGCGGCGGCGCGCTGCTGGATGTGAAGGCCAACATCGCCCAGGCACACGGCAGAACCAACGCCCTGGTGGATGTGGACCTGGCCGCGGCCGCAAACTCCGCAAATCCGTTTGGTATCAGCGCAGTCAGCCGCGGCACCAATCAGGTAACGACCGACGTGGGCAACCAGTCCTTTGGCGCAATCAGCGCCGTTATGGTGGGCGGGCTTGCTGAAAGCGAGGATCTTTACAGCGCAAAGGTCACGCTGGGGAAGGACAATTTCACCCTGAGCAAGCTCAACGTGCAGACCGGTTACGAAACGACCGTGGATACCAAAACATCCCCCGCAAAGGGCGGTGTGGACGTGAACCTGGGGAAAATCGGCTATAACGCGGCCATCGCCAGGAGCAGGACCAACGCAGGAGCTGAGCTCGTGCTGGACGGCACGATGCTGACTGTGAAAGGCGGCCCCTTGGACGTTACTTCCAGCGGCAAGGCGACAGCCAATGCGGAAGTGCGAAGCACCGAGGTGAATCTCGGCGCCATCACCATCGGCGTGAGCAAAAGCGAAGCAGACCTGTCCGCTAACCAGGCAGCAACCCTGAAACTCCGGAGCGGCAGCATCAACGGCACTAAGAAGCTGAATGTAAAAAGTATCGTGGAGAAAGCAGAGGCGACAGCCAATGTCGGGACGCCCGGCGTCCGGGAAGCGGATAAGACACGGGTCAGCGTGGCGGTGGCCAGCGTGGAATCCAACAAGTCCGCCGCGAAAGAGAACATCGCGAGCACCGCTTCTGTCCTGGGTGAATCCGGCAGAAACACCATCACGGCTGAAGCCATGGACGTGCATGCCGTCAACGCGGACGGAGTAACCACCAAAGCGATCGGCCGCAGCGACGGCGCATTCTCCGCCGGCCTGGTCACCGTGGGCAATCTGGACGCCACCGGCGAAGCCAGCGACCGTTTCAGCGTGGTCATCCGGGGGGTGAAAGCGACCATCGGTTCCGATCTCAGCCTGAAGGCGCAGACCAATACTTCCGCCCAGGGGATCGGCGCGGCGCCGGGAAGCCTTTCCGTCGTCAACGGCTCCATCTCTGAAGTACGCGCCAACGTGGGCAGCGAAGCGGACAGGCAGACCGCCAAAGTTCTGATTGACGATGACGTCAGGCTGATGACTGTTCAGGGCCAGGTGAACATACTCGCCCGGAACCAGGGAGAAGCCAACGCCTCCATGCGGAGCAGGAACCAGTATTCAGTGTTGGGTCTGGCTTCCTCCAGCCAGCCTACAAACAGCTGGTATGACACCGGAGTGATCATTGGCGATCGCGCTGAGATCAACGGCCAAAGCGGCCTGAACGTGGCATCCGGGACGGACGCCAAAGCAATCTCCAAGCTGGATGCTGACGGACTGGGACTGATCCTGAACTCAGGAACCATGAAGGGTGAAAACCATGTGCACGAGGTCAACAGCCTGATGGTCGGCAAAGAAAGCAAACTGATTTCCGGCGGCGATATCAGCCTGAGCGTGGACAGTAAGACTGACGCAGACGCCCAGACGGAGTACAATGGCGGCTTCGGCATTATCGGAAAAATGGGCATTTACGCAGACAGCGAAATCGACCGCGACGCCGCGATCCTGATCAGGGACAATGCCACCATTGAAGCGGCGAACGGCAGCGTGAACATTGCCAGCATCATCGGAAAAAACGACAGGATACTCACTACCGCCACGCAAAGGGTGAGTAAGGCGGTAGAATTAGGAAAATCCCACAGCACCGTGAATTCCACGGCCAACAATACCATCAGCGTCGGCAGCGCGGTGAAGATCGCCGGCCGGAATGACGTAAAGATTCAGGCGGTGACCACAGGATCCAGAGGATGGTCCAGGGGTTACGATACCTACAGCGACGTGAACGCTTCCGGCTTAAAGCTCGATACGGCTCCGGATGCTTATGCCACCAACAATCTGACTTTCAACACTGGCATCGCCATCAACAGGGATGGGCAGGGAAACCGCAGTAAGTACACCCATATTTCCAGCCAGGCGGGAAAGGTCGAAATCACAGCTTCCAACGAAGGGCTGATCGCCTCGGCTACGGCCGGAGCTAAAGGCGGCGGCATCTTCGGTAACGTTACGTCGCATGCTACTACCAACGCGAACTTCAGCAACCTGATCTGGGTGGACGGCACCACTTTAAGCGGCGCAAAGGGCACGGACATCCGGTCCAACTTCGGCGAAGGCAACCGGCGCGCAGATTTCGAAAACAGTGCGTTTGCGACCCTGGAAGGCATCGGCCCGGATAAATCCACCGCAACGATGGCCGGCAACATGAAGGCGGAGATCCGCACAAACGATACCTCCAGCGTGGCTGGCGGCAGTTCCTTCACTCATCTGGCCGATACAGATATATACGTGCTGCTTGTCGCGGATGACCAAAAGGCCAGAACCGTCAGAGTCTCCTCCGTGTGCGATTTCTGCCTGGATAAGGAAGCTTTTGACAACGACACAACCCGCGGGGATGCCTCTGCCCGTCTTAACAATACTCAGCGGCGTCTGAGCAGATTTAACGACGCGCTGAAAAACGGGTTCGCCAAGGCGCTGGCTCCTCTGAATAAGATCGAATCCACCGTGGATACCTATAACAGGGACGGAATCACCAAAGCCCGCTACGGCGAGGGAGAGGAAAGCCTGGCTTCCGGAGCGATCTACGTACTGGACATCCAAGCCTTGCTTACCCGGGACGTTCAGATGAGCTTTGAGGAGATCGGAAAATTCAGGCTGTGGACCAATGCCGCGGTTTATTCGGATGTCTTCCTGCTGCCCAACGCGGCGCGGATGTACATGGCGGGGGGCCGGCTCAGATATGTCACCGACGTCATTAGCGGCGACGCGCTGAACGATGGTCGGACCCATGACATTGACATCATCACGGCCCTGACGCCGGATGCTTTTGCCGAACCTGTGATTCCTATCGGCAGCGCCGGTTCTCTGGACTTCCGGTCCGGCACGCTGCTGATTCCGGAATATTCCGATCTGGAGCTGTATGTGCATGAGCTTTCAGCCAGCTGGTTTACCGACCTTGTCAGAAACGGTACCCTGCGCGTTTTGCAGGCGGATCAGGACAGCATAAACGCCTGCGCGCTGGAGGGCGAAGTTCTGCCCGAGGGCCGGATGATCGAGGGGCTGATCGAGGACGAACTGAAGGACGGCTGGAAACGCTATTGGATCGGCGTTTCTCCCGCGGCCGCGGAGCAGGAAGACCAGGTGCTATACTACCTGATGGTCAACGGGGAAACCGACGAAATGAAAGCCTTCCGTACCAGCGTGTCAGCGGAAAGAAGGGGAGAGGCCCCAACGGAAATGTCCCTGTTCTTCTATCGGGACAGCAAGTCCGACCGCAGAGGTGAAAACCGGTACAACATTATGCTCTTTGACACACCGGCGGAGGAAATGAACCTGGCAAAAATCGTAACCAATGTACTGGAAAACCGGGAGATGGAGATGCCGACACCCCTGCGGGTTGTGCTGCGCCGCTTCGACCTGGATGGCGCGGATCTGCCCGGCTGCAGCATCTCGGATCACCTGTTCGCGATGAACGACGGAACTGATGGGACAGTCAGTATGTTCGACGGTTTCTATCAGGCAGTGATTACCAGTGACGTCTTTGATTCCGCCTATACGCGGGTCGAGGGGATTTCCGGGCTGAATCCCGTGTTCACGATCAAAGCCAATCAGCCCATCTGGCCCACCTGGACGGGGGAAGATACGGCAGAGGATCTGAATGGCACGAACTACCGCCTGGAGAAAGACGGCTGGTATGCGGACGATGTGTTCGAGGCCAGGATATCGAGCTCCAATGCATCTGATCCTGTTGTTTTCCCCTGAAAAGCCGAGCATCGCTTTTATGTGACTGCCTGCCGTCCATAGGGCGGCAGGCAGTCAGAATTCAATGGAGAAAACCCGCCGCAGCGAGGAGGAATGACATGCGAAAACAATGGCATTGGGCTGTGCTTCTGCTGCTGCTTTGCCTGTTTCCCGGGCACATGAAGGCAGAGGAACCCGCCGGCTGGACGGTAATGTTCTACTTTTGCGGATCTGACCTGGAATCCAAATATGGGTTCGCGTCGGAGAATCTGATGGAGATCACCGAGTGCTTGAGCCCCTCCAGCATGCTTCCGGAGCTGGCCCTGCGCAATCACCAGACCGTTGATCCGGAACTCCTGGCTGAACCGGCGAAAGTAAACGTTGTGATTGAAACCGGCGGCAGCCGTGCCTGGAAAATGGACTCCCTTATGGACATCGACGCGGACCACCTTCAGCGTTGGCACTTTGATCCGGACCAGGAAAATCTCTTTTCACTGGACGAAACGCTTGAGCTGAAGAGCATGGCGGACCCCGAAAGCCTGGCTGATTTCATCCAATGGGGCGCCCGGACCTATCCTGCGGAACGGTACGCCCTGGTGCTGTGGGATCATGGCGGAGGCAGCAAAACCGGCCTGCTGATAGACGAGCTCTTTCAGAACGACGTGATGAACCTGCCTGAGCTGCAAAGCGCCTTTCAGGCCGGAAGCATTCATTTTGACGCGGTATTGATGGACGCCTGTATGATGGCGAATCTGGAAACGGCCTGTGCTATTCATGAGTACGCGGATTACCTTATCGCCTCCGAGGAGCTTGTGGCCGGACAGGGCACCGCCATCAATCTGTGGCTCCAGGAACTGTACAACAATCCGACGGTGGACGGCCTGGGCCTTGGGCGCAACATCTGTGAAATGACCCAGATCAAATATGCTAATCTGGACAATGCTCAGGCCAGGGACACCATGACCTGGTCGGTCATTGACCTGTCCAGGATCGAAGCAGTGCTTAAAAACTTCGATACGTTTTACCGGGTGCTGCTCAATTCGATTATCCCTTACCCGGAACTGGTGAGAGCATATGTGTCTCTTGTGATCGAGTCGGATGAATACGGGAACGGAAGGGATGCCATGCATGATCTGGCCTGCCTGTTCTATGAAAGTTCTTCCTTCAGTTTTCTGGATTACCGGCTGCGTACAGACATGCTCCAGTCCCTGCGGGAGGCGGTGGTTTATGCGATTCACGGGCCGGGGCGCGCGACGGCGCGGGGGCTTTCCTTCTGCTGTGCACTTGGCTTCAACCATGAGGAGCTGGATCGTTACGCCATTAACTGTCCGAGCGCAAATTACCTTGCTTTCCTTGATGCCATCTCCGATTGGGAGGCGCCGGAAAGGGTATATGAAACCGCGATGCGCGCTCCCGAAATCTCAGGCCTGGACGAATATCAGATTATTCTGGAAAAGCGTCTCGACGCAAATGGTTTCCCCTGCCTTTTTGTCAGCGACAGGGACGCCGAAAACATACGGGAAATCGGATACGAACTGCTTCAGAAAAAAGAGGATGACGGTCAGTTCCTTTCTCTGGGAAGCACTATCTGTACCGTTCTGGAGTATAAGGAACACGGAGTGCTTTATATGCCCGAAAAGATTGGCCAATGGCCCTCTGTCGATAACGTCCTGTGCTGCATGAACCTTGTCAAAATCGATTATGTCAATAACTGTTTTGTCTTTGAAATCCCCATTCAGATCGGCCGGGAGGAAGCCATTCTGCGCTGCGGAAGATTGTCCAACCGGCTCCTGGATTCCGTTTTCACGGCGGATGATGAGATCAATCAATATACGGTCTATGGCGTCTGGGACGGGTATGACGATGATACGGATCTGCCGAACCGAAATGTCCAATCTCTTGCTCAGCTGGCAGGGCGTGAGTACCAGATTCTTTACCCGGTTATCACGGGATCCGAGGAGGAAATCTGGCACGCTTCCGGGCCTCTGACCATGTATCGGTCACTGGAGGTAAAGGAAACCTCCCTGCCTGCCGGATCATACGAAATGGACTATATGGTCAATGATATTTTTGGACGAACCCATGTGGTGGATACCGTTAAAATGTACTGGGACGGCCAAACCGTTACTTTCCCGGAGGACCTGTCCTGGACCGGAAAAGTAATCATCAATCCGGTGCTTGACTAGCATTCCCCCTTGCCAGGCATAAGTTCTCTCGTAACACAAAAGAACTGGCGTAACTGAAGCCGGAAACAGAGGGATGGCAGCGCTCATCCGAAATGGATATAATGGATTGAAACTGATCATCATTGCGAAAGAAGGGGTTGACAGTGGGGTATTTCTCGATTGAGCTTCAGGAACAGGTCAACACACTGATGCTGCCCTTTTTAGCTCTGATTGGGCTGGCTTTTGCTGTGACCGTCGATCCCTATATAAAAAAACAAACCAGAAGGATCCTGCTTGCGGTTGATGTCATCGAGCTAACCGTTCTTGTGATCAGCTGTATTTCCAACGGGTTGGAATCGGCACGGAATCCGGGGTATGTGATCCCGCGGATCGCTTTATCCGTTTACCTCTATATTATGCGTCCCGCAATTATCGTGCTTCTTATATATCTTGTATGGGACAATCCCCGACGGTGTTTTTTCTGGATTCCCGCTGTCATTAACCTGCTCATTTATCTGACAGCATTCTTCAAGCCCTGGACATTCTATATTTCAGCAGATGGCGATTTTATTCGCGGCCCGCTGGGCTACACTGCTCATGCGACCAGCCTTCTGCTGCTGGTCAGTCAGCTGATCATCACACTGACCAAATTCGGGCGGATTCATGGAACAGAAAGACTGGTTCCCATTGCCAATACCGTAATCATCCTGATTGGAGCATTTATGGATTCCCGATGCCAGCAAAGCGGGACCATCAGTTTTGCGGAAATTGCGACGGTTTTCTGCTGCGTTTTCTATTACATCTGGCTGCATCTTCAGTTTGTGCGGGAACATGAGCACGCTCTGATGGCAGAACAGCGGATTCAGATCATGATTTCCCAGATTCAGCCGCATTTCCTGTATAACACACTGACGACAATCCAGACGCTCTGTCTGGAAAATCCCCGGAAAGCGGCTGCCATCACGGAGCGGTTTGCCACCTACCTGCGACAGAATATTGATTCTCTGAGCGAATCCTCCCTGATCCCTTTTCGCAAGGAACTGGATCACACCCTGGTTTACGCGCAGATTGAAATGGAACGCTTTCCTCATGTTCATCTGGATTACGAGATTGAAGACGAAGATTTCCTGATCCCGGCGCTGACCATTCAACCCCTGGTGGAAAACGCCATTCGCCATGGGGTAAGGGGAAATACCCGCGGTCAGATCGACATATCCACAAACCTTCTCTCTGACTGCCATGAAATTGTCATTCAGGATAACGGAAAGGGGTTTTCACCCGGGAACCTTCCGGCGAAAGAGGGTTCGCACATTGGTATTCAGAATGTGCGGGAACGTCTGCAAAGGCTTTGCAGCGGAACAATGAATATAGAAAGTTCAGAGGGGCATGGCACCCGCGTGACCATTCATATTCCCCTTGGAAAGGAGAACCCATGAACGCTGTCTGCGTAGACGATGAAGCTCAGGTCCTGAAGCATATCGTTTCCTCCTGCCGGATGATCCATCTCCTGGATAATGTCCGCGGTTTCACCAATACTGCGGAGGCACTGAACTGGATCGCGGAACACCCTGTAGATCTTGCGCTGCTGGATATTGATATGCCTGGTATGTCCGGGCTGCAGCTGGCTGAAAAAATCCGGGATATCAGTTCTCATACTTCCATTATTTTCATTACCGCTTTCAGTGAGTATGCGCTGGATGCCTTTGATGTACACCCTTCCGGATACTTGCTCAAACCTTTTGACCAACAAAAGCTGGTCAAAGAGGTGGAATGGGCTCTCTCCATCCAAACATCCAAAGAGACATCTCACATCATTGTGAAAACCTTCGGCCACTTTGAAATTATGGTGAATGGAAAAACGCTGAATTTCCGGCGTTCCAAGTCCAAAGAGCTTCTGGCATATCTGGTGGATCGGCGTGGCTCAGGTATCTCCCGACAGGATGCTTTTTCAGCATTGTGGGAAAACCGTCCCTATGACATTCGCATGCAGAAACAGATGGATGTCGTGATCCGGTCATTGCGGGATACGCTTCAACAATATGGAATCGGTCACCTCTTTGAACTGAAAAACCGCAATCTTCGTATCCTTCCGGAGCTGATCGACTGTGATTTTTATCACTTTCTGGATGGAGAAACGGAATCCATTCATTCCTTCTTCGGAGAATACATGTCCCAATACACATGGGCATCCAATACGGAGGCATGGCTTGCATCTGCCCAGAGTAAAAACACAGTGGACAGAGAAGCACATTCATGAGGAGAAATACGCCTTAGTGATGAACAACGCCCCCTGGCAAATGAAAACCATGCGACTTGTTGAACAGAAAGCGATGCCTGATTGCGACGACGATTACAGAGCAGTGAAAGAACTCCTGTCAGCGGGGGATCAGATGATCAGCTGGGAGAGAGGCGTCTTATCGTGACATTATTTGTCTTTGCGACAAAAGATAGGTTTTATACCCCCGGATACGTCTTCCAGCTGATCAATCGTGAGTTCGATGCCACATTCCTTTGCCAGGGCACTGAGCTCTTCCGGAGACTGGGCAGCTTCGACCTTCTTCTTCTGCTCGGCGGTAAGGGTGGAAAGGATATTCTCGGGAATGTTCATGTGGTAACCTCCTTGAATCAGTATAGTCACATATTTATACGCATATTATAAACCGGTTGGAATCACTTTCACAACTTTTTTCTGGTATTTTGGCTGGATCCTCTCCCTGATCATTTTTTCGATCTTTTTCGTGTCCTTCATGATCTGGGTGTAGGATACGTTCCACTCATGCTGCACGTCGGTCAGGGTCATCCGGCCGGCTCCGTCGGCTGCCCGCTGCAGCATCGCCTCATATACAGCCCGCAGTCTGCCGGTGAGGCTGTCGGCGATCTCTCGCAGTGCGCAGATATCATCCGGCAGATCCGCGCCGAAGGGGTCCGTGTCGTACCGGATGAATTCATCCCCGAATTCGTCCACGGGCTCTCCCTCGTTGTTCATGATCCCACCGAGATTCTGGTTATAGCGCTCCGGCTCGATCTGCTCCAAGTGATAAAGGATATCGTCCGCGGAGGGGCGATAGCCGTGATCCTGTTCGAAGTCCCGGATAAACTTCTGCTTTTCCTTTTCCCGCCAGGCTTTTTGCTCCTTGCTGTACGGCATCCGGGAGTTCTCGATGTTCCTGTGGACCTGACTGTCTTCAAGCCGGTAGTATTCCCGGAGAAAGAAATCCATGTCCGTGATGGGTTCCCCGGTCAGGGGATCCTTGTCTCCGATCCGAATGGTGCAGGTGGACGGCGTGACGCCGTCGTCCGCGACGAACTGGTAGACGATCCTGTTTCTGTCTTTGCCGTTGGTGAATCTTGTTTCGTTGCAGGGGATTCCGTTTTTCATGGCGTCCTTCTTTCCCGCCGAAGGGTGCCGGGAAGGCAATGGACGCGATGAAGGGCGCACTGAACAAGCGGTGAACCGAACAGATCAAGGGGGATTCATGTTTTCCCGTTGGTCTGTGTCGCGTCCATCGCCCACTCGCGCGCTCTGGGGCGTATGTCGTTATTTGTTATTCCCTTGCGGGAGGATAACCGGCTCCCTGAACAGTGTCTGTTCGGGTTTGTTTCTGCCCGGCTCATGCCGTGCTTCGAGGCCGGCTTCAGCTCATTTGGGTCAGAACTTCGGAATCCATGGGCGGCTCTTGTCTTACTTCAAACGGTGACTTCAGCCTGCTTCTCATGGGTCCGGATCATATTCGGCAGGGGAACGGATCAGTGCCCTGCGGGGAATTGTGTTTTTCTTTTGCTCCGGCGCTTGTAGCTGGAGGTTCCTTCCTTGAGGATGATGTCGTAGTCGTTATTGCATTTTGCGCAGCGCAGCAGGAGATCAGCGTCGGATCTGCCGGAGTAGAAGCCCAGCAGGGTGCCGCAGTTGCTGCAGCGCATCGGTTCGGTCGGGAGGTGTTTATCTTGCGGGTACTCGGTGCTTTCAGTCGTCTGTGTCATGCTGTCGTGTCCTCCTGTCCATGAAGTCCATCTATGTTCCGGGGTAACCGATCTTTATGGCGGAAGGGGGCATCTTCCACCTGGGGATATCAACCCGTCCATACCAGCCCGGAATCCAGCAGAACGGGGAAGCAGCGTTTTTAAGCCAGTCCTTCACTCAGATAGTAGTCTTCGATCTCCCTGTCGTATTCGGCGAGATCCAGCAGCCATGCTTCGTCGCCTTCATCTTTTTCCGGTTCCGGCTGTAGGACGGAGATGATATTCCCGTTCCGGATCTTGAAGTCCAGCGTTCCGCATTCGGGACATTCGGCGTAGCCCAGGCCCTTGCCGGGCTCATACTCAAACCATTCAATCACAGTCGTTTTCTCTCCGCATTTGGGGCAAAAAACCTTCGGCTCTTTCATTTTTCCAGCTCTCCTTTCGTGGCTCTCCCGAGAGGGTGGGAAGGCCACTATAGCACTTCAAAACCTGTTTGTTAATGGCAAATCTGGTCGGTGTATCGAATCCTGCGGGCGTTGATTTTCAAGGTCTCAACGAACTTTCAACGGTTCTGACAGACCTGTGGAAATCCTGCGCGACCGCGCCGGCGTTCGATCCGGGAGGGGCCTGTGAATTGCCTGTGGAAAACAGGAAAATTTACAGGCTTTTGATCACCCGGATGGCGACGCCCTGGATCCGGCATTCACGCAGTGGAATGTCCCGGTATTTCGGGTTCTCCGGGTGCAGGAAGATCGTTTTCCCGTATATCCGGTACCGCTTCAGGGTGTTGCCTTCGCCCTCCACATAGGCGACGACGATGTCCCCGTTCTGCGCTTCCTCCTGCTTCCGAATCAGTACCAGGTCCCCGTCGTCGATGCCGGCGCCGGTCATGCTGTCGCCCCTGGCATGAAGCAGGAACAGTTCGCCCTTGCCGAAAATGCTGACGGGCAGGTTTCTTCCTCCTCCAGGGAGAGGTTCCCGCAGGGGATGTTTCCGATGATGCCGACGGGGACGGTCTCGTCGTTCTGCTTATTGGTTTCCTCCGTAACGATGGTTTCCCCGTCGTAGTCGATGATCCCGCTGTCCGCCAGCGTGTTCAGCATCCGCTTTACCGTCATGTGCGGGATCCCCGTTCCGGCGGATATCTGCCGAAGGGAAGGGGACCGGTGGTTCTCCCGGTAAAAGTCGTTTACAAACGGGATGATCCGGTCCATTTGTGCGGAATTCCGGTGCTTCATAGCGGTCCTCCTTTGGCCTTCAGGAAGTGGTACAGTTAGTACCGATCGATCAATAACAGTATAAGCCGGCGTATTTTGCATTGCAAGAGAAAAAACAGAGGGTGGAAAGAAACCTTTTCGAAGAAGCGTGGACGCCTTGATAAATCTATGGTATACTATTCGGGAATCATCTGAAAGGCAATCTGAAAAGGAATATAGGTATGACTGGCAAGGCAAGAGCGCTGTTCCTGCTCCGATACCTCCGGGATCATACGGATGAAGGCAAGGCAGTCACGGCGAACGAGATCATGGAGGCTTTCAAAGAGGCGGGCGAGAAGATCTCCCGCCCGACGCTGCGTGAGGATATCGCATCGCTGCAGGAGGCCGGTTTTGAGATCATTGTCCGGGAAGTACCCGGAACCGCGACGTATTACAAGTTTACAGACCGTGAATGGTCCCTGCCGGAACTGCAGATCCTGATCGATGCCGTTTCCTCCGGCATGTTCATCTCCCGCAAGCGGAGCGCGGAGATGATTCAGAAGTTGAAGGACATGGCCGGGCCTACGGAGCGAGATCAGCTGATGCCGTCCATCGAGGTGGAGGACCAGGTCAAGGCGCCGAATGATGATATTCTGTATATCATCCAGGATATCAAGGTCGCGATCCTGAATGATGAAAAGATCACTTTCCGATATTATGAGTATGATCCGGAACTGAAGCAGGTGCCGAAGCATAACGGATATGTGTATGTGGTCTCGCCCTACGCCATGATCTGGAAGAAGGACCGGTATTACCTGGTCGGCTGGAGTGAGAAGCATCGGGACGTCGCACATTTCCGCATTGATCGCATCGGGAAACTGTCCCTGACCGGGAAGACGCGGCATCCGGCGCCGGAGGACCTGCACCTGGGGGACCGGTCCAGCAAGGTCTTCTCCATGTTCGACGGGCCGGAGGAAGTGGTGACGCTCCGGCTGCGGCCACGGCTCATCGGGCAGGTCATCGACCAGTTCGGGGAGAAGCTGGAGATTTCGAAGAAAAGGGAGAACCGGATGGATGTGACTGTGACCGTGCATCTGTCGCCGACGTTCTATGCCTGGCTGTTCCAGTATACGGGGGAAATGACGGTGATCGCGCCGGAACACGTCCGGGAAGCGTATGCGGGGTATCTGCAGGATGCGCTGGATGACGCGCTGGGGGAATAAGATTGATGATTGGGTTTTCTTGTTGAATATTGTTGAATCTTTGACATTTGATTTATATTTTAATGAAAGTATGGAGGCTTGTTAATGAGAGTCGGAGTCGTTGATGCAGACCTTTTGGGGAGATCTAAGCATAGATTTCCCAAATGAGTCCAGAAAAAAAGTGGGTCAAAAGTTGGTCACGAGGCAAAAAGAAAACCCAGGCGCCTTTGAAAAATAAGGCGACCTGGGTTTTGCACAATCATTCCCACTCGATGGTGGGATTGTTCTTTCTGCTATAAGTGGTGGCGGGACATCCTTTGCAGATGCTATATCTATACAGATTCTACATATTCTATCACTTTACTGACTTTTCTGTGCCCGTTCTGCGCCCACGGTCCGGCATTGATTGGTGACTGTCTTGCTGGCTGGAAGGCCGTGATTTATAACAAAGGTGCCTGTACTCGCTTGGTGTGCTTCCCGTATGCTTTCGGAACGTACGAATAAAATGCTCGCTGCTGTCATATCCGACCTGCAGGGCGATATCCATCACGCTCAGGGTTGTATCCCTCAGAAGCTGCTTTGCGTTTTCCAGGCGGATGCTGGTCAGTAACTGAATAAAGGTTTGCCCGGTTGAACGCTTGATCAGACGGGAAGCATACTCCGGGGAGTAATGAAAATCCTCTGCCAGTCTGGCGAGCGTCACACCGGCAGCGTTAGCCTGCAGATAACGGGCTAGGGTTGATGCGATTTCGGAATCTGCCGGCTTGTCCTTCGGCAATTCGCATGAGGACATATATCGCCTGAGAAGCAACACAAAAACCCGGGTCACGATGGCGTTGATCAGTACGGTATAATAGGCTTCCTGATCAAAGGTTTCGCCGCATAAATCAATAAAGGCATAATGCAGATCCGGATCGTTCTGCGCATGAAACAGGAGATAGTCGATGCCCGATTTGCTGTATAAAGTACTCATAAAAAAGTTGGACAGCACGTTGTCACCCTGCAGGATGCTGTAAAAATACTGACGGAAGGTAGAGCGACGAATCAATACGTCAATGATGATACTTTCATCGTTCACATCAAGGGAATGGGGTACCTTGGGCTGAATCAGGCATAAGTCCCCCGCGTGCAGAACGGCCGTGTTTTCTCCTACATGGTGAATACAGTGCCCTTCCAGCACAAAAAACATTTCAAAAAAATTATGATGATGGGGAATGGCGGGCGTATAGCAGTTGTGCTTGAACACATGGATACCTTCCCGTCGGTCTGCGGAAAAATACCAATCCTCCAGATATTCGGGCGGTATCGTATCCTTCCATTCAGGGACCAGTAAGTTTTCCTGATAAACCTTATTCCTGTCAATCTGTTCCAAATATTCATCAAAGCCGGCCCCGGATGCTTTGGCCAACCGATAATTGCGATAAAAAATCTCACTCTCGTTCAGCTGACGCAAACGGGACAGCACTTGCTGTTCATTCACGGGATACACGGCCCTTCTGCATTTGAATGATTCATAGCATATCCGCAAATCGAAATATTGTCAACAATACCAATGAATTTTGTTCTGCTATTATGAAAATGGGAGATATAATTCCAGATACGTCATCATACAATGAAAAATATCAAAAAAAATCAACATAATAGATTAAATATAATCATGCACACCGTTTTCTGTTTCGTTATAATGCGTATGAAAGTAAATCGTTGGCAAATGAGGTGACCGCATGGAACCGGTTTTAAGCGTTCGGGGCATGGATAAGACCTTTGGGGCAACCATTGCGCTACGCCAGGTAGATATTGATGTGTATCCCGGTGAAATCCGCGGGCTGATCGGCGAAAACGGCAGCGGGAAATCCACGCTGACTTCCATCATCGCAGGCATTCAGAAGGCTGATGCCGGAGAGGTGACATTCCATGGCAAGCCCTGGCAGCCGGCCTCCATGATCGACGCGCTGGAGCATGGTATCGGCATGATCGTACAGGAAACAGGTACCATCCCCGGGATCACCGTGGCGGAAAACCTGTTTCTGGGCGAAACCAGCCGTTTTCATAACAAGCTGGGGCTGGTCAGCCGTAAAGCCATGGAACAGGAAGCCCGAAAGGCTCTGGATGTAATCCATGCTGATCATATCCGGCCCGACATCGTCACCGCCATGCTGGACCTGCAGGAACGCAAACTGGTGGAAGTGGCCAAGGTGATGGTGAAAAAGCCGGAGATTCTGGTGGTGGACGAAACTACCACCGCCCTTTCCCAGAAAGGCCGTGAGCTGCTGTATCAGCTGATGAACAACCTGAAAAAGGAAGGTAGGGCGGTCATCTTTATTTCCCATGACCTTGATGAGATTAAACAGGTGTGCGATACGCTGACCGTGCTGCGCGACGGCAAGATCATTACCCATTTCAGCAAAGAAAACTATGATGACGACGCCATCAAGGCCAGCATGATCGGCCGGGAGATGCAGGGTGATTACTACCGGGCGGACAACGAACCAACCTGGCAGGAGAAGGTGCTGCTCAAAGCCGAGCACCTGACGGGGAGCGATCTCAAGGATATTTCTTTGGAAATCCGGGCGGGGGAGATCCTGGGAATCGGCGGACTCAGCGAATGCGGGATGCATACCCTGGGAAAAGCGCTGTTTGGCAGCGCAATGCTGACAGGCGGCACAGTAACGGTTGAGGGAAAGCATTACAGCGATCCCCAAATGGCTACCCGACTGGGCGTGGGTTATGTATCCAAGGAGCGGGACACGGAATCCCTGTGTCAGCAGGCTTCCATCCGCGACAACATTGCCATCGGCGGTTTGCAGCATATACAAAAGAAAAAGCTGATCCTGAAAAAACGGGAAACAGCTTATGTGCAAAAGCAAGTGGATGTACTGAGCATCAAATGCCGCCATATGGAGCAGCCTGTCAGTGCAATGAGCGGCGGCAACAAGCAGAAGGTGGTCTTTGGCAAGTGGCTTGGAGCCGGAAGCCGGATACTGATCCTGGACTGCCCCACCCGCGGTGTTGACATCGGCGTAAAGCAGAGCATGTACCAGCTGATTGCAAAGATGAAGAATGAAGGCAAGGCCATTCTGATTATTTCAGAGGAAATGACGGAGCTCATCGGTATGTGCGACCGGCTGCTGGTCATGAAAGATGGCGCTGTGCAAAAAGAATTCCTGCGGGGGAATATGAACGAAGCGGATATCATCCGCTATATGATTTAAGGAGGCAGCATTATGGGAAAGCAAACGTGGAAAGAGCGTATCCCGGCTTTTGCCTCCATTCTGGGACTAATGGTGCTGATCGCTGCTTATTATATTGTGGGGGCAATCAGGGACGCTAATGTGGCTTACGGCCTCAAGGCCATCGTCAACCAGAGCGTAGTGGTAGCCCTGGTGGCTACAGGAGCGGTGTTCATCTATACGCTGGGCAGTTTTGATATCAGCCTTGGTGCGGCTACGGGCGTCAGCGCGCTGCTTGGCGCCATGGCCTATAACGCAACCGGAAACCTTCTGGTCATGTTCCTGGTCTGCGTGGGCGTTGCGGTGGTATTGGGTTTCATCAATTCCTCCCTGGCTTCCATTTTTAACCTGCCTATTTTTGTTACGACTGTGGCCATGATGAGTGTGCTCAGTGCTTTCATGCTGATACTGATCGGCTGGAACGGCGCCGGCGATACCATCAAAGTGAAGGCCCGTGATGTCCGTCCGCTGGATAATATCCCCTTTAAAGTGGCAATCCTTGCCGCGTATATTGCCTTGTGCTGGTTCGTGTTTACCCTGCTGCCCACAGGGCGGGAAGCTAAATTTACCGGCGGGAATCCGGTATGCGCCAGGCTCAGCGGCATCAATGAAAAGAAGCTGGGCATCATCGCCTCCCTGATTTCCGCCGTAGGCATCGGTCTCGGTGCATTCGTAACCATTATCTATGCCCCGACGCTCACCAAGGATACCGCTTCCTCCATCGGTATGGACGTGATCATCGCCATCGTATTTGGTGGCATGCCGGTATCCGGCGGGCCCCGAAGCCGTATCCTGTCTGCTGTGGTGGGCGCATTCTCTATGGGCTTTATGACTCAGATCATGTCCATGCTGAACCTGGGCAGCGGATACGGCCAGATGATCAAGGCCGCCATTTTCCTGCTGGTGGTATTCATTGCACTGGGCAGCCAACGCGGCAAGCTTCTCACCAGATGATAACGCGGAAAGCGTTACAATAAACAAATAAAGGAGAAAAAACATGAAAAACCTCAAGCGTATCCTGTGCCTGGCCCTTTGCCTGATGCTGACGCTGGCTTGTCTGCCTGCCATGGCCGCCGGTTCCGTCAAGATCGGTGTCCTGGTGGCCGACGCTACCGGCGCGGAAGCCCTGGCCTTCCGTGCGTACTATGAAAAGTACATTGCCAAAGCGTATGATGTGGAGTTCATCTATTCCGAAGAGCTGAAAACAGCAGACGGCGAAAAGGACGCAATTGATAACTTCATCGTGAATAACTGTAAGGCCGTTATCTCCTTCTCCAGTGTGGACCGTCCCGCTCAGATCGAACAGTGCGAAACCGCAGGCATCTACTATGCTGTAGCTACCGGCACACTGACTGACGAAGAGTATGAAGATTTCAAGAATTATGAACACTATGTCGGCGCTATCGGTCCCAGCCTGAATACTGAATTCCAGGTGGGTTACAACATGGCCGCTTACTATATCGATCAGGGTATGACCAAGTTCGGTATGTTTGGCGGTGCTGTGCCTTACCGCACCGATATGCACATCTACCGCGCGGCGGGAATGCTCTGCGCTATGGTCGATAAGGGCGGTGAAGGCGCTGCCTATCAGGGTGTAAACAAACCTGACGACATCATCGGAATGATCTACGGAACCGGCACCATTGAAACCGGAAAAATCGGCAATCTGGAACTGTTGGCTTATGTGGGCGGCTATGATTTTGACGACGCCTGGTTTGGCAAGCTGGCCCAGATGGCAGGCACCGAGGGCATTGAGGCTATCCTCACCGTGGGCAGCGGCGTGGATGTGCTGGGCAGTTTTGTAGCGGGCTCCAGCGTGAAACTGGCGACTGTGGACAGCTTTACCCCCGCCATGGGTGAAGCCATGAACAGCGGCATTATCGATTATGTAGCGGGTAAATTCGCCACCTCCATCGGACCGATTTTCATTGCCACCCTGAACGCAGTGAACGGCCAGCCCATTCGGAATGAAGAAGGCTGCGCGCTGGCCCTGGATCAGGGCTACTGGGTCGCCACCAATGCGGAGCAGTTTGCCCAGTATTACGCGGTGGATTCCTCTGAAGAGAATCCCGCCTACAGCAAGGATATTCTTGACGCTTACGCTCCCGCCGGTGTCAGCTATGAAGACTTTGCTGCTTTTGTAGCCCAGTATTCCTTCGAGGAAATCACAGCACTGAAGAAGTAATGCCAATCCAGCCGGGGCGGATCATCAGGACAGGAAATAATCCGTCCCCGGCGCTCTTTTTGCGGGGACATCCACGGGGTGCCTTCGCAAAAGGAGCGCCAGACCATGCTGTAAGGAGTGACCAATATGAAAAAGCCTTCCCTGATCAAAAGCCTGCTGCTCAGTTTGCTGATTCCCTGTGCGGTATTGCTGGTACTGGAAATCATTGCCCTGGCGAAAGGCGTGCGCCTTTTCGCTAACACAGACAGCTGGAAGCTTTTTTTCCGGGCGGTAGCCAATGTGACACTGACCACTTTCGCTCTTTCTGTCAACCTGGATTCAGGTCGATTCGATTTTTCCCTCGGAGCGGTGGCCATGCTGTCAGCGACCATCGCAGGCACGCTGAGCCAGCAATGGAATATGGGCCCCTGGCTCACCCTGGCTGTAGCCGTGTGCGTAGCTGCCGGCCTGGGACTGATCCATGGAGGCATATATGTGCTTACCCGTATTCCGCCCATTATCGTCTCTCTAGGCATGGCTTTGTTTTACGAGGGCTGCGCTTTCGCTTTCACAGGCGGTAAAGGCGTGTCTCTGGTGACCCGTATGGATATCATCGGGTTTTCCCAGATCGGCAATTATATCCTGGTGACAGCTGTCGCTGTGATGCTGGTTGTTCTGTTGCTTGATTATACACGATTCGGAGCCAATTACCGGGCGTTGGTCAGCGGCCAGAAAATCGCAGTGGAGACAGGCATTCATGAGGTGGGGAACGCCCTGGGCTGCTATGTCGTCAGCGGTGCGCTGATGGGTGTGGTAGGCTTCATCGGCATGGCGAATACCGGCAGCCAGCAGATGGCACTCAATTTCGGCTCCATCGGCATCATGTTCACAGCTTTCCTGCCTATGTTTATCGGTGGATGGATCGGGCGTTATATCAATAAGCGGATCGGCATCATGCTGGGAGCGGTTTCCATGGCCCTGATTTCCCTGGCCTATGCCCGTTTTGATACCGCATCCTCTGTGCAGAGCATCATATCCGCACTGCTGCTGGTGCTGTTCCTGATCTATCTGAACAACGAATTTGCCATTCTTTCCAAATTCCGCAAAAAGCAGGGGGCTAAGGCATGAGCGTTGATCTGAAAGCCAAACCGTTTTGCCTGAACAACTCGCAGATCCGCTGGGTACAGAATACTCTTTTTTCCATGTCAGAGGATGAAAAGATCGGTCAGTTGTTTTTACCTATTGCTTTCTCATCGGATGAGAACTATCTGCGTTATGAAATTCTGCGCTACCATGTGGGTGGGCTGCTGTTCAAAACCAGCCCTTCCCATGAGGTGCGAAAAGCCTTGCAATTCATGCAGGATAACAGCCGCATTCCGCTATTATGCGCCGCCAACCTTGAATTCGGCTCCACCGGTTTTCTGGAGGATGGCACTCTCTTCGGTCAGCAAATGGGCATTGGCGCAACAGACAAGCCGGAGTATGCCTACCGCATGGGGTATGTTTCCTGCAGGGAAGCAGCGGCCGCTGGCTGCAACTACGCTTTTGCTCCGGTAAGCGATCTGGACCTGAACTGGCGCAATCCGATTATTAATGTGCGTTCCTACGGCTGTGACCCGGACAGGGTATTGGAAATGTGCAAAGCTTACAAGCGCGGTGCAGACGAAAACCATGTGGCTGTGTCTGTCAAGCATTTCCCCGGCGACGGTGTGGATGAAGTGGATCAGCATCTGCTGGTATCTGTCAACACCATGCCCATCGATCAGTGGGAATCGACCTACGGAAAGATCTACCGCGGTATGATCGCGGACGGAGCCATGAGCTTCATGGTCGGCCATATCGATCATCCTGCCTGGCGTCACAAACTCAACCCGGATCTGCCGGAAGGTACTGTCCCGGCTACGCTGTCCAAAGAACTGATGACCGGCCTGCTCCGGGAACATCTTGGATTCAATGGCCTGATCATTACCGATGCCACTCCCATGGTGGGCTTTAACTGCGCCATGAAGCATGCAGACGCTGTGCCCACCACCATCGCCGCCGGGGCTGATATCTTCCTGTTCAACAAGAACCTGTCGGAAGACTTTGAGTACATGAAAGACGGAATACGTCGGGGCTTACTCACCCGGGAACGGGTGGATGAGGCTGTGACCCGTATCCTAGCCGCGAAAGCCGCGTTAGGCCTCCATGAAAAGCGTATGCAGGATGAAGCGGATATGGCTTGCATAGGCTGCAGTCAGCATCATGCCTGGGCGCGAAAACTGGCGGAGGATGCCGTCACGCTGGTGAAAGACACGGAAGGCAATCTTCCACTGAACCCGAAGAAAACGAAACGTTTGCTACTGGAGGTGCTGGGCGGCGCTCCTTCCGAAGGCAGTATCGCCGCTTATATGCAGGATAAGCTGGCGAAAGAAGGCTTTGAAGTCACCCTGTATCAACCGGAAGACTTTTCCACCTACCAGTTCGGCGTCAAACCTTTCACCGATCAGTTCGATGCGGTACTGTACATAGGTAATATCGAGAACGCCAGCAACAAAACCACCAACCGCATCAACTGGTTCACTTTCTGGGGCCATGGCAACAACGTGCCTTGGTTCGTTCACGAGGTACCTACGGTATTCTGCTCCCTGGCCAACCCATACCATTTAGTGGACGTGCCCATGATCAAGACCTATGTCAATTGCTACTCCAATAATACGGAAACACTGGATGCCCTGGTGGAAAAGCTGATGGGCCGGGACAGTTTCCGGGGTGCATCGCCCACTGATCCCTTCTGCGGAAAAGAATACTTGCGATATTGAGGAACAAGCATGTTTGAAGAGAAGAAAACAGAATGGCTGCGCATCGCGGAAAGCCTGAAGCCGACACTGCACCGGGAAACCGTGCGGCCCATTTCCGGGATTCCGGATCATGCGCTCATGGAAAATGAAAGTATCATTCTGGACTTTGGCAATCATTTCGTGGGGCATTTTACACTGAAGCTATCATCACAGGGAAGCCATCCGGACGCTCCCGTCTGGCTGGCGGTCAAATTCTGCGAAAATGCACTGGAGCTGAATGAGACCCTGGATGGCTATGCCGGCTGGATCAGCAAGAGCTGGGTGCAGCAGGAGCAAGTGCATATTGACGTACTGCCTGCCGTTTTTCCCTTTCCCCGCCGTTATGCTTTCCGTTATGTGAAAATCGACATACTGGCCCTTTCTTCCAAATATCAGTTGGTTATAGAGGATGCTTCTGCCGAAGTCACCACCTCTGCGGATGACAGTGTTCCAGTTCCCCTGATCAGTGATGAAAAGGATATCGCCATTGACCGGGCGGCCCTGCGAACGCTGCGAAATTGTATGCAGGATTTCTTTGAGGACGGTCCCAAGCGCGATCGCCGCCTGTGGCTGGGTGATTTGCGTCTGCAGGCACTGACCAACAGCGTTACTTTTCAAAATTATGATCTGGTGAAACGCTGCCTGTATTTGTTTGCCGCAACCGCTGACAAGGAAGGCCGGATTGCCGCCTGCCTGTTTACAGAACCCAAGGTTGAGGCGGATGATACCTTCATGTTCGATTATTCTCTGTTTTTCATTCCAACCCTTTTGCAGTATATACAGGCGACCGGGGATCAGGCGGCGAAGAACGATTTGCTGCCCATAGCACTGCATCAGTTGGTATTGGCAGATGCACAGTTTGATCCGGAAACGCAATTGATCCGGGATAATGATAAACTGGGCTGGTGTTTTGTGGACTGGGCGCTGCCGCTGAATAAGCAGTTCTGTGCCCAGGCAATCTGGATTTACTGTGCTCAGGCCGCATTGCAGATGAAAGCCGATCCCCTGCTGAAAGAAAAGATCCTTCATCGCAAGGAAGCTGCGAGAAAGTATTGGTACGATCGGGAACGATACTTGTTTGTCAGCGGAGTGAAGCGGCAGATTTCCTGGGCTTCCCAGGTATGGGCAGTACTGGCCGGCATTGTGGAAGGCCCGGACGCCGTTGCCTGTCTGGACGCTGCGGCAGACTGTCCCGACATCGTGCCCATGGTGACACCCTACATGATGCATCACTATGCGGAGGCACTGTGCCGCGTCAGCCGAAAAACACAAGCCCGGCAGGTGATTCGGGATTACTGGGGCGGCATGGTGGAGAATGGCGCGGACACTTACTGGGAACTGTATAATCCCGAAAATCCGGATGAGTCGCCCTATGGTTCTCCCGTGGTCAACAGCTTCTGCCATGCCTGGAGCTGCACACCCGCCTGGTTCCTGAGAAGCGGCATTCTGGAGGAAAACGCATGAAATATAGAGGCGTTATTTTTGATCTGGACGGTGTAATCTGCTCCACCGATGAATATCACTATCTGGCCTGGAAGGCCCTGGCAGACCGGTTGAATATTCCTTTTGACAGGGAGAGAAACAACCTGCTGCGCGGAGTCAGCCGTGCAGCCAGTCTGAACATCATTCTGGAAAAAAGCGATCAGACCTATACGGATGAAGAAAAAGCGGCTCTTGCTGAAGAAAAGAACACGCTGTACCGGGAACTGCTGGGCAATATGTCGACGACCGATCTGTCCGATGATGTAAAAATCACTCTGGAAGCGCTGCGGAAAACGGATCTGAAACTGGCCATCGGCTCTTCCAGCAAAAACACGCCTTTCATTCTGGAACGGATTGGTCTCGGGAACTTCTTCGATGCTATTGCGGACGGCAACTGTATCACGCATTCCAAACCGAGTCCGGAAGTATTCCTGAAAGCTGCTGAAATGATCAGCTTCCCCCCGCAAAACTGCCTGGTTGTGGAGGATGCCCACGCAGGCGTAGAGGCGGCCATAGCGGGCGGCTTTGACTGCGCTGCTATAGGTGATGCGAGGGATGACGAGCAGGCCAGATGGCATTTGAGCCGCTTCTCTGACATACTGAAGTGTCTCGAATGAGACACTTCGCTGCTTTTTGTCTTTTGCTTTGAGGTGGATGATATGAAATATTATCTTGCAGTTGATATCGGCGCCTCCAGCGGCAGGCACATTGTCGGCTGGCGGGAGGGTGGGCAAATCCGAACGGAGGAGGTGTACCGCTTTCCCAACGGTGTCACGGAACAGGATGGGCACCTGACCTGGGAGATCGAAACGCTGGAAAAGCATGTGCGGGCGGGTATTGATGAGGCCCTGCGCCGGTACCCCGGTCTTGTCAGCCTGGCCATCGATACCTGGGCGGTGGACTATGTGCTGATGCGGGGCGAGGCCACCGTTCTGCCCTGCTATGCCTATCGGGACAGACGCACGGAAAACGCCATACCCCGGGTGCATGAACGGATCCCTTTTTCCGACCTCTACCGGCGCACAGGGATTCAGTTCCAGCCGTTCAACACCATCTACCAGCTGTACGCGGACAAGCTTGCCGGCCGGCTGGAGGGCGTGACGGATTTTCTGCTGATACCCGAATACCTGATGTACCGGCTGTGCGGCGTGAAAAGCCACGAGTACACCAACGCCACCACCGGCGGGATGGTCAGCGCGGCTGCCGGGGAGTACGACAGGGAAATCATCCGGGCGCTGGATCTGCCGGAGCATCTGTTCCGTCCCCTGCAGCGGCCCGGGACCGTGATCGGCCGGTACAGGGACGTGAAGGTTATGCTCTGCGCCACCCATGATACCGGCAGCGCCGTGGATGGCATTCCCATGGAGGGGGATGAGCTCTACCTGTCCTCGGGCACCTGGTCCCTGCTGGGGGTGAAAACGCCCCGGCCCCTGACCGACGAGGCCAGCGAGGCCGCCAATTATTCCAACGAAGGCGGCGTGGGATACAACCGCTACCAGAAGAATATCATGGGGATGTGGCTGGTGAACCGGCTGCGGGAGGAACTGTGTCCCGGAAAGCCCTGGGACGAGATCACCGCGGAGGCGGAAGAAAAGCATTTTGACCACCTGGTGGATGTGAACGATCCGGTGTTCCTGGCTCCGGAGAGCATGAAGGGCGCGTTTGATTCAAAACTTCCTCATCCGCCGAAGTGTACAGCCGGCTATTTTCGCTGTGCCTACCGATCCCTGGCGGAGGGCTACCGACAGACCATCGCGGAAATTGAGCGGAACACGGGGAAAGAATACCGGAAACTGTACATCGTGGGCGGAGGCGCCCGGAACCGGTATCTGAACCGGCTGACAGAGGAAACCACGGGGAAACAGGTGATCGCGCTGCCCATTGAGGCAACTGCGCTGGGCAATATCAGCATTCAGACGGAGGCGGAGGAAGCATGAGTTACGAAGAAGCGAAAAACCGTTACACGGCGCTGGGAATCGATCCCGGCGCGGCCATGGAAAAACTGAGGAAGGTGCCCGTATCCCTGCACTGCTGGCAGGGGGACGATGTACGCGGCTTTGATACGGATCCTTCCAAGCCCCTGACCGGCGGGATCCAGACCACCGGCAACTACCCGGGGCGGGCCCGGACGCCGGAGGAGCTGATGGCGGACCTGGACGTGGTGCTGGGACTGATTCCCGGCACCCCCAAGATGAACCTGCACGCCAGCTACGCGATTTTTGAGGACGGAGAGTGGGCGGACCGGGACAAACTGGAACCGAAGCACTTCCGGAAATGGGTGGAATTCTGCAAGGAGCGCGGCCTGGGCTGTGATTTCAATCCCACCTTCTTCTCCCATCCGAAATGCGATCCGCTGACCCTGTCCAGCCCGGATGAAAGCACCCGGAAATTCTGGATCGAGCACGGCAAGGCCTGCATCCGGATCAGCAGCTACCTGGCGAAGGAGCTGGGCCAGCCCTGCGTCATGAATATCTGGACCGGTGACGGCTTCAAGGATATTCCGGGAGACCGGCTGGGCCCCCGTGTGCGCTACCGGGAATCCATTGACGAAATTCTCCGGGAGCCCTATGACTTCCGGAAGGTCAAGCCCTGCATCGAGAGCAAGGTGTTCGGCATCGGCGTGGAAGCCTACACCGCGGGCAGCGCGGAATTCGCCCTCTCCTACGCCGCCATGAACAGGGACAAATGCATTCCGCTGATGGACAACGGCCATTACCATCCCACCGAGGTGGTCAGCGACAAGATCCCGGCGCTGCTGGCGTTCTTCCCGGAAATCGCGCTGCATGTGACCCGGCCGATCCGCTGGGACAGCGACCATGTGGTGCTCTTTGATGATGAGACGCGGGAGATCGCCCGGGAGATCGTTCGCTGCGGCGGCCTGGACGGGAGGGTGGACATTGCACTGGATTATTTCGACGCCAGCATCAACCGGATCTCCGCCTGGGTCACCGGATACCGGAATCTGCAGAAGGCGCTCCTCTTCGCGCTCCTGCAGCCCCATGAGGAAATGAAGGCCCTTCAGGACAGGGGCGAATTCAGCAGGCTCATGGTGCTCCAGGAGGAAATGAAGACCCTGCCCTTCGGCGAGGTCTGGGACGAATACTGCCGCCGCTGCGGCAGGCCCGCTGACGGGGAATGGTTCCTGCAGGTGGAGGAATATGAAAAGAAAGTGCTGGTGAACAGGGAATGAAGGACATTCTGACGGCTCCCTTTATGGTGGAAATGATCCGGACCGCGACGAACATGTACGCCCATGGCTGGGATGAGCGCAACGGCGGCAATATCAGCCTGATGCTGGAGGAAAACGAAGTAAGAGAATACCTGGATCCGGAGAAGGCGCTGCGCACCATTCTCACAGGTTTTGCCGCCCCGGAACTGGAAGGGAAATACTTCCTCGTGACCGGCACGGGCAAGTATTTCAAGAATGTGCAGTATGCCCCGGAGGTCAATCTGGGTATTGTCCGGCTGAAGGACCGGGGACAGCAGGCGGATTTGCTGTGGGGCTATGCCGACGGCGGACAGTTCACCAGCGAGTTCCCGGCTCATATGATGAGCCACGCGGCCCGGCTGAAGGTGAACCCTGAAAACCGGGTGGTGATGCACTGCCATCCGGCGAACCTGCTGGCCATGACCTATGTGCATGACCTGGATGAGAAACAGTTTACCCGCACCCTGTGGCAGATGTGCACGGAGTGCATTGTGGTATTTCCGGAAGGCGTCAATGTGCTGCCCTGGATGCTGTGCGGCACCAACGAGATCGGCGAGGCCACGGCGGAAAAGATGAAAACCGCCCGCCTGGTGGTCTGGAGCCAGCATGGAATCTATGGAGCGGGAAAGGACCTGGATGAGACCTTCGGCCTGATCGAAACGGCGGAAAAGGCCGCGGAGATCTATATGAAGATCGCGCACCTTCCCCGGGTCAACACGATTACGGACGATCAGATGCATTTGCTGGAAAAACGGTTCGGCGTCAAAGCGCGGGAAGGCTGGCTGGACTGACCGGAAAGAAAATAAAACGACCCCAAACCGGCAATATGAAAAAAACCCGGAAGCTTCCGATGAATCAGGCTCCCGGGTTTTTGACTGCTATTCGGACTCAATCCTGGCCAGGAGCTTTGAGGTAAGCAAGAAACCGTTTCCTTTTACGAACACAGAAGAGGGCTTCGAAAGCTTAGTAAGCTGGATCTACAATCTGGCTGCAGCACATAAGCTGACCAAGATCATGGTGGCAATAGAACCGACGGAGCATTACTGGTTTGCATTCGTGGCTTTTCTGAAGAAGTATGACGTCCAAGTGGTGCTGGTTGCCCCGCAGCACGTCAAGCACAGTAGATAGATTATCAGTCACATCAACCGATTCAAAGGCATGCCATATGGTATACGCTTAACAAAGGAAGATATCATTCCGGGAAGAAAATGATCGGGATCGTCATGCTGCAGGAGCGGGCGGAGGAGAGTTGACTTTTACTGATGCGCGGATTCCACATACCACCGGCCCATATTGACAATGCTGCATATCGGGCTCTGGGTAAAGTACAGGATCCGTTTCCTGCCTCCGATCTCATCCGGTCCGTGGTCCAGAGCCTTGCGCCAGCATTCCACCCTGTCGATGGGAAACTTCCGGCCGTCGGGCCAGATGATCTCCCGGGGCTCCATGAGGCCGGTCTGGTCGATCGAAGCCAGGACGGTCACATAGGTCTTTTCGGGTTTGGGCGGTGCGTCAATCTGCATGCCGGGTTCCTCCGCTCCTTTTTTTGCCATCATAGCACAAAATAATTGTGCTTACAAGGGGAACAAAATGAAAAGGCGACGCTGGCTTTGCGTCGCCCGAAACAGGGGAAAGGATGAAGGGGATGATTTCGGTCTGCCCGGAACTCAGTCGTCTTCATTCTGGCGAGATTGCCGGATCAGGAACTCAAACAAAGACATGCCGCCCGAGACCTGTTCCAGTTCGTTGAAGCTGAGTTCATTCATGTTCAGTTCCTTCATGTTCAGTTCCATCATATTGGTATTCATTTTCGTTTTCTCCTTTCGCTTATCGCGTTGCTTTCTTTTTCTGCAGCTCCTGTATCGGTGCTTGCACACGTATATACGGAGCGGCGGAAGCACCTGTCAGTATGATGGCGTCTTGTTTACATTACGTTCATAGCATACAAGTCCGTATTAATCCAGTTTGTGATCTTTAAAGATCAGCGCATTCTGACGGCTGAAAAAAGAGCACAGATGATTGCATTGTAGAAAGAAAAACTGTATAATATAATGCGTTATCGGGAAAATGTATAAGCTTTGAAAAGGGAGAACCGTCGGAATGCAAAGCAGAAACAGGCAGGAATGCCTGCTTCGCCGAAGGAGCTGGCTCGGTTCCTGAAAAGATTAGGAGGAACCCCCATGTTGAAGAACAGAAGGAACTGGCTGATTCGGTCTGCAGTTGTATGCCTTCTTGTGTCACTGCTGCTTTCGATGCCATGTGTTGCCTGTGGCGAAACCACCTTACCGTTCATCCGGATAGACAGGGATAATCCAGATTACTGGCAGGGCGAACTGAGCAGTGTGAGACTGATCGCGGGACAGCTGTATGAGCTTCAGGAAATGGACGCGGAATCCGGCGTCGATCCGGACTTTATGCCTTCGGAAGAGGGGATGGATACCCTGTGCATCTCAGGCAGCGCGCAGTTCTCGGTACCGCAGTTCAGAGAGCTTGCCTCTTCTCTGCGGGAATGCGCCGGGGACAGAACTGTCTATGTTTTTGATCTGCGGCAGGAAAGCCATGGTCTTGTGAACGAGGGAATCCCTCTCTCGTGGTATGGCACTCACAACTGGGCGAACGAGGGAATGACACTTGAGGAGGTTGAAGCTGACGAATCAGAGCGCTTAGGGGCAATGATCGGCAGTACGATAAAGGCTTACGCCAGAAAAGGCGAGACTCCGATTGAGCCGCCGTTGGTTATCAGCGTGGAAAGCGTCATGACAGAAAAGGAACTGGTTGAGAGCGAGGGATTTGAATACATCAGGCTGCCGATGCGGGATCATAGCTGGCCCACGGCAGAAACTATTGACACCTTTGTTTCCTTTGTAAAAAGCATTGACCCGGATCAGTCCTGGCTACATTTTCACTGCATGGGCGGCAGAGGGCGCACGGGGGTCATGATGATGATTTACGATATGATGATGAATCCGGACGTGCCGATGCAGGACATTGCTGTCCGTCAGGCGATGACTGGAAGTGGATATGCTCTTTATACGGAGGATTCTGACAGCTATAAGGTGCCGCTCTATGAGGAGAAAGTCAGGATGACGCCGCTGTTTTATGAATACGTTCAGCAAAACTGTGAAAGCAACTATGATGTACCTTGGAGTGTGTGGCTGGAAGAACAGTAAGCACTGCCTCCGGCGTTCAATATCGTTCCTTCGGCAAAAAGCGAGAGCTCAAAAGGCCCGCAAATTGGGCTTCTTGAGCTCTCGGTTTCTTTATCGTATTTTTGCTTTTGAAGGGTTTTATTGTCCCTGACTGTCTTTCTCAAATATGGAGAAGAAGAGCTTATAGGTGAGGGCGTACAGGCAATAGGTGATGAGGACACCGAAACATACATCCGTCAGGAAGTGGGCGTTCATGTGAATCCTGTTATAGCCGAGTGCGACGATCCAGACGATTGCGAACGCAAAGAACAGGTTTTTGAGATACGCTTTTTTGCCTTTGATTACGTCTGCCAGCATCGGAAGGGCCAGCATGATCGTGGCCTTGGTCATGTGACCGCTGGGCCAGGAACGGAAGGAGCTCTCATCCTTGAGATAAGGAATCATTTCCCACCAGTTTCGGTACTCGCTTGCGGGATCATCAAGGGTGATCAGATATTTGTATCTCGGACGGCAGCCGACGATTTTGAGCCAGGAGTTGATAAATTCGCTGAAGATACCGGCGAGCAGGATCACGGAACCGATGGCGAGCAGCATGTCCGCATTCTCATCGTCGAGGATCAGATACGCCAGCCAGGCCGTCAGACATGCCAGACCAACCCAGGTCAGGAAAGTGAGCGCCAGGGTGAGATGGGAACCGGGCTGCCCCGGAACATAGCCGTAAACCTCGCGAAGGTCATCGCCGCTTGTATCGAGGAAGCTGTAAAACGTCCAGAACAGGGAGAAGCCCAGCACGCCCCACGCCAGGGTGTTGAAGTTGCTTCCCTTTTTCTTCAGCCCCTTGAACAGGCACATGCCCGCGACGGGATAGAGCAGATGGGAGATGATATTGCCATAGTGCTGATAAAAATCACCGATAGCGGTCTTGTTGGAAAGCGCCACGGAAATCTGGTAGTCGTAAAAGCTGCCGATGATGATTCCAATGACCAAAATGGAACAGATCGTATAGAATACATTGCGCGGCATACCGAGAACCGTCTTTTTTGTCATAAAAAGTACCCCATTCCATGATTTGTGACAGGCAAAGCTGTCACCTGTTCTGTCACCTTGCTTTATAAAATTTTTGCTATTATACACCCCGGAGACCGTGGCTGCAAGAGGTCTTTGAACGCCCTACTACTCCCGTTGTTTTACAGTGACTGCTGACTAAAAAGTGTTGCAAAGTCCGAGAAATCGGGCTTTTCTTATGTCAACATATATGAATTTTATAGTTGCGATATATTGCGCTATTCCTCAAAATGTGGTATAATTCCTCTGAGTAAGGGGCGATATCATGTACCTGAAAAAGAGCTACAATAAAGTATGCAAGAAAACTCAATTAACCATTGTCCGCGGGTATCGTGAAAATGGAAAAGTAAAGAGCAAAGTCATAAAGAATCTCGGTTTCCTGGAGGACTGGCTGGATCAATACGAGGATCCAATTGCTCATTTTCAGGAAGAAGTCCGGCAGATGAATGAGGAACGAAAAAGCATTACCACCAAGCTTGAGATCAATCTGCAGGAAAAGCTGGAGCCGGACACTTCCAACCGGAAGAATCTGGGATATGCCGTTCCTAAGACTGTTTACGACAAACTGGGTCTGTATCAATTTTTTCAGTACAAACAGCGTTTCGTGAATACGCAGTATAACCTCAACAGTATTTTTAGTCTGCTCATCTTCGACCGTTTTTTGTTCCCTTCCTCTAAGAAACATGCCTACGATACCCGCGACAGGTACTTCGACAAGTTCGATTTCGCTCTGGAGGACGTCTATAGATCACTGGATTTCTTCGAGTCTTATTCCGTTGAGATTCAGAATCTGCTGGCGCAAAAAACGAAAGAACTCTTCGGGCGGGATCCCAGTCTCGGATACTGGGACGTTACCAACTACTACTTCGAAATTCCCCATGAGGATGAGGATGAAGTGGATGAACAGGGGAATATAACCAAGAAGGGGCAGAAGAAACGCGGACCTTCTAAGGAACACAGGAAAGATCCCATTATCCAAATGGGACTTCTCATGGATTCCAATGGAATCCCCATAGCATACAATACTTTCTCCGGCGGTGAAAGCGAGAAGACGAACATGCTGCCGGCTATTCGCCGTGCGAAGCGAGATCTGGAAATTGACCGAATCATTGTTGTAGCAGACAGAGGGCTGAACACCAGCGACAATACGGCATTTCTGTTCGGGAAGAATCATGACGATATGGTAGGAAATGACGGATACATCTACGGTCAATCCGTTGTTGGAGCGGATAAAGAATTCCGCGAATGGGTGCTTAATTCAGAAGGATATGTTTCTGACGAAGAAACAGATAAAGATGGCAACGTTGTCATTTTCAAGCACAAATCCAGAATTCATGCCAAGAAGATCAAGCTGAAGAAAGCCTCAGGCAATCGTGACCTACCATATGAAATCTACCAGAAGCAGATGGTTTATTATTCAGAGAAGTACGCCAAGAAACAAAAGGCAGACCGTGAGAGGGCTATTGCTAAAGCGATGTCTCTCATTGCCAACCCCGGGCAATACACTCAATCCACCTGCTATGGTGCAGCCGCTTATGTAAAAAATCTTCGGTTCATTAAGGGAACCGGCGAGATCGCTGACGGCAGCATCCTTTCTTTAGATTTAGAGAGAATCAGCGAAGAAGAAAAGTACGACGGTTACTATGCCATTGTCACCAGTGAAAAGAAAATGTCAGACGCTGAGATCCGGAACAAGTATAGAGGCCTGTGGGAAATCGAAGAATCTTTTAAAATCATGAAGAGCGAGTTCAAGGCCCGTCCGGTTTATGTGAAAACCGATGAACACGTAAACGCTCACTTCCTGACCTGTTATGTAGCGTTAGTGATTATGCGTGTGATTGAGCACCTGTTGGGTGAAAAGTTTACTGTCAAACAGATCAGGGAATCTCTTTGCAATTACTCCTGTTCCTATCTGGAACAAGGTTATTATCTGTTCGATCAACGTGATGAAGTCCTTGATTCCTTTGGTAGATTGTTCGGCTGGGATCTCACTCAGAAGTACATGCCTCTGAATGTGATTAAAAACATTCTGAGTCACAGAAAAGAGTGAAATAACACAACACTTCGTTTCAATTAATCAAGCCACGACTGCCTTGATTTGTAAGGCTTTCGGGGCACTTCTATCTCTCTCAACTGTAAAACTCAGGTTAATCAAAGAACTAAAAATAGTCAAGGGGGCTTTCCGATCGCCCCCTTAAACCCCTGTTGATTTGTCAAACATAGGTTACACAGTAAGGGAGAATGCAGGGTCAAGGTAAAGGGTGGAGATTTTCCGGCTGTACGGATGCCGGAAAATACTACC
>CADBEB010000012.1 GCA_902793605.1 uncultured Eubacteriales bacterium
CCAGTGAAGCAGCCTGACCATACTCCGTTGCAAATGTAAACCTGCTGTTATTGGATGATATTCAGTTGACAAGGTACACGTTTAGTTTTGCAATCTACATCCGGGTCGTCTTCATTATCGGTTAAGTTGCGCAGCATTTTTACCCCATTTTCAGATCAGGTTTTCCGGTTCTATCCGTCTCCGGTCGATCCGGCTCCCGGGGACATCTTCATTTTCAGATATCCCACGTTGCAAAAATGTCCCATTTATGCTACTCTGAAAAAAGAAAAAAAACAGCACGTTCAGGATGACACAGGAGGCACCATGGCCCGCGACAACATGAATAAAAACAAATATGTGGTTTTTGATATGGTGAAGATACTAAAGGAAGAAACAGACTTCACCCACCCCATGAAACAGCATCAGCTGGTAGACAAGCTTCACGAAATGGGCTACGGAACGGACCGCTCCACCGTCCGCCGGACCATAACTGATCTCGTCATGGACAGTAAAAGCCGCGTCAGATCCCATTCCAACGAAGCCCACGACGAAAAGGACTGCCTGAATGAAACCTACTATTCCGGGCTGTATTACGACCAGGAGTTCTCCGATGCGGAACTGAGATGGCTCATCGACGGTATCCTCTACAGCCGGAACGTCCCCCATGAAGCCCGGAAGGACCTGATCGAGAAGCTCTGCAACCTCGGCAACATTCACTTCCGGAAGAACCTGAACCTGAACAAGATCCGCCGCCTGGCCGCGGACGAACCGGTGAACCCGGAACTTTTCCGGAACATTGATCTCATCGGCAAAGCCATCGACGGCGGAAAGAAGGTCACGGTGGACTATCACTCCATGGGTCCCGACTTTGAACTGCACCCGAAATGGGATCATCCCCATGTTCTGAACCCCTACGCCATGGTCATCCGGAACGGCTTCTACTACCTGATCTGCAACAACGACAAGTACACTACCCTGAGCGTGTACCGCATTGACCGGATGAAAGCCGTCGCTGTCAAGGAAGACCTGCCGGTCCGTCCCATCCGGGAAATCGACGGCTGGCACAAGGGATGGAACCTCCAGGAATTTATGGAGCACAATGCCAACATGGCTTTCGGAGATCCTGTCCGCATCACTTTCACCTGTCCGGAGAAGCACATCGCCATCGTTATCGATGCCTTCGGCAAAGGCGTCGAGTTCAAAGAACGAAAAGACGGACAGTACGACTGTACCGTCCGCGTTCCCGAATTCGATATGAAACTCTTCGCTATGCAGCACGCAGGCTTCATCCGCGTAACCGCCCCGCAGAGTCTGGCTGACCAGATCCGGGACGACCTGAAGAGTGCGCTGGAGAAATACAATCAGCTCTGTCTGTAATGAAACAGTTGCATGATCTGCCTTGAAACAGACGACGGATGATTGACGTCCGCACCCCCGAAATGCCTGATGAAAAGTTTGCAGAACGGTCAATCCTTCGGGTGATAGAAGGTCAGGTATGCCAGAAGGATCGTCAGGCCAAGTACCGGCACTGACAGGGAAAGCAGAATGATCGGGAGATTGACAAATTCCCAATGCTTGATGATAAGGATCAATTCGCCGATCAGCTTCAGAATCACTGCCATCACCAGATAGCCAGTGGCGTCCCTTTTCTTTTCAAGCCTGTTGGAGACCATGATGACATTGGCGAACGCGATCAGATTAAACGTATTGATCATCAGGGTCAGACTTTCGCTCAGGCCATAGCCGGAAATGGCCTGGCCGGACTGAAGAAGCTGAATGCCCAGCAAAGCGGCGAAGGCGAGAACGACACCCTGGAAAGGAGCGGATCCTTTTAGCTTGTTCGTGTAAAGGGCAAATGCCAGAAGCGCCAGATACGAGAGGAACTGGATTGCGCTTGACAGCACGCCCAGCAGGGTCAGGGGGCTCTGAAATGTCCGGATCAGATTCCATCCGCACAGCGCTGTGCCGCAAAGCGAAAGCAGAATCAGGATCACAACGATCCATTTCTTTTCGGAAGGGTTCGTCCTGTTGCTCATTTTCTCATTCTCCTTTTATTTTGTTTACAGTCTGGCGTGAAAGAGGAACCGGAGGCAGCCGAAATCGTGGCGTGAATGGTTCCAGGGATTATTCCGCGGATTGCGTCCCACTTGATTTTGGTTAAATCACTATTTTCGCCGGTCATGTCCGCCGTATTCAGCGGAATGTGTACGTTGTTTTGTGATATACAGCGCTTTATCGGCTTTGGAGATAAGATCAAACACTTCCTGGTAGTTCGACGGACTGCCCTGTGCATTGCCAATGGAAAGATCAACCGTGACACCGTATTTCTCCTGCCTGAAATCATACGTGTCACTACCGTAATTTTCTTCCGGTGCCTTGTATGTCAGCACCAGGAATTCATCACCGCCATACCGGTAATAATGGGCTCCGGGATACAGGTGCTTCAGCGTCCCGCTGACTTCTCTCAGGATCGTGTCACCTGCCGCATGGCCATACTGGTCATTGAACTCCTTGAAATAATTGATGTCGATCATATAGGCCGTCATTTTCCGGCCGTCGGCTGTCGAAGCGTCATCTTCAAGCGCAAGCCGGTTAAGGAGACCGGTCAGTCCATCCCGGCGGCTTGCTGATTTCAACTCAGAAATGGTTTCATTCAACCGGATTGTTTGGGTGGCAGCTTTGATCTGCGCATGGCATCGAACCGCATTGCATGCCATGGATATGAGCGCAAGAACAATAAAATTCTCAGGCTGGATTCCTGCGGCTTTATCCACGGAATAAAGGGCTGCATACAATCCGGCAAAGGAGCCGCTCACCAGAACGGTTCCAATCCACGGCCTGAAAATGACAAAGCAGGACATGGTCAGATTCACGGCAAAAAAAGTAATCATCTGGTCACCATGCTTATAATGACGATAATCAATAAAGACTGCCCACGCGGTAAACAGGATGAAAAACAGGATTTTGAAAGTGAAAAACCATTTGTGTGAGAGCTTCCTGCTTTGGAGCATTTTATTTGACAGATAGTATGCTGTTGCGCAAAGAATAATACAATAGCACACACTGATCAGGCTGAGCATTTTTTCGTGGTCCAGGCCGTTGATGTTGGAAATGAAGAACATGATGATTGTCACGACTTCAAACAGAAATACAGACAGGGAAATAATCCGGATGCTCCTGAAACTGTTTCCGTCTATTTCTTTCAGAATTTCCTCATCAATGGGAGGATTCATAAATCGAATAAATTTCCGTAACATTTTCATACTTATCTCACACAGTCATACAGATGGAATTATGCCGGTATTCAGCGTTACTGCTGTCCTTTACGGAAAGCGGCTGCTGCATTTGACACAACAAAATTTTATTTCTTTCATCCGTTGTTTTCAAGAGGGTGTTCCAGAATGTCACAATTATTGAAAAGATCCCCTCAAAGGTTCCCTGTTCAACATCGCTGTTATCTCCGAATCCGTCAGGTTGTCCAAATAATCCAGCCAGTTCTCCTGTGTTATTCCCTTCTCCTTCGTTTCCCTGTCTGTACAGGGGGCCTGTCTCCCGGGAACTTTCTTGCCGTTCTTCTCCGGCACCGGATAACCTTGATGCTCCATAGTGATTCTCGTATACTTATTTTGCGGTTTGCTGAATACAACTTTTTCAGTTATTGCATTTCATTATTTGGCGTGGAGGAACAAATCACATTTCATACTGAGATCAGTATGACCGGAAGGATGAAACGATTTGGAAAACAGGCTATTGTCAACGCAGATCTGCCGGGACTATCCCGACCGCCTGGCTATCGTCGACAACGGCGGGTCCTGCACCTATGAGGATATGCACAAGGGCATCCGGGGGCTTGAGAAAGGCTTCGGGAGATGGGGGTTGAAAAGGGCTGCCGTGTAGCCCTGTGGAGCTACAACTCCGCCAACTGGCTGATCGCTTTCTTCGCCACCGTCCGGGCAGGCGGCACTGCTGTTCTGATGAATTACAGCATGACCGGCGCTGAAGCCGCTGAACTGCTGACCATGACGGAGACCGGTTCCTGCTCTGCGGCGACAACGGGGAAACAAAGAAAAAACCCGACGCGATGCACACGCTGGCTGCACTCGCGGGCATTCCGGAGGAACACTGCCTGGACATCCGCCCCGCCTCGCTGGATCTGGGGCATGTGTTCCGCGACGATCCGGATGAGGCGGTACCGGATACTTCCGAGGAGAACGTCACGGCCTTTATCATCTTCACTTCCGGTACCACATCCCGGCCCAAGGCGGTGCAGATTTCCCAGAAGGCACTGACCTTTGACGCCGACGCCTTCAACGGAAACATTGGCGAATACGCAGGCCGGAGCGTGTGCGTGGCCGTGCCGCTGTTCCACATTCTGGGGCTGCTGATGAGCTATGCCTATCTCTGCCGCGGCGCAACGGTATGTCCGCCAGCCAACTACAGACCGGAAACCCTGGTCCGGGTAATCGACGCTCACCGTATTTCCGATATGGCGACTGTGGGCGCAGTGTACATGGGCCTGGCTGAAGCGGAGAACTTTGAGGAAAATGTCGTGCCGAACCTGCACCTGTACATGATCGCGGGAGGCATGTCCACTCCGGTGCAGATGATGCGGCTGGAACTGCAATACACCAACGCCATTTTCATTAACATGTATGGCTTGAGCGAGGCCGCGCCGCTGACCATGGTGCGTCCCTCGGACCTGGTGGAAAAGCGGGCGCAGACAGTGGGCCGGGCCATCAAGGGCATTGACATACGTATTTCTGACGGTAAAGGCGGCTTCCTGGCTCAGGGCGAGATCGGCGAGGTGATTGCCAGGGGCGAAAAACTGATGAATGGCTATGACAAGCTGCCCAGGGAAGAACAGCCCATCGATGGAAACGGCTGGCTTCACACCGGTGATCTGGGTTGCTTTGACGAAGAGGGCTATCTGTATCTCGCCGGGCGCATCAAGGACGTCATCATCCGGGGCGGCGAAGACATATCGCCCTCCGAGATCGAAAACGCGCTGAGCCGTATAGAAAATGTCCTTCAGGCCAAGGTCATGGGCGCGCCGCATCCCATCTACGGCGAGAGCGTGGAGGCCTGCATCACCATGACAGACGGCGGCGCGAGCTTCGACCAGGATGCGATGAAGGCGTCCCTGCGCGCTGAAATAGCCCGGTACAAGGTACCTTCCCACATCTTCCTGTATGACAGCTTCCCCTTAAACGTCAACGACAAACTGGATCAGCGCACGCTCCGCGCGGACATGCTCAACCGCCTGCTGCGGCTGTCGGTGGATGAGGAACTAGCGGGCGGCGTGACGGTATTCGACGTGGTGGTCAAAAACAGCAATTACGCAATCGTGCCGGTCACAAGCATGGCCAGTGATCTGGCACAGGCAATGGGGTTCAGCCGCCAGCGTGTGACATCGATCCGCCTTGCGGCGGAGGAGATGCTTACCAAGCGCATTATGGATGCTTATTCCGCCGCCGGCGATATCCGGGTAAAGCTTACACTGATGCCCGAATGGCTGCGCATCTCCTTCAGTGACGACGGTGCGGAGTATTATATCGACAAGCGGCAGGATACCTCCATGAGCGCAAGGATGATCCTGAAAGCCGTCAGTAACTTCTACACTGATTATCCGAGCGGCAAGCCCGTTTACTGTTTGGACTTTCTGTATGAGAACGATTTCAGCATCCGGGATTTTCTGATGAAGAGTAAGGAAGAGATAAACGCACGATACAGCAGGACATATCTCCCCGCTTTGCGGTCCGGGGCTGGCAATGAGTGATAATTTGCTCCTTCCGACCCTATGCTGAAAGACAAAAGCACCACCCGTGAAGGGTGGTGCCTTTGTTTGGTGAGCCCGGCGGGATTCGAACCCACGACCTTTTGATTCGTAGTCGAAAAGAATATATTGATTTTCAACGTTTCTCTGTCTATATGTTGGTAGTATGATGGTAATACAGACCGGATTGTTATTCGAATGAAGCGACCAGGGCGGCAAGTTCTTCTATGGTGTCTGATTGATAGTGTTCCTGTGTAAACAAGTAATTACTGTGTCCGATCAAGGCCGCCTTGCTCTTATCGGTGCCGTCGGCGTCTTTCAGCTTATCGGCATAGCTATGGCGAGCGCAATACGGTACTTTCCCTTCCGCAATACCAAGGTCTTTCATCATAGGCTTGAAAACGTGTTTATTCATGTATTCATCCGTCATATTCTTGAAACAAACGAGTTTTTCCTTTTTCCGGTCGAACTGATACATCGGGAATAATAGATCAGTTCCCGGTATCCATGCCCGTTCAAGAACATAATCAAGTATTTGAGCCGGAATAGGAATGATACGGTTTTTCCCGGCAGCGGTCTTTTTCCCTGCAATCAGATACCATATATCGGCAACGATATTACCATCATCATCCTTTTTTAGATAATGATGCAATTGGTCTTTATGCAATTCCAACATTTCACCGGGACGGCATCCGAGAAATACAAGGCAATAAATATATTCCGCATAACGATATTTTCCGATATTCTTTTTTATCACTTCGACCTCTTCCGGCGTCAGCGGTTCGCGCTGAACACTCTGACCTTTACCGAGGTACAACACGCCGGTAATATCCTTATCAAGCAGATCATGGGCTACACAGTGACGCCATAGCAATCCGGCCGTCGTTTTCATCATCTGTTTGGTTCGGTGACCGGGTACGGCGTCAATACATTTCTGTAATTCAGTAACCGAAATAAGATCCATGAAAGTGCCTTGAAGCCCTTTAAAATGGCCATATGCTGAGCGGTAACCTGCAAATGTGCTTTTGCCGACACGCTTCTCGTACGGTTCCGACCATTCATTCCAACATTCTTCAAGTGTAAGCCGCCTTCGGGAAGTTGTTTCGAGCATAAGCTGGCTGCAATAATTCAGTGCGTCTTTTTTTGATTTGAATCCGCCACGGGTTTTTTTGACCGGGATTTTCGGCCGGGAAGGATCCTTCGGAAGTTTCCAACCAACGACAACCGAAGCGGTCCATGTTGAACCTCTTCTAAAAGCGGTTCCAGTGCCGTTTGCTCGCGTTTTCGGACGCCGTCCGGGTTTTTCCTTTACGACTTGAGAAGCACCGCAAAAGGGGCAATACATCGCGCCTGTAATGGGTATTTCCTCCGCGCATCGAATACAGTTGTTCACCGAAACGACCTCCTAATAATAGGACTACTACCAACAGCATACTACCAACATGATAGAAATATATCACGAAAGTCATTGACAGCGCAAGTGTTTTTTGATATAGTTATCTCAGTTGAATAGAAAGCAGACGTCAAACGACGGGTATATCCTGTGTTTGGCGTCTTTTCTATTCACAACATATTGACCGGAAGGGGGGCCCATTCATGGAAAACATGACTATTCGGTTGGAAGCAAGAAAAAGAGCGGTACCGTTGCGATTACTGGCGGAGGAATTGAATATCAGCCCGGCGACAATGTACAGGCGATTGTCTAAGAAGATGAGCAAAGCCGACCGGGAACGATACATGACCGCGATCAGGTCCGTCAGTGAGCAACGATCAACTGCAACCTGACCGGAACAGAATACACCAATCCGATCAACGTGATCGGATTGGTATAGGCCGCCTATGCGGAGAGAGTAGGCCCAACGTTGGGCGTAATAATACGCAGAGCGCGGAGGTACGACCAATGGACGAACAAAACAGCCTCCATACAGGCACGGAGGAAACACAGTTGATTATTCCAAACTGGACGCTGGACGACTTCAAAGGGATCGAGCCATACAAGTGGTTGTATGAGCATCGAAATATTCCGACATTCAAATCATTGTGGTATGACGTTCAGGAAATGGCGAAAACCTTTCAATTCAGTAAGCAAAGGTTCACTGTAAAATGGCAAGAATACGAAAACAGTATCTTGCCGAAGAATAGCGGCGACTATGTAACGACGTTCCCGGACCAACCGATTCAATTACAGAGCGGGAAATATATTTGCGATGAATACGGCGTCGCATATCTTGACCGATACGGAAACCAGATGGACGTATGCTTACATCCTATCATGCCCGTTGCGAGGATCATCAATCAGGATACAGCGGAACAGTATATTCGGATTGCGTTTCAGCGCGGGGGTACATGGAAAACGTTGGACATCGAAAAAACGATTGCGTATTCCGCAACCAAGGTTGTAAGCCTGTCCGGTGTTGGTGTTGGTGTCACAAGCGAAAATGCAAGATACCTTGTTTCATTCCTATGTGATATGGAAAGCCTGAACTACGATATCCTCCGGGAAATACGGACAACATCGCGGTTAGGATGGCATGGAAATGCTTTTGTTCCGTACGATAAAGCACTCCAATACATAGATAACGGCAACTCTCAAATTGTTGGTTCAATTAAACAGAGCGGCGATTATAATATTTGGCTGGAAGCAATTAAGACGACCAGGGACGGCACAGCGCGGCATCTTCCTGCCCGTATTGCCGTTGCGGCATCATTCGCGTCGCCGTTATTGTCCAAGGTTGGATATTTGCCTTTCTGGTGTAATATTCACTCAACCATTAGTAGCAGCTGCAAATCGGTATCGGTCATGATGGCGGCATCAGTATGGGGTAAACCGGATATCGGACACGGCTTAACAATAAGCGCCAACGGCACAACAAACGCGCTGGAGGTCGTCGCATCCTCTCTTAACAACATCCCATTGTTTATTGACGAACTCCAGACCGCCCAGAAAGAAAAGGGATTCGGCCAAACAGCGTACAATCTATGCGAAGGTGCTGGCCGGGGCAGATTGAACCGAGGAGCGAAATTACAACCGTTATTGCACTGGTGCTTAGTCACAATCAGCAGCGGCGAGCAGACCGTTACAAACGACCTTGACCACGAGGGAGCGTTGGCCCGTGTTGTTGAAGTCAACGTAAAAGAGCCGGTCTTTTCAGATCCTCACACAGTGGTTAATACGATCAAGGAAAACTACGGATTCGCCGGGGCAGCTTATGTCAAAGCAATCGCTGGTGAAGATATGAGCGCCCTAAAGAAGGAAACTGACCGGATCAGCAAGTCGTTACAAGAAAGTGGCGTACAGGTGAAACAGGCGGACTCCGGCGCCATGCTCATTATTGCGGACCGACTCGCAGCCAAGTATATTTTCGGCGATCAGGAGACCGCGCTGACCGAAGATGATGTACGTCAATATCTTAAACTGGAAGTCGATACAGATATGAACCGGCGCGTATATGAGCATATATGTGGCTGGTGCCAGCAATATCAAGGCTATTTCGAGAGCGACGGCAATCGGTACGTTAAGCCGTATTACGGGAAAAAAGTTTGCGATACTCATTACAGGATCGCACGAAATCCGCTTAAGGCAGAACTGACCCGTAACGGATTCAACTATGATTCGTTTATCGAATGGTGTGTTCATCATGGCGCGATGAAAGATAAGTCAGGAACACCGGCCAAGCAACACCTTAGCAAAGACTCGCAACGGTTGCTTGACTTCTTCACCGACGCATTGAATAACGAGGCAGAAACCGGAACAGCAAACCCCGGAACGGTTGTTGACGTACCGGATTTGCCATTCTGAATTGATTGTTACAAAAACATTCAATTGCTACAGAACGATAAGGTTCTGTAGCATTTTTGTAGCAAGTCCAAAGCGTTGAAAAATATTGCGTTGATGGTCTTTTGCTACATTACTACGGGAATGATTAACAAAAATGTATGCGGAAAAAAAAATAAATGTGAAAATGTTTGTTCTCATATATACGCAAGAATGAGTTTTCTTGTAGTCACTGTAGTAAGAGTATCTCTATTCGTTGATTTATAAGGGATTGCACTTGCTACAAAACTTGCTACAGAGTTGCTACAGCACTATTGTTTTTGTAGCAAAGAACCTTTTCCCATTTTCAGCTACTCGTCGGGGTAACGATACGGGGACGGTACCATTTCCAATTTCCCCACGGGGTACCCGGGTATTCAGATTGGCAACACGTTTGTCATATCTGGTATGAAATTTTCGATTGTAACAGGCTGAATATGGCGCGTATGTTATATTTTACTCTTCCCAACCGATCAGCAGCTCTCAGCGAGGAATTGAGATAACAAGAATTGTTGGCCACATAAACCACACTGACAATGATTGTGACGCGTTACAGTTTATATCCTTCTTCTTATCCTTCTACTTATTCAGCATAAGCAAGCAGAAGGACAAAACGATTATCACGTTGACAGATAAATATATTTGTCCGTTAATTGTCAATTATCATGAATGATACTTGACAATATATCTGAGCGTTGATATACTGTTTCATGAAAGGAAGGTGCCAACGATGTGCATGATTACAGGTTACGTCCGAGTATCGACCGCGACACAGAGTGAACAAGGATATGGACTGGAAGAACAGAAGAACGCTATTCGCGATTACTGCAAGAAAAAAGGTATCACGCTGGATCGCATCTTCACTGATGAAGGTATCAGCGGACGGATTGACGACGTTGATGATGATGATGCATTGAGCAAACGCGAGGCCCTGATCGAGTTGTTCGCCAGTATCGAAGATAATGGAACAATAATTGTAAAGAACACTTCCCGTTTATGGCGGTCCGATATGGCAAAGGCTCTTATTCGCCGGATGATCAAGAAACGTGGTATCCGAGTAATATCTATCGAACAGCCGCGATTCGACCTGTACAGTGATAATCCGAATGATCGATTCTTTGCAACTCTGATGGAAGCGGTTGACGAACTGGAACGCGCACAGATTGCAATCAGGCTTGCCAAAGGACGGAAACAAAAGGCACGTACAGGCGCGAAACCTGCCGGAGTTTGTCCTTATGGATATGGATACGCCACGGACAAGAAAAGTATCGTAATCGTCGAGGATGAAGCCAGGATCATCAAGCGGATATTCTCTGAAGCGATGAAGGGAAAAAGCCTTGCCAAGATCGCCGAGGGCCTGAACGCTGATGGACTGCAAACCCGGCGCGGGTCATGGACAAGCGGCGGTCTGTCTGTGATACTGCATAATCAATTCTACTGCGGAACACTGACCCATGACGGTGTAACATATGCAGGAACGCACGAGCCGATTATATCCAAGATCACGTTCGGAAAAGTACAGGCTCAAATGGAAAAACGACAGAGGAACAAGGCGTAAAGCACAATACCAACGACGACGGTGTAACGATCTGCACCGTCGTCGTTGTCATATATTACATGAACATATGAACAGGTTGAAACCTTTTTTTCCGTGTAAACCAACGCGGTGCATTTGCTCAAACCCGACACCAGAAACCGTTGAAAAATAAGGTGAATCGTTGACAAGAAGAAGAAAAAGCAGTACAATACAAGAGTAGAGAGCCGCATTATTGCGAGAATTGCAGTATTGCGGTTCTCTTTTTTATTTATCAACGCGAAGCGCGGAAAGGACGGAATACCATGATACGAGAGTATGAGGAAGCACTGGCCCGGGGTGAAGGTGCCGAAGGTCTTGAACGGATCCGGCAAGGCCTAATACAACGGGCGGAGGATGACCGCCGGGAACGTATGCAACAGATTGAAACGGATTACAAGTCGGTTCAGTTAATCCGGTTCGGGCTTGACCAGGATCGGACATCGCCTGTATATGCGATTGCTAAAGGATACTGCAACTGGATGCGAAAGAAGTATCCGGCGCCGGAGGATAATCTCGCAAAGTCACTATTACGAGAGGTCCGGCGCGAAGAATACGAAAGCAAAATGAACAAAACGAAACGGAAGGAGGCAACCAACAATGACACAGCGGAAAGGAAACAATCAGGTGTTACCGGCGGATCAGATCGAGAAAGCAGCGGCGAGCCGGAGAGCGTACCAAAGGCAGTACAGGGCGAATCATAAAGATTCGGTTCGGCGCTGGAATCAAACGTACTGGATGCGTCGAGCCGAGCGCGAAGCCGCAACCGCTGAACCGGGTGAACACGCGGAGGATTAACGAAATGATTCAGACGGAAACGACGCCGCCGGTTAGAAAAGACGATACCGCTCCACAGGATGAAACAACGGAACGTGATAGTTTTCAGTTGCTGCTCATCGAATTATGGATGGAACAAAACGAACAACATTGACGAAGGGAGGTGAATACATGAACCATAACGATATAGTTGCAGTACCGACCGCAAAGGCGCCGAAATACGGCGGTCCGGAACAAACCGCAGTAGTACGGGTGGATTCAATCCGGCAGATTGTAAACAGTAAGCGTGATTTATTGGAAAAGTCGCCTGTTAGGGTTGACTTGCGAGATGAAGGCGCAGTGCGACAGGCGGCGGATAGATACTTATCACACTGCACAGATTACGCCGTATTACCTTCTTTTGTGGGACTTGCGGCGACGCTGGGAGTAAGTCGGATGTACCTGTATCGCTTTCTTGAACAGAACAGGGAAAGCAGTACAGGGCGATTACTTGAACAGTTACGTTCACTTTTTACGGACGCACGAATCACAGCGGCCGACAGGAACGCAGCGCTGGAAAGCCTGACAATTTTCCTGCTTAAAAATGGCAACGAAGGTTTTGCGGATCGAGTCGAGGTTGCTCCTGCTGAACCGTCTAACCCGTTTGGAAATATGGATGTAGAAGCGGCACGGCGTCGGCTAATTGAATCAATACCGGATGATGACGGTGACGCGGAGGGTTGAAACGATGAAAGCGAAGATTAGAAGGAAACTTGAACGCGAAGCCGAGCAAGTGAGAAAAGAGGTCGGGCTGGTTTCAGTTCGCGACATCATGAATAATCCGGCAGTTCGTCAGGCGGTACTTGACGCCGCCGGATATGGATCCAAACCAACCACACAGCAGAAGGGAGATGCAAATTATGAAAAGCAATAGCAAGCCAAACGGGGCCGCCCGAACGCACTTAATGAAAATCGGTGCGGTAAACGCAAACACCAATAAACCGAACCCGGACAGGATCGTAAAAACGGGCGTTGGCATTAGCAGCAAGCCGAAACCCAGCCCCGGCCGGAAGAAGTGAGCGCCATTGTTTACAGATACCCTCCGCGAGATCGAACTGACTCAACGAATTGACCTTGACGCTGCCGGAAATAAACCGAGTTTTTACGCACTGTGTGCCGGATACCTGAGAGGATTCAAAAACAACCGACATACTCAAACGGATGACGTTATGCCGGGCGACAAGAGGATGACACTGGCGACCCGGCGCCTATATTCAAAGGCAACCCCGACGGAACGGGCGGTAATGACCGGGGCCGACGCTCCCGAACTGACTACCCGGGAGCGGTCAAAGGTATTCGCTGTTTTGTGCTATAAACTGGCACGAGAAGCGCACTTAACCGCAACAATACTTTTGCCAGACGAAAACGAAAGGATTGATAATAATGATTAACGCAACGCCTGTACGACTCATTTTTAAGACACTGCTTGACGGTATGGAACAATACGCCGAAAACGTAACGAACACCGCTAAAAAGTTTCGGACAGACTACACCGCAGCTGCAAAGTCAGCGTCCATATACAAAGACGAAAAGAAAATACTGAGCCACAAGCGGACGGAACTGGCGACCGCCGCCCGGGCGGAGATTGCCCGATTCGGTGCAGAGTTAGGCGAAGTCATCGCCGGATGCGCGAAGGACATGAACGATTGTTTAGAAAACGCACTCTGTAAACCTGTTCCGGCTGCAACTGAAAAACTGATAAACCTGTACGGCCGGTATAATCTTCCAATGAGCAAAAACGAGGTGGAAGCAGCCCTTATAGTGAACGGCGGTCATATTGGGGGCCTCCGCCTGATTGACGCCATGTTGAGGGAAAGCAACAGCCCGTATGTACTAAAATTTACGAGTGTAGAACAGTACGCAGAGGATATTTCAGAGTTAGCAAAGTTCGCCATTATGGCAGAATATACGCCTTGCTTTCCTATGGAATATCTACCGGAAGCGAAACTGATTTTTTGCGGTTCAAAGGAAACAGTGATAAAACCTGCGAAAGATGCACACACAACCGGCCGTAACGGTCCAGAGTACGGGCAAGCCGGTGATGTACTACAAACCAACATACTAAACGCGGCCGCCCGTGTGTATCGCTATCAGGACGGGAAAGCAGTGGAAACCATGCAGGATATGGACCAAACCATGTTGACAATTTATAGTACAGAATACGGCTCACTGCTTGAAAAGATCATCGGAAAGAAAACCGAAGATCAGGAAAGCATTGGTATAGCGCAACGTTGGTGCGGCGACATGGCCCCGGCGGAGGAACGGAAACTAAACTACGAGAATTTACCAGAGCCGATATCATGCACAACTATTGTTTCATCAGAGGAACCGGCATTAAAACTTGCCGCCGAAATGGGAGCGGAGGCGGCAAGGCGTAATGGCCCGGTGTCGATGGAAACAATGGAAGCGAACGGCATGAAGTAATAGAGGTGATATGATGTATACTCTTCCACTGAAGGATAGCGCGGAGGTTGATTTGCTTCATCGGGCGGTATCGGCGTTTCTGGAAACGGAATATTGTAAAGAACACGCCATGACCGCAACGGAAAAAATGCTGAACCGGGTAAACGCACTGTTAACCTATGCTGACGCCGACGAGAAACGCGACGCAGCCGCAAGCGCACTTGATGATGTTCTTGAGGATCAGCAAGTAGATCCTTGAACCGTATCATAAAGGTACCGCCCAGCCGATGAAGCCGGGCGGTTTTTTTTCGAAAGGATTGAAAGGAGTTGAACCTTATGAATTTCAACCATATTATACCACGAACAAAATAATCGGCACAAGTAAAAAAGTTCGTACCGATTATTACATTATGTAGTATCAGTATTGCAATAAGTTGTTTGAAATCAAGGCTTTCAGAGCCTATAATGTTATCTGAAAGGAGCGTGATTATATGAACGCTGAAACATTAACACTTATTATCCGGGCAATCAGAAAAACATACCGAGCAACGGAAGCACTATCAATATTGACCGAAGGGCACAGCATTACTATTGTAGAGGACGCATATGGCGATATGATTGACGCCGTTTTTAAACTCTGTAATGAGCAAGTGAACGAACTGCATGATTCATTAACTTATCGCTTGATTCAGAATAATGACCTGAGCGACGATCAGGTTGCCGATATGCTGCTTGCGGTAATAAAAAATGAAACCGTCAGCAAAGCAAGCTGACGGTCACGAGCGCGGTGTCGGGGCAGGACAACCCCGGCACTTTTATTATACGCATACGTCTACGAGCGCGCAAGATTCGATTTAAGCCGCCCGTGTATTCAGATGGGCAATTCAATTATCCGAAACAGGCGGAGTGCAGGAACGGCCGTTTTTGTTCAATTACGGGTGCATTGCGCGTTGGTAGTAATGTTGGTAGTAGAACGCAATTTATCACAACTCAGGGCAATTTTGCAGTTTTTATTCACAACATAAGAAAACCCCGGAAGCCTTAGTTTTTTTGGCTTTACCGGGGTTTCTCTTGGTGAGCCCGGCGGGATTCGAACCCACGACCTTTTGATTCGTAGTCAAACACTCTATCCAGCTGAGCTACGAGCCCACAGGCTGCCGTTGACAGCTCAAGTATAATATCACAACCGTCAGAGCATGTCAAACACTTTTTATGCTTTAGGCGCCGTATAGTGCGGCATGATGATTCCTTCCCGGTCAAAGCGTGCTTTTACGCGGCTGCGGATATCCCGTTCTATGCGCCAGTGTTCGCCGACCGGGCAGGCCACAGCGATCTGTACCATAACGGAATTGCTCTCAAAGGAGATGATGCTCATGACCTGGGGTGTTTCTTCGATCCCTTCAATCTCTTCACCGGCGATCTCCATTTCCTCCCTGATCAGGCTGACCATCCATTCATGGTTTTCTTCATAGGGACAGGGAATATTGACCACCGCGCGCTTGAATCCCCGGGTCAAATTGGTGATCGTCCGAATATCGCCGTTGGGAATTACGACCAGATTCCCATTCCAGTTCCGGAGTGACGTCGTGCGGATCGTGATCGCCTCCACGGTTCCGCTCACATTGTTGATCGTGACCACATCGCCAACCGTCAGGTTCCCCTCACCCCAGAGGAACAGACCGGAAATGATGTCTTTGACCAGCGTCTGCGCACCGAAGGAGATCGCAATACCGACAACTCCGACGGCAGTAAAGATGGAGCGCACATCAACCCCGAACAGATACAGCACAACGCCGATAATGATGAAATACATCACATAGCTGAAAATGCTGGAAGCAAGGAAGCCTGTTGTCCGGGCTTTTCTGGCTTTGACCGGATCCCGTTGACCCCGTCCGCTGAAAATGCCCTTGATAATTGTCCGGATGACCTTGGTCAGGATGAGTCCGGCAACGATCACCGCCAGCGCGATCAGCAGATGTGTGAGAAAAACGGGCATATCATCGATCGCATTGCTGATAACGCCCTTGGCACCTCCGACTACATCCCTGACTTCATTTACCATCTGGTTCCCAACGGGTACAGGAGTCGGGGTCGCTTTCGTCCGGGCTGCCAGCATTCCGATCGGGGTATACTGCATGCTCAGTTCCTTTCCTTGCAAAGATCTTTGGAGATTCATCGGTATCTTACCCCGTTTTTTCTTTCCTGTCCAGCCGCTTGCCTGCCTGTCGCTTTTAAGGTATACTGAAACCGTTCAGCAAAGGAGGTTTCCTCAATGCCCGTCAGTCAATCCATACTCTCCGCTGTCTTCAGTGATGAATCCCCTGTCTATCGCTTTCCGTCCGAGCCGGATCCGGGTGATACCGTTGCGATCCGCATCCGCGTGGCGAAGGACAGCGCCAGTCGGGTTATCCTGCTTCTGGAATCCCTGACCGTCGGTATGCTGATGGTGAAGGCGAAGAGTGATGAGTTTTTTGATTATTTCGAAGCCGGTCTGTTCTGCAACGAGACAGAAGTCAGCTACCGCTTCCTGATCGAATGCCCGGATGGGACGCGGATCGCCTATGACAAGAGCGGTGTCCGCGCAGATGAGCATAATGTGCCTGATTTCCACCCGGCCTACGCCTTCCGTTTCATTCCGGGCTTCCATGTCCCTGCCTGGGCCAAGGGTGCCGTGATGTATCAGATCTTTACGGATCGTTTCTGCAACGGCAATCCGGCCAACGATGTCGTCGACAACGAGTATTACTATACGATCGGGCACGTCAAACACGCGGCTGCCTGGGACACCCCGCCAAATGACACGGATTACCGATACTTCTACGGCGGCGACCTGCAGGGCATCATCGACAAACTGGACTATCTGCAGGATCTCGGCATTGAGGCGCTCTATCTCAACCCGATCTTTGTCTCCCCTTCCAGCCACAAGTATGACTGTCAGGATTATGACCATATCGATCCGCATTTCGGCGTGATCACGGATGATGTGGATCACGTTATGGAAGCCGCGGAAAAGAACAATGAAACTGCGGCAAAGTATATCCGCCGGGTCACCAGCGAAGAAAACCTGGAGAAGAGCGACGATCTCTTTGCGCGTCTCTGCAGTGAGCTGCACCGCCGTGGCATGCGCATCATCCTGGACGGTGTGTTCAACCACTGCGGCTCCTTCAATAAATGGATGGACCATGAGGGAATCTACCTGGGCAAAGCCGGTTTCGTACCGGGAGCCTTCCAGAGCATCCACAGCCCCTACCGCTCCTATTTCCGCTTCCACGACACCGGAAACAGCCATACCCCGATGTATGAAGGCTGGTGGGGATACTCCACCCTGCCGAAACTGAACTATGAAGAATCCCCGGAACTGTGCGAGGAGATCCTGCGAATCGCGGAGAAATGGCTCTCCCCGCCCTACTGTATCGATGGCTGGCGTCTTGATGTCGCGGCAGACCTGGGTCACAGTTCCGAATTCAATCACCAGTTCTGGCATCGCTTCCGTGAACGGGTCAAATCCGTCAACCCCAATGCTTTGATCCTGGCGGAGCACTACGGTGATCCCGCTCCCTGGCTGAACGGACAGGAATGGGACTCCGTGATGAACTATGACGCGTTCATGGAGCCGGTCACCTGGTTCCTGACCGGTATGGAAAAGCATTCTGATTCCTATCGTGACGACCTGTATCAGAACGGTTATGCCTTCTTCGGCATCATGATGGACAAGATGGCCCGTTTTAAGTATCCGTCGCTCCTGTGTGCGATGAACGAGTTGTCCAACCACGATCATTCGCGTTTCCTGACGCGTACGAACCGGATGGTCGGACGGACGACTACGCTTGGTCCTGACGCCGCGGGCAACGGAATCAACAAAGGCGTTTTCCGGGAGGCTGTAACCATCCAGATGTCCTGGCCCGGCGCGCCGACCGTGTATTATGCGGACGAAGCCGGCCAGATCGGCTGGACCGACCCCGATAACCGCCGCACTTATCCCTGGGGTCAGGAAGACCAAAGCCTGATCGACCTGCATCGCGACCTGATCCGGCTGCGCAGGGAGATCTCCGTTCTGAAGGACGGTTCCCTGAAGCAGCTTCTCGCGGAATACGGCCGGATCGCCTATGCCCGTTTTGACGATACTGAACGCTGCGTCATTGCCGTGAATAACACGGGTGAGTGGGCCAAACTGCGTCTCTTTGTCCGGGATGCCGGTGCAAAGGAAGGCGAAGCCTTCTACCGTCGGCTTCAGACCATCCAGGACGGGCATACGACGGAGCAGGAAAAAACAGGGACCGTATCCGAAGGCTTCCTGTCCTTCGACCTGGCGCCTTTTTCCTCCGTGATTCTCAGCAACATTTCCGAAGAATGAATCCGAACAGCAGCGGAGACCGATCAATCGCTTGATCGGCCTCCGTTTTTTGTCCTTTGTTATTCTATGCAGTAGTACTTCTTCGTCATCTTGTTCATCCGGATCGTTGCCAGCGCACAGAGGACGATCAGGACGACAGCCAGGATGCCGAACACCTCGTATAATCCAAGCCCCCAGCTGATAAGGAAGTAGGTCAGAACTCCAAGAGCGATCAGGATTCCCCAGGAGATCAGCATGGAGATCAGTACGCCGAAGTTCTGCTTCACGGCTTCCTGTTCGGTCACCCAGTCCAGCCGCGGCTTGCGGATATCCCGGTTCAGGGCCAGTACCGAGTTCACATAGCTGAACAGCACGCACAGGATAAAAGCCAGGATCGCCTGTACCGCGAACTTCGGGAAGATGATGATCACCGCGACGGAGGCGGCAAGCACGCCGATCAGTGCCAGGCTGAAACCTACCGCAAACTTGGCTCCGATAATGGTCTTTGCGGGGATCGGCAGTGCGGTCAGGAATCCGTGGCCCTTTCCTTCCCGCGTTACCGCGGTGGAAAGTGCCGGATTCATTCCGGCCATATAGGCAAGGACCGCCGCCAGGATCGACATGATCAGGGCAGGGTTCAGCTTTTCCATGACCGTATTCAGCGTTTCTCCGGATCCGCCGGCCCGATTGCCGATCACGAACATCATGATCACCATCAGCAAAGGCATGAAGGAGATCGGCAGGATATTCGTTGCATAGGAAGGCGTTCTGAGGATCGACATGATCTCCCGCTTGCAGCAGGCTGAAAACTGCGAACCGGCGCTGAAGGATTCCCTTCCGGTTAATTTCCTTTTCCCGCCCTCAGGCGTTTCCGTCTGCAGCAGGGAGAGCTTCCGGTAAACATAGCCCAGCAGCCATACGGTAATCACCGGAGCTGCCAGTGATACCGCGATCCACAGGGCGAACTGACCGTAGTCTTTCCCCAGCAGGCCCTTGGCTGCCCAGGCGGCCGGCGGGAACATAGAGGTCATGCCCTCGATCCGCGCGGTGTTGTCCATCATAAAACGCTGGAGCATCTCGCCGCTTTCCACGCTGTCTCCGGTCGCGCCGCCCAGGTTCATCATCAGGATCATATATCCGACCATCAGCGCAATCCCGCCGACGGTCATCACCATTTCCCGGTGCTTCCACAGGGCACTTACCCGGATAATCAGGCTGCCCACAAAGGCGATGATACAGATCGGCAGCAGGGCAATCAGCAGCCACACCGGGATCAGGCGGAGCCAGAAGCCCGCATCCACGCCAACCTTCACCCCGTACAGGATGCAGGCCGGCAGCAGCAGGAGCGCATCGATGCAGGTCTCGGAGATCCAGACCTGGGTCAGCTTCGCGCTCAGGATCGTCCGGGACTTCAGGGGCAGCGCAGCCAGATAGGCAGCGTCCCGGCCCAGGTACAGGGAACTGAGCACGAAGAAGAACGACATGATCAGCGTACCCACAGTGGCTAAGGTCACCACCATGCTGATCAGCATATCCGGTGTGCCCATCTTCATCAGGATATCAAGGATCTTGTTCTCGACGATAAAAAGCATGGCGCCGAGGTAGATGACCAGGAAGACGATCAGGATCGCCATCCCGATGGTGCGGCCTTTCTTTTCCTTCAGCGCGTTCCTGAAGTTACGGGGCTTCAGGTCCGCAAACCGGGAAAGCAGCTGCAGCCGCAGCAGCGCGAAAAAGCCTGTCATTGTTCTTCTCCTCCGTCGTCCGTCAGCTCCAGGAACAGTTCTTCAAGGCTTGCGCCTTTCTCTCCGGAGCGCAGTTCTTCCAGCGTGCCGAGGGCGCGCAGGTTGCCATGGTCGATCACACCGATCCGTGTGCACAGCTTTTCCGCCACTTCGAGCACATGCGTGGAGAAAAAGACCGTGTTACCCTCCCGGCAGTGCCGGAGCATTTCTTCCTTCAGCAGATGAGCCGCCCGGGGATCCAGACCACCCAGCGGTTCGTCCAGGATCCAGATCGGGGGATTATGGATCAGCGCGCCGATCACTACAAGCTTCTGTTTCATTCCTTTGGAATAGGAACGGACCTGGCTGTTGATGGCATCCTTCAGTTCGAAGATCTCCAGATATTTCTCAATGTGCGCTTTCCTGCGGGCAGCATCCACCTGGTATACATCCGCCATGAAATTCAGGTACTCCATTCCGGTCAGCCGGTCGTACAGATCGATCCCGTCCGGCACATAGCCGATCAGGCGCTGCGCTTCGATCCGGTCCCTGGCCATATCATGTCCGGCCATGGTGATCGTCCCTTCGTCGGGGGTCAGGATACCGGTCATCAGTTTGATGGTCGTGGTCTTTCCTGCGCCGTTCGGGCCGATAAAGCCGAAGAGTTCTCCGCCTTCAACGCTGAGATTCAGGTTGTCCACGGCTTTTTTGTTATTCTTCGCGTATGTCTTGGTCACTTGCTTCAGTTCGATCATGGATCCTCCTTCGGCGGTCTCCCGCCTTTCATGTTTCTGAACGGCATTGATCATATCACATTTTCCGGTAAAATAAACAGCCGATCACGAAATTTATACGTACTTATTTTTCTCTCGCCGTCTGAATTTGAGATTGCAAATACAGCACGAGTCCTGTAGAATAACAGTAAGACCCAAGCAATGAAGGAGGTAATTGAAATGAAAAAGATTTTTTCCCTGTTTATGGCCCTGTGCCTCGTCTGCGTGTCTGCTGCTGCCCTGGCCGAAGCCACAGCGGCTGACGGTTCCCCCGTTAAGCTCGACGGTTTCACCCTGAACCTCGAAGCCGGCGCATATTATCAGCTGGGCGCCAAGGAAGCAGAGCAGGTTTATGTGACAGTCTATCCCTATGTTGCCGGCGGAGACCAGAGCACCAACTTCAACGCTGTCTGGGTCGGTGGAGCCGGAACGGTCACCGTTGAGGATGTCCGGGCCCAGGTCCCCGACCTGAAGAACCAGATGAAAGCCGGGTTTGAGCAGTATGGCTATACGCTCAATTCCCTGGATTACGGTGATCCGGTCGACGGAACACTCAGCGGCGAAGCCTGTGTTGTCCTCGATTCAAAGATGAGCCTGTCTGCCAACGGTATGACCCTGGATATTAACCAGCGTCAGTTCTACGTCGGAAGCAAAGGTTTCATCCTGACAGCAAGCGCCGGTGATGCGGAAATGCTGGGTACCGTTACCGCCCTGATGGATTCTGTGATCGCCTGGGATTAATAAAATCGGAGGTGTTAAACCTCCGCGCTTTTGCAGCCCGCACGGGATGTGCGGGCTTTTCCATTGTCTTATTCCTTGTCCAGGAATCGTTTCAGCTCACTGATCGGAACGGGTTCGGAATACTTGTAACCCTGCAGGTAGGAAGCGCTCAGACCGCGGCACATCTCCTCGTCCTTCTCGTTCTCCACGCCTTCATACAGCACGGAATAGTTCAGCTTGCTGAACAGGTCTGCCAGGCTGCCGAGAACCTGTTCGGAACGTTTGTTCTGTCCTCCCGCAATCACCATGCTCCGGTCGAATTTGATAATATCAAACGGAAGCTCCAGGATCCGCTCCATGTTGCTGTAACCGGTGCCGAAGTCGTCCAGATAAAAGGTGATTCCCTTCTCTTTCAGTTCCTCGATCTTTTCCTTCATCACCAGGAAGTCGCTGTCGTTTCGGGATTCCGTCAGCTCGATTGCGATCCGGCTGGAGTCCACCCCACTGCGGTCGATAATGCTGTTGATATCCCCGCAGAAATCCTGATCCCTCAGCTCCATGACGGAGACGTTCACGCTGATGCGCGTGACTTCAAATCCTTCCGACAGCAGAACAGAGATGGCTTTGCAGGTCTTGCTCAGGATGATCTCCGTCAGCACGTGGATATAGCCGTTTTCCTCCGCGATGGGAATAAACTGGTCCGGAAAGACGACACCCATATCATCCAGCAGCAGCCGCATAAGCGCTTCTGCCGTATCGTATTTCCCGGTCCGGATGTTGTAGACCGGCTGGCAATAGACCAGCACCCGCGGATCGTCCGGGTCCTTCTTCGCGGCGATATCTGCCACTTCTTTCAGGATTGTTTCATACCGCCGGAACTTATCGCGGTCGTCCGGCTGCACCCGATGGATCGTGTTTTCCGGGATCTGGGCATGAATACTCCGGATAAAGCTGATATAGTCATTCTTCCGGTTCAGCTCCGGTGTGCTCTCGCCGATAACCAGCTTGTAGTCATACCGGAACCGTTCGTATTCTTTCCCGAACTCTTCCAGGACCTTGACAGTCCGCTCCTCCCAGTTGGGGTTTCTGTCCTTCGGGACCATCAGGAGCATATGCCCGTTACTCACCTGGAACAGCGTCGATTTCCGGTAATAGGATTCCGCCACATGCCGGATCAGGGTCCGCATTTCTTCGGACAAAGTTGCTCCGCTCTCATCCAGTTCCCGCATGTAGAGGCTCAGGAACAGGTACTCCCGCTGCTTCTCATCACTGTAGTGGATGAGGTTGTTCAGGCCCCGCAGATCGTTGGCTCCCAGCAGTGCGTCATAGGGATTCGAGTGCAGCAGATACATCACCGCGATCAGCGGGAAGAGGAAGGTGGACGCTGTGTAGGTAGACTGCATCCGGAGCCGAGCAGCCGCGAGGACGATTATGGAAATCATCTCCACGCCGAAGAAGCCGATCATCACCTGCCTGTACAGCCTCCGGCGCACCCGGATCAGCAGGACCGTGAGCAGCAAAACAAACAGCACATAGCCGATTGTAAAGATCGTGGAGCCTTCAAAGGAAATCATTCCGTCCACGATGTGCATTGTCCGGCCGGTAAAGATGCCGACGGCATCCGCTATGGAGAATATAATGAAAAGGGCTGACGCGATGAGGACATACGGTTTTCTCCGCTGCCGGCTCAGCGCCGTGGCTTCGCAGGTATAGATCACATACTGATGCAGGATCGCAAAAAGCAGCGTGTGATAGATAGTCCGCAGCGCATAGAACACTGTCCGGGGCAGATCCGGATCCCGGTCCATCAGATAGTGGAGGGTCAGATCCGCGAGCGTGGCGATGATCAGCATATACAGCATCGCGGCAAAGATGCGGAAACTCTTCATCCGCACCTTGAAGGAAACGGTCAGCAGTATGAGCATAACGAAGCAGACTGCCAGAACCGTGATTTCGCTGGCAGCGAAATACTTCTCCAACTGTACCGTTCCCTGCATCCCGGTGGTACTCCTTTGTGTCCGATCTCAGGCAGAACCCGGTTCTGCCGTTCTCAGGATCTTTTTTACTAAATCAATTGATTATAGCACATATACCCACTCTTGAAAAGGCTTTTCGAAACGTTTCGGAATCCATCCGGGCGGATCATTGTCTTAATCCGGTATACAAAACGCAAACAAAATACATGGATGCTCCGGCTCTTTTCTTGCGAAGCAGACTGTTATCATATAAAATAGGAAAACTGAAAGCCGGACATGAATCCGGAAAAAAACAGAAAGGAAGCAACCTATCATGAAGAAACTGCTTTCCCTGGTCCTGGCGCTCGCCATGATGCTGACCGTGATGGCCGGCCTGATGGCTACCGCTTCTGCTGATGACGACACCTTCCACATCGGCATCGTCACCGGTTCCGTTTCCCAGTCCGAAGACGACCGCCGCGGCGCGGAAGCCTTCCAGGCGAAGTACGGTGAAGACCGTGTCAAGCTCGCGATCTATCCCGACAACTTCACCGAGGAGCTGGAGACAACCATCCAGACCATCGTAAACCTCTCCGACGATCCGGAGATGAAGGCCATCATCGTGAACCAGGCTGTGCCCGGAACGACCGAAGCCTTCCGTCAGATCAAGGAGCGCCGCCCCGACATCATCTGCATCGCCGGCGAGTCCCATGAAGACCTGCCCGAGATCGGCAGCGCGGCCGACCTGGTCGCCAACAACGACTTCGTAGCCCGCGGCTACCTGATGATCCGTACCGCTCACGAGCTGGGCTGCGACACCTTCGTTCACATCTCCTTCCCCCGTCACATGAGCTATGAGACCATGAGCCGCCGTGTGGCGATCATGAAGGAAGCCTGCAAGGAATTCGGCATGAAATTCGTGCTGGAGACCGCTCCCGACCCCACCACCGACGTGGGTGTTCCCGGCGCTCAGGCCTACATCCTGGAGCATGCTCCCGAATGGATCGAGAAGTACGGCACCAAGTCCGCCTACTTCTGCACCAACGACGCTCACACCGAGCCCCTGCTGAAGCAGCTGCTGGCCTATGGCGGATACTTCATCGAAGCTGACCTGCCCTCTCCTCTGATGGGCTATCCGGGCGCCCTGGGTCTGGACCTGACCGACGCGGGCGGCGACTTTGAGAAGATCCTGGCTGCCGTTGAAGCCGCTGTGGTCGAAAAGGGTGGCGCAGGCCGCTTCGGCACCTGGGCTTACAGCTACGGCTACACCGTTTCCGCCGGTCTGGCACAGCATGCCTACAACGTCATCAAGGGCGAAAGCGAACTGTGCGACATCGACGACATCGCCAAGGCCTATCAGGAGTTCTCTCCCAAGGCCGAGTGGAACGGCTCCAACTACACCAACGTGGATACCGGCGTGAAGAGCGAGAACGTATTCCTGGTCTATCAGGATACCTATATCATGGGCGATCCCGGAAAATACATGGGATCCACCCAGATCGAAGTGCCGGAGAAGTACTTCACCGTGAAGTAATCCCTGCGGTAAACTGTCAGGGGGAGGTCACCGCCTCCCCCTTTTCCCTTGATGATTACACAAGGATAAGGAATGAACATAAATGAGTGAAAAGACACCGCTTCTGGAAATGAAGAACATCCGTAAGGATTTCTTCGGAAACCAGGTGCTGACCGACATTAACCTGACCCTGCAGGAGGGCGAGGTGCTTGGTCTGGTCGGCGAGAACGGCGCCGGCAAGTCCACCCTAATGAAGATCCTCTTCGGGATGGACGTGATCCGCGATACCGGCGGATATGAGGGGGACATTCTGCTGAACGGGCAGAAGGTCGATTTTAAGACGCCCTTTGAGGCGCTGGCGGCGGGCATCGGCATGGTGCATCAGGAGTTTTCCCTGATCCCCGGCTTTACCGCTACCGAAAACATCCTGTTGAACCGCGAGCCCAAGAAAAAGAGCGTCGTCTCCGAAATCTTCGGTGAGCGGCTGGATGTACTGAACAGGAAAGAAATGACCGCAAAGTCGGACGCCGCCATCAGGAAGATGGGTGTGCAGATCGACGGTAACATGGTCATTCACGATATGCCCGTCGGACACAAGCAGTTTACCGAGATTGCCCGGGAGCTCAGCAAGGACCAGCTGAAGCTGCTGATCCTGGACGAACCCACCGCTGTGCTGACGGAGAAGGAAGCTGAAGCGCTGCTTGACTCCATCCGCGGCATGTCGGCGCAGGGGATCGCGGTGATCTTCATCACCCACCGTTTGCAGGAAATCCTGGATGTCTGCGACAAGGTCGTGATCATGCGGGACGGATATGTGGTGGAAGACGTCCCCTCCGGGGAAACCAACATAACTGAGATCACCCGGAAGATGGTCGGCCGTGCCGTGGATACGGCAGCCGCCACGGATATTCGGAATAATCCGGACGCGCCGATCGCGATGTCCATCCGGAAACTGTGGGTGGATATGCCCGGTGAGACCGTCCGCAACGTCTCCCTGGATGTGCGCGAGGGCGAGATTCTCGGCATCGGCGGCCTGGCAGGCCAGGGCAAGCTCGGCATCCCGAACGGAATCATGGGTCTCTATGATGCCGGCGGCGAAGTCACGCTGCGCGGCAAAAAGGTCCCGCTGAACAGCCCGCGCGAGTGCCTGAACGCCTCCATGGCTTTCGTATCGGAAGACCGGCGCGGCGTCGGTCTGTTGCTGGATGAGACACTGGAATGGAACATTGCGTTCCCGGCCATGCAGATCCAGAACAAGTTCCTGAAGAACTATCTGGGCGGCCTGGTGAAGTGGCGTGATGAGAAGGCCATCCACGATGTGACCCAGCGCTACATCGATGAACTGGCCATCAAGTGTACCAGTTCCAAACAGAAAGCAAAGGAACTTTCCGGCGGCAACCAGCAGAAGGTTTGCCTGGCAAAAGCCTTTGCGCTTGAGCCCGGCTTCCTCTTCGTATCCGAACCCACACGGGGCATCGACGTCGGCGCAAAATCGCTGGTGCTGAACGCCCTGAAGAAGTTCAACCGGGAAAGCGGCGTGACCATCGTTATGATTTCCTCCGAGCTGGAGGAACTGCGCCAGACCTGCGACCGGATCGCCATCGTATCCGGCGGCCGGGTGGCCGGGATACTGCCGGCTTCCGAATCGGCAGAGCAGTTCGGTTTGCTGATGGTCAGCCAGGTAAAGTGAGGTGAGGATCAGATGAAAGAAAAAATGGCATCCTTTGTCGCAAGCTTCGGGCTTCCGAGGCTGATCATCACCGGCTTCCTGCTTGCGCTGTTCATCCTTGCCCCCATTGTGGGCGTGGATCTTCCGATGCAGATCACCAACGTCATCAACCGTTTCAGCTGGAACGCGATCCTGGTCCTGGCCATGGTGCCCATGGTCCATTCCGGCTGCGGCCTGAACTTCGGCCTGCCGCTGGGCATCATCTCCGGCTTGCTCGGCGCGACGATGTCCCTGGAATTCGGGTTCACCGGACCCATGAGTTTCATCATGGCCGTCGTCATTTCCACTCCCTTCGCCCTCGTCCTGGGCATGGGCTACGGTGCGCTGCTGAACCGGATCAAGGGCGGAGAGATGATGATCGCCACCTATGTCGGTTTCTCTTCCGTTTCCTTCATGTGCATGATGTGGCTGCTGCTGCCGTATCATAAAGCCGACATGGTCTGGGGCCTGGCCGGCAAGGGCCTGCGTACCACGATCTCCCTCGAAGGTTACTATGACAAGGTGCTTTCGAACTTCCTTCAGATCAATATCGGGAAGGTCTCGATCCCCGTCGGTGCGCTGCTGCTGTTTGCGCTGCTCGCCTTCGCGATGTGGGCCTTCCTGCACACCAAGACCGGCACCGCCATGACAGCCGTAGGCTCCAACGCCACCTTCGCGAAAGCTGCCGGCATCAAGGTCGACAAAATCCGGATGCTCTCCGTCGTGATGAGCACCTGGCTGGCGGCCATCGGTATCCTGGTCTATGAGCAGGGCTTCGGTTTTATCCAGCTCTATATGGCGCCGTTCTACATGGCGCTCCCGGCGGTCTCCGCCATTCTGATCGGCGGTGCCTCCGTGAATAAAGCGACGATCATGAACGTGATCCTGGGCACCTTCCTGTTCCAGGGTATTGTCACCATGACGCCCACCGTCATGAATTCCGTGATCCATACGGATATGAGCGAGGTCATCCGCGTGATCGCATCCAACGGCATGATCCTCTACGCGCTGACCAGAAGATCGGAGGTGACAAGATGAGCACGAAGCAACAAAACGCAGGCAAAACAGCCCTGAACTTCCTGCGTAATAACACCGTGCCGCTGATGTTCATCATCATCTGCGCCGTCTGTATCCCGATCTCCGGCTTCTCGCCGTCCTACCTGCTGAACGAGATCATCACCCGTCTGGGCCGGAACGCATTCCTGATCCTGAGCCTGCTGATCCCGATCATGGCCGGTATGGGTCTGAACTTCGGCATGACTCTCGGTGCGATGGCTGGCGAAATGGCCCTGATCTTTGTGTCCGACTGGCAGATCTGGGGCATTCCCGGCGTCGTCCTGGCGATGATCGTCTCGATTCCCTTCTCCGTCATCCTCGGTTTGATCTGCGGTAAAATCCTGAACATGGCCAAGGGTCGTGAGATGATCACCAGCTACATTATTTCCTTCTTTATCAACGGTATCTATCAGCTGATCGTGCTGTACCTGATGGGCTCCGTCATCCCGATCGCCCACGGCAGCATCAAGCTGCCCCGCGGCTACGGTATCCGGAATACTGTCAGCCTCCTGAACATGCGCCAGTGCATCGACAACCTGCTGGCCATCCGCATCGGCGGAGTGAAGATCCCCGCGCTGACGCTGCTGATCATCGCGCTCATGTGCCTGCTGATCGTCTGGTTCCGCCGGACAAAGCTGGGTCAGGATATGCGCGCTGTCGGCCAGGATATGCAGGTTGCCCGCGACGCCGGCATCAATGTGGAACGGACGAGGATCATCTCCATCGTCATCTCCACCGTACTGGCAGGTTTCGGCATGATCCTGTACCTGCAGAACATCGGTAATCTGTCTACCTATTCCGCTCACTCCCAGGTCGGCATGTTCTGTATCGCAGCCCTCCTGGTCGGCGGCGCCTCCGTGGACCGTGCCTCCATCGGCAATGTCTTCCTGGGCGTGACGCTGTTCCACCTGATGTTCATCGTAGCACCCCAGGCCGGCGCGAAGATCACCGGCGATTCCATGATCGGTGAGTATTTCCGTGTCTTCGTTTCCTACGGCGTCATCACATTGGCCCTGATCATGTACGAAATGAAGAAGCGCCGCCAGAAAGCCAGTATCGGCGAACAGCTGGCCCTGGCGCAGAAGGAGGAAGAGCAGCATGAATAACAAGCGCAAGTGGATCTTCCGCGGCTGCACCCTCCTGGCGATCCTGCTGATCGCAGTCCTGATGTTCATCGTCGGCCGCGGCCATACGGTCTATATCGACAACAAAACCCTCGAGTATAACGGGGAGAGCTACGGTGCGCTCCAGAAGTCCGAAGTCTGGGTCGGCGGTGAACGCCTGAGTAAGCTCGGCAAGCGTGACCGTACCATGACCACCGTGATCGGCAACAGCTTCGAGATGAAACTGATCAATACAGTCAATAAAGGCGACGAGCCGACCGAGACAACGGTAAAGATCTCCCTCCCCTATGGCTGGGACGGTATCCTGGTGAACATTCCCGGCTATCTCGCCAACCTGCCGCAGGAAGCATGGATGACGGAATTCATCATCGAGCCTACCGCGGAAGAAGCAACGGACGAAGAAGAAACTACTGAGGATGACATCCCCATGGGCGACTTCTGATCCGGCCTGTACGAAAAGCACCCCGTCACGGGGTGCTTTTTGTGTGGGAGAAACAAAATACCCACCCTTTCAGTCATTTCCTCCCGGTCCCCGGTGTTTTCAGGAGATCGGAGACAGGGACGGTTCGAAATCGCAAAAGAATTGACGTCGGAATAACCGTTCCCCTGACAAAGACAAACGAAAAAGTTGTCAAGAGAATCGACTCTTGACAACTTGACAACTAGACAACTTTGGCTTTACTGGGCTACATCGTAGTCCTGGTGGATTCGGACAATTTCCATCGCGTCGTTCAGCTCGATGATCGTCGCGTAATAGTGGAAACCGATGCTGGTCTTTTCCTTTTCGGCCTTGATCTTCAGGATATCGTCCAGGCCCTTGGTCACCACGGCCTCGGCCTTCTCCGGATCGGAGTTGTCCTCGTACACGATGCCTTCCGCCGCGGGAAGGTTCAGCACGGCGTACGCGTGCATGAAGCGCCTGTCGTCATCCGTGCTCTGGGCGATCATATGGTCATCGCCGACCTGGACGAAAATGATTTCGCCTCCGTCTTCCGTGAGCACCTTGATTTCGCCGTTTTCATCTTCGGTTTTTTCCTTAACCCGGCACGTCCATCCGCCGGCCAGAAGCACATCCCCGGGAGCCAGCTTTTCAACATCGTCGATCGCAAAGCTGTCGTCCTTATACAGGGTCACCGTGAAGGTCTTAGAGTCCGGGTTGTATTCGCCCACCGTCGCGTTGACCACCACGCCCGCCAGGCCTTTATATTCGTCGTCCGGCGTTACCGTCTTCGCAAAGGCGATGGATACTGAGAGAAGCATTAGGACTGCCATGGCCAGGGAGATCATTTTTTTCATGGGATCGTTCCTCCTTTTATTCATGGGATGGTTTCCGTTTATATATACGTCCGGAAAAACGGGGATGGCAGTCAATCCTGCTCCCCGCCCCCTCCTTTTTCAATCAGGAACCAGACCGGGATCACACCCTTTTCCTCCCCATTCTTCGAGAAAATGACGTAAACGGTCGCCACTCCGGGATTCACGTTGTTTTCATATTCATAGGAAACATCGTATTCATCCTCCATCAGCCGGTTATTGTGCCAGATACCGGGCACGGGTGTAACAGGCTCTCCGGTCCAGGGTTGATCCTGAATGCTCTCCGCAAAATATTCCCCGTAGGGGAAATCGCTCTGGATCATCGTGACAGGCTCGCTGCGGATTTCGACCCCGTTGGTATCGTAAGAACTGAACGTGCAGGTGTATTCACCCGCGGGGACATACCGGAATCCGACATCGATATAGTAGCGCTTTCCCTTTTCCGTGGTGACAAACTGATCCTTTTTCAGCCTGACCCTCGGATACCTGACGGTATCCCCGCCCTCCAGGTAGGATTCCGGGGTAACCTCCAGGCAGGGGATAAAGCTATAGCCTGCGTCCGGGATGAACGGCCGCCCCCAGGCCAGTCCGTCATAAAACACAGCCTGGTCCAGCACCAGGCGGGCCCCGGCGCCGGTCACGTCCTCCAGGTGCCCGCGCAGCTCCTCCGGTTCCTCCCAGCGGTTGCCCCATACCGGCATCCTGACCTTCAGGTCCTTGTCGATGCTCATGGTGGTAAGGTTTTCGCCGATCACAGGCCAGAAGCCGCTGAAGTCGGAAGAGAAGCGGTTCTGTTCCCATGCCTTCGTCACGGAGTATTCACCCAGCTTATAGGTATATTCCGAATCCTTCGGCCGGTAGGTAAACACGGAATTCATGCTGGCCAGGCGGTTGATCTGTTCCGTGACGGCAGCTTCGCCCGCGCTGGGAAGAACCACCTTTGCGGTAAACAGGCGCTCCCTCGGATCGCATTCAGCGCTCAGCTTCCCCTCAAACGCCCCGTAATCCCGGCGGCTGACCCTGAGGAGGGCATCGGCATAGGCGGGATGAGCCCGGCTCAGGGCCAGTCCGTAATAAGCCTCCTGCTCCCCTGACTGGATATTCGTCTCTCCCCCGGGGAAAAAAACGGACAAGGAACAGAGCGCCTGCTGTTCCCGGGTCGATCCCCGGTAGAGGACGATATCCCCTTCACCGGTATAATCCTCGACGCAGGAGGCTGCCGGTTCCCGGAGCAGATCCAGAAGATCCCGCGCGGCGGACCTGACCGGCTCCAGGGATTTTTCCTCTCCGCAGGCCTCCATAATCGTCATGGCCATATCGCGCAGGTCCACCAGGCCCAGGTCCTTGCAGACGGCCTCCATGGTTTCCACAGAGCGCAGGAGGCGAATCGCCTCGCCCGGAGTGCCGGTCCGTGCTTCGGTCATCGTACGGCCCAGCGCGTCCAGCCGTTCAGCCAGTTCCGCCTGTTTTCCTTCTGCTTCGCCGCCGCTTAGCCGATAGAGCGCCAGCGTTGCGCTGTCCAGGTTCCCCAGCTCCTCCCAGGTGCTGATTCCCTTGCTCTGGTGCGGCAGACGGTTCACAATCGCTTTGCCGATTTCAAGGGAAAACGCCGGATCTGCCGCAGCCACGGTGAAGTCCATGTTCAGATCCCAACCGGCGTTCAGGATCTCGCATCTTGCCTCCGGACTGCTAAAAACGGAAAGCCAGCTGTAATCCCAGCCGTTTCCCCATTCTGAAAGTTCCGAAGCCACCATGTATTCCGCGGTTTCCTGAAGCTCGACCAGGATTTCCGCGTTTCCCATCAGGCAGCAGTCAAAGCCGATCATGTCCAGACGCCCGGAAAGACCCGCTGCCTGCCGGGCTTCGCAGGCCTTTTCCAGTGCCTGCCGCAGGTCGGAGATCCGCATGTACCTGTCGGTTGCCTCATCGTGCTCCACACCCCGGACAGGGCCGGCGCCGTGATCCCAGAGCTCCACCATCATATGCTCCGTCGGAGACAGGCTGATCACCCGGTCCAGGAACCAGGAAAGCGTGTTGCCGTCGCTCATGGGCCGGTTTTCCGCCGTCTGGACCGGCACCATCCGGTTCAGGATTTCCCGGTTGTTGATGCGCACCGGCGTTTCATCCCGGCGGTTTTCGATCCGGAAAATCTGCAGGGCATCCTCCCTGGGCTGGAGATAGCTGCCGGATTCGTCGGCCACCGGTTCATATTCCTCGTCTTCGTTCATCCCGTATCTTCCAGGGTTCCAGGCTGACGCGCCGCCTGTAAGCACATACAGGTTGACCAGTCGGTCGTCAAAAGGCGTGCCGAGCATTTCCAGCAGGTCTTCGGTCGCGTCGCCGTTTGCTGATTCAAGGTTGGAACCGCAAAGATATACGGCAAGTGTCCACGGCGTCGGGGACCGCTCCTCCGCGTATGCCCGGAAAAACCCGAAGGAAAAGGCAAACAGGCAAAGAAGGAGGATGCTCCTCCCGGCCGTCCGGTTTCCGCGTTTCTTTCTTCCTTTGCAGCTGTTTCCGTACACTCCGTTCTTCCTGCCTTTCAGCTTATGCCGGCCGGAGCCGGCCCGCGTTGTCCTTCCTGAAGAATACACCGGCAGTCCTTACCGACTATCGGGCGCTTCCTTTTTTCGCCACTGCTCCTGTTATGGTTCCCCGATGTTCTCCAGCGTTATCACGCAGGCCAGAAAGAAGCTGACGCTGCTGCGTACGGCGGGGTCTTCCCTCAGGACTTCCATGGTTCCAGCCACGCCGGCATCATGATAATCGCCGTCCAGGTTCTCTTCTTCCTTCAGCAGCCGCAGCGCTTCCGCGGTGACAGCCGGTTCGTTGGCGTCAAACGCGGCAAGCTCCTCCTTCGAGAGCAGTTCCCGAGCCGCCAGCATATTTTTGCCGAGCTCGTCCGTGTCCACCAGCCAGAGGGCGTTTTCAAAACAGAAGGAATAAACGTCATATACAGCCTTTGCCCGCTTCAGGCCCGCGCCGGCTGTCCCGTCCTCCGCCGCGGCAACTGCGCGGAAGTATCCGTCAGCCAGTTCCTGCGCTGAAGGCGCCTGAACCGTATCGCGGGTAAGCTTCATTTCCGCGGCCGCAGGCAGATAGGAATCCTCCCATTTCAGCGTTCCGCCGTCCGTCGGCGTGAAACGACCCTTCCCATGCTCCTCCAGAAGTTCGGTTTTCCCGCCTTCCTTGCCGTCCTCCGCGTTAAAACGGATATAAAGACCGTTGTCATAGGCAATGCCCCCGCCGTCCTCACGGGCGACCATGCGATAGCTGTCAAAGGAGTCCGCGGAGTTGCTCCAGGTCATGCAGATGATATACTGCCCGGATGCCTTCTCGCCCATCAGGTCGCCGGACCAGGCTTCAAAGTCGCGCATAATCTCTATATTCGCACGGTCAAAGGCCGGATCGCTCCAGCGTCCCGTCAAATCCGGTAGTCCCGTTTTCTCCGCCATTCCCGCAAGCGGCAGCAGGCAGGCAAGCAGCACGGCAAGCATCATGGAAACCAGTTTCTTCATGGGGCTACCTCCGTTTTCTTTTGATTTATTCACGGTGCCTGTCGGGCGCCGGCCCGGATTGCCACAGTGACCGGTCTGAAGCCTGCACCTTAATGAACATGTATGCCTTTCTGTGACTACTTCATATGCACATCCATCTGGGGATAAGGAATGTTGATACCCGCCTTGTCCAGGGCACGTTTGCCGTTATCCAGCATACGGAAATATACCGGCCAGTAGTCCGACGCGTTTACCCAGACCCGGACCGTGAAATCCAGCGAACTGTCACCGCACTTGAGCAGATTGACCGTCGGCGCCGGATCTTTAAGGAGCGCTTTCTCATCCGAAACCACCCGGTCCAGTACTTCGTAAACCTGATCCATGTCGCTTTCATAGCCGACGGAGAAAGTCAGGTCCAGCCGCCGGGTTCCTTCCCGGGTGAAATTGACGATCGCAGTATTGGTCAGGCTGCCGTTGGGCAGATGAACAAGCCGGTTATCAATGGTGACGAGCTCCGTATAGAACGCCCCGATGGATTTCACGCTGCCCTCGTTATCTCCGATTTTCACATATTCCCCGGCCTTGATCGGTTTGAACAGCAGCAGGATAAACCCGCCGATCAGGTTTCCCAGGGCGCCCTGCATGGCCAGGCTGATCGCAACGCCGGCGGAACCGAACAGCGTAATGATCGATGTCATGGGGATCCCCATCGTGTTTGCGGCGGTCATGATCACAATCACATACAGCAGGATCCGGATCAGGTTTTTGATGAATCCCCGCAGCGTGGGCTCGAGCTTCATCTTCGCTTCATAGCGTTCAAAAAGCTTCATCACCCAGTGAACAAGAAACAGGCCGATCGCCAGTGCCACAAGGCCGCGCAGCAGGTCAACCCCGGCCGTTGTAAAAAAATTCCTGACGCTGTCCCAGTTCATTTTTGTACCCCCATCTTTTCTGCCCGGTGTTCCGTCTGACCAACCGGCGTCTGTCTATACCGCATCTGTACCTTTTTCATACCCATCATATCACAATTCTCTTTCTGTTTCATCCCGTTCTGATAAAGGATGATTACGGTTGCAGTATAAAAGCACTTGAAAACAGAAAAACTCCTTGCATATCAAGGAGTTTGAAAGCGGAGCGGGTGGGATTCGAATTCGTACTTTTGTCAAAATTGGGTGATTTTACATGATTTTTAAAATCATCCAGCACCTTTCTCATCAACACCTTTATGCCATTAGATGACATATGATGGCTTTACCAAAAATAACATGATTTGACGGAAAACAGGTCAATAAGGGTAAATATAAGGGTATGAATTTCACGAAAAAACCCATTCCAGAAAACACATTCCCATGCCAAACATTACAAAATGATTAATCCGATATCCTGTTATTGCTTATTATTTCGGGTTGATCAATTATCTTGGCTGAGACCAAGTCAAAAACAGCGACTTGCTTCTGTGAATCTATCCACCCTGGGATCCGATATGACCGATTCAGGTCCCAGTGATAAAGACTTGCCAGGACATGACAGAGTTTATAGCTATGGATCTCACAACTCATGTTGCCATGATAAACTTGCGGTGAAACCCCATGTGACTTGAGATCACGTTTGCCATAGGGTATCAGTAACAACGACTTTCCATCTGAAGAAATCATAAAACAAATCCTGGGTGGACAGCCTATACCATGCAAAGCAGAAATAAACACGTGAATACGATAATTCTTTAGATAAAAAGATATGAAAGTCTCTTTCATGTTTTCTGCGCCTTCGTTCTTGATCCATACGGCCAACTGTCCGGAGAATTGAAGTCAAAAAATAGCATGACCTTCTGATCAGAAACAACAATCTGACCGGTTGATTTATAAACACGATCAGCATTCCACCCCCACATTTGAAAAAGCTTTTCAGCAAATGCCCTGCACTCCAGCTTCCGGCCATGAGGTTCTTTCCCGCTCAACATCCACCTGATGCTATCTTTATCCTTAGCGCTGACTGGAATTAGCAAAATCCCTTTTGTCTGAGAGTTGACTTCCATACGAACCCGTTCACAGTTGTTCAAAGCATTAACCGCTGCTTTGCTGAAGGATATCTGGTCGATCCATAGTGTAATCGTCGGAGCATCAGCTCGTTGATAGTTGCAGAATAGATCTGAACTTACTACCTGAAATCCTTCCATGTTAATGTCCTGTACCTCATCCAACAGTCCCATGGCTTGCCCTCCTTATGCCTTGTCAGTTGTGATGTATCCGTCTGCCAGATCAATCTTGTAGGAATCCTCATGCTGTTCAACTGGGATACCAAAGTAATCCCGCCATTCTCCGGGAAGATAAGAACCCTTTCGCTTTCCACCGGCGACAAACAGTTCAAAATCTGTCAATTTGAACAGAAACAGCACTTCATCGTTATAAGAAGCAGGCTTTCCAAGCATTTTGTAACGATACTGTTTATCCCATCCCATCAGGTCAAAAACCTTTGCCGCAAAGATCCTGCATAGAAGGTCCCTGTTGACAAGTTCTTCTTCCTTCCCTCCTCTGGCCCAGCGTAGAGAATCCGGCGCGTCCGGTTCACAGGGGCGGATGATCAGACGTTTCTGTTCCGGATGAATCAAGATCTGTATATGCGTGACACCTGGAAAGCGACGAAGGCAGGCCATGTTGAATTTGATCCGGTTCTCCCAGATCGTAATGGCAGGCTCCCGTGTATGAGCAAACAGTTCCGCTTTCGTCACCTGGTAACCCGCCAGATCCAGTAACGTTTCTGCTTCCCCATCCTCTTCCATGAGCATCTTCGCGCCCGCAAAAATCTCATCGTTCTGCTTCTCACTCATTTACGCGTTTCCGTTCCTCTCCAATAGTTCATCCAGGGATACCTGCAGTTCCTCTGCACTGGGAAGAATAAACTGCTCCATGCCCGGGACCGGAACACTCTCTGCTTCCGTCTGCCATTCAGAATCGGGAGCAAGGTAATAAAACCCGTTCTCCAGGACATGTGCATAGAATTCATCCCCAAAGTCATCCGTCCACTCCTCCGGACATAGCTCAACACGGCGTTTGGTCTTGCTCTCTCCCTCCTGTGTAATCAGAACAGCCGGCACGGCATTCGTCAGATTGAAGACAATAATCTGTTCCGCTCTGCGCCTGGCCCAGATGCCGCGTACCCGGTAAATATAATCCGGCGACCAGTTCATGATGCTGTACAGTGCAGTTCCGAAGTGTTGGCAGTTCAGCGACTTTGAATAAATCGGTTTCTCCGGATCTGGGTGCCAGCGGATACTGTGAACATCCTTTTCCCTGCATGGACGGATAGCAATCTTCCTTTCTGCCGGATGAAGCAGTAACTGGATGTTGCTGACTGCTTCAAATTTCTTCATGCAGAAAAGGTTGAAAGAGATCCGGTTACCGGAAATGGTAATGGCTGGCCCTTCATACCGGACCTGTGTAAACTGATTCCGTACCACCTGATAACCGTCCAGGTCGAAAGCGCTGAGCATTTTCTTTTCAATCTGCCTTGGCTTTAGCACCTTGGTGACGGTATTGGAAATATCGTAATACACATTCGGATCGTCGTTGATCCAATGATGATTGATCGGTATATATCCCCGAAAAAAACCTTCATCGATCACATGCAGGGCAGGCAGGCCGCCCTGAACATGATGCTTCCGGTTCTCGATCAGCACCTGTACCGCTTCAAACTTCTCTATGGAGATAATCGCCGGATGCCGGTCCCGATACAGATACTGGTCCCTATCCTGCCGGTTCCGTTTGTGCTTGTGTTCATACAAATCCGATGTAAAGGTCTTCCATGTCAGCACACTGCCGCAGTACCGCTCATTAGTCAGAATGTACCCGATAACCCCTGATGTCCATTCAGCGCTGCCGGTCTTGGTCTGACAACCGATGTCTGTCAGAACGCAGGCAATCTCTTCCTGCGATCTGCCAGACAGATAAGCATCGTAGATGAATCGAACGATACAAGCTTCCGCCTCATTGATCACTAGCGGTGCATATTTGATATAGCGGCCAACAGCATCTCGCTGGCGGTCATAACCGAGCGGCGCCGGCGTGAGCAGTTTTCCGTCCTTAAACCGCTGGCTGAGAGACCAGTTCATGGCCTCGCTTTTTTTGACGGATTCCTCCTGGGCGAATGTTGCAAGGAAAGAAAGCATCAGTTCACTGTTCTCCGCCAATGTGTAGAGGTTGTCTGTCTCAAAATAGACGCCAACTGGAGGCGTCAGTCTTTTCAGTTCACGGATCAGGGAAATACAGTCCACCAGATTCCTGGCGAACCGCGATACGCTTTTTGTAACTACCAGATCATATTCCCCTCGCTTGCAAGCCTCTATCATCTCATTGAAGGAATCCCTGTTCTTCAGTGACGTACCAGAGATTCCCTCATCAGCGTATATATGCCGTAGTTCCCAATTCGGATGATCATTCACAAGCTGTCTGTAATGCGCTTGTTGGAGTTCAAAGGAAGGAAGCTGCTCGTCGTTATCCGTGGATACACGGCAGTAAGCACAGACTCGAAAGAATTTATCCTTCTCGTTAGGGTTAATCTTCGGTCTGGCCGGAATGAAGGTTTTCTCCCCTCCATCCTCCCGCTGATAGATTTGTCGGAGCTCTTCCCTGTTATTACCGTCCTGCATTCAGATTCCCCTCAGTTCGAAAAAAGGTTCTCATTCTTTTTTGTCATTTCTTCCACCAATTCACAGATCAGCATTGCTTCATGATCAGTAAGGCCGGAAATATCAACAGACCGGTTGTCTGTGATTCCCAACAAATAATCCGTACTGACCCGGTAAAGTCTTGCCAAACGAACCATCATTCCGAGGGATGGCTCCCGTGTGCCATTCTCATAAGTTGAAATAGCATTTCGATTGACACCCACAAGTTGTGCGACCTGGTCCTGCTTCAGATGCAGTTCCTCTCGCTTTTCCTTCAGCCGAGCAGAAATAAACAAATTTGAAACCATAATGCACCGCCTCTCAATGCACAGACATGAGTATAGCGGGATTAAGTCTCCAGAAGGGAGACCTCTGTCACCTTTTCGGATACCCATCTGTTGTATGATTCATTGCAGAGAGCAGCATGTCAGCTGATTGTTTAGCACTCAGATCAATGTATTTAAAATTATACTCAATATATTGAGCATAGTCAACAGTTTGAGCATGGTAGGATTTATACAGAATTTCTGGCAAAGAGGATAGTCTGTTATGATCATATATGATCCGATGTGGAAAACGCTCAATGACAAGGACATATCCACATATGATTTGATTTATAAATATGGGTTGTCCGCCAATACAATCCACCGGATCAAAAATGGAAAAGCAGTCACAACAACTACATTGAATGAATTGTGCTTTATTCTGAAATGCTCTATTTCGGATCTGATCGAATACCGGGAATCAGAAGAAGATTGACACAGAGGAGTCTACATGATGAAGCCAGGGCTGTATGAGCAAATTGTCAGCCAATCCCTCTCCGAGGAATTGGCTTCTGTTGCCGAGCCCTTAAAAGCCATTGAACAGCTTGACAATGCTGAGGCTCCTCAGGCGCTGGCCGGTTATGTGGCAGAAGCAACCCGTTCCGCATTGGAAGCTATGCCGGAAGAGAATTCCGAAGCAAGGGTCGAACTGGTAAATGAAGTGATCCGCGTTCTGTCCAGGCAGAAAGAAGAATTGGAGCAGCGCTCTGTTGAGAGTCCTGCCCGGAGACTTCTTCAGGTCCTGAAGCCGGATGATCCTGACATGATCACCGGCATGACAGCTGCAAAGATGCCGAGGCCGGAAACCCCAATGGCCACCAGCAGCCTTTTTACTGGATCAGCTCATGAACCGCCGATGTTCATGGAACTACAAAAAGAAATTGCCACTGCAGACCGCATCGATATGCTGGTATCCTTCATCAAATGGAGCGGATTGCGCCTGATCATCGATCAGTTGAAAGCGTTTACCCAGCGCGGCGGCAAACTTCGGGTGATCACGACTTCCTATATGGGTGCCACAGAAGTTAAAGCGGTGGATGAACTGGCCACACTGCCCAATACAGAGATCAAAGTCAGCTATGACACAACCCGCACAAGACTTCACGCAAAAACATATGTCTTTTATCGCGACACCAGCTTTACAACAGCCTATGTCGGTTCCTCCAACCTGTCCAACGCTGCCATGTCAAACGGTCTGGAATGGAACCTGAAGCTAACAGCAAAGGATCAGCCGGATACACTGCGGAAGATCAACGTTACATTTGACAGCTACTGGAATTCCGACGAATTTGAATTCTATTCCACAGACGCGCATCAGCGGCTGGTAACAGCTCTGAAGGGAGAAAGGTATCACGCCTCTGATCCAGCGTTCTTCTTTGACATCCGTCCCTATCCCTATCAGCAGATGATCCTGGACCAGTTGAGGGCTGAGCGGGAGGTTCGGGGATATTACCGGAATCTGCTTGTCGCTGCCACCGGCACAGGAAAAACTGTCATCGCCGCGTTGGATTATCGCGGCTGGCAGAAAGCACATCCCCAGGATCATAATCGACTGCTGTTTATCGCCCACCGGGAAGAGATCCTGAAGCAAAGCATCGCAACATTCAGAGGTGTGCTGAAGGATCCGAATTTCGGAGAGCTCTGGGTGGGCCAATACAAAGCAGATAACCTGGATCATCTGTTCATTTCAGTGCAGACGATGAATTCCCAGGAACTGTGGAAGAGGCTGCCGGCAGACTATTATGATTACATCATAATCGATGAAACACACCATGCTGCAGCAGATTCCTATGCGGAAGCAATTGAAACATTTAAGCCAAAGGTGCTGCTGGGATTAACCGCCACTCCGGAACGCATGGACGGAAAAAGTATTCTCCGCTTCTTTGATTACCGGATCGCGGCGGAAATCCGTCTGCCGGAAGCCATTAACAGAAAACTGCTTTGCCCCTTCCAGTATTTCGGGGTGTCAGACACAGTGGATCTGGATGACTTGCGTTGGACGCGGGGTGGTTATGACAAAACTGAACTGAACAATATCTATACCCTATCCGGAAAGGTCGCACAGCAGCGGGCGGATCATGTGCTGCGGAGCCTCAGCAGGTATGCAGCGGATATGGATGAAGTGAAAGCGCTTGGTTTCTGTGTGTCCGTGGATCATGCGCATTTCATGGCAGATTGGTTCAATGAGCATGGTGTCCCGTCCATGGCGTTAGACAGTCATACCAACGACGATCTCCGGAACGAAGCCCAGAAGAAATTGGTTGCCGGTGAGGTTCGCGTCATCTTTGTTGTGGATCTGTACAATGAAGGCGTTGACATCCCGGAAGTCAACACAGTGCTGTTCCTTCGACCAACTGAATCCCTGACGATCTTCCTTCAGCAGTTGGGTCGTGGCCTGCGCCTGAGCGAAAGCAAAGATTGCCTGACCGTGCTCGACTTCATCGGCGCTGCAAACCGGCGGTATAACTTTGAAGAGAAGTTCCTGGCAATGCTGGACGATCAGCATCACAGCGTAAAGGAAGAGATTGACAGAGGCTTCACCGGCGTTCCGAAAGGCTGCTATATCCAACTGGAGAAAAAAGCCGCCCAGAGAGTGTTGGAGAATATCAGCCAGAGCTTCAGAGGCTACACAGAACTGGTCAACCGGATTAAGTGTTTCAAAGAGGATACCGGCGATGATATCACCTTTGAGCGATTCCTGGAGCGGTATCATTATGCTCCGGAAGATATTTACAGGAAGGACCTGTCTTTTGCCCGCCTGTGTGTAATGGCTGGAATCAAAGAAGATTTCAGGGAACCAGCAGAAGAGCAAATCAGCAAAGTCCTGTATCGTTTCGCTGCTATTGATTCCCGCCGGTGGATTGAGTTCATGCTGGATTACCTGCCCAGGATCACAGAGACAGATATACAAGGTCTGTCCGATCTACAACAGCGGATGCTGCGGATGACGTATATGACCATTTGGGATCAGTATGCAGATGACTGGGACAATGATACAGTCATGGAAAACCTCCTCAGCCTTGCTGATAGTCCGGTCATGCTCCATGAATTGATCACACTCCTAAAATACCAGTTTGATCATATTGACTTTATCGACTCCTCTACTGACCTGGGCTTTGACTGCCCGTTGGATGTACATTGTACCTATTCCCAGAGGCAGCTGTTGACAGCGTTGGATTACAGGAATTTCAGTGCCATGCGCCAGGGTGTTCTGTATATCCCAGAGAAAAAGATCGACCTGTTCCTGATCACCCTCGTCAAGAGTGAAAAGGATTATTCCCCGACTACCCTGTATGAGGATTATGCAATCAGCCGATCCCGCTTTCACTGGCAGAGCCAGTCCACAACCAGCGCTGATTCCCCGACTGGCCAGCGGTACATCCATCATCGGGAGACCGGAAACAGGATCATCCTGTTTGTCCGTGAATTCAAGCGGGAGAACCAGACAGCAGCACCGTATACTTACCTGGGACAGGCTGAATATGTCTGTCACAGCGGAAGCAAGCCGATGAACATCGTCTGGGATCTGGAAAAACCGATCCCGGCTAAGTACCTGCGGAAAGTACAGCAGGTTATGGGATAAGAACGAGAGGATTGGACGGGCGGAAGGAGGTGAGACCATGTATCTGCCACAAAGCGATAACCTTGCGATTGATACTTTTTCCGGATTGTTCGCGGATATGAGCGAGTCCTATAAAATCTTCTGGTTCAACGGAATCCTGGATGGGGTCAACAAAGGGAATAACGTTCAGACATTTGAGCAAATTATCAACCATATGGTTGTGGACGCGTGGTACATGGTCACAGAGTATCATCTAAACCTCGGCCCTTCTGATGCACTGGAAAAACTGATTCATATGCTGCAGCAGGATACAGGGCTTCCTTCCAACGCAAAACCGCGCGATATTTTACTGGCACTGGAAGAGAACAACAACCGGGAAATCAAGCGGATGAAAAGCCGGCTGACAGAAAATGTTCCTTACCGGCTCCAGGCTCCGTTCATGAGAGATTTCAACGCTGCCACATGGAAAGAGACGGCTCTGCTGAACGAGCGGATTAACAGTCATGACAACCTGATCTATATCCTCAGCAAGGAAAGAGGCCTGTCCGGAACGCTTGAGATCAGCCCGGAATGGATGGATTATCTATATACGAATTATGCGATTATCTCCGGCTGGGTGGAACTGAAAATGATCCAGTACCTTCAGCGCCGGAATCCCAACGTGCCTGGACTGGCAGATAAGATCCGTGCACCAGAAGTCAGAAAACTGCGGAAAGCCATCTCCTTCTGGAAAGCTGTTGTAGAAATCACACCAATCCGGAATATCTATACAGAAGGATTGATGACCACGGAAGATCTGTCCCTGGATCACTTTGTCCCCTGGAGCTTCGTTGCCCATGATGAACTATGGAATCTTGTTCCGACCACCAAAGCGATCAACAGCAGCAAGAGTAATGATCTTCCTAACTGGGATCTCTTCTTTCCCCGGTTGTGCCAGGTGGAATACAACGCATATCAGGTGATCTGGCAGAATGAGCATATCCACAGATTGTTTGAAACCTGTAGCAAGGAACATGTAAACAGCAACGAAGCCATGATGGGTCTGTATCAACGGAATATACCGGAAGCAGATTACAGGATTCACCTGGATAATCTGCTCAGGCCAACCTATCAGGCTGCAAAGAACCAGGGGTTCACTGAATGGAATCCGACTTTTATCACTGGAGGATAACCACATGAAAAAGATCGAGTATCACAAATTGGTCCGGGACCGGATTCCAGAAATCATCGAAAAAGATGGAAAAACCTGCGTATGCTCAGTTCTTTCACAACAGGACTATATCACACTGCTAGATCAGAAACTGAATGAAGAGCTTGCTGAATACCAGGAAAGCAAATCCATGGAAGAACTGGCTGACCTGCTGGAAGTAATGTCTGCCGTTGCCGTGGCCCGGGGCAGTTCTATGAAAGAAGTAGAAAAAATACGGGTCGGTAAAAAAGAAAAACGCGGCGGGTTTGAAAAACGGATATTGTTGGAAAGCGTCACTGAGCAGGGAGATTGAGAAAAAGAATCATTGATCTTTAATGTGATCATTGAGATACAGAATGCTTTATTCAATCAACCCTGGCTTGCGGATAAGCCAGGGTTGATTCTTGTATTAGCTGGTTTCCTGGCGGCTATAGGCGCACAGGCGCAAGCCCAACACGACGCAAGGCCGGTCTTTGGTAGAATGCCAAGAGCGCCGCAGTTGTCGTGTTTGGGCCAGCCTATGCGACCACAGCCGGGGGGAGGGGCGGGCGAAAAGCTGCACACTGTAACTGCGGCAATAGAAACACCAAGCATCGCTGCCGCCGTTCCCCGGAGTGGAGCCAGATAGAGCGGAGACTCGCAGCGATGTCCGAGCCCGCCGCCTCGCTGTCCGGGGACAGGAGCCACAGGATCCTGTCTCCGGACAGCAAAAGGGCGACGAGTGCGATGGCATCGCTGCAAGTCAGAGCGGTTCTGGCGGAACGGAGGAATGTGATCCTGGCAGACGTAGGCCGTCGATTCCGACGGGACGCAAAAGCGTCTCGGAGGAATCGCCAGGGAGAGCCGCATGCGGAGCGCTAGCGCAGCGAAAGGCTCTCCCTGGATGCCGAGTCTGCCGACCCGTCGTCCCCGAGCGTAGGCTCAGACGGTCGGCGGCAGGGTCGCGAAGGGTCGCAGGGTCAGCGGATCGCGCTGATTTCAGCTTGCCCCAGTTCAGAATCAGCAGGCGATCCGTCTGACCCGGAGACTCGAAGCGTCCCGAAGCCGACCGGATGAGCCGGAGCGAGGCGTAGCCCCGCAGGCCTGTCGGCGGCCGCCGCTGCGTCTCCGGCGATGTCACCGCCCGACGGCCCGCTGTCCCGGGGACAGGGGCGCTTGCGTTCCTGTCTCCGGGACAGCAAATAGACGGCGAGTGCGGGGGCATCGACGGGGACGCTTGAGCGGCTGGCCCGCCGTCAGGCCGAGGACTATAAATCATTGCTTTCCGGCTCCGTCCGGAAAGCTTCCGATTCTGTAATAAAGGCGGCCCGGCTCTGCCGGGGCGCTTCCACGGCAAGGGCTATGATCTCCGCCGGCGAGCCCCAAGACGGAGCAAGCGGCTCTTTGGCAGACGAAGGAGGCCAAGAGCCGCGCAGACTCCGGCTTTGGGGCTCGCCGAGTGGAGGAACAGCCCGCAGCCTATCAGTTCTGAAGTTTTCCCGGCTCTGTCCGGGAAAACATCCGCGTGATATCGCCTGATAATGGTGAAGAATGCACCTGATAATCACGTGATAATTGCCTGATACGGTCCTGATATTTTCCTGATATTTTTCAGTATCTTAAACCCCGTAAGTCTTATATATCAATGGATAGAGCAGATTGAACCATCAAATTTTTCCTGTTTTTCGCCTGTTATCACGTGCAATCCCAATATTTAGGCCCGCTGATAGCCTGCAAACCACCTGCTTTTCACCTGCTTCAATGGAACAGAAAAACCCGTCAAGCCTTTATGGCTCAACGGGCAGAGGCTTTTCCTATATAATATAGTACCTGCTTTCGCCTGCTACCAGGCTCACATGCTCTTTGCCACAATCTGCGGATCGTTAATTGCATTATCCAGCAGACGGCTCAGGAAGCCGGTATAGCCCTTCCCTGTCGCCTTGGCCTTTTCCAGCGTTTCCGGGGACACACGGAGCGCTACGACCGGCTTCACCTTCTGACTGCGACGACTACGGGCAATCTGAGCCATTTCAGCATACTGCTCAAGGGTAAGTTCAGGAGCATCTTCATCCGGAACAACGGGGCGGACAGCTGCCGCTTCGATCTCCCGGATCTGTTCCGGTGTCGGTTCCTGTCCGGCATGAATGACTGTACGAACCATCTTACTCTTCTCCATAGTATATTCTCCTTTCCAGCTTGGTTGCCATTCTGGCGGAGATCAGCCTGGCATATTCATTACGCATGGTATAAACGACATAGAGTATTCCCTGAACGCAGCCGAGAACCACGTACCGGTCTTCATCCTGACTGTGCAGTTTATCATAGTATTCGATCCGCTCCTCATCGGCGAATACCAGGGCAGCAGTCTCAAAACTGATACCGTGTTTCTCAATGTTCCGCTGGTTTTTTACTTCATCCCACTCAACCAGCGTTTCGGCAATGATCTTCTTCACATAGCAAGTATAACGAAAAGTATTACTTTTGTCAAATTGCCGTTTTATCTATTCCTTCATCTGTTTTCATCTGTTACCGGCCGGAAGCATAAGTCGCTGATCCCTTATATATCAACATTTTCTGAAAGGCGACCTGAAAAACCATCTGTTTTTTGTCTGTTAGCAGACGTTCTCTTGGTTTTTCTATGAATAACCCTGAAAAAAGGCTGACAATTATGGCAGTTTTTCCGAGTTCTTATACACAGGGGTTATGATTATGCCGTCATTTATATTCCTGTCCGTATTTCTTTTTAATTCTCACCAAAGTCAAAAAAACTGCCATAACTGTCAGCTATACCCGTAACCCCCTGTGTTTAAAGGATTCAGGCGCTGACAGATTTCTGACAGTTCTGTAGGTTAAGCCGATCTTAAGAAGAGATCAAGTTCACGAACAGCTTGATCATTCAGGTCATAGTGGTTGAAGCATGATCCGTCCTCATTGCGGCCCATCATTTCACTCACTGTGATCCCTATATATTCCGCAATCCGTTTTTTGAAATCATTCATTGTCTTGATATGTTCAATACCATTCAAACGGCAATACTCCCTGTACACACCATATATGACAGTGATAATTCGTCTGCTTGCCAGGTTGATGTCAGCTTTATGGACCATGCATTCAGTGAAGAATGCGATAACAGAGTTATTCTCCTTCACATACGCCTCTCTTTCAGCGATAACGCATTCAGGCTCAGTGAATATCAGGCCGTTTGCCAGAACAGTCTGGAGCGCCTTGACGAACTTACAGCAGATTCCTTCCGTCTCCGATAGCAGTTTGCTGATCAGCATTTTATCCTGATTTTCTTTGGGAATCACGTTTTTGCAACGAACGGGAATGATCCGTTCATAAACATGATTCCCATCATCACCGCCGAACATGGGCAGCCGGTTCATACCGAAGATCACAAACCCATTGAAGATGAATGTGAATCCCTGTTCACCCTTGAATTCACCAAAGATACTGTCACCGCCGGTAACCGTTTTGAATATCTTCATCTCCGTTACCCGGGCAAAACTGATATCCGAGCAGCCGATCAGCCTCTTCCCATACATCCTGCCGGTGGCAAACCGGGCTTCAAAATCCTTCAGGTCAACTGTGGCATGGTTTTCTTTTCCGAGGATACTTTCCAGGACAGTCCGAAAGACTGATTTCCCGGTATCACCGGGTCCGAAAAGAAAGAGGGCTTTCTTCATACGCCAGCCTTTGACATTCGAGATCACAACACCGCCAACTTCCAGCAAGAGCTGTTCGACCTTCTTATTATCACAGGTGAGCGTCTTCATGTACTGATCGAACACAGGCGTCGGGGCCGGCTCCTCCGGCCAGTTACAGGGAAGTTGCACTGTGGAAAGCACCTCCGGTGTATGCGGACGCAAGGTCAGTTCCGTCGGAGACACATACAGCAGCCCGTTCCTGAAATTAATGATGCTTTCATCCGCATTCAGATCCTCCTGATACACAGAGACAGGATCCGTCATCAGCTGATTGTATGCCTCATTGATCCTGGGCATCTTCACGCAGCATGGATTATAGTCCATAACCGGCTTTTTGATGACCGACAGGAACGACTCTTTGTCACAGCGCCTGTAAACCCCTTGATCATAGACATATGGCATTCTTCCACCCGTGCTGCTGTCCTGAACGATTTTATAGATGACGTTCCTTCGAATATAATCGGCAAGCAGAGACGGTTCCAGAACGGGAGCACTCTGCTTATTGAAGATAATAAAATCCGGTTTTTCCGACTCTGATGCCTCACAGTTGTCAATCGCCTTCCGGATCGTCATCTCCCGGTAATCCTCCCTTTCCCATTTATCCCGGTACAATTTGGAACCACGAAAAATGTAATCGATCAGCTCAGGGTTATTCCCAGCCCGGAACGCAATGAGATTGCAAAGCGCAATATCTGCTTCGGACTGGGAACCATAGTCAGAATAATCGCCCTTATCATAGAGCTTGATAAATTTCGCTCCGTTCTTCTGCTTGCGCAGGGAAGCAACGATTTCAAAAGCTTCTGCCTTCAGTTCTTCCTGAACGCCAGGGTCTTCTCGCACAGCAGCAGGTTCACGATGAGGCTTTTCAGCCTTTTGTCTTGTCTTTGTCTCGCTCTTCTTCTCTCTTCTCATATCCTGCTTCAGTGTCGTGAGAACAGTTTCCGTACAGTCAGCCAACGGGACGCTATTGATTGCATTTCCAGAATAAGTGCAGAAGCGGTTGGTAATCCCGCCGATATACAGCTCTATTCCGGCTTTGCTGTTTTTCTGGTAATAATCCCGGTTCAGCCTGCGTTTCCCTTCTTTATCAACATACGTCGGAATCTGATCCAGGCCAGTTTTCCCGAGAACATGAGCGCCATGCCCGCTCACGGATTTCTCTGCATACGTATTGCTGAAGCGATTCAGGTATTTCTGAACAAGCGGATCATTCAGTTCCTTATGATCAATATCCAGCATAAAATAACCTGCAGGAATCACAAACCCAACCCCGCTGTAATTTCTCTGTTTTGCGGCGCGAACGGCTTCCTCATACATCACCCAGGTGTCACGATGGGCTTCATCAGTGCCAGTTGCTTCTCCGGAAGCGGCTATCGGTACCTTAGTCCATTTCCCATCCCGGGTCTTTTTCAGATTCCAGCACAGCCAGATCTTCATATTCTTGAGTTCCTGCATGGTCTTCCTCCTGTGAATGTGGTTCCTGCTTCATAATTAAATGGAAAAACCCGGCGCCTTTTACACGGTTCTGCCGGCATCAGCGGGCGCCGGAACGCTGTCAGCCGGCCTGGTCGAGATCGACCTCCGTGCCGGTCACGTGCTGGTCCATCCACGCTTCAAGCTGCTTCCTGGGTATCAGCACACGTCTGCCGATGTGCAGCGTCGGGAAGTCCGCCTGGCGGCTCAGCTTGTACGCAATCTGCCGGGAGACGCCCAACACCTTTCCGGCTTCCTCAACGGAGAGGGTCAGTTTCTCAGTCATTGTAAGACCTTCTTTCCGCCGGTTTTCCCGGCTAAGTACTTTTTTGTGCCAAACGCTTGCGTTAGGAACAATTGTATGATATCATAAGTTCCGTTCCTAAGTCAATTCTTAGGCACGCAAAAAACGGGTGTTTCGATCATTTGAACCTATAGCAAGGAGGAAGAGCGTAATGGCACGGAAAGCGGCTAAGGAAAAAGAAGGGATCGGCGCAAGGGTTGAAAGGCTGCGGATGGAAAGAGGCTGGACGCAGGAAGAACTGGCGGATAAGATTTTCGTAAGAAGAGAAGCTCTTAAAAACAAGGAACTGGGACTGCGGCCCTTCTCCCTTGATGAAGCCTGCAAACTGAGCACACTTTTCAATGTAACAATAGATTACCTCGTCAACGGCATTTCCACCGAAAACGTGAGCATTCATGAGAAGACAGGACTGGATGATAACGCGGTCTCAGAACTGGAAACCTTCAAAATGCTCTGGGATGACAAGATGCCCGGTGTCAATAAAGCTCTTTCCTATATAGAAGTGCTTGATGCATTGGCAAACCTGATGCTGTTTGAGCCAAAGAGAAAGGGATATTTCCTGGAGAACAAGTCAGATAAAGCGCAAACCATGATGACCTGCGTCATGAGTCCGGAAATGTACGAAGGACTTCTGGAACAAAATCTGCTGCGCGTACTCAGACTGGCAAAGGAAGGCAAGCGGCCGTCCTGGTATTACGCCTCGTTAAAGGATTACGTCACATCCGTTGGAGATGAAGAATTAAGACTTGCAGAGCCTCCCGAATTCAAAGGAGCGAAAAAGAATGCCAAGAAAAAGTAACACCAAGCGCGCCAACGGAAGCGGTACCATCCGGAAGCGGAAAGACGGCACCTGGGAAGCGAGATATACCGCCAGGATAGATACCGGATCCGGTAAACAGATCCAGCGGTCCCTGTACAGCAAATCCCATGACGATATCCGGAAGAAACTGATCGAGGTCAGCAGCCAGATTGACACTGGGATATATATCGATCCCGTCAAACTGACAGTCCGGCAGTGGGCGGATATATGGCTGAAGGAGTACATCGGTGCTGTCAAGGAAACCACAAAGGAGCAGTATCTTTATCAGATTGAAGAACATATCAAGCCGTCTATCGGCGCAGTCAAGCTGACCGCTGTGACCGCCCCTATGATCCAGAAAATGTACAACGACGTTATGAAACCACATAAGGCCATGCGCAAGGTCAGCGGCGGAAAGACAGAAAAAAAGGAAGTGCCCGGCATCAGCGCAAAATCCGTGAAGAACCTGCACGGGGTCTGTCACAGGATGTTTGCCAAAGCGGTCCTGCTGCATTATATCCATGCCAATCCCTGCGACGCCTGTGAGCTCCCCCGGGTGGAAAAGAAAGAGATGCATCCTATCTCCGGTGAATACTTCGGAGCCTTCCTGGCCGAGATCAAGAACGATGAATTCGGTGATCTGTTCTTTGTGGATGTATTCACCGGCATGCGTCAGGGCGAGATCCTTGGCCTCCAGTGGGACTGTGTGGACTTCATCGCCGGAACAATCACAATCAAACGCCAGTTGCAGCAGATCCGGAAAAGAGGCGAAGCCAGCACCTATGAGTACACTTCACCGAAGAACGGCAAGACGCGCGTCATACAGCCTGCTCCTACCGTGATGAAAGTCCTGCAGAAGATCAAGTCTCAGCAAGCTGAGTATAAGCTTGCATCCGGGGATACATGGAAAAATGAGCACAACCTCGTCTTCGTAAACGCGAAAGGCGGCCATCTGATCGACAATACGGTTCTAAAGCACTTGAAGAAGATTGTCACGAAGATTGGCATACCGGAAACCCGCTTCCATGATCTCCGCCATACCTACGCCACAAACGCCATCCGGATCGGCGATCCGATCAAAACTGTTTCAGAGAACCTGGGCCATGCGACAGTAGCTTTTACCCTGGACGTATATGGCCATGTAACACCCGCCATGAAGCAGGATTCAGCTGAACGAATGCAGCGCCTGATTGATTCCTGCTGCTGAATCAACACTATACCAGAGAGGGGGCTCAATGCTTCCCTCTCCTTTTTCTTTGACGGGACAAGCCGCCCTTTGATATTATTATATCCGAAGAACAACCGGAATACAACTTCATACCATCCAGGAGGTCGATGAATATGTTGTCAGTAGAGGAATACATCCATAAGCGGAAAACTGAAGACGGGGTCAACGAAAAAGACAAAGACAAACGCATGGATAATATGCAGTTATGCATGAACTACCTATTTGAGTATTTCAATCAGTATATGGATTCTATGCCAGAAGATCCGAAAATGGTACAGCATATACAAAAGATTGAAAAGTACCGGGACCGTCTTTCAAACTATTCTCCCGAAATCAAAGAATGGCTGATTGATCTGTATTCCGAATATGGCAAATATGTGAACGTCACTATTCGCAATATGATAGAAGATGATCTCTTCCTTCTGTATGATTCAGACGCAGAATACAGAGCCCTTTCCTACGGGATCTACGCGAAAGCCATAAAAAAGCTCCCCTTTCTTTCAGGACAATCCGAAAACCTGTTTAATCTTCTGAAGGATATCCACACGGATGACAGCATCATGACTCCTTTCCATGAGGAAAGGATCCTCCCAGGTGATGTGAATGAATGGGTCAACAAGACATACTACAAACATGGTGTGAATCTGTTTGCATTTTGTTACGAGTATATGAATTGGTTCTGGCAGAGTCCGGAAGTTTGGCCAAAGAATCGAAAAAGCAAAGACCAAAGGCGCACCATTTATACACCAAAGGATTTCATGTACTGGCATTATGATTGCCGATATGCTGATAACCGGTTTAACATCAATGAGCTGTATCGTCGGCTTCCCAGGAAGCCGTTCCTAAAAGGCAAAAAAAAGAAGCTGGAAGCTGTCATGATGTATAGCTGGCTGTTTGAAATCGGCGCAGGAGACAACAATTATTGGGGAGAATACTGCGAAGAGTATGAGCGTGAACAAGATCGTTAGACAGGTATAAAGCATCCTGTTCATACTACTTGCAGAAAGATAATAACGTAACACATTTGAAACAACTAAGGGATGGTGCATGTATAATTTGGTATAAGTATCGTCCCGTTTTAACTACATTTTTCCGTGCCAATAAGGGTAAAAATAAGGGTAAATAAGGGTAAAATATGAAAAACGGAACCCAAGAACGTAGGAAAATCAAGGGTTCCATCGTGCGGAGCGGGTGGGATTCGAACCCACGGACGGTTGCCCGTCACCTGATTTCGAGTCAGGGCCGTTATGACCACTTCGATACCGCTCCACGGCAACGGGCGAATTATATCATACTGCCCGCTGTTTGACAAGTTAACCGTCGAAGGTAAAACGATTGAACTCCGCTTTCGCGTTTCCGGTCCGGAACACAAAATAGACCGCATGTTTTCCTGTCACATCGTCCTTCAGGGGGGCTGTGTTTTCCGTCTGTCCTTGATCGAGGCGCAGGCAGGCGATTTCCCTGCCGTCCGCCTTGTCCAGCCGTACGCTGACGGTGATCCCTGTCTCTGCCTTCGCGACCGCAGTCACCGTCTTCGGCGGGTTTTTGCCGAACTGAAGATACCGGAAACCGGCAACGGTCCCGTCTGTGATGTTCGTCACCGGAGCGGATACATCATCCCGCTGCTCGTATACCGGCGCAATATAGGCCTGTTCCCGCCCGCCGTGCAGATGGCAGGCATAGCCGGCAGAGATCCATTCCCGGGCATCCAGCCCGTTCACCTGCGGCCCCTGGGAAGTCATCTCCACCGGTCCGCTGGAAACCGGCTCCCCGTCCCGGTACTCGATCTTCCCGAGGAAGACCTTCCCGTCCTTTCCCTGCACGGCATCGATCGGTTCGAGCATCGCCTGGCGGGAATACTCATCCGTCCCCGTCTGGCGATGATAAAAGACATACCACTGCCCGTTGACTTCCATTACAGAGCCGTGGTTGTTCCCCCAGCGGTAGGTCATGATGCCGTTCCCGTCCGCATCTTTCAGGATCTCCCCTCCGTTGAAGCTGATATCGCCCCCGTCGCGGAAACCTTCCAGCGGCCTGTCGCTCCAGCGGTAACTCAGGAACCCGTTGCAGTGCTCATGGATCCCCAGTTCCGGCACCGGATCCGACACACGCTTTGAATAGATATAGATATATTTACCGAATATTTTTCGCGGACTGGACGCTTCAAAGAACGCTTCCTTCGTATCCGTATGCCCGTCGTCCTTCGCCCATGGAGCGATGCAATGTCCGATCGGATGCTCATGCAGGGTCCCGGGGCGGATCGTTGCCATATCCTCGTTCAGCTCCGCGCAATAGCTGGCGCAGAATCCCCAGTAGGCATAGACTCTCCCGTCGTCGTCCACCAGGATGCCGGGATCGAACCCCAGTTCCGTCTTCACCGGATCTGTGAAAGGCCCCCAGGGCGTTCGGGACCGGGCCACCATGATCAGGGATCCCTTCTGTTCCGCGGCATACATGTAAAACAGATCGCCCTTCTGCACCACGTCCGGTGCGTACAGAATGCTCCGGTCCTCTGCCCGGTAGCAGACTCCGTGGCATTTCCAGTCCGTCAGGTCCGTTACAGGTGCTGACCAGACCACATAGTCGTCCCCGCAGTATTCGGTTCTTCGGGTATCGTGCGACCCATAGACATAGACCCGCGTCTCTCCCTTATAGGTAAAGACCCTCGGTTCTCCGTCCGGTACATGCTCCCACAGCGGCATATAAGGGTTTGCTCCCCGCACATATCTCTTCCCGTTCATCCTGATCTCGCCTCCCTGTCCACAGGATAGCGGGCTCGCGAGCAGGTTGTCAATACAATTCTTGTCTTCATCGTCCCTCTTTGTTATAATAAGTAGACTTTTGTCCGGAGGTCCATGATGAGAAAGACTGTCGGTATCCTTTTCGCCCTGCTCCTGCTGGTGTTCCTGTCCGCTTCCGCCTCTGCGGAAGTGGAGATCACCTTTTCCCCGGAGGCTCCCCGCGTCGGGGATTATGTGGACGTGACCGTTACGCCCGGCCGGGAAGGCGCGCTGGGAGTCCGCTATACCCTCACTGCCGGCGGGGAGACCGTCTCTGCCAAAAAGAATACATCGGAGCATTATACCGCCTCTTTCCGTCCGCGTTCTGAAGCGGAGTACACCCTGACCGCGACCGTCGTCTACGGGAAAAAGGATGAAGAGTCCGCCAGCGTCACGATCCCTGTTTCGGGAACCGCGCCGACTCAGGAAGGTGCGGACGTGGTCTACAGCCAGAAGGACGGCTGGTGGCACAGCGTGATCTACCGGCCCAAGAAACCCGTTGAGACGCTGGAAAAAGGCGGTTGCGCCATCTTCAGCCTCAGCCATATCCTGCAGCGTCTGGGTTTCTCCGGCGAGGATACGCTGCCGGAAACGCTGTGCGTCAAGAATTCCCGTTTTTATATCCCGGGCCGCGGCACCGACAATCCCGGGTTGATTACCCAGGCTTCAAAGGATTACTCCTTCACCACCCAGGAAGACCTGATCGAAACCGAGAAAGGCGTCGCAGACTGCCTGAAGCGCGGCGACCTGCTGACCTTCATGATTGTCACCGGTCATATCGCCATGGCAGACGGGATCAGTGACGACGGACAGTATGTCCATATCGTTGACAGTGCCACCGGCGCCACCTTCGAGCGGAAGGACCGCTGGAAGACCAAGGGCCACATCTTTGTACAGGAAGAAGATGGATCCTTCACGGAAGTGACCTCCGCTGATCAGCTGCCCGGCATCCGCTGGTTTTTCGAAACCGAGGACTACGGCGGCATGGCCTACTGGATGGACCTGCATTACTGCGCGCACCAGGGTATGCGGCTCGTCCGCAAGGACTGGCTGCAGCTGGAAACGGACAGCGGAGCGGAATCCGTCGGACTCGATTATTCCGGCGCAATGATCACGAAGGTGATCCGCGGCGAGGAAGCAGTCCGCGTTCCCACGAAGGATCTCAGGTGGACCACCGTCGGGGCGGACAGCCCGCAGGTCGCGGTCGTCTCCAACAAAAAAGGCGCCAATCTGCTCGACGGGGACGGCAAAACCCTCGAGCGTTACTCCAAGAAAATAAGCCCCGGCTCCGTTCTGACAGTCCTGGGCACAGACGATGAACTTTGTTATGTTTTCTGGAAGGATACCTTCTGCTATATCGCAGTGAAGAATGTGGAACTGCTGCCGGCGGAAAAAGGTTCCTTCAATGAAGGGATCGTCTCCATGAACGGCAAAACTGCCGGCACCGCCAAGGTCACCGTCCGGGCCGGCACGAAGAAGAATTCGGCCAGGGTCGCGGAGCTGACCATCGGCACCCCGGTCGCCGTCGCGGAAAAGAACGGGGATTATTACCTTGTGGAAGGCAAAGGCCATCGCGGCTGGATCCACAAACAATATCTGACACTGGAAGGAGCTGATACAGATGGGCAGACGGTCGATCAAGGAGAATAAATCCATTTGGCAGAAGACCCGGGAAGACCTGGGCCTCACGCGGGAAAAGGCGGGCGATCTGATTCCCGGTTTCTCCCCCGAGCGCATTGAGAAGATTGAAAACGGGCGCACCCAGATCCAGCCTGAGGACGCCCTTCTGCTGGCTGAGTATTACCGCACGCCTTCCCTGCGCAACTACTACTGCGTCAATGAGTGCCCGATCGGCCAGGTACACGCCCTGCGGACCGAATCCAAGGAACTGGCCCAGATCGCCGTGGAAACCCTGAACGCGGTAAACAAGCTTTCCCGCAGCCGGGACCGTCTCCTGGAGATCGTCGAGGACGGTGAAGTGCAGGCTGACGAATACGCCGACTTCACCGAGATCAAGGCGACCCTGGACCGCATCGCCCTGAGCGTATCCAATCTCCAGCTCTGGGTGGATGAGCAGATCGCTACCGGAAAGCTTGAACATCCCAAACTGTAACAGACGTGAAACCAGGCCCTGCCGATCGGCAGGGCCTGGTCTTTTATCCGATGCGGACTGCCTCGGAGATCGCTTCGCTGAACGTGGGATGCGGACGGATCACCCGGGCCAGGTCCTGTACCGTCTGCCCGGCTGAAAGCGCCTGTGTGAATTCGCTGATCAGGTCCGTCGCCCGTTCGCACATCATCTGAGCTCCGAGCAGCTTCCCCGTTTCCTTTTCATACACCACGCGGATAAAACCGCGCTCACCGCCGGTGATCACCGTCCTGCCATTGGCGCCCATCAGCACCTTCCGGCTTTCGGCCTCGATCCCTGCCGCTTTCGCCTCATCCGCAGTCATTCCGACGCTGGCGATCTCCGGTTCCGTATAGATGCAGGATGGGATCCATCTCATGTCTTCCTTGTCCGGCCGGGCATTCATCTCACGGATGGCGTTCCGTCCCTCCGCGGCAGCCGCATGGGCAAGCATCACCCCGCCGGTCACATCCCCGATGGCATAGATCCCGGGCAGGCTGGTCTCATACCGTTCGTTCACCCGGATGCAGCCCCGCTCCATCTCCGGCCGGAACCCTTCGGCAAAGAGACCTTCCGTATACGGCCGCCGACCCACGCAGACCAGCACAGCGTCCGCTTCCGCCGTTTCCGATTTCTCTGCAGTATACTCGCAAAGCAGTCTGCCGCCTTTACGCTGCCGGATGGCTTCCACCCGGGCCCCGGTGCATACGGTGACCCCGCGTTTTTTCATGAGCATTTTCAGGCTCTGAGCCAGCTCACGGTCCAGGTTCGGCAGCAGCTGCGGCATCGCCTCGATCACGGTCACCTTTGTGCCCAGCGCTTCATACAGGGAGGCAAATTCCATGCCGATCACGCCGCCGCCGATGATCACCAGGCTGCCGATCGGTTCCTCGTTTTCCAGCAGCTCATCGCTGGTGACCACACCGGGCATGTCGATGCCATCGATTGGCGGTTTCACTGGCCGGGAACCTGTGGCGATCAGAATCCTGCCCGCCGTAAAGGTTTGCTCTTCCGCCCCGGTGCGCACCAGTACCCTGCCTTTCCCGCAGACCGCAGCTGTTCCCCGGATCAGGTCGACCTTCTTCCTTTTTGCGGAATCCTCGATTCCTTTGCGCAGCCGGAGGACCGCATCCTGTTTCCGTTCCTGCATCTTCCGCAGGTCGTACAGGACCTCCCCGGTGCTGATACCCAGCGCTTCCGCGTCCTTCATCTTCCGGAACAGCCCGGCACCGTGCAGCAGGGCTTTGGTCGGGATACACCCGTGGTTCAGACAGGTTCCGCCCGGCTCCTCTTTCTCAATCAGTGCCGTCTTCATGCCCAGGTCCGCCGCCTCAAAAGCCGCTTCGTATCCTCCGGGCCCTGCCCCGATCACGATCAGATCATACTCCATCGTCATATCCCTCCGGTTTGTCGTTTTCCTCATCGGGAAATTCCTTCGCGTTGCTCAGGATGCCATTGAACGTGTTCATTGACCGGCTGAACTACGGGATCTGCGCACGGAGCAGCTCCGCAATATCCCTTCCGATCCGGATCCGCATCTCTGTTCCTGTGACGGCGTCTTCGTCCGCGCTGGCTGCGGCTGTCACCCTCGCTGCCAGTTCCTTCCCGCAGTATGGGCAGCCTGGCAGCGCCTCCCGGATCCGGCAGATCAGGCCTTCATCCATCGCGTCGGACACACACTCCGCCCGTTCGACCCGTTCTCCGCTCACACACAGTTCCAGCCGGATGCCGCCCCATTCGCAGCGGTTCTCCAGAACGGCGTTGAAGGGGATCCGCGGCGGAAACAGCCAGTCAACCGAGGAGAAGGCTTCGGTTTCCCGCAGGATATCTGTTTCACTCAACCGCCCCGCTTCCAGCGGCTGTACCCACAGCCCGTAGATCTCTTCGAAAGCCCCGATGATCGCGTCCTTCAGCCGGTTAATCGTAATGTCCGGACAGATTTCTTTCAGGTTGATCACCCGGGAGCGAACCGAAGAAACCCCTTTTGACTGCAGCTTGCCTCCGGATACGGTGAGGTATCTGATCAGGGCCTCCGTATCCACGTCGATCATGACCGTTCCGTGGTGACAGCAGCGGCCCCGGGTTTCATAATAGGCGTTGCCGGAAAACTTGCGTCCCCCGGCCTCAAGATCGTTTCTTCCTGTTCTCCGGGCCGCGATTCCAAGCTTCTCTGCCGCGCGCCGGATCACATCGCTTTGTTTTTCCGGATCGTAATCCGCCTTCCGGACCAGAAAGCTGAAGTTCAGGTTGCCCAGGTCGTGATATACGGCACCGCCGCCGGAGAGGCGGCGGGCAAGGTACCCGCCGTCTGCTTCCAGCTGCCGTACGCTGCACTCTTCCCAGGCGTTCTGGTTCCGGCCGATCACGACCGTATGCCGGTTCTGCCACAGGAAGAGAATGCATTCCCCTTCCCGGACGTCCAGGGTAAGCAGTTTTTCAGCCGCCAGGTTCCGGTAGGGATCCGTACAGTCCGTCTCAATCCGCTTAAGCGTCGAAATCATAGCGTACCACCGGTTTCCTTGCGGCCTTCACTTCATCCGGCCGGCGCACCCGGGTCGTGCGGGGCCGCTCATGCATGTGCTCCGGATCCGCCTTCGCTTCATCCATGATCCTGCGGAAAACTTCAACAGCCTCATCCAGCGTCTCCCTGCTTTCCGTCTCGGTGGGCTCCACCATCAGCGCCTCATGAACGATCAGCGGGAAATACATGGTCGGCGGATGCATCCCGTAATCCAGCAGCGCCTTGGCCATATCCAGGGCGGATACGCCGGTGTCGTGCTTCATCTGCTCCAGGGTGATCACGAACTCATGCATGCACGTCGCGTCATACGCCATGGGATACAGGTCCTTCAGGCAGTTCATCATATAGTTCGCGTTCAACACCGCGTTGGAGGCGGTCTCCGCCACCCCTTCCCGTCCGATGAACATCAGGTATGCCAGTGCCTTCACGATCACCAGGAAATTGCCGCCGAAACTGCGGACGTCGCCGATCCGCTTCTCCGCCGCCGTTCCGCACAGCATACCGTCTTTCTCGCTTACCCGGATTCCGGGCAGGAATTCTTTCAGGAAATCCTTGCAGCCGGACGGGCCGCTGCCCGGTCCTCCGCCGCCGTGGGGCGTCGCGAAGGTCTTGTGCAGGTTGATATGCACCACGTCAAAGCCCATGTCTCCCGGGCGTACGATCCCCATAATCGCGTTCAGGTTCGCGCCGTCGTAATAATTCAGGCCGCCGGCTTCATGCACGATCTTCGTGATCTCCGCAATATTCGGGTCAAACAGGCCCACCGTATTGGGATTGGTGAGCATGAGGCCGGCGGTATCCGGCCCGACCGCCGCTCGCAGGGCTTCCAGGTCCACATAGCCGTGGCTGTCCGATGGGATATTCACCACTTCGAAACCGGCCATCGCCGCACTGGCAGGGTTGGTTCCGTGAGCCGAGTCCGGAACGATCACCTTGGTTCGGGCCAGGTCACCCCGGGAACGGTGCCATGCCTTGATCAGCAGCAGCCCGGTAAACTCTCCGTGGGCGCCTGCCGCCGGCTGCAGCGTCATGGCGTCCATACCGGTAATCTCACAAAGATACCGCTCCGCCAGCTGCATAACCTCCAGGCAGCCCTGTACGCTCTCATCCGGCTGCAGCGGATGCACGTCCGTGAACCCGGGCTGGTTCGCTGCCGTTTCCAGTACGGCCGGGTTATACTTCATGGTACAGGAACCAAGTGGATAGAATCCGCCGTTCACGCCCCTTGTTTCCTTCGCCAGTTCCGTATAGTGTCTGTCCACCTGACTCTCGGACAGTTCCGGCAGGCGCGGCGGCTTTTCCCGCAGGGGAAAGCCCAGGTCCGTCCGGGGAGCTTCCGGAAGATAGGCTGTGCTTCTTCCGGGCACGCTTCTTTCAAAGATCAGCTTCATGCCTCCAGCACCTCCTTCACGATGGACGCTGCCCGGTCGATTTCTTCCTGAGTATTCATCTCCGTGGCACACCAGAGCATCTTCCCTTCGCCCAGCGGCAGTCCGCCGAGGATATCCGCCCGGTCCAGCGCTGCGAGGATCTGCTCCGCCTGTGCCTCGTCCGCTGCCTGCATCACAAACTCATGGAAGAACGGACAGTCGTGCACCGGCTTCAGGCCGCTTTCCGTCAGCTTTGCCTTCAGCGCTGCGGCGTTGGCGTGGCAGGTCAGGGCCGCCCGCCTCATGTTCTCCGGCCCCATGGCAGCCAGATAGACCGCCGCGGTCAGGGCGCAGAGCGCCTCGTTGGAACAGATGTTGGAGCCGGCCTTTTCGCGGCGTATATGCTGTTCCCGGGCCTGCAGCGTCAGCACATAGCAGCGCGTCCCGTTGATGTCCGTGGTTTCACCTACGATCCGGCCGGGCAGTTTGCGCATCATTTTCTCGTCTGCGGCCATAAAACCCAGATAAGGCCCGCCGTAAGCCAGCGGCAGTCCCAGGGGCTGCCCCTCTCCCACGGCGATGTCTGCCCCGATCTCGCCCGGGGTCTTCATCACGGCCAGAGCGATCGGATTGCAGCTCATGATCAGCTTTGCTTTTGCTCCGTGCACGACAGCCGCCGCCTGATCAGCGTCTTCCATACAGCCATACCGGTTTGGCTGCTGCAGGAGGAAGCAGGCCGTCTCGTCGTCCAGAAGCTGCTCCAGGGCGTCCGGATCCGTAACCCCGTCCTTTTCCGGGACCACGGTCACTTCCCCGTCCCTGCCGAAACTGTACGTACGGACGACGGACAGGATCTTCGGATCCACCGTCGCCGAGACCAGCACCCTGCGGCGCGTTTTTTCCCGGCACATCTCGCAGGCTTCCGCGGCCGCCGTGGCGCCGTCGTATACGCTGGCATTGGCCGCTGCCATACCGGTCAGTTCACAGATGCCTGTCTGGAATTCGAAGATCGACTGCAGCACACCCTGGCTGATCTCTGCCTGGTAGGGCGTATAGGCCGTGCGGAATTCCTCCTTGCCGGTTACTTCCTTCACGATGGATGGAATGAAATGCCGGTATGCGCCGGCGCCCCGGAAAACGGTAGGATAAACGCGGTTTTTTCGTGCAGCCGCTTCCGCTGCACGCACGATTTCCAGTTCCGTCTTCCCTTCCGGCAGCTGCAGCGGCTTTTTCAGGCGCAGCTTCTCCGGAATGCAGGAATACATGTCTTCAAAACTCGTAAAGCCGCAGGCTTCAAGCATTTGCTGCTGTTCAGCCCTTGTATTCGGAACATAAGTGCCCATAAGCAGCTCTCCTTTCAGGCGGATCAGCCTTCTTCTGCGATAAAGGCTTCGTACTCCTCCGCTGTCATCAGCGCGTCGGTATCCGTGATTCCCTCCGCCAGCACAAACCATGCGTCGTAAGGCGCCTCGTTCATTTTTTCCGGCGCGTCGGCCAGCGCTTCATTTACTTCCTTCACCGTTCCGGATACCGGTGCGTTCACATCGGAAACCGCCTTCACGGATTCAACATCAGCGAAGGATTCGCCCGCCTGCAGGGCGTCGCCCGCTGCCGGCAGGTTCACAAACACCAGGTCCCCCAGCTGGTCCTGGGCATAATCGGTAATGCCGATGTACGCGGTCCCGTCCTCCTGGAAACGGACCCACTCATGCGTTTTGGAATACTTCAGTTCTTTCGGGAAATTCATGGTCAACCTTCCTTTCTTTCGTTTGCGCAACAGCGCGTGACATGTATTGCAGTATATTGTTCACTTCTTATAGAACGGCAGCTTCACGACTTCCGCGTCCACCATCCGACCGCGCACATCCACCTGCACCGCCGTACCGATGGCGCTGTGTTCCCTGTCGATAATCGCCATTGCGGCGGGATAACCGATATAGGGGCAATGGGTACCGGAAGTGGTCCGGCCGATCTTTATGCCGTTGACATAGATGTCCTGGTGCTCGCGCATGATTCCCCTGCCGACTGCCTTCAGGCCTACACGGCATTGTGCCGGGGTTCCGGCGGCTTCGATCGCTGCTTTCCCGATGAAATCTTCCTTATCCATCTTCACAAAGTATCCCAGGCCCGCCGTCAGCGGAGAGATCGTGTCGCTTAGCTCATGGCCGTACAGCGGCATGCCGGCTTCCAGGCGCAGGGTGTCCCGGGCGCCGAGGCCGCAGGGGATCAGTTCCTCCTCTTTCCCCGCTTCCAGCAGCAGGTCCCACAGCTTTTCCGTGTCCTCCGCCGGCGTATACAGCTCAAATCCATCGGAACCGGTGTATCCGGTGCGGGAAACGATGCAGTTCACTCCGCCCACGCTCCGGTCCCACAAGGCCGTATAATTCCCTTTCGGAATGTTCTCCGCTGCGGTCAGCTTCAGCAGGATGCGCTCCGCGAGCGGTCCCTGGATCGCGATCTGGCCAAAGGAATCCGATACGTCCTCCACCGTGGTCTTGCCTGACACATGAGCCTTGATCCAGTTCACATCCTTTTCCCGGTTGCTCGCGTTCACGACCACGAAGTACCGGTCTCCCGTGATCCTGTAAACGATCAGATCGTCCACTGTTCCGCCCTGCTCGTTGCACATCGGACTGTAGCGTGCCTGCCCGTCTTTCATGACGGTATAGTCGTTGGTGAGCAGCCGGTTCAGGTTGCTGACTGTATCCGGTCCCTGCATGATCACTTCACCCATATGGGATACGTCAAACAGGCCGCAGGCCGTACGTACGGCCATATGCTCGCGGATCACGCCGGTCTTGTACTGTACCGGCATCTCAAAGCCGCCGAACTCCACCATTTTTCCCCCGCACCGCAGGTGCGCCTCATACAGGGGGGTTCGCTTCAGTTCCATCCGATTTCCTCCTTCTTCTTCCGTCCGGCGCCGTGCCCTTCCGTTTCCGCAACCACAAAAGGGCTCACGGCACCCCGCTTTTCGCGTTTTGCCTGTGAGCCCTGTCATGGTACCTGAAAGATTCAGCCGCCTCCGCCATTGGAAAAGCAGCCTTGCTTCTTCGGTGTGACTTCACTTTCCAGGGATACGTCCGTGCCCGGTTCTTTTACCTGAGAGTTTTGCCCCTTCGGTTCCCGTATGCCGGCCGGCGACGGGTCTCTCCCGGACACATCAATCGTACTGTTATTGTAACACATACCGGAAAAAAGTCAAAGAATTTTGACGACTGAAACAGCCCCGGTCATCCGGACCGGGGCTGTTTCAGCCTTCTGATTATTCTTCTTTCGCAGCTTCCTCGACAGCGGCTTCGGCGGCTTCTTCAGCCACAGCCGTGATCTCTTCCACTTTCTTGGCTGCTTCCTCGGCGGCTTCCGTCACGGTCTCTTCGCCGGATTCAACCTTGACTTCTGCTTCTTTCGCAACAGCTTCAACCGCTTCGGTCACTTCTTCAGCCGCTTCTTCAGCCACATCAGCGAACTTCTCGCTCACGGAATCCTCCGTCGCGACCACTTCGTACTCATCCGCGGCAGCCGTTTCCGCAGCAGCTTCTTCTACAGCCACGGGTTCGGGCTCAATCGCCTGGCGGATGCTCAGGCTGATACGCTTCTTTTCGGGATCCACGCCCAGCACCTTGACCTGCACTTCATCGCCGACCTTCACCGCGTCTTCCACCTTGGCCACACGGGTCGTCGCACACTGGCTGATGTGCACCAGACCGTCCAGTCCGGGCTCCAGTTCAACAAAGGCGCCGAAATCCGTGATCCGGACGACCTTGCCGGTGACGATCTCACCGACAGGGTACTTCTCAACGGCGGCATCCCACGGATGGGGCTGCAGCTGCTTGTAACCGAGCTGGATGCGTTCCCGTTCGGGATCCAGGCTGAGGATCTTGACATCCACTTCCTGATTGGGCTTCACGACTTCGCTCGGATGCTTGATCCGGCCCCAGCTCAGGTCGGTGATGTGGATCAGGCCGTCCACGCCGCCGACGTCCACGAACGCGCCGAAGTCAGTCAGGCGGCGGACGATACCGTGGATCACGACGCCCTCTTCCAGACGCTCCCAGGCTTCCTTCTTCTTCGCGGCGGCTTCCTCGGCCACCACAGCCTTGCGGCTGGCGACAACACGCTTCTTCTGCTCGTCCACTTCGAGGATCTTCAGTTTCATTTCCTTGCCGACGAAATCAGCGATCTTCTCGACGTAGCGCTGGCTCAGCTGGCTGGCCGGCACGAAGGCGCGCACACCGCCGATATCGGCGATCAGGCCGCCCTTGACGGCTTCCTTGCCGACCGCGTCCACATAACCGCCTTCTTCGTTCTTCGCCATCAGGGCGTCCCACGCCTTGCGGTTGACGATGTTGCGCTGGCTCAGCAGCACATTGCCTTCTCCGTCGTTGACTTTTACGACTTCGACTTCGATATCGTCATCCAGTTTGACATCCTGATCAACCAGGTCGGCGCGCTTGATCAGTCCGTCGGCCTTGTAGCCGATGTTGACGCAAACTTCATCGTCGGTGATCTGCACGACCTTGCCGGTCAGTGTCTGTCCGGGCCGGATCCTCACCAGCGTAGATTCGACTTCCGCCATGAAGTCATTGTGATTGTCTACCTCCGTGGTAGGGGTCAGGTCCTTGTTCTCCAGTTCGCTCATGCGTGTGACAACCTCCTTAAGTGAATCCGTCGGCGTTGATGCACCGGCGGTGATTCCAATCTTCGCGGAATCATATTTTGCAAAGGCGGGCGGTATCTCCGCCGCACTCTCTACCAGGATCGTCTGCGGACATCCGGCTTTGCAGATGTCGTACAGTTTGTGCGTATTGGCGCTGTTCCTTCCGCCGACGACGATCATCGCGTCGCTCCGGGCGGCCAGCTCTGCGGCCTCCTTCTGGCGGATCTCCGTCGCGCTGCAGATCGTGCAGTGGCTGTTCAGCTTCCGCACCTTCCGCTTCAGGGCCGCCAGGATCGATTCCCACCGTGCCTGGGGAAAGGTGGTCTGGCATACGGCGACAGCCTTTTCCATCTCCGGCAGGCTTTCCGCCTCCGCGGCCTCTGCGATGATCCGGACTTCGCCATGGGCCCAGCCGGCCGTTCCGCGGACTTCCGGATGGTCTTTCTCCCCCACCAGGATGACCGCCGTCCCGTCCTGCGAGCTTTCCTCCACGATGCGGTGGAGCTTCTCCACAAAGGGACAGGTCAGGTTCAGGATCTCACTTCCGGCGGACTCCAACTGCTCCAGCACCTCCGGCGAAACGCCGTGGCTCCGGATCAGCACCCGGCGGCCTGCAGCCTGCTCCGGGCTGTTGATGGTCTCCAGTCCGCGTTCCGCCAGGCGGCGGACCACTTCCGGATTATGGATCAGCTCTCCGAGGGAGCAGGATGGAATACCGTCCCCTGTGGCGGCCTCCGCCATTTCCACCGCGCGCCTGACGCCCATACAGAATCCGGCGTGTGCGGCAACCTCTACAGGCATAATCCGATCCTTTCCCTTTAAATACGCTTCAACATAAATATTTCCTCTTTCATTACATTAATTCCTGCAATGATATAAGAAAATATTCAATTTTTTTTCGTTTCGGCGATCATTTGCCGGAACGTCTCCCTCATTCGCTCGTTCATCTTTTCGCAGGTTTCTGCGTTGATGCCCTCTGCCAGCAGGTCGTCGTACGGGATCGGTTCTCCCACATACAGGTTCGTGACCCGGAACAGGCTCAGCTTCCGGTCAAAATAGATCGGGATGATCGGCGCCCTGGAACGCATGGAGATGAGGGCGGTCCCGGCCTCGATGTGCTCCATCTGCCCTTCGTGGTGCCTTGTTCCCTCCGGAAAGATCAGCAGGATCTTTTTCATCTTCACTGCTTTCATGCAGGCCCGCATCGCCTCCATGTCCACGTTGTGACGGTCGACCAGGATGCAGTGGAGCCCGGCCAGCGCCCAGCGGAGGAACCGGTTGCCGCCCAGTTCCTTCTTGCCAAGGAAGCAGATCTGATCATGTTTGATGCCCATGGCCATCGCGACCGGATCCAGCGCATGGTTGTGATTGGCTATCAATACATAGGGTCTCTCGCGGTCCAGGCGCTCCCGGTGATGAAAGCGGACCGGCAGGAATGTATGGAACACGATGATCGCCAGGACGCGCAGTACCTCATAGATCACGGTGCGTTTTTCGGTGACCGGCTCCCGTTTTTTCTCAGCCATGGCGTTTTTCCTCCACAATTGCGAGGATTGCGTCGACAACCTCGTCAAAGGTCATGTTCGTTGAGTCCACCAGGACGGCGTCCTCCGCCTGGCGGAGAGGTTCCACCTTGCGGTTCATGTCCTGGTTATCCCGGTCCTTCACCGCCTGCAGCACTTCCTCAAATGTATCCGGCATTCCCTTCTGCTGCATCTCGAGCCAGCGGCGCTGTGCGCGCTCCTCTGCGGCGGCGGTCAGGTAGATCTTGGCCGTCGCGTTCGGCAGCACGGTCGTGCAGATATCCCGCCCGTCCAGCAGCATATCCGTTTCCGCAGCCAGTTTCTGCTGCAGTTTCACCATGGCCTTGCGGACCTCCGCGTAGCGGCTGACTGTGCTGGCGGCCATGCTGACCTCCGGCGTGCGGATCAGTCCGGTCACGTCCTCCCCCTCGACAAAGGTATGCTGGCCGTCTTCCTCGTGACTCACGGAGATGTTCAGGCCCCGGCACAGGTCCACGATCGCCTGCTCATCCTGTGTATCGATCCCGCGGCGCAGTGCTGTCAGCCCCAGTGCGCGGTACATGGCTCCGGTGTCCAGGTGCAGGATCCCCAGGTGCGCGGCCACAGCGTCCGCCACGGTGGATTTTCCAGCGCCCACAGGCCCGTCAATCGCAACATTCAGTCTCATCCGTTCTCTTCCTTTCAGGTCTTCGAAAACCGTACCCTATTATACTCAAATTCAATCCTTCGTTCAAATTATTTCTTATGAAGCAAAGATTCGATTTGAACATTTCTTCCTGAAACGGTATAATGTCTTATTGGAGGTTTTGCTGATGGCTTATTCTTTTTTTGCCTACCTTTCCCGGCTCAAGCTGATCCGCCGCTGGTCCCTCATGCGGAACACCCAGCCGGAGAATGATGCGGAGCATTCCCTGCAGGTTGCCATGATCGCCCATGCGATCGCGGTCATCGCGCGGGACCGCTATCACAGGGATGTCGATCCGGAGCATGTTCTCTCCCTGGCCGTCTATCATGATGCCACCGAGGTCATGACGGGTGACCTGCCAACCCCCGTTAAGTACAACAACGAGGAGCTCCGCGGTGCCTATCATCGCCTGGAGGCGCTCTCAGCCGAGCGGCTGCTCTCCCTCCTTCCGGAGGATCTGGTCTCCGCCTTTGAGCCGTACATGAAACAGGCTTCCGGCTATGAGCACTCCCTTGTCAAAGCTGCGGACCGCATCTCCGCTTACATCAAATGCATGGAGGAACAGCGGGCCGGCAATCACGAGTTTGACTATGCCGCGGAAAACGTCCGCCGCAGCATCGAAACCATCGAACTGCCTGAGGTAAAGGATTTCCTGACCGAATTCCTTCCTGCTTTCAACATGACCCTGGACGAGCTGAATCACCCAACCAAGGAGGATTGACATATGAAGCGCTTACTTTCCGTATTCCTGATCCTTTGCCTGCTCCTGCCCGTCTTCGCTTTCGCGGAAGAGGAGGATCTCGACATCGAGGAAATCTATGAGGATGTCGACCTGGACAACACCGAAGCGGACCTGGATACCGGCGATGAAGAGGGCGGTTCTTCCGGCGCAAAGGATGAAACGCTCACTGCGGATCTGCAGAAGGAGCTGGCAGACTCTCTGGAATCCAAGGAATATGTTCCGACCAATCTGGATACGGGCAATCTTTTCATCAACCCCAACCTGCCGGACAACGTGATCAACATTCTCCTGCTGGGCGTGGACACCCGTGAGGCGGAACTGGTCGACAAGGATATCAAGCGGGCGGATGTCCAGCTCATCCTCTCCTATAACATGGACAACGGCTCCATCAAGCTGTCCTCCATCCTCCGTGACACACTGGTCACGAACCCCTTTACCGGAAAGAACAGCGCCATCAACGAGTCCTACAGTTCCTATGACGACAAGAACATCTTCCACGACAACCCGGAACGCTCTGTGGCCACCATCAACTACAACTTCGAGATGAACATCCAGTACTACGTGACGATCAACTTCCATGGCGTCGCTGCGATCGTGGACGCCCTGGGCGGCGTGGATGTGGACCTGACCAAGGGCGAAGCCTGGAACATCAACTACTATCTGAAGAAGAATGCCCGGAAGATCGCCAGAACCTATGATACCCTGGCCAAGGGTGAAAAGCGGCAGGCGCTGGAAGTCCGGGACGGTGTCCAGCACCTGGACGGCATCCAGGCCCTGATGTATGCCCGCCTGCGCAAATCTCTCTCCAGCAAGTATGACATGGGCGGCGACTGGAAGCGTACCGAGCGCACGCGCCACCTGCTGGACCTGCTCCTGCAGAAGGCGCTGAAAATGGACGTTCTGGATATGTTTGATCTCGCGGGTACCGCGATCGAGTATGTCAATTCAAACATGAATTTCGATACCATGACCGACCTGATCCTGAAGGTCATCCGCTCCGGGATCATCGACAAGATGGGTTCTTCCGATTCCCTGATTGAGCAGTTCCGCATCCCCATGGGCGATGCCGAGGAAGGAACCAAGACCTGGTCCTATGACAACGACTCCGGCAAGATCTTCATGAGCCGCAAGAACGGCAACTTCCAGAAAAACATCGAAGGTCTCCACGAGTTCATCTACGGGAAATACTATCCCGCCAATCCCTGATCCCCGGTAAAACTTCAGGCGCGGTTCGAACTGAACCGCGCCTTTTTAATTCTTCCGCGTCAGGAACTTCAGCCGGATTCCTTTCCCGCTGATCCTCCACCAGATCAGACACAGTATTCCGTATACGGCGATGCCCGTGACTGTCATGATCCCGAGGTTCAGCCAGTTTTCCTCCGGCACCAGCCGCCCGACAAGTCTCACGCAAACCAGCATGATCCCGCCGATCACCGCGTAGATCCCGACATAGCTGATGTAGGTTCGGTACGGCAGTTCCTTTCGCAGGAGGAGAAACTGCACCACCGGTACTGTCATCTCCGCCAGCAGGGTCCCGATGACCGCACCCATGCTCTTCATGGACGGGATCAGCAGCGCGTTTGCGATCAGGTTCACCGCAGCCCCGCAGCACACGCTCTTCACAAAGATCGTATCCCGTTTCTGCGGCAGCACCACCTGTGTCCGGATCACATTCGCGAATCCGATCATGATCAGCGTAAAGCCCAGCGGCGCCATCAGCGTTCCGGAATAGCGGAAGTCATCTCCGTAGAACAGCGGGGCAAACTTGTCCGCCACGGCCGCCACACCAAACGCCATCGCGCTGACCATGCAGATCACCAGATCCATGCTCCGGTCGATGTTCCGGGCGATCTTTTCTGTTTCGCCTTTCTTCTGCCAGTTGGAGATCTTCGGCATCATCACCGTCCCGATCGCCAGGATAAAACCGCTCAGGCAATAGATGATCTTTTCCGCGTTCTCATACAGGCCGTTCTGGTCCACACCCGCGATGGTGCTGACCATCACCTTGTCCATGGTCCGGTAGATATTCACCGCCATCACCGAGACAAACAGCACCGCACAGGGAGCCAGGTGTTTCAGGCTCTCCCGCATCGGCACCCGGTGATACGTGACCTTCCCTTTCAGCGTCGCGGCGCAGCTCAGGTTCCCGAGCAGCGTCGCCAGGCTCCAGACAAAGGCATAGATCCACAGATCGTTTTCGTTTTTGACAAAGATGAACACGCATACCGCCGCCGCGGTTTTCACAAAGGTGTTTCGAAGGGCGATCGGCCTGAAGATATCCAGGCCCATCAGGCACCAGTCGAAACTGCAAAGGCAGCTGACGCTCATCATCGTCAGGTGGAAAGCCAGTACCTTCTCCTCTCCGGCGATGAAAAAGACATATCCCAGCCAGAAGAGCAGCGTAATGCCTGCCACCATCAGCTGCATCTGCCAGATCCCGCTGAAGGTCCGGTCCAGTTCCTCCCGGTCATCCCGTACCTGGGCGATCGTCCGCACGCCGTAGTCGTTCAGGCCCAGCATGCCGATCAGGCAGAAGATATAGCTGATACTCCACGCCTTGGAATACAGGCCGACGCCGTAAGTGCCTACCGTCCGGCTCAGGTACGGTGCCGTCACCAAAGGCAGCAGCACCGAGAACATCCGGTACGCCACGTTGTACGCTGCGTTCTTTTTTGTACTCATAACTTCAGCAACGCTGTTGCGATCCCGAAATAGACCAGCAGGCTCAGGGCATCCACGATCGTCGTGATGAACGGACTCGCCATCACTGCCGGATCAAACCCGAGTTTCTTCGCCAGCATCGGCAGCGTACAGCCGACGATCTTCGCGCACAGCACCGTCACCGCCAGCGTCAGGCCGACTGTCAGCGCCACCGTAAAGTTCACGCCTTCCGTATGCAGCATCAGATGGTCCACCAGCAGGATTTTAGCGACACACAGCACGCTTAGCACAAGGCCGCACATCACGGCCGTCCGGACCTCCTTCCAGATCACCTTGCCCAGGTCCCTGAATTCCAGTTCGCCCAGCGAGATCGCACGGATCACGGTCACCGAGCTCTGGGAACCGCTGTTTCCGCCGGTATCCATCAGCATCGGGATAAAAGCGGTCAGGCAGACCATCGCCGCCAGCTTCTCCTCGAAACTGGAGATGATCAGCCCGGTGAAGGTTGCGGAAACCATCAGCAAAGCCAGCCACGGAATCCGGTGCCTGAACAGGTCGAACGGCGAGGACCGCAGATAGGTCTTGTCGCTCGGCGTCATACCGGCCATGATCTCCATGTCCTCGGTGGTCTCATCTTCCATAACGTCGAAAGCGTCGTCGAATGTGACGATACCGACCATCCGGTCGTCCCCGTCCACGACAGGGATCGCGAGCAGGTTATACTTGCTCATCATCCGGGCCACTTCTTCCTGGTCGGTATGCGTGGTCACCGTGATCAGGTTGCTTTCCATCACGCTGTCGATGGTCTGCAGGTCACTCGGCGCCAGCAGCAGGCTCTTCACACTGACGGTGCCGATCAGTTTCCGGTTCTCCAGAACATAGCAGGTGTAGATGGTCTCCTTGTCCACGCCGGTCCGGCGGATCCGGAGGATCGCGTCGCCCACCGTCATGTCCGGGCTCAGTTTGACGTACTCCGTCGTCATCACGCTGCCGGCGGAATTTTCCGGATACTGCAGGATCTCGTTGATCTCCTTGCGCATCTCCGGCGCGCTCTGGGCCAGGATCCGCTGCACGACGTTCGCCGGCATCTCCTCGACGATGTCCACCGCGTCGTCGACATACAGCTCGTCCATGACCTGGCGCAGTTCGCTGTCACTGATGCCCTTGATCAGTGTTTCCTGCTCCTCGCTTTCCATCTCGACGAAGCTCTCTGCGGCCAGTTCCTTCGGCAGCAGGCGGAACAGAAGCGGCAGTTTGTCCGGTTCCACGCCTGCAAAAACCGCAGCGATATCCGCGGGATTCATCGTGACGAGGATGTCCCGGATCGTTGAGTATTTTTTTTCTGTGAGTAAGGTCTGTAAAGTGTTTTCAACCGTGACAGAATGATCCGCCATGCTTGCTCCCTCCCATTTGGTTAGAATGGTCAGTTGCCAGAAGCATATCAGACATAGCGGCAGACGGATACTTTATGACGCGCGGAACCGGAATGCCACGGCACCCGGCACCCGCGGTCTTCGCCCAACCGTTATGCCGCTGCTACTCCCAGCGTCCATGACATTCCCTCCTTGTTATTTTATTATGATCTCCGGACTTCGTCCGAACAACCAATCCATTATATCAATCTGATCATGAAAAAGTCAATTGTTTTAGAGACATCAGTGTTGAAATTCTTTGTTGATTTGTCAAACATAGGTTACACAGTAAGGGAGAATGCAGGGTCAAGGTAAAGGGTGGAGATTTTCCGGCTGTACGGATGCCGGAAAATACTA
>CADBEB010000013.1 GCA_902793605.1 uncultured Eubacteriales bacterium
GAACCTCCTGGCTTTTGTGTTGGTTTGGTCGCTTAACACTATACCACTTGGTTCTCTCTTTTTTTCTTTTTTGTTACCTATGTATTGTACTTATACATTTAGAGACATCAGTGTTGAAATTCTGAGACATCAGTGTTGAAATTCACGGCCGAAGTTCCGCCTGTGTGAATACCCTGACCCATGATTCCTGATCCCTAAACCTTCAGGTATCTTTCCAGTTCGCGGATATACTGTTCAGCCAGTTTGCTGAGGATCATATTCTGCTTCACGATATATCCGATCTCCATCCGTCCGGCTGCGATCTCTTCCTCCTCTGCCTCAAAGGCGATGGCCACATAGTCCGGCCCGTTCAGTTCCTCGCAGATGATCCCGCTGCACAGGGTATAACCATTCAATCCGACCATCAGGTTCAGCATGGTCGCCCGGTCCGTGGCTTTGATCGTCCGGATGTAGTCGTAGGTGCTCAGGATTTCCTCGGCAAAATAGAAACTGCCGCCGGGCCCCTGTTCAAAGCTCAGGCAGGGATAATCCCGCAGTTCGGCCAGCCGGATGCTCTTCTGTTTCGCCAGCGGGTGCCCCTTCCACAGGTAGACATATGGTTCACACTGGATCAGCGGATGGAACTCCAGCTGGTTCGTCTTCAGGAATTTTCCGATGGCTTTCCGGTTGAAGTCGCTCAGGTAAAGGATGCCAACCTCGCTTTTGCCCGTCGTCACATCCTCGATCACTTCACTGGTCTTTGTTTCCCGGATGGCAAACTCATATTCGTCCGTATCAAATTGCTTCACCATCTCAACAAAGCTCTTCACGGCAAAGGAATAGTGCTGCGTGCTGATGCCGAACTTCTTCCTCAGCGTTCCGCTCCTGCCGTATTTCTCCAGCAGCCGGTCGTATTGGGCAACCACCTGCCGCGCATACTGGAGAAATTCGGTCCCGTCATTGGTCAGGGTAACGCCCTTCCCCCCGCGGTTGAACAGGGTGATCCCCAGTTCCTTTTCCAGTTCGCGGACTGCGCTCGTCAAAGAAGGCTGCGTGATGAACAGCACCTCCGCAGCCTTGTTCAGGGATCCGTTTTCCGAAATTGTGATGATGTATTTCAGTTGCTGGATTGTCATATGTTATTAATCCGCCGGCTCGCATTTATTTGTGGCATAGCACTCGCGGCAGACCTTGCGGAACCTCGTTCCCATCTTGTCAACAATTTTGGCGTTCACCAGGTCCGTCGTCTTTCCGCAGATCTCGCACTGCCCGCGCAGGGCCTGGTTTTCGTTCAGGTAGCTCGCATAGCTGGGCTTCGGGATCAGCTTGTCCCCCAGCCGTTCCAGTTTCGCGTGCGTATCCCCGATGCCATAGACGATCATTGCCCCCAACAGGGACAGGATGATCCCCCCGGCACCGATCACGATGCACCACAACAGGTCCAGCGTCTTTCCCAGGTAAAGCAGTACGCCCGCTGCGGCCGACCCCGTAACCCCGAGGATCGCCCAAGCAGCGGCAATACCCTTCAGCTTCCGTCCGATATGGTTGAACATGGGTGCCTCCCCTTTCAGATTTGTTGAACGCTCAGATATAGAAAGATCCTATCACACTTTCGCGGTTGTGTCAAAAGACCGGACGCAGTCAGCGTCCGGTCTGTACTCATCCGGGATCAGTCCTCGAAGGATTCCGTGTCTTCGGCGCCTTCCCCTTCCGTCTCCTCGGGCACGGTCTCATAGGATTCGAGCGCGAAGTAGGCGGGCAGGATCGCCTGGGACCAGGTTACCTGGCCGGTGATATAGTAGTTCTGCAGGTACTGGTTGAAGAAGTCGAAATAGATATTCGAGTAGATCGGGATAGTAGGCAGCACTTCGTTGTAGCGCTCCTGGAACGCGACCCACTTGGACACATATTCGAAGATGTCGCCGGGCTCGGTCCGCCGCATGTTCACAGCGTCATTCCAGAGCAGCTCATCGTCGGAATAGGTGTTGTTCCAGATCTCGTGGTTCTTGGTCTTGTCCGTCGAGTAGGTGATGGACGGGTCCACGATGACGTGGAAGTTGGTGGCCAGGTAGATCATGTCGGTTGTGCGTTCCGTCTCACGGTAGTAAGCCTTGAGCAGGTCCGTCATCGGTGCGGGCACAAGCTCCAGCTTGATGCCGACCCGGGCCAGGTTGTCGATGAAGTTCTTGGACCAGTCACGGCCTTCCACGGCGATCTCGTCCTTGCCGGCTTCCATCATGATCTCCGCCATATGGTTGCCTTCCGGGTAGAGCATCTTCAGGTCCATCGGCAGGAACGTGCCGTCTTCCATTTTCTTGCAGCGGACGTCGTCCTTGCCTGCCTGGTACGCGCCGCCTTCGCGGTTGTAGGTCCAGCCGGCCTTGTCCAGCAGGGCGTTGGCCTTGTCCAGGTCCACGCTGTATTTTGTGAGCTTGTCCTGCCACTCCTCCGTCAGAGCCTGCCAGGCCGCGATATACATATCGTATTCTTCCTGGGAGGTCGCGTAGAGATTCCGCTTCTTCAGGTATTCCTTCCGCTTCTCTTCACGGGCTTCCTCGTCCTCGGCGCTGAGCACCTCGGTAACAGGCGGGACCACCTGGTCCAGGAAGTTGACGGGATAATCCATCTGGCCGGTCACCAGCAGGTATTCCCACTGTTCGATACCGAAGTAGCCGTCCACACGGGTGCCGAAGCTGACCTTGGTATCGGCGCCTTCCACGGAATAGCCGCAGTATTCGTTCGTCAGCAGGTCGCGGTCCATGCAGTACGCGATCGCCTGGCGCACTTCCATGTCGTGTACGGTCGGCCAGTCGTAGGTGAAGGTCAGGAAGGACAGTCCGATCCGCGGATAGTTCTGGGCCTGGATGCCGGCTTCGCGCGCGACGTCACCCTGCAGGCCTTCCCGGATGGTGGGTCCGTAGGTGACTTTGTTGACCAAGTGCAGCTCGCCGTCGGCCAGCTTCTGGATCATCGTATCGTTGTCCGCTTCGACGAAGGCAATCTTCTCAATCGTGGGCTTGACCAGCCAAATCTCACTTCCGCTTGTGTCCAGCTTCGGAACGCCTTCCTCATCCAGCACCTGGATGTAGCGGACGGGGCCGGAATAGTCCGGGCCGGGCAGGTTGTTGTGATACCAGGCGCCCTTGAAATAGGGGTTAATCTCGTAATGGCCCTCGCCGGTTTCCTTGTCCCAGGACTTCATGATATAGGGGCCGGAAACGACGGAAGGATGGGAATTGTAGCCGGTCTCGGGATCCAGGATCGTCTTCTTCAGCAGGTCCACGGTAAACCGGTTGGTCGTATCATTCTGGTCTTCATTGCCGATATAGACACCGAATCCTTCGTCATAGACCTTGCATCCGGGCGCGATCACCTTGATCGGATACGGAACGGTCATCAGAAGGCCGGTCTCGAAGAAGTAAGGCAGGAAATCAGCGTCCAGGGTAATGACAAGCTCGTAATCGTTGCGGACTTCCACACCGCTCAGGGAGAGTACGTCGCCTTCGGGGCTGAGGTCCAGGGGCTCACCGGCCACGACCTTTTTCCGGGTGGCGATGTAGTCGTCATAACCGAGCAGATGCTCCGCACGGTAGATCTTTCCGCCGATCGACGGATCTTCGATCTCGGGGCTCATCATCAGCAGGATGGAGAAGGCATAGTCCCATGCGGTGATCTGCGTGCCGTCTGAATAGTACAGGTCGTCCGCAATGAGCATGTCGTAGGTCTTGTTCCCGACTTCGTCCATCGTGACCTTATATTCGGTGACCACACTGGGGTCAATCACGTAGGTGCCCTGGTTCTGGTCCCAGTTCACCAGGTTGTAGCCGTGGATCAGGGCGCGGACGTCGATGTCCGCGGTATCGTTGCCGAACAGTTCGGTAAAGAAGTCGCCCTTGGTGATCGTGGGATGGCCGACGATCAGTTCCTCCGGGAATTCAACATCCGCCGGGGCTTCGGTCGCTTCAGGTTCAGTTTCAGTCACTTCCGCTTCTTCCGCCAGGGAAAGCACAGGCGCCTGGAGGAGCAGGAGAGCCAGCAGCAGGCTCATGATTTTCTGCAGCTTGTTCACGATGATCAGATCCTTCCTTGTATTAGTCGAAGCAGTCGCCTACATGGTTGATCACGACGTTGACGCCCAGCGGCGTATCATAGTCTTCAAAGACGTACCAGGTATTCCCTCTGGTCCTGGGCCGGCGGCCCGCCGTCGGATTCTCCGGGCGCTCCCAGACCTTGTTGGTGAAGACCATGAGGTTCCCCTGCTGCGTCACGCCTTCGAGCGAGTAACTGAGGACCTGCTGTTCTTTCCAGGCATACTGCGCATTCTGTCCGTTCACCACGGTGGGGAGATTATTGACGGTGGCCGTCCAGCCGTTGGCTTCGTTCAGCACGACCACTTTGACGACCTTCTGCCCGTCGGACAGGCTCATGGCGATGGAAGCAGGCCGGAGGTTCTGCTCGTTGTTGTTGTCGTCCCAGACCTTGGAAACGGAAACGCTCGTAACCTCGGGCTGGTAGTCGTTTACGATATTGTAGCCGTTGACCGTCGCTGCGTACATCGCAACCGCGTCTTCACCGACCGTGTAGACAATTTCTGTCTTGTTGTCCTCCTGGTAACGCGGTTTCTCGGCAAAGGTGAACTGCCAGTTTTCGGCAGCTGTCAGCACATGGCTGTCCACTTCCACGCCGTCGGCATACAGGCGGGCTGTGACGGAAGCGGGCCGGTTGCCGTCCGCGTTGTTGTTGTCGTTCCAGGTCTTGGTCACCGGGATATCCACAAACTCAGCGTCAGGTTCCGGTGTCGGCGGGATCACATACTGGTTGAACAGTTTCGCGGTGGCCGTCCCGTCCGCCTTCACATCAACCGCCAGGCCCGTGGTGCTGTTGCTCGTCAGCGTATAATACTTCACCAGTTTTTCCGCGTTGCGTTCGACCACGGTGTAAACGCCGGGCTCCAGGTCCGGCAGCTCATACTTGCCGTTCTTGAAATCAGAGTATTTGATCGTCAGCGGCGTCGTCCGCGCGTCGGGTCCGAGGATCTCGAAGGTCAGGTTACCGATATTGGCCAGGGGATCATAATCCTCCTCCACTTCTTCATCAATGGGTTCCTGGAGTTTCCAGGTGTATCTGAACTCCAGCGTGCGACTTTCACCGTTCTTGACATAAACGGCGTCAGCCACCTTGCTGTTCGCGGGATCCATCACATAGCCTTCGACCAGTGTATCCGCATTGGTATCGCGGACCAGGTAGGCGCCTTCGAGCACGGGGCCCAGGCTGACAGTTCCGCCCTTAACATCCGCATAGGTCAGCGTCTTCTTCAGCAGCGGATCCGGACCGTCAATAGCGAGCTTCAGCCCGCTCAGGTCCGCCCCTTCCGGCGCGTCCAGCGAAACCTTCAGGTTGAGGGTACCCGTTTTCAGGGTATTTGTCACCGTCAGTCCGCTGCAATCCGTTGTATACGCGGAGAGCGATTCCATCTGCTTCACGGTATATTCGATATCGCCAGGCAGATTCTCCCAGGTTGCACTCCAGGCCGGAGCTTTCACCGTCTTCGGTTCGCCGACAGGTTTGCCGTCCCCCTCCAGAATCAGCTGAACGGATTCCGGGCGGGTCTTCCGGCTGTCGTCAACAGGTTCCCACACCACCTCGGCGGTCTTTGAAACGGTCGGAACGGTCTTTTTGCTGATCCGGTAGATCGTGATTCCGTCTTTATCGGAAACCTGAACCGGACTATCATAGCCAGCCGTATTATATTCAAGCCTCCATGATCTGGAATCGGGCACGCTGAGAATCTCACCCGTCCAGTTGTTCGCCTCTGACAAGGTGATCGGCTTATCGCCATAGTGGGCCGTGATTTGATCCGGTCGGGTTTTGTCGGCATTGTTGTCGTCCGACCATTCGATACCGATGACATGGTAGTCCTCCTGCGGTTCAGTGGACTCGGCGAGCGCGGTTGTGGTTACACAGCCGAATGCCAGCGCCAGAACGCACAGCAGGGACAGGATTTGGCGTAACCGTTTCTTCATGGTCATTCTCCCCTCTGGTTTCGCTTGGGATTTCGCTTCCGTTTTAAGATAACGCAACTAGGCCCGTCAGCAGGATCGTTCCTGCTTTTTCCGGGCACACTTCTACAGAATTGATTATAGGGCGTAACAGGCCAAAAAGCAAGCTCCTTTCAACTTTTGTACGAACGAGTTTGCCGGTATGTAACCGGATGGCGCCGAAACCGCCTGCGATCTGCCAAAATTGTTTTTTTATTGTTTTTCGAAGGGTAATGTTACCGGTAACGATTTCAATGAAATCAATGGTTTCAGGCGTTTTTGCCCTCCGTCTCCGGAGCGGTTTCCTCTCTCCAGCGGCGTTCTTCACTCTCCCATGTCCGGGCGGAGATGATATAACGGGGCCGGTGTTTGGCCTCCAGGTAGGTCTTTCCGATATACTGGCCGATGATGCCCAGGCTGATCAGCTGAATACCACCCAGCAGGCAGATGATGCAGATGGTGGACGTCCAGCCGGCTACGGTCTTCCCAAGGATGGATTGCACAATGGCCCAGATCATCAGAATCAGGCCGATCACGCTGAAACCCACGCCGCAGCCGGTGATCAGGGTGATCGGCTTGACGGACAGGCTCGTGATCCCGTTGAAAGCCAGCGCAAGCATCTTCCTCAGGGGATAGTGGCTCTTCCCCGCCAGGCGTTCCGCCCGTTCATAGCTGACGGTCGTGCTCGGGAAACCCACCAGCGGGACCAGGCCCCGCAGGAAGATATTCACTTCCCCGAATTCGGCAAAATGCTCCAGGACGCGGGCGGAGATCAGGCGGTAGTCCGCGTGGTTGAAGACAACTTCGGCCCCGAGTGCCTTCATCAGCTTGTAGAAGCCCTCCGCGGTCGTGCGCTTGAAGAAGGAATCCTTATCCCTCCTGGAGCGGACGCCGTAGACGACTTCCGCGCCTTTCAGGTATTCCTCCACCATCCGGTCCATCGCGTTGATGTCGTCCTGGCCGTCGCAGTCGATGGAGATCGTGATATCACAGCGGTCCTTTGCCTCCATCAGGCCGGCCAGCACCGCGTTCTGATGGCCCAGGTTTCGGCTCTGGCAGATCCCGATATAATGTTCGTCCGAAGCCGCCAGTTCCCGGATGATGTCCCAGGTCCGGTCTTTCGAGCCGTCGTTGACGAACAGGATCCGGCTGTTTGCGCTGATCCTGTCCGCTTCCGTCAGTTCCCGGAGCTTCTTCAGGAACATCGGGGCCGTCAGGGGAAGCACCTGCTCCTCGTTATAGCATGGGATCACGATCCACAGAATCGGTCGTGCGCTCATTTCGCTTTCCTTTCAAAATCCACAGTGAGTCATTCTGAAGCCGAAGGCCTTCCATATTGTTCTGAGGCTGACGGCCGAAGAATCCTTTTAGCCAATTTATTGTAGTTTTTAACCGGCATCAAGTCAAGCCGCGACCAAATCGCCGGTTGCCACCGGCAGCGGAACGGGTGTATACTCTTCCCCGGAAAGAGGGGAAAGACATGAAGCGCCCGAACCGTTCAAAGGAAACCCGGAAGTCCCGCCTGCGCCGGCGTGCCTACAGCATCAGCCGGATCATGGCGTTTACCTTCATGGGGATCATCCTCCTCGGCACGCTTCTCCTGGATCTGCCTTTTTCCTCCCGGAACGGGCAGTCCGCCGGGTTTGTCAAATCCCTTTTCACCGCCACCTCGGCCACCTGCGTCACCGGCCTCGTCCTCGCGGACACCTGGTCCCAGTGGAGCAATATCGGCCAGGCCGTCATTCTCCTGATGATCGAGGTCGGGGGCCTTGGCTTCATGTCCGCGGCTTCCCTGGCCTATTTCAGCCTCCGGCGGAAGATCTCCATCCAGCAGCAGCTGGTCATCGCCGAAGCCATCGGGGCCAACGATATGAGCGATGTGGTCAACCATCAGCGCCGCCTGCTGATCCGCGCCTTTACGATCGAAGGGATCGGCGCGCTGATCCTCACGATCCGCTTCCTTTCCGAATTCCCCTTCCCGGTGGCGCTGAAGCTGGGCGTCTTCCATTCGATCTCCGCCTTCTGCAATGCCGGGTTTGATATCCTGGGCTTCAAAGCCCCGGGGGCCAGCCTGATTGTCTATCAGAAGGATCCCGTCATCTGCCTGACGCTGACCGTGCTGATCATCGTGGGCGGCCTCGGCTTCCTCGTCTGGGACGAGCTGCTGCGCGAGCACCGGCACCGGAAATGGAGCGTCTATACCCGCCTGGTCCTGATCACGACCGCCTCCCTGCTGCTCGTCGGCACGGTTCTGTTCTGCCTGCTGGAGTGGAACAATCCGTCCACCCTCGGCCCGATGACAGTTCCGCAGAAGCTGCTGAACGCCTTTTTCCAGTCCACGACCCTGCGTACGGCCGGCTTTGCCGCCGTGGATCAGGGTCTGCTGACGCAGTCCGGCAAGGCCGTATCGATCTTCATGATGCTCATCGGCGGCTCCTCCGGCTCCACCGCCGGCGGCCTGAAGACCGTTACCTTCGTAGTCCTGCTGATGTTCCTGTGGAACCGGGTCCGCGGTCGGCAGACAGTCAGTGTCTTCCACCGGACCATCTCCAACGATCATGTGCTGAATGCCATCACGATCTTCATGCTCATGATCCTGCTGGCCTTCTTCGGCGCGGCGTTCATCTGCGCCACTTCTCCGGTGGGTTTTGCCGACAGCCTCTTTGAGACCGCGTCCGCTCTCGGAACCGTCGGCCTGACCGCCGGAGTCACGTCCCGGCTGTCCCTGCCGGCCAGGTACATGATCATCCTGTTCATGTACTTCGGCCGCGTCGGACTGCTGACGATCAGCTTCGGCTTCCTGAAGAAGAAGCCCGCCGGCGAGAAGTATAAATTTGCGAATACCGATCTGCTGATCGGATAAACAGGAGGTTCTCCCGATGAAATCCTACATTGTGATCGGCCTGGGGCGCTTCGGCGCCGAACTCGCCACCAAGCTCTATGAATGCGGCGAGGAGGTCCTTGCCGTGGACACGAACGAGTCCATCGTGGACAAGATTGCCGACCACGTGACGCGGGCTGTGACCGCCGACGCGCGGGATCTGGATGTGCTGGAAAAGCTCGGCGCGGAGAACTTCGACCGCGCCGTGGTGGCTGTCGGTTCCGACCTGGCCGCCTCCGCGCTGATCACCATGAACCTGAAAACGCTGAATGTGCCCTTCATCATGTGCAAAGCGCACGACGATACCTACCGGGAGATCCTGGAAAGGCTCGGCGCCGACCGGGTCGTCCTTCCGGAGCGTGAGGTCGCGGATAAGCTGGCCCTCGGCCTGACCCATGCCGGAGTCATGGAATATATCGAACTGTCCGAAGAATTCGGGATCGTGGAGATGGAGCCGATCGATGAATGGATCGGCAAGTCGATCAAGGACCTGGAACTCCGTACCCGCTATGGGGCCAACGTGATCGCCCTGCGTGACAAGGATGATATCCAGATCCCGCCGGACATCACCACTCCCATCACCGCGGATCATATCATGGTCATGCTCGGCAGCTATGAAATGCTTGAGAAACTGAAGAAATAACAAAACAATACATCAACCGAGGGGGGGAAGGTTTTGGAGCGCCCCCTTATTCTTCATCCGGATCAAAATCGATCCGGATCACCCGATTCACCCTGCCGTTTTGCAGGGTGATTTTTGCCATGGTCACATCCCCGCCAAACCGCGCGCGTCCGCAGCTGCCCGGGTTCAGCCACAGCCGTCCGTCCTTCGTTTCCTCGCTGTAACGGTGCGAATGCCCGTAAACGACCACATCGACTCCGTTCAGGTCCCGCGGTACATCCATCCGGTCGTGGACCATCAGGAAGTTCACCCCGCCGATCCGGAACCGCAGGACCCCCGCCAGATCCCGAACGCCCTGCATCCACCAGTCGTTGTTTCCCCTGACCGCATACAACTGCCCGTACAGGGCCAGTTCATCCAGGTCACTCTCACGGATGATATCCCCCGCGTGCAGGATATGGCTGCAGTCCTGAACTTCCCGGATCACACACCGCCGCAGCCACCCGTGGCTGTCCGAGAGGACCGCAATCCTGATCTCTTTTTCGCTCATTAACATATCTCCTGCGCAAAAACGGGAGGGCTGCGTCTGCAGCCCTCCCGTCATTGGCGTGATTTATTTCTTATCCTCCGGTTCGGCTTCTCCGTCCAGGCCTTCCTCCGGCAGTTCGGGGAAAAGCTCTTTACCGCACTGGGGACACAGCGCGTCCTCGTCAAAGTCCACTTCGTCCGGATCGATCTCGATCTTCGCGCCGCAGTGGGGGCATTCGTATTCGATCACGCCTTCAAATTCATCGTCGGTTTCTTTCTTCGCCACGTCCTCGTTCTCGTCGTCATAGAGGTCGGCTTCCAGGTCGGCGAGATCCTCGTCGATGCTTTCCACATAGTCGCTCAGTTCCCCGTGGGATTCCGCGAGTGCTTCAAAAGATTCGCCCACCTCGCCCAGCACCTCGAGAATGCCGAGGATCAGCCTGTGGGAATCTTTGTCCGGATTCAGCTTCATACCTTCCGCCAGGCCCTGGAGAAAGCTGATTCGATCCGTCAGTCTGCTCATGCTGTTTCCTCCTGTGCGTGTCAGGCGCTTACGCCCTCTTCAGGTACTCGCCGGAGCGGGTATCGATCTGGATCTTGTCGCCGGTGTTGATGAACAGCGGCACCTGCAGGCTGAAGCCGGTCTCCAGCGTCGCGGGCTTGTAGGTATTGGAAGCGGTGTCGCCGGCAAAACCGGGCTCGGTGTCGGTCACTTCCAGTACGACGAAGTTCGGTGCTTCAACGGAGAAAGCGCTGCCCTTGAAGAAGCGGACGGTCACATTGGTGCCTTCCTTCACGAAGGGGATGGCGTCTTCCACCTGGTCCTTGCTCAGCGGCAGCTGCTCATAGCTCTCGGTGTCCATGAAGTAGTACAGATCGCCGTCGTTGTAGACGTACTGCATCTCCTTGGTCTCGATGATGGCCTTGGGCATTTTGTCCGTGGGGTTGAAGCTGCGCTCGACCACGGCGCCGGTCATCACGTTCTTGATCTTGGTGCGGACGAAAGCCGCTCCCTTGCCGGGCTTGACATGCTGGAAGTCAACGATGTTCCAGACGCCTCCGTCCCACTCAATGGTAATGCCCTTTTTGAAATCGCCAGCGGTTATCATGGTGTCATTCCTCCGTTCGTTCTTTCTTTCTGGGTATATTTACAGGATGATCAACTGCTTGTCCGCTGTCGTCAGCGGGGTGCAGCCGTTTTCCCTGACCAGGCAGGTATTCTCGATCCGGACGCCGCCCACGCCGGGCAGATATACGCCGGGTTCCACGGTGATCACGACGCCGGCCTTCAGCACGTCCCTGCAGTTCTGGCTCAGCCGCGGATCCTCGTGGATGTCGATCCCCAGGGAATGCCCCAGCCCGTGACCGAAGCGGCCCGCGTAACCCCGGGCGTCAATGTAGTCCCGGGCAAGCTTGTCGATCTCAAAGCCGGTCTTTCCCGCGGTCAGGGCGTCCTCGCACATCGTCTGCGCCCGCAACACCGTATCGTACACCTTACGCATCTCTGCGGAAGGCTCTCCGAGTGCGACCGTCCGGGTCATGTCACTGCAGTATCCGCCGACCTTCGCCCCGAAATCCATGGTGATCATGTCGCCGTTTTTCAGGGGCCGGCTTCCGGGGATCGCGTGGCAGAGGCTGCCGTTCTCGCCGGAGGCGATGATCGTGTCAAAGGCCATCTCATCCGCGCCCAGCCGCAGCATCGTAAAGTCCAGTTCGATCTGCAGCTCCTTCTCGGTCATGCCCTCCCGGATCTTCGGCAGAATCGCGTTGAAAGCTTCACTCGTAATGTCGCAGGCCTTGCGGATCGCCAGCACTTCCGTCTGACTCTTGACCTCGCGCAGCTTTTGGACCGCCCGGTTCAGCGGCAGGCAGGAGATCTCCTCCCCGATTGCCGAGCACATCTTTTCAAAATCGTCCACCGGGAGGTAATTCGTCTCCGCCCGGAGTTCCGTAATGCCGTCGGCTTTGATCAGTTCCGCCAGGATCTGGTTGTGATTCCGTCCCTGTTCCGTCATCTCCACCCGGAAGCCGGGCGCCTGGCGTTCCGCCTGCTCGGTATACCGGAAGTCGGTGACGATCACCTTCTGTACCTCGGAAAGATAGACCAGGCCCTCGCCGGTATACCCCTCCGTCATGTAGAACATGTTGGACGGATCATGCAGCACGACAGCCGACTTGCGGCCGGCATGCAGATGATTCAACAGCCGCTCCGCTGCTGTCAAGAGAATCACGCCTTTCCGGATGTCACCCGCCTTCGGACACATCCAAACGTTAGTTTAACATATTCCGCTCGATTTGAAAAGGAAAAATTGGTTCCCTGTCTCAGTCGAATTCGCTGATCACGGCCGGCCCCATCGCGTCGCGCTCACAGACTGCGGTATGGCGGACCGGCAGGTCCCGCAGTTCCCGCACCTGCTTCGGCATCGGCATACCGGTGATCCGCTCCAGCTCTTCGCTGCAGGCAAAGGGATCCAGGTCCTTCACGGCATCCTCGCCCGCCACGCCTCGCAGCACGTCCGCCGCAAACTTGTAGGGGCTCGCGGTCGACAGCACGATCGTCAGCGTCGGATCGTTCCGCTGCAGGCGGTACTGGCGCAGCACATGCGAAGCGACCGCCGTATGCGGATCCATCAGGTAATGGTTTTCGTGGAACTGCTTCCGGATCTCCAGCAGGGTGTCCTTGTTGTCCGCGCAGTCGCCCCAGAAAACATCTCCGATCCAATCGCGCCGCTGCTCACCGACGGAGTAACTCCCGCATTCCTTCAGCTGGTTCATCCATACGCGGATCAGCGCGCCGTCCCGGTCCGCCGCCTCATACAGCAGCCGTTCCAGGTTGGAGGACACCAGGATGTCCATGCTCGGGCTCAGGGTTCTGAAGAAAGTGCGGTGGGTGGAATAGATTCCCGTGTTCAGGAAGTCCGTCAGCACGTTGTTCCGGTTGCTCGCGCAGATCAGCTTGTTGATCGGCAGGCCCATGTTCCGGGCGTAGAACCCCGCCAGGATGTCACCGAAGTTGCCCGTCGGCACGCAGAAGTTGACCGGATCCCCGGGCGCGATGGCGCGCGCGTTGATCAGGTCCGCGTAGGCGGAGAAATAGTATACGATCTGCGGCACCAGGCGGCCGAAGTTGATCGAGTTGGCTGAGGACAGAACCTTGCCCCTCGCGTCCATCTCCTTCGCGAAGCTCTCCGAATTGAACAGCTCCTTCACGCCGGTCTGGGCATCGTCAAAGTTCCCCTTCACGGCGATCACGTGCGTATTGTTTCCCCCGGTCGTCACCATCTGCAGCTTCTGCACGTCGCTGACCCCGTCCATCGGGTAGAACACGGTGCAGCTGGTCCCTTCCACATCGCGGAAACCTTCCAGCGCGGCCTTGCCCGTATCGCCGCTGGTCGCCACCAGGATGCTGACCTCCCGCTGTTCCCCGTTCTTGACGGCAGCAAGCTTCATCAGGTGGGGCAGCAGCTGCAGCGCGATATCCTTGAACGCCAGCGTCGGTCCGTGGAACAGCTCCATGATCCAGGTGGCGTCGTCGAGCTTCTTCAGGGGCGTGATCCGCGGATCGTCAAATCGCTCGGGACTGTAAGCCGCGCGGACCGCCTGCTCGATCTCTGCGGAGGTATAGTCCTCCAGATAAACCTTCAGGACGTCCGCCGCGCGCCCGGCATAATCCTTGCCGTACAGATCGGCCATCTGTTCCGGGGCAAAGGCGGGAAACATGGCGGGAACATACAGCCCGCCGTCAGGAGCCAGTCCGCGAAGCACGGCCTGGCTGGCGATCACGCAGCTCTCACCGCGGGTGGAAAAGTAAGCCATGGTAAGATCACTCCCCGTTCTGATTTCGGATTCCTGTCCGGATTCTTTGAAAAAGCGGCCGCGGAAACCGCTGCCGCTCACCTATGATGCTTGTCAGGATCAGATCAGATACTGTTTCAGGAAAGCCGGCAGCTCTTCCGGATCGGCGCTCAGGCTCAGGACAAAGTCCACATCCTGCTTGGATCCAAGCTCTTTGAGCACGTTCACGACAGGCTCGGTGTCCGCCAGTTCGGTGTGGCAGAGCTTCAGGAACGCGTCAATGAAGACGGTACCGACGTCAAAGTTGGAGGAAAGGATACCGCACAGGAAGCCGATGAACATATCGGCGCTGGAAATATGATATTCTTCGGCGTTGATGAACCGGACTTTACGGTCCACGTCGAACATGTAGCGATTGTCGTCATCCAGGAACACCACGTCGTGCGCAGCTTCCCGGGCTGTGGTATTGGTCAGGTCAATCAGCCGCTTCGTTTTGCCGGAGCCCTTCTTGCCTGCGATTACCTGTATCATGGGGATACGCCTCCTTTTGGGTTTTTTCTCTGCAGTTATTATACGCTACTTTTCCTCTTCACGCAAGGGTGTGTCAGGAAACAAGGGACCGTGCCGTTCGGGTGTTCTTCGAGTGTCGAGTGTTCAAGTGTCGCCCCTGTTAAAACCGGGAACAAGCGGGGAACAAAGGGACGCAACCTTTTTGTTACACTTCAGTGGAACATAAAGGGGTCGTCCTCGCCGTTCCAGTGTTCATCAGTGTTTAGTGTTCATTAGTGTTTTAGTGTTTTAGTGTTTTAGTGTTTGGCCTTACGCGCTCTTGATCAGTTTCCCGATCATATTGCTGTCAAGCCAGTACTCGTCTTCCACATCCTTATACCGGTTGCGGACGGTTTGCTTCGAAACGCCCATTTTCTTGGCCATGTCGTCGATCTTTACCGGCCTTCCCTCTTCGGATAATTCTGCATATGCCCGATTGAACGATTCTTTCCGATTTTCCACGGGCACCCGTTTGCTGCTCTTTGTCAGGTTGGATTCCCTGCTGCCCGCAACGCTGCTTTCATCCAGCAGGCCTTCCGTATCCGGGATGTGGATTGGAAACCGGAACCAGCAGTTGATCGGCTCGATCGCCGGAAATTCCCGCAGCACAGCTTCTATCCGCCAGGCGGTCGTCTGCCTTCCGCCCATACGTTCCTGTGCTGCCGCGGATGGATCCAGCTGGATCAGGTCCAGGATCGCGTCCGGATCCCGGCCGAATACACCACTGCCGGAAGAACGGTCCAGCACCTGCTTGTTTCCCTTGACGCCCTTGGAATGATGGTGGGAGAAAATGACAGCGCAGTCACCCTCCCGTGCAATCCAGTCCAGCGTGTTGCACACTCTTCCGATCTCTCCCGCGCTGTTCTCATCCCCGCTCAGCACCTTGTAGATGGGATCAATGATGACAACATCGATCTCCTTTTCCATGCACACGAAAGCGATCGGTTTGGCTAACGCCTGGATTGAGTGGGTGTAACCGCGCATATTCCATAATGTCAGGTTGTCTTCTAGTTCGTCTTCGAGCGCGTATTCTTTTCTCTTGATCCCGAGTTCCCTGAACATTCTTTCGAATCGCTGGAATGCCGTATCCCTGTCAAGCTCCAGGTTGATATACAGAACGTTGCTTTTTTTGCACGGAAACCCCATCCAGGATGTTCCTTCCGTCAGGGCGATCGCCAACTCCATCAGCAGGCAGCTCTTGGCTGACTTGGAAGGCCCGGACAGCAGCATTTTCCGTCTCTTCCTCAGGATTCCCCGGATCACTTCATCCGGAGATTCACAGCCTTCCCTCGCCATATCACTGTATATATCAAGCCCCGGCAGGACAAGCCTGTCAAACATTACATTTTTTTCATAAAGGTTATACCCTGCATCCTCGTACTTCTCATACCAGTTTTCACTGTACACGTTTACTCTCCTTTGGCTCTTTCGTCGCTTCTCTCCATGAAGGCATCCAGTATCTTCTTCACATTCCGGTCGATTGACAGATCCCCGGCCCGTTCCCGGATCTCATTCATGAGCTTTCTCAGCACCGGGATCAGGAAGTCTCCACCCGGCATGACATCGCTGACGATGAGGGAAACCTCAGTCGGATTCCGCCTGTCCTGCAGGATCATTTCGATCCATTCACACGGTTGGTCGTCTTCGTCCTGTCCCAGGTCGATCGTTCCCTTCAGCGGCACGATCCACACCACGGAATTCTCATCCAGCGGTGTGGAGAATACGTCTCCGGCAACAGTTGCGTCATAGTCCGGCAGCGCCATGGAACGAATAACATGCAAGTTCTTCTCTTTTCCGTTTTTCCTCTGCAGCATCGGCAGATCGGCACGCGGACGTTTTCCGGTGATCATCTCGTTGATCTCTCCATACGGGTATAAAGTCCACTGCATCGTACCGCGATGGGTCATCTCAAAAAGCCGGTCCAGGAAACGGCGTGTATAGGCGCTGTCATCGCTCTCCGGGATCGCGGAGCCTTCAATCAGCCACTGGATGTTCACGTCCAGAGCCTGTGCCATTCGGTAAGCAATATCCAGCGCCGGCAGCTTCTGCGGATCGCTCTTCATCCGGGCGATATACCCGCCGTATACGCCGATCTCGCCTTCCAGCGCCGTCGCCGTATAACCCATTATACCCATTCGGTACTGCAGGTTCTCCAGAAACTTGTTCCGATCCAGTTCCAGAATCATGTGAACGCCCCCTTCGATACCAGTCTAATACGATACAGCAATCTTGTCAATATGTAATTGTAATTTCGTAATGTTGATTTATGCTTTTGCCAAAAAAGCAAGCCAGGCGGCTCCTGTTGGCAGTTTCCGTTCACCGGATTGTCAAAGGATCGTGTTCGCTCACGCGGGCGCGCGGGCGCGGGCGATATATACAGACTTCATATCTTGCGGAAGGGGCAAGCATTATGCCCCCTTCCGCAAGGAAGTATATATAAGTCTGATTTGGAAAACAAAAAGGAGGATTTCTCCTTTTTGAATTTCCGGGTCAAAAAGGAAAATTCGCCCTTTTTGAAAATTCAAAACAAAAAGGAAATCGTCCGCCATGAAGGCAGAACAAGTCAACTTTATTCGCTCGGGAATGGTTCTGGACAATCAGGCCAAAGATCAGGGTGCAGACAATCAGCAGCACCCTTCGGTGACCCTTGCCAATGTAAGTGTCAGTCAGCACGAAAAATGCCAGCATGACCGTCAGCAGAACGGACGGGAGAAGAACTGACAGATCCGAAACCAGTTCTTGCGTCATCAGGGGTGTCCTTCTCCTCTCTTATGTACTCCCGCTGCAATATGGCAGAATGTGATGCCCTTTTCCAGGGGTCTTTCGTCTTCCTTCCGGGCCCTGCAGATCCCGTGATACTCGCAGTAACGGCAGGATGAGAGCTCACCGTCCGTCACCGGCGCCGCGTCGATTTCGCCGCTGCGAATCCGGTCGCACAGTTCCCCGGCTTTTTCTTCCGACGCATCCATAAGGCCCCGGATGATCGGTTCCTCCACCGCCCAGTCGGCGGACTTGCTGACCGATCCGTCCTTGTTGAAGACCTTATCCACAGAGTAGGGAGCGATATCCCGGTCCATTGCCCGGACGACATCCTCCTCTGCGGTCACGATCCCCTTCATCCGGACATTCTTCATCCGGTCGCTCTCGATCGCGGCCGGGTCGTCGTTTTCCGCCGCGACCTCCTTGTCCTCCACGGGAAAATACATCGCGCCGGCAACGTGCGCCTGCGGATTGGCATCTGCCACGGCTTTGAGGTAGATCATCAGCTGCAGCTGCTCCCCGTTTGCCATCCGGGCGGCGTCCGGCTTCCGGCCGCTGCTCTTGTTGTCGACAATCCGCAGCCACAGTCCTTCCCCGTTCTCGTAGGTATCGACCCGGTCGATCTTCCCGCGGATCGCCGCCTTGCTGCCGTCCTTCAGGGTCAGCACCACCGGCGGCAGGCCGTCCGCCTCGCCGAAGGACTGCTCAGTGGCAATCGTCCGGAATTCGCTGTTTGCCGCGAAACGGGTCAGCACCCGCGCGGCATGCCGTACCCGGCGGAGATAGCCCTCGCCCTGCCAGGCGCCTACGGCATCCTCCTGCAGCGGACCTTCCTTCCATTCCTCTGTCAGCTCGTTCAGGATTCCGTCCATCAGGCGGTCCGCCTGCTCGTCGGAAAATCCCGGCCATTGCCGGTCCTTTCCGGCTTCTTTCAGGTAGCGGTCAAGCGCCTCATGAAAGAAGGATCCGGCTGCGTCGCTCCGGAAGTCAAAGGTCTCCTGACGTACCGGCCGGAGGCCGTAGTCGATGAAATGCCGGTACGGGCAGGAGGCGAACTGTTCCAATCGGCTGACAGACAGCAGGTCCGTCATGAACAGCCTGCGGGCGATCTCCGGAGGAATCTGTTTCCGCGTCTTCTCCGGGATCATTTCCCGGAGGATATTTCGCACGGTTTCCCCGTAAACGCCGCTGTGCAGCAACTGTACGACCGCCGCCCGCCAGGCGGCAGGCAGATCCTCTTCCTTCCCGCTCTTCAGCTCAGCCAGGCGGATGCCGAGCCCGTTCAGCACTGCTACGGGCGTCACCGGCTCCGCTGCTCCCGGGTCGCCGGCGATACCGCCTCCGGTCTTCAGCGCCGGGAAGATCGTCCGGATCTGTTCGACCAGTCCGTCAGGCTGCAGGGCGCCGCCGTCTTCTCCCTTCAGGCTCCAGCTGACCAGCAGGTGCTTCCCGGGCAGGGTCAGCGTACGGTAGAAGTCATATTTCCGGATCAGGCACGCCTGGTCCCGGCTGATCCCGATCTCGCGGCCGGTGGCTTCCTCCATCCTCCGTCGTTCCGGATCCGTCAGCCATCCGCTTTCCGGAGCAGCCAGGATCCCGTCCTGCACGCCTGGCAGGATCAGGGCATCCGTTTCACCCGCCAGCAGGTGACCCACTTCCCCGATCATTACCCCGTCCTGTCTTTCGGGCAGGGCGGCGATCTCCGCCCCGGTCAGGGCGCTCCCGATCATCTGTTTCAGGTCACCGATGACAGCCCTCCGGCTGCCCAGCAGGGTCCACAGCTGTTCCAGCACGTCCGTCAGCAGCTTCCAGACCTGTCGGTTGATCACCGCCTCCCGGTACATTTCCCGGTCAAGCAGGTCTTCTTCCTGTTCGTGCAGGCGATCCCAGACCTTTTCCGTTTCCAGAAAAGCAACGATCGCTTCCACTGAAGCCGTCGCCTTCCTCGCCTGCGCAAGTCCATGGCGCAGTTCCTCCACCGGTGTGATCAGTCGCAGGCGCAGCTCTTCGGCCTCCGCGGCGTCCTGCCCGGCGGCAAAGGGCTTCAGCCACCGTCTTCCCTCGATGCCGTGCGCCCGGGCATAATCCTCCAGCTGCAGGCCTTCCTCCGCTGTCAGGGTGGAATACCCGCTCCGGGCCATCGTGATCACCGAGTCGGTCCGGTATCCGTCACCCAGGCAGCTGAGCGCCGCGAGCAGCAGCCGGCATACGGGATGCTCCGCCGCCCGGTCCTTTTCCTGGTAGTCGAAGGGGATGCCGTTGATCCGCAGGTTCGCGCGCAGCATGCTGCCCAGTTCCGACTCCTGCGGCAGCGCGATTGCCATCCCTGTCCACGGGATGCCTTCCCCGTGCCACTTCCGCAGCGTCGCGGCGATATGCTCCGCTTCCTGCCACGGAGCAGCGCCTGCATACAGGGCAACCGCTTCGTCCGGGTCCGCGTTCCATTTATCCGGAACTATCGCAAACAGGTTCCGGTCCAGAAAGCGCAGCGCGGGGGCACAGTGTTCCCGCTCCCCTTCGTTCCGGACTTCCTCCAGCCGGCAGCCCGCATCCTCCAGCGCCTGCCGGAGTCGTCGGATGCTCTGGTACTGCTGCGCGTAGATCCTGCCGTCCGGCGCGTCCGCGCTGTCCATGGTCAGGAAGACCGCTGCGGAATGCACTCTCCGGCACAGTCCGGCCAGCAGCTCCCGCAGGTCAGGCCGGATGCTGTCAAAACCGTAGACTGCCAGATCCGCACCGTCCCACAGGCCGCTGCGTTCCAGCCGCCTGACCATGTCGGTCCAGACCGTCCGGTCATCGTCAAATTGTTCAGTGATCAGTTCGTCATAGGCGCTCCGGATGATCTGCAGGTCCCGGAGCTTCGCACGCTCCAGGCCTGTATCCGCGCCTTCGGCGCAGTGTTCCAGTTCTTCCGCGGTCAGCTCGCTCTCGCTGATCTCGTCCAGCGCTTCCCCGACCCGCATGACCACGCCGGGAAGATCCGCCATGTTCCGGTAATAGGTCAGGTCTTTCGCATTTTCTGACATCACCCGGTGTACAGCCATGGCACGGCCGAACTCGTTCAGCGGTTTCCGTGCACCGCTGCCCATCCGTTCCCTGACCTGCTGGCGAAGCTTCCGCGGGCTGATCACCTGGATATCCAGCAGGCCCGGAAGGCTGAGTCCGGTGATCAGATCACGCTCCGCCTGCAGGGTATACTGTTCCGGAACATACAGGATCAGCAGGCGGCCTTCCTGCCGGCTTTCCCGCACAGTTCTGAGCACCCGGGGCCAGACGCACCCGCTGCGGCCCGGAACGATCTTTACCGTCGCCATGCCTTCCTCCGGAATCTTTTTTCCCAGGCATTATACCATCATCCTTCCGCAGCCGACAAGCACTTGCCCCCGCCGGCGATCTATGATAGATTGTTTGATAGATTGTATGTACTGACCATGAAAGGATGCTCCCTATGCGCGAAAAACTGCGGAACGCTGTCCGGGCGAGGCCTGCGGCAGCGGAACGTTTCTTCTCCTATATGCAGATCCTGATCGGGTGCGTAATCGGCGCCGCGGCCTATCCGCTTTTCATGACGCCGAACCGGATTGCCCCGGGCGGGATCACCGGCATCGCCACGATCCTCAACCACCTGTTCCGCTGGCCGGTCGGTACCGTTTCACTGATCCTGAACATGCCCCTCTTTGTGATCGGCTATAAAGCCATGGGCAGGATCTTTGTCTTCCGGAGTTTCATCGCGACGATCCTCTTCTCCGTGCTCATCGATCTCCTGCCGCTCAAACCCATGACGAACGATCCGCTCCTGGGCACCCTCTACGGCGGGGTCATGCTCGGTGCGGGCCTGGGGATCATCATGCGCGGCGGGGCAACCACCGGCGGATCCGACATGATCGCCCGGATGGTGCACAAGCGCTTCCCGTTCATTTCCGTCGGTTCCTTCCTTTTTGCGATCGACTGCGCGGTAGTGATCGCCGCCGGCTTCTTCATCGGCACGACCGAGGCTCTCTACGCGCTGATTAACATCTTCCTGACCGCCAAAGTCATGGATGTGGTCATCATCGGTTTCTCCGGCAACAAGGCCTGCTTCGTGATTTCCGATCGCTGGCAGGAGATCTCCGACCGGATCATCCAGGACATGGGCCGGGGTATCACCCATCTCATGTCCCGCGGCGGGTATACCGGCACGGAGCGGCCTACGCTCCTGTGCGTCATCAGCCGCAGCGAGATCATGGCCTTCAAGCGCATCCTCCGCGAGATCGATGAGAATGCCTTCGTCATCATCACCGAAGCCCACGAAGCCATCGGCGACGGTTTCACCAACCTGAGGGATTCAGGCGCCAAACCTCAATAAAACAGGGTCCTGCGCAAAAGCGCAGGACCCTTTCCTTTCCCCGTATTATTCTGCGGGGTTTTCTGTCTTCGTTTCCTCCGTGCCGCCCAGGTTCAGGATCGGCATCGTGGAAGAACCTTCGCCCGCCATATAGGTGGGCAGTTTGCCGTCCCAGGCCTTGATCTCGTTGAATCTGATCAGGTTCTCGGTCAGGGATTCGGCGATCTTCTTATTGGCTTCCGCTTCCGCTTCGCTGCGCACCTGCAGGGCATAGGCGTCCGCGTCCGCGTTGATCTTGGCCACGTTGGCCTCCGCCTCGGCGTTGATGCGTTTCCGTTCCGCCTGCTGCTGGGTCTCCATCGTCATCTGGCCCTGCTCGATTTCCGCCTGCAGCTTCTTCTGCGCGGCGACCTGCTTGGCTTCGACCGCGTCGGTAAAGGCGTCGGTAAAGTCCAGGTTCTCGATGCTCACGCTGATCACGTTGATCCCGTACTGGTCCAGTTCGGCATGCAGGCCTTCGCGGATCGCTTCGCTCAGCCGCTGGCGGTTCGCCACCAGGTTCTCCGCCGTGTACTTGCTGAAAACGCCCTTGGTGATCTCCAGCATCCGGGGATAGACCAGCTTGTTGAAGTAGTCCGTGCCGACTTCCTTGAACAGGTTCATCGCCGTGCTTTTGTTGATCGCGTAATTGATCGAGCCGATGATGTTCACCTGCTGGATATCGCTCGAGAAGGCTTCCGTGGTGAAGGTATCCTTCTGCTCCCGGTTATCCATGGAAATGATCTTCTGGAAGGGCGTCTTGAAGTGGAAGCCCGCTTCCAGGGTCATATCCTCCACCTTGCCGAAGGTGGTCACGATCCCGGTATAACCGGTCTGCACCGTTGCCGTGCAGGTCAGCGCCACGATCAGCGCCAGCGCCGCTGCCGCGACCAGGACGATCAATCCTTTTTTCATCTTCATAATCTTTCTCCGTCCTTTCCCTTTTCTCCCGTTGCCGGGCTGTTCACCCGGGCCGCTTCCCGGGCTGTGATGTCATTATACCCGTATAAAATTCCCGGATAAACGACGTACTCCGCCATTTATCCGGGGTTATTTCTCGGTTTGGTACTGAAATTCACACCTTCAGGTTTTCAATCAACTGATTGTTGTCATCCAAAGGGAGCGTGCGATTCCCTGCGGAAAGCCCCCCAATTATCTTTCTGTTCCCAAAAAGAACAGCGCCAGCGTCCCGGGTCCGGAATGTGCCCCGATCACCGAACCGATCCAGGTGATCAGCGTGACTTCTTTCCCGTATTCCTTCTCCAGGATCTCCTTCAGCATCTCCGCATCCTCAGCGCAGTCCCCGTGTGAGATAAAGATCGGCGACTCCGGCAGGATCGTCTCGCCCAGCCTCTCCGCCATCTTGCGGATAGACTTCTTCCTTCCGCGCACCTGCGTCATCTTGATCAGGTGGCCTTCATTATCGACATGCAGCACGGGCTTCACGTTCAGCGCGGTCCCGAGCAGCGCCGTGGTCCGGCTGATGCGTCCGCCGCGTTTCAGGTACACCAGGTCATCCACCGTGAACCAGTGGCAGACATGCAGGACGTATGCTTCCAGCGCCCTGGCATTGTCTTCCAGGCTCATCCCGCTGTCCCTGTTCTGAACCGCCAGGTATACGAACAGCCCCTGCCCGGCGGAAGCCGCCAGGGAATCGATCACGACGATCTTCCGGTCCGGATACTTCTCCTGCAGCGTCGCGGCCACCTTTTTGCCGTTCTCGCAGGTTACGCTCAGGCCGCTGGAAAATGCCAGGTAAATAAGATCCTTCCCTGCTTCCAGGATCGGGGTGAACGCATCGACAAACCGGCTCTCATTCACGCTCGAGGTCTTCGCGACCCGTCCGTCACGCATGGACTTGTAGAATTCCCTGATGGGTTCCTCATGGTCCAGCTGTTCCTTGCCGGTATCCGTGAACAGATAGGCCAGCGGGATCATCTCCACTTTCCACTCTGCCAGTTTCTCCGGCAGGATGTCGCATGCGGAGTCAGTGATCAGAACATAGTTGTCTGCCATGTCGTTCCCTCCTGTACCGGCGCCTGTCTTGACTGCGTCAGTAACTAAAGAATAATATCATTCGCCCCTTTTTCTGTCAACCGAAGGAAAGGCGAGGAAAAACATTCAGAGTACAAAACAAACAGTTGACAAGGTGTGTTCCCGGTTTTATGATGCTTTCAACGGCACGGCTTCCGTACAGAGAGGAGATCTCACCGATGAGATTGTACACCGCCTTCTTTTTTACCAGGTCAGCGATGGATTGATCCGGCGCATCAAGCGTTTTAATCCACCGCCTTTTGAGTTGGAAAAGGCGGTGGATTTTTTTGAGGAATTGTCCAAATCTCCGATTTGGGTAACAATTCCCATGCTACAGCTGTCAAAGGCAGGGAGCTGAAAGCGAACCTGGCTTTGGTAACAGCGATCGCAGAGGAATTCTTCTCAGACCCCGTCGCTGACCTGTATCGTAAGCCCTTCCAACGCATCAAATGATCAGGAGGTATCCCGCGTTATGAAACAGTATTACCAGCCGGAGATCGAAACCGCCCCCCGGGAAAAGATCCTGGAGATCCAGAACGAGAAGATCGTCAAACAGGTTCGCCATGTCTGGGACAATGTGCCCTATTACCGTCACCTGATGGAGAAGAAGGGCGTCACCCCGGACGATATCAAAAGCGTAGACGATATCCGCAAGCTCCCCTTCCTCAGCAAGGACGACCTGCGCGAAGCCTATCCCTACGGCCTGCTGGGCACGGACCTGAAGGACTGCGTCCGCATCCAGTCCACCTCCGGCACCACCGGCAAGCGCGTAGTCGCCTTCTATACCCAGCATGACATCGACCTCTGGGAAGACTGCACTGCCCGCGCGATCGTCGCCGCCGGCGGCACCAAAGAGGACGTCGTCCAGGTCTGCTACGGCTACGGCCTGTTCACCGGCGGCCCCGGGCTTCACGGCGGCTCCCATAAGGTCGGCTGCCTGACCCTGCCGATGTCCTCCGGCAATACCGAACGGCAGATCCAGTTCATGATGGACCTGAACGCCACCATTCTCTGCTGTACGCCCTCCTATGCCGCCTACATCGGCGAGACGCTGGCGGAGCAGGGATATAAGCCGGAAGACAACCATCTGAAAGCCGGTATCTTCGGTGCTGAACCCTGGACGGAGGAAATGCGGCAGGAGATCGAGAAAAGTCTGGGTATCAAAGCTTACGACATTTACGGCCTCACGGAGACGAGCGGTCCCGGGGTGGCCTATGAATGCGAAGAGCAGAACGGCATGCACATCAATGAGGATCACTTCTATGCCGAGATCATTGATCCGGAAACCGGGGAAGTCCTTCCGGACGGAACAAAGGGCGAACTGGTCTTCACCTCCCTGGACAAGGAAGCCTTCCCGCTTCTGCGCTACCGCACGAAGGATATCTGCGTCCTGAACCGGGTGCCCTGCTCCTGCGGCCGGACCCATGTGCGCATGAGCAAACCCATGGGCCGCAGCGATGACATGATGATCATCCGCGGCGTCAACGTCTTCCCGAGCCAGATCGAAGCCGTGCTTCTGAAGGAAGGCTACACCCCCAACTACCAGATCGTGGTGGACCGCGTCCGCAACAGCGATACCTTCGACATCTATGTCGAGGTCGCGCCGGATCAGTTCTCCGACCTGATGAGCCAGATCCAGCTGATGGAAAAGAGCCTCGAGTCCGCCCTGCGCACCATGCTCGGCATCGGGCCCAAAGTCCACCTCGTCGCTCCCAAGACCATCACCCGCAGCGAAGGCAAAGCCGTTCGTGTGATTGACAAACGGAAGCTCCACTGATTTCTCCGTGTCATCCTGAACGCAGTGAAGGATCTCCTTCGGAACAGGTTTCAACCTGAATCAGGGGATCCGTCAACAATCTCATGATGAAAATGTTGAATGATGAATTATGAATTAAGCAAGGAGGTTTGACCCATGGCGATCACACAGTTATCCGTCTTTCTGATGAACCAGCCCGGCGCGCTGGTGGATGCCGTCAGCGCCATTTCCGGTGCCGGAGCGAACATCCGTGCCATGAGCATTGCCGAAGCCAACGACTTCGGTATCCTGCGGATCATCGTGTCCGACTCGGACCGGATCTGTAAACTTCTCGGTGACAAGTACCTGATCTCCAAGACCGAGGTCGTCGCTGCCCGCATGGATGACCGCAGCGGCGCGCTCTATCCGATCCTGGCCGTTCTGAGCGAAGCCAACATCAACATCGAATATATGTACGCTTTTACCGGTTCCGGACCGGACGAAGCCTATGTCGTCTTCCGCGTCAACGATGCGAAAACCGCCGAGGAGGTCCTGAATGCCAACGGCATCAGCACCCTCTCTGACGAGAACCTCAAACTGTAACCCTCCTGAAAAACTGTTCTTTTCCGGTATTTGATTTGCAAATACCGGAAACAGCACCTGCAGCCCTTGAAATTTGTACCTTTTGGTCAACTTTCCCCTGTTGTGTTCCATTGTTGCGCGCGCGTATATGTGGTATAGTAAGCGCCGCGGAGAAGATTCCGCAGTTCATTTTGATCAGGCGCGCTGCGCGAAAGGAAGAGGAAAATGAAGAAGGTTATTTGTAAGGTCGAGTACGATACCGAAGCTTCCGAACTGATCCAGAAGAAAGTTTTCGGCGTATTCGGCGATCCCAAGGGCTATGAAGAATCCCTGTACAAGACCCAGGACGGCAAGTTCTTCCTGTATGGTCTGGGCGGCACCGAGTCTCCCTATAAGGAAGAGACCATCAAGCGGATGGCTGCTGACAAGGTTAAGGCCTGGCAGAAGGCGTAAGCAATCGCCTGCATAACCGTCCGGCAATTCAGATTTGCCGGGCGGTTTTCTATTGCCCGTTTTCTTGCAAAGTGTGTCTGCAAACAGGTATAATGCAGGAAAAGAACGACAGGAAGGAGGACGATCGCATGAAGTTCCGGAAGCTTTTGCTGTTCACGGCAGTCCTGCTGCTTGTCTTGTCGGCCGGCACGGCCTGCGCGCTGGAGCTCTCCACCGATGAAATCGTCCCCTTCGGTCAGAACACAGTCATCGTCCGTTCGGATACGGCGGGTCACCTGACGCTGACGCCTTCCCTTCCGGACTATGATCTGATGCCGGCCGTCACGGGCTTCGCCGTCGAAGGCGGGGAAACATCCGTTTCCTGGGACGGGCTCAGCTGGTTCGGTGAGCCGCTGCCGTCGGGAAAGCTGACCCTGAATGCCCGGCTTGAGGATGCCTCCGGAACCGTTTCGGAAGCATCCCTGCAGATCAGGGTAACCTCTCCCCTGTGTGCCGCGGTCAGCTGCCTGCCCGCTGCCGACGTCTTCTGCCCCTCGGAGGATGCCCTGCGCGTCGAATGCGGGCTGAGCCGCAAAGGCACGGTGAAGCTGGAGATCTCCTCCGCCAATGAGCCGGATAAGGTCCTGCGCACCTTAGAGGGAAAAGCGAAGGATACCGTTCCCGTTACGCTGAAATGGGACGGGAAGAATCAGAAGCACAAGGTCCTGCCGGAGGGCGATTATCTTCTTACCGCTTATTCCGCGAGCCTCCCGGAACGCCGGGTCAGCGCAAAGGTCACCCTGTCCGCCTCCCCCGTTCCAGTTCAGGCTGTCTCGGAGACCGGGGAAATCATCCCCGCCGATCCGGAAAACGATGAGGAAGTCTGGGCCGCCCTGACCGCGCCGGCCGTCGTCGGCGCCGGCACCGAGGGCCAGGGGCTCTACCTGATGAAAAAGAAAAAATACTCCCCGGGCGGGAGCATCTCGGCGCGGACAGCGGCTGTCCGCGTGCTGGAGGTCGACGGCGGCTGGTGCCGCGTGGCCGCCTGGCGCCAGGCCGTCGGTGAATACATGGAGGGCTGGGTTCAGACAGAGAAGCTGACCGTCATCCCGCCCCGCCTGCATTACGGCGTGCTCATCAATAAAAAGGACCATACCATGACCGTCTATGAGGACGGGAAACGGATCGGCCGGATCCGGGTCTCCACCGGCCTGCTGAATTCAGCGAATCCGCTGGCCGCCACCCCGCCCGGCGTATATCTCATCGGCTCCCGCATGAAGGATTTCCAGATGGACGGATTCCATTACGACTATCCCATCCGCCTCCACGGGGATTATCTGCTGCATACCGTCGGCTATAAGACAAGGGACTCCGTCCGGTATTATACGCAGGAACTGGAAGACCTTGGCGGCGCCGCCAGCCACGGCTGCATCAGAATGGATATCCGGGCAACGGAAGAAAGCGGCGGCCTGAACGCCTGGTGGGTGTGGACGCACCTGAGCCGGGACACCCGTGTCATCGTGACCGACGGAGAATGACTTAGCCCGGGCCCGCCCGGCGGACTGCGCGATTTCTCTGAACCCCCGGCAGAGTGAGCCGGGGGTTCTGTTGTTCAACCGATCATGATCCTCTCCTCGGGATGTTTGGAGAGGGTTTTAATTCTGCCCTGGCGTTTGGCGACGGCAAACGCCAGCGTCAGCGGGCCGACCCGTCCCAGGAACATCATCGGCAGCAGCACAGCGCGGCTTGCCGGATGCAGGTTCGGCGTCCCGATGGCAGACACACCGACGGTACCCATGGCGCTGGAGGCTTCAAAGAGGATATCCGCGAGCGGAAAGCGCCCGTTCTCGATAAAGGAAATAATCAGAGTCCCGGTAACCAGCGTGGTCAGGAACAGAACCGCCACGGCGAGTGCCCGCCGCGCAATATCAGTGGACAGCCTGCGCCGCGCGACGTTGACCTCGTTCTCGCCCCGGACGACACTCAGCATCAGCAGGACCAGCGCCGCGAAGGTTGTGGTCTTGATGCCGCCGCCTGTGGAGGCGGGAGAGGCGCCGATCATCATCAGAACGCTGCTGAACAGCTTGGAACCATCCCGAAAGCGGGACAGGTCGAAGGAATTGAATCCGGCCGTGCGCATGGTCACAGACTGGAAGAAAGCATTCAGGATCTTTTCCCCTTCGCCGAAGCCGGCCAGCGTCTCCGCGTTCGACCGCTCCGCCAGCCAGTAAAAGACCGTGCCAGTCAGCACCAGCCCGAGTGTGGTCAGCAGGACGATCCGCGTATGCAGGGTCAGGCTCCGGAACCCCTGGCGGTTGCGCAGGGTCTCCAGGATCACCGCAAAACCCAGTCCGCCGAGGATGATCAGCACCGCGACGGTCAGCAGCACCAGCGGATCCCCCGAGAATGCGGTCAGGCTTGCGTAATTCCCGAAAAGATCAAACCCGGCATTGCAGAAAGCGCTGACTGAATGAAACAGCGCCATCCAGATCCCGTGCTTCCATCCGAGAAGCGGTACCAATCGGATGGACAAAAAGACCGTGCCGACAGTCTCGATCGCGATGGACAGGAGCAGGTACAGCCATGTCAGGCGGCCGAGATCCGACAGGGAGGCTCCGTTCATGGATTCGCGGATCAGCATCCGTCCCCGGATGGATATCTTCCGGCCGAGCGCGACCATGATCATCGTCGCGAAGACCATAAAGCCCAGGCCGCCCACCTGGATCAGGACCAGCAGGACGATCTGCCCGAAGACCGAGAAGGTCGTCCCCGTATCCACGGCGACCAGACCCGTCACGCAGACCGCGGACGTTGCCGTAAACAGGCTGTCGAACAGGCCGATGCCCTTCCCGCTTCGGGAGGCAGCCGGCAATGCCAGCAAAACGGTTCCCAGCAGGATCACGGCCAGAAAGCCGAGAGCAAGGATGCTCTCGGCATGCTGAAATCCTTTCCCTTTCTGCTTTACAGGAAGACTCATTGCGCGTCCTCCGTCGTCCGGTCCTGCCGGAGCATCCGGTATCCGATCCCGATATGCGTCTGGATATAGGGCTGTGCGTCCCCGCCGACCTGCAGCTTTTTCCGCAGCATCGCCATGAACACCCGCAGGGAGCCGACCTCCGAAGAGGTATAGCTGCCCCAGATTTCCTTCAGGATATAGTTATGTGTCAGGACCTTGCCGGTGTTCCTGGCCAGCAGGCACAGGAGCCGGTATTCGATGGGGGTCAGGTGGATCTCCTCGTCCCCGATCCAGGCGCAGCCCGCAGCATAGTCGATCCGCAGGCTCCCGTTCTCATAGCAGGTATTCTCGCGGCTGACCGCCTGCTGGTCCGCGTTGAGCCGGCGCAGCGCCACCCGGATCCGGGCCAGCATTTCGTCCACGGAGAACGGCTTGGTCAGGTAGTCGTCCGCTCCGGCGTCCAGCGCCTCCACCTTGTCGGAATCCTCGCTTCGCGCGGAGATCACGATAATCGGCATGGCGGACCAGCTCCGCACCTTGCGGATGATCTCCACGCCGTCCATATCCGGAAGGCCCAGATCCAGCAGTATCACGTCCGGCTGATGGGTCGTGGCTTCAATCAGCGCCTCCGTACCGTTGGGGGCCAGGTGATAGCGATAGCCGCGGGTCTCGAGCGTCACAGCCATCAGGTTGCGGACCGCCGCGTCGTCTTCCACCACCAGGATCATCGGTTTATTGCTCATACTCCATTACCTCCGCGATCGGAAGAGTAAAACTGACCTTTGCGCCGTGCGGCCGGGCGTTCATCATCCAGATCTCACCGCCATGGGCCTGGACGATGGAACGGCAGAGCGACAGCCCCAGGCCGATTCCGCGGCGGCTGTCCGCTGAGTGCTTGACGCCCGTGTAGAACATATCGAACACCTTGTCCTCCGTCCCTTCCGGTATGCCCTGGCCTTCATCCTCCACCCAGAGCAGCGCCATATTGCCTTCCGCTTTCGCGCCGATGGTGATCTTCGCGTCCTCCGGCGTATACTTGACGGCGTTGTTGACCAGGTTGATCAGCACCTGTACGATCAGCGCGGAATCCATCTGCGCCAGCAACAGGTCGTCCTGCAGGTCTGTGACAATCTTCCGTTTCTCCGCGTTCCGGTCCAGGTGGCGCAGCGCCTCCTCAATCGCATCCGAGACCAGCTCCGGCTGAATGTTCAGCTTCATCGTTCCGTTCTCGGTCCGGGTGATCGTCAGCAGGTTTTCCACCAGCCCGTTCAGCCAGATGGCGTCGTCATAGATGGAATCGTAAAGCTCCTTCTTTTTCCCTTCATCCAGATCTCCCGTGTCCTCCAGCAGAATCGCGGCATTACCGGAGATACTGGTCAGCGGAGTGCGCAGGTCGTGGGATATCGCGCGCAGCAGGTTCGCGCGCAGTGTTTCCTGCCGGGCGCTCTCCTCCATGCGCTGCTTTTCACGGGTCATGTGATCCTTCTCGATGGCCAGCGCGCACTCGTCCAGGATCGAGATCATCAGGTTCTTCCGGTACTCGTCGATCGAAGGCGCGTTGTCAGCCCGGATGCCGACGACTGCCTGAACGCCGCTTTCACTGCGGATCGCCATGTACAGGCATCTCGCCTGCGGATACTTGCGCGTCGTGCGCCCGGCATGCTTGCCGTTCCGCCCGACCCATTCCGCCGCGTCCCGTTCTTCGGCGAGATAGACTTGATCAAAGCCGCCGTCTCCGTCGACCTCCCGGAGCACGGGCTGCTCCGCGAGCGCACCATCCTTCCGGTCGTAGCAGAGCACGCTGTGCTCAAGAAGACGGCTGAGCTGCTGCAGCACGACATTCAGGATCGCCTCCCGGTCCTCTGCCTTTTGCAGCAGCTGGCTGGTGGAAAGCAGCACTTCCGTCTGGTAGGCCTTGTTCGCTGTCTGAATCGACTGGGTCTTGATCCGGCTGGTCAGCGAACTGGAAAGCAGGGCCGCCGCAAACATGACGGCGAAGGTTGCGAAATAGTCGGGGCTCGACTGCAGAGAATAGAACGGTTCCGTAAAGAAGAAATTAAAGATCAGAACAGAGAGCAGCGATGAGAGCACACTGCAGAGATACCCGGTCGTGAGCAGTGCGACCGCCATCACGCCCAGGATATAGATCAGCACCACGTTCGTGTTCGCCAGGCCAATGGCCTTGATCAGGAAGCCCAGACCGGTGCAGACGGTCAGGATCAGGACCGTCCGGAACAGGTCGCCCGCGGTGATGCGTTCCTGCTTCAGCCGGCCCTTCAGGCTGAAACTCCGGCTGTCGTCCTGCAGGCGGTTCGGCACGATGATGATCTCCACGTCCGGAGCCAGCTCGTTCAGCCGGGACATCAGCGTTTCCTTCGGCGCGAGGAAGCGGTGGCGCTCCGGACTCTTTCCCAGCACGATCTTCGTGATACCGCTGACACGCGCGTACTGCGCGATTGCCGTGGCCGGATCGTCCCCGTAGATCGTCGTCAGGATTGCGCCCTGACGCTGCGCCAGGTCCAGATGCTCATGGACCGCTTTTTCCTGTGTGTCGTTCTGCGATTCCGGATCTTCCACGTACAGGGCGATCAGCTCCGCCCCCATCGAACGGGAAAGCCGGGCTGCGCGCCGGATCACCTCCGAACTGGTCGGCGAAGCGGAAACGCATACGAGGATCCGTTCCCTCTCTGTGCTTTGAACCGCCATGCTTCACGCCTCCTGTCGCATTCCTTGACAGGATGATTATAGCTCATCCTGTGTAAAGAGGAAGACAAAGGTTGGCTGTCGGTATTAAAACTGTATTAAGACAAAATCGTCAGCTTTAACGCAGCTTTAATGCCACAGCGGGATGATTAACAGCGTGTTGACGTAAGCCGTGATAGACTGAAAAAACTCCGGACAGGATATTGCGGGAGGTTGATCATGAAAAATGTTCTGCTGATCGGTCTGGGGCGCTTCGGGCGCCACATGGCCCAGAAAATGTCCGATATGAACCACCAGATCCTGGCCATTGACAAGAGTGAGCATAAGGTCCAGGAAGCGATGAGCTATGTGACCAACGCGGAGATCGGGGACGCGACCGATCCTGTCCTGATCGCTTCCCTGGGCGTGAAGGATTTTGACCTGTGTGTCGTCACCATGAGCCACGACCTCCAGGCCTCTCTGGAGATCACAGCCCTGCTGAAGGAAAACGGCGCGCCGTTTGTGCTGGTCCGCGTGTCCCGGGATACGCATGCTCGTTTCCTGCTGGCCTGCGGGGCGGACGAGATCATCTATCCGGAAAAGCAGATGGCTGACTGGGCAGCGGTCCGCTACACCGGCGACCATGTCTACGACTATACCCGTCTTTCCCCGGATCATGCCATCTATGAAACGGAGATTCCTGATTCCTGGATCGGCCATACGGTAGTCGACCTGGGCGTCCGCCAGCGCTACCGCCTGAACATCCTGGCCCTCCGTCGCGACGGCAATGTGGACCCGATGTTCGGACCGGCCACCGTCCTGCAGGCCGGTGACCGCATCATCCTGCTGGGCAGCGACAAGGACGTGCAGAAATTCCTGCGCTTCTGAAATACCTGCAAAACCGAATCACATGTCCCTGAGCGGTGCCGCCGGGCGCCGCTCTGTTTTTTTTCGCGGTTCTTCTTCGCGATGGATGCGACTGTTTGGATTTTCACCGGGCGCGCGTCCATGCAGGAGAGGGATCCGGATCAGCTTTTCCCGAAATGCTCACCATAGTTCCGGCCGGTCTCTTTCGCTGCCGCCCGTTACGGATTCAGGGCTTTGACAAGATCAGGAATCGTCGCCTCAAAATCCACCCCGTACCAGGGATTCTCCGGATTCTCCAGGGTTTTCGCAATCGTCAGCGCCGTATAATCGGCGGCGGTTTTCAGTGCGCCGGTCCTTTCGATGCCCAGCACAAACGCACCGGCCAGTACGCTTGAGAAGATATCCCCGGTGCCGTGATAGGCCGCCGGGATCCTGTCGTTCTGGTAATGGAAGAATTCTTTCTTCGCTGAATCATACCCCATCGCGCCGGTCTTTCCCTCGCTGAGGGAAACGCCGGTCAGGATCGGTGTTTTTGTTCCCAGATCCGCAAGCGCAAGCAGCAGTTCCCGGACATATTCTTCCTCATAGGTTTCCCGGTAAGGAAGACCTGTCAAAAAAGCGGCTTCCGTGATATTCGGATCAGCAATATCCGCAACAGCACAGAGATCGGCGTTCTTCTTCGCGTAATGCTCATTGAAGGCCGGATACAGTTTACCGTTGTCGCCCATGGCGGGATCAATAAAAACGAGCGTATGGTCGTTCCGGAAGGTATTGATGATCCCGATGACCGTATCAATCTCCTCTTCCGTGCCCAGGTATCCCGTGTAGATCGCGTCGAAGGTGATCCCTTCCCGCTTCCAGTGATCAGCGATGGGCGTCAGCTGATCTGAAAGATCCTTGCATGTATAGCCTTTGAATAAGGTATGCGTACTGAGTACCGCTGTCGGCAGGATCGCAGTTTCGATCCCCATCGCCGAAAGGAGCGGCAGCGCGACCGTCAGGGAGCATTTCCCGAAGCAGGAGATATCCTGAATCGTCAGTATTCTTTTCATGATCGTTCCCTCCCGGATGAAGGATTTTGTTTTTTACCGGAACAGTATAGAACAGATCTGGCTATACTGAAATATCCAGATTCGAAAAAAAGTATATGACCAGATTGAATTCACTTTCTGTTAACCCGGTATGCTTTATCCGGATACACGGTCTGTTTCACATCCCGGAAAATTGAGGATCACATGAATCGTATCATCATTTACCTGCCGGGGCAATCGGTTAATTGTTGGTTGAGTTTTTCCGCCTGTCGTCATAAAATGATAGCATTCTGTTCCGAAAGTACGGATCCTGACCGGAATAACAGGAGCGTGATCCTATATGCTGAAGATCGCTTTACCCACAATTCAGATCAATACAAACACCCGGAATTATATCAATGCCCTGGTTCTCTCCGGCGCTGAGCCGGAAACCGGTTCTGTGATTCATCCGGAAAATTGCGACGGATTGCTGTTACCCGGAGGTATTGATGTCAATCCTTCCCTGTTCGGACAGGATAAAGCTCCGGAAACCGAATTTGATTCCGCATTGGATACATTGCAGCTGGGTGTCCTCCGCCGATTCATGGACCTTGGCAAACCGGTCTTCGGCATCTGCCGCGGTCATCAGCTGATTAACGTTGCGCTGGGCGGAACGCTGATCCAGCACCTTCCAGCTGCGGAAGACCACATGGAAATCTGCCCGGGTGCGGATCACGTTCACCTGTGCGACGCCGTTCCGGATTCCTTTATCGGCAGGCTCTACGGTACGCAATTCACCGTCAACAGTTCCCATCACCAGGGAGTGGGCATCCCCGGAAAGGGCCTCCGGCCGGTTCTGCACGCGCAGGACGGCGTGATCGAAGCAATGGAACATGAAACGCTCCCGATCTGGAGCGTTCAGTTCCATCCGGAACGGATGTGCTATGCCCGCAGAAGATCGGATACCGTTGACGGCAGCCTGCTCTTCCTGTTTTTCCTGGAGAAATGCAGAAAGCAGGATCAGTGATCCCGGATCGTACTGAGAAAAACCTTTGCCTGTTCTGACGCCGGAAGTTCACATTTACGCGCCCTGAACGAAGGCGATAAATGCCTGTGCTTCCTCAAAGGTCTCCAGCCGGGCAGTGTACATATACCGGCCCATCTGCGGCCAGTTCATCGGCGGCATCTCTTCCTGCATCATCATTCTGCTGCCGTATTTCGCCATGATCTCCTCATGCGTCCGGGCATAGGTATGCCCATCCTTGCGGCTGGCATAGACGCAGTATGCGTGCGCCGGGGATTCCGGAACCTTCCGCTCGTCAAAGGCGACCATATCCGCGTAGATCTGATAGACGTCCGTGGAATGGGCAAAGTCCATCATGTCGGGCGTATAGCCGCCGGCGGGGCGCATGTTGACTTCCAGCGCGACAAAATCTCCGACCTTTCCCAGGCTCTTCCGGGCTTTCGTCAGGCGGAAGAACTCCAGGTGAACGAACCGCCGGTCCACGCCGAAGGCCTTCACGGTCTTCCGTCCCAGCTTCCGCAGTCCTTCCGGAACCTCCGGGCAGGTGTAGTACATCAGGTCAAGATCCTTGTTCACAATGTCCATGACCGGCGGCCAGACCGTCATGCTCTCAAACAGCGGCTCGCACCGGGAATCGAGGATCGCGTCATAGGAGCAGATCTCGCCCTCGATGAACTCCTCCATCACGTACGGCGCAGCGGGCAGGTTGTCGTAGAAGGCTTCCAGGTCAGCGTCGTTCTCCAGTTTCCAGGTATGGGTCGCGCCGACGCCGACATCCGGTTTCACGATCACCGGATATCCGACCTCCCGGATGAAAACCTTTCCCGCTTCCCTGTCGGTGACCACGTGCTGCCGGGCGGTCGGGATTCCGGCCTCCAGGTACAGCTTCTTCATCAGCGATTTTTCCTTGATGAAGCTGATCCGGTCCTCGCGAATCCCCGTCGTGATATTGAAATCCGTCCGGAGCCGGGCATCCTGCTCCAGCCAGTATTCATTCATAGACTCGATCCAGTCGATCTTACCGTATTTGAACGCAAAGAAGGCCACTGCCCGGTATACCCGGTCGTAATCCTCCAGGCTGTCCACGCGGTAATATTCCGTCAGGGCTGCCTTCAGCGGCTCCTCCAGGCTGTCGTACGGCGCGTCGCCGATGCCCAGCACGTTCAGCCCGTTCTTCTTCAGCCGGTCGCAGAACTGCCAGTAGGTATGCGGAAAATGCGGGGAAACAAATACGAAATTCATCTGTCTGACTCCTTCTTTTGTTAAACGCCCGGCATGAATGGCAGGAAGTAGCGCATCTGCTTAAACCACCAGGGCCAGTCGTGGGCCACATCGTATCCCCAGAAATCGCACCAGGCATGGATACCCTTATCCCGGAACACGCTCTCAAGGTACTTCAGGGAACGCACGCCATCCCATTCCCAGGCGCCCTGGCCGACGCAGAGGATCATCTTCCGCTCGTTGTAGAGCCTGATATAGGGATGATCCTTCGGCATGTTCGGCAGGAAACGGTCCGGTGCATTATCATACAGTGTCGGATTCATCCACCCGTCAAAGAAGTAGTCCGTATCGTAGACGCCGCTCAGCGCGATCACGCCCCGGAACAGCTCCGGCCTGCGCAGGAAAGTGATGACCGCGTGGTTCGCGCCGAGGCTCAAACCGGTCACCGCCGGCGTCTCCGGATTGCGGCAACTGATCAGCGGGACCGCTTCATCAACGATGTAGTGGTAATACTGTTCCTGCCGGGCGGCCCGCCATTCCGGGTTGCCGTCCTTGGGTGACCAGCTTTCCCGGTCCACCGTGTCCACCACAAACAGCTGGATCCTCCCGCCGTCAATGAAGTCGGCCAGCTGATCCGTCATCCCGAAATCCTCATAGTTATGGCACAGGGAATCCTGCGTCGGAAAGCACAGGAAGGGGATCCCGCCGTAGCCGTAGATCATCATGTGCATTTCCCGGTCCAGTGTCGGACTGTATTGGGTAACCTGTTCCTTCTGCATGTTTGCGCTCACTCCCGAATCCTTCATGATCGAAAAAACGATCCGGCCGGAAAGACCAGCCGAATCGTACCATTATTCGCCTGCTGAGTCAAATCTCATACAGATCCCATTCGCCTGTCAGTTGCTGCCTGCAATCCGTCAGGAATTCCGAGAGCGTCTTGCTTTCAGCGAAGTCGATCATCGTCCGGTTCATTTTCTGCCACAGGCAGGCATTCACCGCGTCCCGCAGGGTTCCGCTGTTCCCGGTTCCCGGTTTCTCCAGGATGCTGTTGTCCAGCGCGTCTAGGATCTCCGACAGCCGGATCTTCCCCGCTGGCCGGGTCAGCGCGTATCCGCCCCGCAGACCTTTCTGCGCGCGGATCAGGCCGGCCTGCTTCAGGTGGGTCAGGATCTGTTCCAGGTATTTCTGTGAGATTCCCTGACGCTCCGCGATATCCGGCGCCGAAACGCTGGATCCGTTTTCGGAGTGCAGTGCGATATCGGTCAGTGCAAGCATCCCGTATTCAACTCTTGTGGAAACTTTCACGACAGACACCGCCTTTCATTTGTTATCTCACAGCCGGGGGACGGCTGCTGTCGCTTCGTCCCCCGCGCTTATCATCATACTTATTCGGCAACCCCGCCGCCTTCGAGCACCAGGCTGTCCTCATAGTCGAGGCCGTAGGTGTCCACCAGCGTGGCTTCATAGTCCTTGTGGAAGAAGTTCTCCGCCGCCAGCGCCTTGATCTCGTCGTTGATCCAGGTCAGCAGCGTCTCGTTGCCCTTGCTGACTGCCGGCGCGATCGTATCCTGGCTGCCCAGGGAGGGAATGCCGACCGTATAGCCCGCGTTCTCCAGCGCGAAGGCGATCACTTCCGTGTTATCGTTCGCCCAGGCGACCGCGTTGCCGTTCTCCAGCGCGTTCTTGGCATTGGCGTAGGTGTCGTACTTTTGCAGCGTGATCTCGGGATTGTTCTTGATCAGGTAATCCTCCGCCGTCGTACCGGAGATGACGATCACCTGGTCCCCTTCCCCGATCTCGGACAGATCCCTGATGACCCGGCTGTCGGGAGAGACGACGCCCAGCGCGACGTTCATGTAGGGCAGCGCGAAATCGACCTTCTCCGCCCGCTCGGCGGTCACCGTGAAGTTCGCCAGGATGATGTCCACCTTGCCGGTCTCCAGGTATTCGACCCGGTTCGCCGCTTCGGTGGAAATGTAGTTGACCGTCAGGCCCAGGTCTTCGCCGATCCGCCTGGCGAAATACACGTCGTAACCCTGGTATTCGCCGTTCTCATCCACGTAGCCGAAGGGATTCTTGTCGGAGAAAACACCGATGTTGATCGTGCCGCTTGCCTTGATCTCGTCCAGTGTCCTGTAAACCTTGCCGCTCTCGGCATTCGCAAATGTCAGGGAAAGAACCATCGTCAGAAGAACCAGTACCGCCGTAACCTTCAAAGTAATCTTTTTCATGATAATCTCCTTCTCGGGCTTTGCCCGTCGTTGTTTTTGTTATTGGGGAATCGTTCTGTTTGTCCTTGCGTATTCGAACGACTGCAGGAACCTGCGCGCCAGGTCGGTCTTCGGATGCTCGAAAAACTCCTCCGGCGTCGTGTCATCCTGGATTTTTCCTTCATCCAGGAGGATGATCCGGTCCGCCACCGCCCTGGCAAACTGCATCTCGTGTGTCACGATCAGCATCGTTTTTTTCTGATCCGCCAATTGCAGGATGACTTCCAGCACCTCCCGGACCATCTCCGGGTCCAGTGCCGCCGTCACCTCGTCAAACAGGAGGATCTCGGGGTGCATACACAGCGCTCTGACAATCGCTGCCCGCTGCTTCTGTCCTCCGGACAGCTGTCTGGGATAGCTGTCCGCCTTATCCGCAAGGCCGACGCGTGTCAGCAATGTCATCGCTTCTGTTTTCACCTCCTCCTTCGCCCTGTGCTGGGCCTTTGTCGGCGCCAGCAGAATATTGTTCATCACCGTCAGGTGAGGAAACAGCTCATAACTCTGGAAGACCATTCCGATCTTCTGCCGGATCTCCGGCAGATCCTTCGCTCCGGCACTGATCTGCCGGTCACCCAGGCGGATCTCACCGCTCTGGATCTCCTCCAGCGCGTTGATGCAGCGCAGGAGGGTGCTTTTCCCGCTGCCGCTGGGGCCGACGATGACGATGACTTCACCCTTATGGACCTGCAGGCTGACGTCGGAGAGCACGTGCTGACCGTCATATTTCTTCGTCAGGTGCTCAATCGTCAGTACCGGTTCGGCCATGGTCTCACCCCCATCGTTTCTCCAGCCGCTTCGCCAGCAGGCTCACCGGCCAGCAGAGCAGGAAATAAAGCAGGAATACTGTCAGGTATACGCCGAACGCCGCGTTCGGACTGGATTTCCGGTTGGCCTCAATGATCTGCTGCGCAACCTTCAGGATCTCCACCACGCCGATCATCAGCACCAGGCTGGTGGTCTTGATCATCCGCGTGATCAGGTTGATGGACTGCGGGATCAGCCGCCGGATCGCCTGGGGCAGGATCACGTACCGGTACACCTGCACCCGGCTCAGTCCCAGGGCCATCGCGCTCTCATGCTGGATCACCGGGATGCTGGTCACTGCCCCGCGGACCAGGTCGCTCATTTCCGCCGTTCCCCAGAGGGAGAAGACGATGATTGAGCTCACTTCGCCCGAGAGGTTCCAGCCGAAGGCCTTCGCCGTTCCGAAGAACACAAGGAACAGCAGCACCATCTGCGGCATGATGTGGATGAACTCCAGGTAACATCGCATGACGGCGCCGGCGATCCGGTTCTTCCGGCCGACCAGGATGCCGAGGAGGATGCCAAGCACCATGCTGATCGCGATGGAGATCAGGCTGATCTTCAGCGCCGCCCACAGGCCGCCCAGCAGGCGGGCGAAGTTTTTGCCCTTGAACAGGACCTCAAGTCCCAAACTCTGCATGCCGGAGCCTCCTTTCGATCAGGCTTCCCAGCAGCGATACCGGGAGCAGGATCACCAGGTAGAACACTACCAGCAGCGCCAGGCACTCGGTCGTCTTGTAGTACAGGCCGATCTGGTCCTTCGCAGTGAACATCAGGTCCATCAGACTGATGGCGGAGAACACGCTCGTCTCCTTCAGCAGGAAGATCACGTTGGCCGTGATTCCCGGAAAGCTGATCGCGAACGCCTGGGGAAGGATCACATACCGGAAGGTCTGCAGTCCCGTCAGCCCGAGGCTCAGCGCGCTCTCATGCTGGATTCTGCCGACGGCCTCCAGGCCGCTCCGGAAGGCTTCTGCCATATAGCTTCCGCCAAGGAAGGCCAGACCGGCGACGCCGCAGGTTTCCGGGTCCGTCCGGATGCCGATCTTCGGCAGTCCGTAGTAGATGAAGAACAGCTGGACCAGCAGCGGCGTATTCCGGCTGAGTTCGATATAGACCGAAGCCAGCTGCTTCAGCACCGGAATCTTCATCTGGCGGACCACCGAACACAGCAGGCCGACCAGGATGGCAAAGAAGATGCCGAGCACGCCGATCCGGACGGTCAGCACCGCCGCCTTTCCGTACAGCGGCAGGATCTTCTCCACATACTCCCAGTCCACGCTCGTTCTCCCTTTCTTTTACTTCAGTGCAGCGAAACCCTTCTCAAGATCTCCGATGATATCGTCGATGTGCTCGGTACCGATGGAAAGCCGGATCGTATTCGGCCGGATTCCCTGGTCCAGCAGTTCTTCTTCGGACAGCTGCGAATGCGTCGTGGAAGCCGGATGGATCACCAGGCTCTTCACGTCCGCCACATTGGCCAGCAGGGAGAAGATCTCCAGGTGGTCGATAAACGCCCAGGCTTCCTTCTGCCCGCCCTTGATCTCAAAGGTGAAGATAGATGCCCCGCCGTTCGGGAAATACCGCCGGTACACCGCATGGTCCGGATGATCCGGCAGGGAGGGATGGTTCACCTTCTCCACCAGCGGGTGGTTCTGCAGGTATTCAACGACTTTCTTCGTGTTCTCCGCGTGCCGGTCCAGCCGGAGGGAGAGCGTCTCCACGCCCTGCAGCAGCAGGAACGCGTTGAACGGGGAGATAGACGCGCCGGTATCCCGCAGCAGGATCGCCCGGATGTAGGTCACGAAGGCCGCCGGACCAACCGCGTCGTAGAAGGAAACCCCGTGATAGCTCGGGTTCGGGGCAGCGATGCCCGGATACTTCCCGCTTGCCTTCCAGTCGAACTTACCGGCCTCCACGATCACGCCGCCGAGCGTCGTGCCGTGGCCCCCGAGGAACTTGGTCGCGGAATGCACCACGATGTCGGCGCCATGCTCGATCGGACGGATCCAGTAGGGGGTTCCGAAGGTGTTGTCGATCACCAGCGGCAGGCCGTGCCTGTGGGCGATCGCTGCGATCGCGTCAATATCCGGTATGTCGCTGTTCGGGTTGCCGAGGGTCTCCAGATAGATCGCCCGGGTATTCTCTTTGATCGCGCCTTCCACTTCCTGCAGGTTGTGTGCGTCCACGAAGGTGGTCTCCACGCCGTACTGCGGGAGGGTATGCGCCAGCAGGTTAAAGCTGCCGCCGTAGATCGTCTTCTGGGCTACGATGTGGCCGCCGTTGGCTGCCAGGGCTTCGATCGTGTAGGTGATCGCCGCCGCGCCGGAAGCCACCGCCAGCGCCGCGCTGCCGCCCTCCAGAGCCGCCACGCGCTTCTCAAGCACATCCTGGGTGGAATTGGTCAGCCGGCCGTAGATGTTGCCGGCGTCCGCCAGACCGAAGCGGTCCGCTGCATGCTGGCTGTTCCGGAATACATAGGATGTCGTCTGGTAAATCGGTACAGCGCGCGCGTCGGTAGCCGGATCGGGCTGTTCCTGGCCTACGTGAAGCTGAAGGGTTTCGAATTTATACTGACTCATGGTTTTCTCTCCTTTATTCATTGTTAATTGTTTTTGTTCTCCGGTAAATGAAAGCCCGGGGGCTTTCACAAAGCTCCCGGGCATTTGACTTTCAGATGCACCGCGTCAACAGCGGTCCGTCAGGAGGCGCCAGAGGACAGGCCGAACGCCCCAGTCATTGTACATGCCCGGGAGATAAGCATTCGACAACACATCGCGCCGTGGAAGCGAACCGTGTTCGTGAACATCCTCCGCCACTCCTTCCCTCTCTTGGAATGGCTGTATGATATCACCATAAACCTACTATGTCAATAGGTATTTGGAAATTTCCTGAAACTTTTTTCAGTTCTGTCTGAAATCCTTTATTTCTGCCGGCTGCGGTAGTCTTCCAGCGCCGCGTGGATGGCTTCCTCCGCCAGCACGGAGCAGTGCATTTTGTATGCCGGCAGGCCGTCCAGCGCCTCCGCGACCGCCTGGTTGGTCAGCTTTTCCGCTTCCGAAACAGGCTTGCCCTTGATCAGCTCCGTTGCCATGGAGCTGGAAGCGATCGCGCTTCCGCAGCCAAAGGTCTCGAACTTCACGTCCTGGATGACGTCATCCTCGATCTTCAGGTACATCTTCATGATATCGCCGCACTTGGCGTTGCCGACTTCGCCGATGCCGTTCGCGTCCTCGATCACACCAACGTTCCGGGGATTCCGGAAATGCTCCATTACCTTTTCACTGTATAGTGCCATGGTTCTGTCTCCTTACAAAATATGTTCTTTCTTCCCTACTTCCAGGTCTCTCCAGATTGGGGAAAAACTCCTGAGGTATTCCACTACTTCCGATACGGACCGGATGATATAGTCTGCGTCCTCCCTGCTCAGGTCCTCCCCGATGCTCAGCCGCAGCGATCCGTGCGCCACGTCGTGCACCCGTCCGATCGCCAGCAGCACATGGCTCGGATCCAGGGACCCGGAGGTGCAGGCGCTGCCCGAGGAGGCCTCGATCCCCTTGTCGTCCAGCAGGAGCAGCAGGGACTCGCCTTCGATCCCCTCAAAGCAGAAGTTGACGTTGCCCGGCAGTCTTCGCTTTGCGTCTCCGTTCAGGGCGGAATGCGGGATTTTTGTCAGACCTTCGATCAGCCGGTCCCGGTTGGCCGTCAGCAGGGCCGCGTTGCGGTCCATATTTGCCACCGCATCCTTCAGCGCCGTCGCCATGGCCGCGATCCCCGGCACGTTCTCGGTGCCTGCGCGCTTTCCCCGTTCCTGGGCTCCGCCTTCGATCAGATTCGTCAGGCGGACTCCCTTCCGGGCATACAGGAAACCGACGCCCTTCGGCCCGTGAAATTTGTGTGCCGATGCGGACAACAGGTCGATCGAATCCTCGTTCACATCCACCGGTATATGGCCGACAGCCTGTACCGCGTCCGTATGGAACGGAATCCCGTGTTTCCGGCAGACCGCCCCGATCTCCCGGATCGGCTGTATGGTGCCGATCTCGTTGTTGGCGTACATGATCGTCACCAGGCAGGTATCCTCCCGGATTGCCTGCTCCAGTTCCTCCGGACGGACGAGACCGTCCTCATGCACGTCCAGCAGGGTGATCTCAAAGCCTTCCTTCTTCAGCTTCTCCAGCGTATGCAGAACCGCGTGGTGCTCAAACGCGGAGGAGATGATATGGGTCTTCCCCTTCTTTTTCCCTTCCTCCGCCATGGAGCGGATCGCCTGGTTGTCAGCCTCGCTTCCGCCGGAGGTGAACAGGATCTCCCGCGGCTCAGCCCCGATGGCCTCCGCGACCGTTTTCCGCGCCTCCTCGAGGGTCTCCTTCGCCTGCTGGCCGATCGAGTACAGGCTGGATGGGTTTCCGTAGTTTTCATTAATTACGGAGATCATGGTATGAACAGCCGCTTCGCTCATCTTTGTCGTCGCGGCATTGTCGGCATAGATCACGTTCCGTTTCTCCTTTCTCCGAATTTCGCACTGATTATACCCTCCATTTACCCTATATGTCAATAGGTAAATAGCCCGCTAAAAAGGACGGCACCATGTTGTGCCGTCCGGAATACTGATTTGGTTGATCAAACAATGCCCTGGGCGTTCATCGCGTCCACGACCTTTTCGAAGCCGGCAATGTTGGCGCCGACCACGTAGTTGCCTTCGAAGCCGTACTTCTTCGCGGCGTTGTCGATGTTGTGGAAGATGTTCGCCATGATGCCCTGCAGCTTCGCGTCCACTTCTTCGAAGGACCAGCTCAGCCGTTCGCTGTTCTGGGACATCTCCAGCGCGGAGGTGGCCACGCCGCCGGCGTTGGCAGCCTTTCCGGGCAGGAAGATGATGCCGTTCTCCTGCAGGTAGTCGGTCGCTTCCTGCGTCGTGGGCATGTTGGCGCCTTCGGCGACGACCTTCGTACCGTTGGCAACCAGGGTCTTCGCGTCTTCCAGGTTCAGTTCGTTCTGGGTAGCGCAGGGCAGGGCGATGTCGGCCTTCACGGTCCACACGCCGCGGCCTTCATGATACTCGGCGTTGGGACGGTAGTTCCTGTACTCGGTCAGGCGGGCGCGCTTGACTTCCTTGATCTCCTTCAGGGCATCGAGGTCGATGCCGTCCGGATCATAGACCCAGCCTGTGGAGTCGGAGCAGGTCACGGGCTTGCCGCCCAGCTGGTAGGCTTTCTCGATGGCGTAGGTCGCCACGTTGCCGGCGCCGGAGACGATCACGGTCTTGCCCTGCAGGCTGTCGCCCTTGCTCTTGAGCATTTCCTGGACAATGTAAAGCAGGCCGTAGCCGGTCGCTTCCTTCCGGGCCAGGGAGCCGCCGTAGCTCAGTCCCTTACCGGTCAGCACGCCTTCGTATACGCCCCGGATCCGCTTGTACTGCCCGAACATGTAGCCGATCTCACGGGCGCCGGTGCCGATATCGCCGGCAGGCACATCCGTGTCCGCGCCGATGTATTTGCACAGCTCGGTCATGAAGCTCTGGCAGAAGGCCATCACTTCGCGATCGCTCTTGCCCTTGGGGTCAAAGTCGCTGCCGCCCTTGCCGCCGCCGATGGGCAGGCCGGTCAGGCTGTTCTTGAAGATCTGCTCGAAGCCCAGGAATTTGATGATACCCAGGTTGACGGAGGGATGCAGCCGGATGCCGCCCTTGTACGGGCCGATCGCGCTGCTGTACTGTACGCGGTAGCCGGTGTTGACCTGTACCTGGCCCTTGTCGTCCACCCACGGCACGCGGAACTTCAGCTGCCGTTCCGGGTTGGTCAGCCGCTCCAGCAGGGCATCCTTGCGGAACTTCTCCTCGTTGGCATCCACCACGGGGCGCAGGGAGTTCAGCACTTCCTTGACAGCCTGATGGAACTCCGGCTCGTTGGGATTTTCCTTCACAATGCGTTCAATGACCTCATCGACGTAAGACATGGACCAGATCCTCCTTTGGATTCAGTTTAAAGAATAAGACGCCTTTAACACATGCTTGTTAAAGACGCCCTTGTCTTAACGGAGAAGAGTTTATGCCCGGACTGCTGCCTTTGTCAATGGATCCGGTATACAATTTCCGTATTCTTTCTGTTTTTTGTCATTCCGCCGCGCCGTACTGCCCGTCCATCCAGGCGGTCCTCTCCGCGATCCAGTTCTTCAGGTAGCTGAATGCCCTGTCGAAACTGCCGCCCGCTTCCGGCGCGCTCGTTTCGCTGTTGATCCCCCAGCGGGTGAAGTTCATTGCAGCGGATGCCTCGATCTCCGCCCGGTATTCGTCCAGGGAGCGCAGGGATCCGCCGGGCTTCCCCTCCGCCTCTCCGAGCAGCACAGCCGCCGCCGGCCGGAAGGTCTCTTTCCAGGTTTCCTTCACCTGCGTCATGAAGGATTCCTGCCGGCTCAGCAGCCACCAGATATTGGCGTCCCGCTGCGACAGCGTCACATGCCGGCCCCGCGGGCTGTATCCCCTGTCCTGCATGTTCCCGAAGCACAGATCGTAGTCCCACGAAGGGCCCGCGTAGATCAGGGGATCAACCAGATCCGAATCCTTGTACAGGAACTGGCTCCCGCCGATGAAGTCATAGTTCTCGCACCAGTCCTCGATCAGGAAGCGCTGTGCGAAGGAGGTCGTGTCCAGGTATTCGTCAAACCGCTTCCCTGTCTTCGGATTGACCCCGTCCTTCGCGATCAGGGCGTCCTGCATCTCCGTGATCCGCCGGGCCAGGTAGACTGTCTGCGCCCTGCTCGGGTATGTCGGTTCCTTGATCTGGACACTCAGCCCTTCCACGGTCCTGAAGCCGGCGATCACCGTATCCCGCATCCGGTGGTATTTTTCGATCGTCGCGATATACCCCCCGGTGATGTCCTCCGGATCCGTGATCGACGGATAGCTCCGCATCAGCGGGAATTCCCCGCCCTTTTCCGTCTTGATCTTTCCCGGGTTCAGCGGCGCCGTGTTCACCTGCTCCGTCGCTTTTTCCAGGTTGGTGACCGGGATCCGTTCCTTTCCGATCTGGATCTTTTCGGTCACGAGATACAGTCCCTGGTACAGGCCGTTGATCCAGATGTCCGCCGGAACACACCCGACGGCGTTTTTCAGGCCGATCTCCCGGCTCATGTCCAGCACGATCCGGTTCCGCAGCTGGCTGATATCCGTCCAGTTGGCCAGCAGCACCCAGGTCTTCGCCTTCCCCATGCCGCCCAGGGACGCCTTCTCCCCCAGCTTGATCTGGTAGGGTTTTTTGTTATAGCGGAAGGTATTGTTCCCCCTGCCCTTCAGTTGCGTCAGCGCGCCGTCGTAGGTAACGGTACCGTCCGCTTCCGTCCAGACCGCGCGGCCTTCGGTCACCGCCGTGTACTTGCTCCGTCCGGCCGCCTTCAGCTTTTCCGCGTCGCATTCGATAAACAGGGCCGGGACCGCGCTTCCCTGCAGGATCGTCAGCCTCCCGACCAGGACGCCCCGGTGATCCCACAGTTCCGTTTTGTTCCCGAGCAGGTCCGTCACATCGACCGGAACCCCGGCGGAGATCTCCCGTTTTTCCTTGCCGATCATCACCTTGTCCGACCCGGGGATTTCGAGGGTCACCGCGGTCAGATCCCAATATCCCGGGAGGCTCAGGGTAATACCGTCTTTCTTCGTATACGAAAGCACCGTCTCCCCGCTGCGGGACGGACACCCCGCCTGCAGCGTTTTATCCCCGCCCGCGGATGCCGGCACGCACAGGATCAGCACCAACACAAACACCAAAATGGAACAAAGGGGACGGTTCTTTTTGTTCCATTTTTTCATTGCCTGCCCTCCAGGATCGTCCGGATGAACTCCCTGGAACGGTTCTCCTTCGGGTTTTCAAAGAAATCTTTTGACGGCCCTTCTTCGATGATCTTCCCGTTTTCCATGAACACGACTTTGTTCGAAACGCTGCGGGCGAAATCCATCTCATGGGTCACGACCAGCATGGTCATCCCATCCTCAGCCAGCTGCCGCATAACCGCCAGCACCTCGCCGATCAGTTCCGGATCCAGCGCGCTGGTGGGCTCGTCAAAGTAGATGATCTCCGGGTCGGTCGCCAGCGCCCGCGCAATGGCCACCCGCTGCTGCTGCCCGCCGGAAAGCTGCGATGGATAGTTTTTCAGTTTATCCGCCATGCCGACGCGCTCAAGCGCGTCCATGGCGATCCGTTCCGCTTCCTGCCGCTTCATCCCGGCTCCGGCGGTCAGGCCCAGGGTTACGTTCTGCAGCACAGTTTTGTTCAGAAACAGGTTGTAGTTCTGAAATACAAAAGCGGTCTTCTTCCGGATCGCGGCGATCTCGGCCTTGGTCGCGCTATGAAAATCCACCTTCTGCCCGTCAAAGAGGAGCGTCCCCTCGTCTGCCTTTTCCAGGAAGTTCAGGCAGCGGAGGAAGGTAGTCTTCCCCGATCCGCTCGGTCCGAGGATTGCGACCACGTCGCCCTTCTCCACGTCCACGCTGACTCCGTCCAGGACCGTCAGGCCGTCAAAACTCTTTTTTACATCACGGATCTGAAGCATCATGCGCGGACACCTCCGTAACTGGCCAGACGTTTCTCGCCTTTCCGCTGCAGCCAGGAGAGCAGTGTGCAGAAGGCAAGGTAGATCACCGCAACCTCACAGTACAGCCCCAGAGACTCGTAAACCCGCCCGTTGATCACCTGCGCCTGGCGGAACATCTCCATGACTGAGATGGTCGCAGCCATGGAGGTTTCCTTCAGCATGGAGATCATGCTGTTGCCAAGCGCCGGAAAAGCCGTACGGAAAGCTTGCGGCAGCACCACATGCCACATGATCTTCGGAAAGTTCAGCCCAACGCAGTAGCCGGCCTCCAGCTGTCCGCGGGAAACGCTCTCCATCGCGCCGCGGATGGTTTCCGCCATGTAGGCGCCTTCGTTGAATCCGATCACCAGCATGGCTGCGATGAAGGCATCCAGTTTGATTCCGATTCCGGGCAAGCCGAAAAACACGATATACAGCTGGACCAGGAGCGGCGTGCCCCGGGTGATCCAGATATAGAAACGGCAGACCTGCCGCAGCCCTTTCATGTTAGCATACTGGATCAGGGCGACCAGCAGCGCGACCGACAGCGCGATTGCGAAGGAAAAGACGGTCAGCGGCACCGTCACCCGGATCCCGTACCCCAGCAGCTTCGGGAAAGAATCGACCAGTATGTTCCAGAGTCTTTCGTTCATGGTTCATCCTCCTGTCCGGAATCCGGACAGTGTCAAAGTCACAGGGACCGGGTCCCTGTGACTTCAGCAGGTTCCGTTTTTTACTGTGCCTGTGTCAGGTCTTCGCCGAAATACTTGGCGGACAAGGCCGCGAGCGTCCCGTCGTTCCGCAGGTTTTCCAGGATCCCGTTGATCGCATTCAGCAGGGTCTCCGTGTCTTCCCCCTTGCGGATCGGATAACAGACCGGTTCACCGGCGAACACCTGGACCATCTTGATCTCCGCGTCCGGATGCTCACGCAGGTAATCATCCACGGAACCCTTGGCGTTGATTGTGGCATCCACGCGACCGTCGATCACCATCATCATCGTCTCGCCCAGGGTATCCACATAGTCCACCGTAGCGCCCATTTCCTCTGCCTTCAGGGCATAGGTGGAGTTAGGGGAATTACTGGTCTTCTTTCCGTTCAGGTCCTCGAGGGTTTTGATCTCTTCGTTGTCCTTCCGGACCACAAGCACCGCCTCGGTATAAACGTACGGGGTTGAGAAGGAAAACTTTTCCGCCCGCTCTTCGGTGTAACCCACGCCGTTGCACGCGATGTCAAACACGTTCGTTTCCACGCCGACGAGGATGGATTCCCACGGGACTTCCTGGAAGTCTGCCTTCACGCCGAGGCCTTCGGCGATCAACGTGCCGATCTCGATATCGAAACCGGTCAGCACATCGTTTTCATCATGGTATGTCCAGGGGCTCCAGTTGCCTTCCGTGGCAATGATCAGGGTCCCTCGTGCCTTGATTGTATCAAGCTGGTCTCCCTCAGCAACAGCGGCAAAGGAAACGGTCAGCAGCATCAGCGCCGCCAGCACAGCCAGTATTTTTTTCATGGTCTTTCTCCCTTCATTGGTATTCTTTTGTTCAGTCCTCTTTGCACGCAGCCCCCTGTGCCTCCGGTTTGATCGTGTCCAGCAGTTTGTGAAGCAGTTTGTAGAGCTGGAAGGCGTCCTGTTCCGGTAAGTCGATGCACTGCCCGGCGATCGCCGGCAGGTCCTTCACCTTTTCGCGCAGCTCCCATCCCTTCTCAGTTACGGAGACGTAAACCACGCGCTCGTCCTGTTTGCAGCGGCAACGGTCGATCCAGCCGTTTTCCTCCATTTTCTTGAGCAACGGCGTCAGCGTACCGCAGTCCAGGTACAGGTTCTTCCCGATTTCACCCACCTTGATCTTCCCGTTCTCCCACAGGGCCATCATGACGATATACTGGGTATAAGTCAGTCCCAAAGGCTTCAGAAGCGGTGTGTAGACACATACCACCTTCCGTGCCGCCGCATAGAGCGGAAAGCAGAGCTGTCCTTCCAGCAGCAGCTGCGGATAATCCCTTCGTCCACATTCACATTCCTGTTTGCCCATGAGTTCCTCCTCCTTTGATCTCTCTGTCCTGATTTTATCGATTAAAGGTTCCCCTTGATCCAGGCTTCCACCTGCGGGCCGGGACGGAAACCGACAGACTGGTCCACAGCCTTCCCGTTCTTCATGACCAGCAGGCAGGGGATCGATTGAATCCCGTATCGCGCTGCCAGTTCCGGTACTTCATCCACGTCCACATTGTAGAAGTTCACCTGATCACCCAGCTTTTCGGAGATCTCTTCAAGCACCGGGGCCATCATCCGGCAGGGACCGCACCAGGTGGCGGAAAAATCGACCACTGCTACGGGAGCCTTCATCGCTTCATTTTCAAATTCCTGTCCGTTCACTTTCTTAACCATTGTTTTGTCCTCCGTTCTTTTTTTTCCGTTCGATATACGCCGCCGCGCTGATCGCGGCCACATTTCCCTCACCGGCTGCCTTCACATACTGGTAAGGTGTCCCAACAATGTCCCCGCAGGCGAAGACGCCCGGCAGGCTGGTCTCCATGCTGCGGTTTACCTTTACGTGTGGACCTTCGGTCTCCAGCCCGGGCACCAGCTGCCCCGGCGCGACCGCGTCCCGCAGGATGAACACGCCATCCGCGGGATACTCCCCGCCTTCCGTTTTCACGACCCGATGCCCGTCCGCCTGTGCGATCCCCGTGACGGTTTCCCGTATGACCTCCACGCCTTCAGGCAGGTCCGGTTCCCCTTTGTACATCGGGAAATACGTCACTTTGGCACAGACATCGTTCAGGAAAGCAGCTTCCTTCTCTTCCGCGGAGCTGTAGCCGATCACAGCCGCCGTCTTTCCCCGGTACAGAGGTGCGTCACAGGTTGCGCAGTAGCTCACCCCGCGGCCCAGGAGTTCTTCCTCCCCCGGCAGGGGTTTGGCCTGCACCACGCCGGTCGCGAGGATCACCGTCTCAGCCTCGATCATCTCCTCCCCGGCCTGCAGGGCAAAGTAATCACCCATGGCATAGACGGCGCCGATCCGCTTCTCCGTAACCGCTATACCCATCCGGTCCAGTTGCTCCCGAAAGGCCCCTGCCAGGTCCTCCCCTTTCACAAAGGGAAGTCCCGGATAGTTCCGGATCTCATGTGCTTTGGCAACCTTCTGGCTCATCTCCCGGCTGCCGAACAGGAGGATCCGCTTGTTCCGGTTGCTGGCCGTCAGCGCGGCGGAAACGCCGGCCGGGCCGGTACCGATGATCGCGATCTCCACTCTTTCCACTCGGTATGCCTCCTATCCTTTCCGGATTTCGTTTACGATAATATTGTATCAAATATTTTTGTTTTGTCAATACATTTTTTTAAATTATATATTATTCGCAAAATTTACTGATTTGAAATATAGTAAGGCAAGATTATCAGATTAGTAATCATTCTGAATTTTAAATTGTTATTTATTCCCGCCGCATAGTATAATATCCCCATCTTATCCAAGGAGGTCCCTTCCGTGACTGCACCGCGCAAAGACACCCTGCTCCTCTTCGATCTGGACGGAACTCTCTGGGACTCTGCTTCCGCTGTTGCGGAAGCCTGGAACGAAGTGTTCCAGCAGGAGGATCCCTCCCTGCCGCTCCTCACCGTGGACGATATTCACGGTGTCATGGGGATGACCATGAAGGAAATCAGCGAGACGCTCTATCCCGATTATCGCTCTTCCCGCCGCGCAGCCATCTTTGACCGGTGCTGCACTTATGAAGTGGAGTATCTCCATTCTCACTGCGGAACCCTTTATCCGGACTTCCGTCCTGTCCTGGAATCCCTGAAGGCGCAAGGCTACGAGCTCGCCGTCGTCAGCAACTGCCAACGGGGCTATGTCGAAGCCTTCCTCTCATCCTCCAATGCGTCGGATCTCTTTATCGACTATGAGGAATGGGAGCGTACCGGCCTGTCCAAGGGAGAGAACATCCGCCTGGTCATGGAGCGCAACGGCTATACCAAAGGCATCTACATCGGCGATACAAAAAAAGACCGGGAAGCCGCTCTCCATGCCGGCATCCCGTTCATCCACGCTGCTTACGGCTTCGGCAAAGTCCCCGATGCCGCCGGTGTCATCCATTCCCTCACCGATCTTCCGGGTGTGCTGGAACAGTTACCGAAGGTCCAGGGTGATCGGGAAGCCTGAAAAGCCTTATTCCCGAAAGGGTCCAGGGGGATCGGAAAGCCCCCTGGTTTTATTATACACAATATAAGATATGCAGATTTCTTATATTGCTGTCCCTGATCCCGTCATTCACTGAATACGCGTGCTTCTCCAGATCGCCGCAGACCGCCTCGGTCAGTCCCTGCTCCTGCAGCTGCCCGATGATCTCCGACGCAATCCCCTCCATGCAGAAATACTTGTCCTCGGCCATCGCCTCGCTGTTGTCCGTCGTCAGCAGCCACTCCAAGCTCCGCCCCAGGTCTTCCCCGCCTGGCAGGGTCTTCAGCGCGCGGAAGCTCCATTTGTAATACGGCATGTAGGTCCTGTTCAGCAGAAACACTGCGGAAAGCGTGTTCCGCACAAACTCGCCCACAGCCAGCTGGGCCGCCCCGGTTTCCCCGTGTTTCAGGCATCGGCGGTAGTTGTACTGCCCGCTCTGGGCCATCAGCAGCAGATGCCCGGCCAGCCGCTTTCTCCGGACATCCTCCGGCATCTCCCGCAGGATCTTCCGGCAATCCGTCAGCAGCCCGGCTTCATCCCGGAACACCTCGCCGTTCACAGCCTCCGCCAGCGCGTAGTCCGGCAGGCGGAGCCAGCGTTCCGCCGTCAGTTCCTCCGCCGGGCACCCGATCTTATCCGTAAAGTATTCATCGATCCGGAATACCCCGTGGCGCTGTCCGCCGACGGGGTTCATCTTTTGCCGCCGGAATCCTTCAAATTCAGCCGGAAGCTTCGCGTACGCCCGTTCCATCTGAAAAGCCATCCGCCGGTCCACGATCTCCTCTCCGGGGATGAACAGGCAGAACCCCGGCTCAAAGTCGTGATCCCGGGATACCTCGTCGTCAAACCCGTAGCATTCCGATCCACTGCCCGTGAGCGCCGCGGCGATGATCCCCTCGTATTCCGGGAACTGTTCCCGGATCATCGGGATCCCGTATACCTCCCAGTATGCCCGAGCCAGTTCAATCCCCGTCATGGATCTCCTTTGCCCTCCTCATCAGTTCCGCTTCCGTTGCGAAATATCCGTAATGTCCGAAGACCGGTGCGCATTTTTCGCACACAAAGGCATAATACCCGTTCCGCGGCAGGCTTTCGGCATCCAGCAGTTCCTCTGCCGTGTCCAGGTAATCCTCGACCTTTTCTTCCGCCGCTTCCGCGCCGAGGGCTGCTTCTGCCGCGTCCGCCATGTTCAGCCAGGTGATCGCCTGTTCCAGCTCACCGTACTCCTGCTGCTTCATGACCGCGATCGCCTTGCGGAACATTTCCTCCGCCTCGTCGTACCGGCCGCAGACCGACAGCGCCAGGGCCATGTTGTTGTACAGGCCGCCCAACCGGCCGTCACTCCCGGACAAATTCTTCTCATAGTTGGCCCGGGCCATCTCGAAGAAGGCCAGCCCGCCGACAGGGTCGCCAAAGGCCTCCCGGACCGTTCCCGCGTTCACCCAGGTCGTCCCCGCGGTGACCGTATCCTCCATGCCAAGCTTCCCGACCAGTTCCGTTGCGCGATCCGCATGGGCAAATGCTTCCTCCTGCCTGCTCTGCTTCCGGTAATAGCCCATGAGCTCATTGTTCAGCATCAGCTGGCCCCGCTCGTCGTGGTTCGCTTCCGCCTCCGCCAGCCAGTACTTCAGGTGCCGTTCCACCGCTTCCCAATCGCTGCGGTCCTCGTATTCCCGCAGCTTGTCCAGGATCCTGCCGACCGGCACCGGTTCCGTGCTGACTTCCTCTCCGGGTTTTCCGCACAGCACACAGTTCGGTTCGATATAGTCTTCCTTTTCCAGTTTCATATCTGCCTCCCGACTCTACAGCCTTCTGTTTATTATTCCCCTGCATCCTTCTTCGATCTGCCGGAGCGCGCCGCGGAAATCCCGCGTATACCAAGGATCGTCGATCTCCATTCCCGGTTCCCCGGCCCAGGCCCGCAGCAGGGAGATCTTCCCTTCCGGGTCTCCCCCGTAGATCCGCTTCATGTCATACAGGTTCTCCGTGTCCATCCCGATCAGGCAGTCGTACCGGTCGTAGTCCGCCCGGACCGTCTGCCGGGCCGCATGCGGTTCACATCGGTAGCCGTTCTCCTGCAGCGCGCGCTTCATCGGCGGATAGATATCGTTGCCGATCTCCTCCCGCGTCGCCGCGGCTGAATCCACCTCGATATCACTGATCCGTCTTTCCCGGATCATCTGCTTCAGCACCATTTCCGCAGCCACACTTCGGCAGATATTGCCGTGGCAGATAAATAAAATACGTGTCTGGGTCATGAAAAACCTCCTTTTGCCGCGATATGCCGCGTTTCCAAAGTCTTCCGGCGTTCAGAATTCTGTTCATACTATCCACATGACATCTTTAAAGTACTCCCCATGTCAAGGACAATCGAATTTAACACCCTGGAAAACAGCTACCAATCATGGTAGACTTCAGATGCCAGCAATCGGAGGATAAGGCAACGCAGAGGTGCGACCTGAGCGCCGGCTGGCTTCCGAAGGGGCGGTGCCATACGGTATCGCTCTTTTCTGTTGCATGCTGACAGAAGAGATACCGGTGGCGAGCCCCTGAGGAACAAAGCGATAAACCTCGGGGTTCAAGGGGCAGAGCCCCTTGGGACTCCTCCCCTAGGAGGTTTGCCGGGCAGCGGGTACTCCCCGGTAGTGACGTAATGGTAGAACTGGCTGGGTGACAGCTTGGCCAGCTGCCATTGGTACCGATCATGGTTGTAGTAATCGAACCAATCGTCGATATCCCGCTTCACATCTTCGAAGCAATCCCAGTATGCCATCTTGTCTGCCAGTTCATCCTTCATGTGCCCGTAGAAGCTTTCTTGTGGAGCATTATCCCAGCAGTTTCCGCGGCGGGACATGCTCTGCCGGAGCCCAAAGTCGTTTACAATCTTAATGAACTGTACGCTGGTGTAGTGTGGACCTTGGTCAGAATGAATCATGGTTTCTGCATTAAGTGAAACACCATAATCCCGTTGCATGTTTTTTACGGTTTCCAGCACAAAATCAATCTCCAGGCTGTTGCTGAGCACATGGGCCAGAGCTTCTTTGGTGTAGGCATCCAGGATTGTTGACAGATACAGGAAGCCATCCTGAAAACCAATGTAAGTGATATCTGTCAGCAATACCATTCTGGGCCCATGCGATTCGAATTCCCGGTTCAGCAAATTATCTGCCACATTGTTTGTCCGAAGAGCCTTTGCCATTCTCCTGTACGGATTGGCCTTCCGGATCGGACAGAAAAGATTGAACTTGTGCATGAGCCGCCGGATCTTCTTGGGATTCATGACGATTCCCATGTGGAGAAGCCTCATATTAATGCTGAGGACACCCTTCTTGTAGCCGCGGAAGTTGTATGCTTCCAGGATCAGTTCAAAGTCGGCCCGATCATTCGCTTCCTTTTTCTCACGGTTAGCCTCTGACTTGACCCAGTTATAGTATCCGGACGTTGATACGCCTGCGATATCGCACAATGCAACTACTGTCAGGGAAGAGGATTTATCCTTGAGCGATTCGTGGATGATTTCAAAGACTGCTGACTGAACACCCACTGCTATTTGCCTCGCTTTCCAGATATCAACTGCTGAGAGATTTTTTTTAGAAACTCCACTTCCTTCCTCAGATAGATGACTTCATTTTTCAGCTTGGCATATGAGCCGGGATTGCACTCGAGCTGTTCGATTTCTTCCTCGCTCATACGAGTTCCGGCAGTTCTCAGATAACCCTCATGGAGACCGTTCTTCGACTCTGCTTCCCGTCTGACGTTGCGCACCATGTTCTTCATGCGCTGTTCACCGAGCATCTTAGGATCATAGCCCAGTTCTTCCACAATCCGCCTGGATGTCCATCCTGCTTGATGAAGTTCAAGAATAACCTTCTTTGCTTCGAGTGTAATCGAAAGTCGGCTCGCTGTTACAGCTGAAGTATTCGGATTCTCTTTCAGGATCCGAATATCTTCTTGAGTAAAGCTTGAATACTTTCGCATAGTCAACAGTCCTTTCTTTTGCTAGTATATCACCTCCATTCCTTGTGTCACAAGGATTCTGACGTCTTGTCCTTGATAAAGCGCTGATTTCATTGTCCGGATTTACGGATTCTGGATAAATAGTCTTGTCCACATTATGGGATTGGTGCTTTTTCCAACGTCCATATTATGGGATTCATGCTATTTCGAATGTCCACAAACCGGGATCGTGTTAAATTCATGTGTCCATTCTACGGGGAGTATTTTACTTCATCAGTGTCATATCGCTGAAAAACGCTGCAAAATGCGTCAAAAATCGAGGCCGTCAAAAGTAGTAGAAAAGTAGTAAAATGGCGAATGCAGTACTACTCTCACTTTTCGGCATACGATTCACTTCATCATCAATATCCCAAATCATCATTCATTACTTGCTTACCATGCTCGTAAATTTATCACCAAAACTGTTCATCCTTATCGAAAATCAATCCGGATGAAAGAATCCAATCCATTTCTTTTTACTTTCATAATACTCCATAACATTTTCGGAAAAAGTAGATAATCCCGTAAGTGAAGCTGATACAATTGCAGCAGGATAATTTGTGTTTGCTGCAGCAATTATTGTTGCTGGTATAGAACAGATAGACACAAATTTTGACCAACGTTTAACTTGTTCAAATCTTCTATGAATAATATTATTTATATATTGTTGTCGCATCCGTAGTTCCTCTTTAATTATATCTGATGTAATGTCTTCTCCACTAATGCTAAGTCTTTTTACAATGTCCTCTATTTCGTTACGCAGCTGAAACAATTCATCATAATCACGAAAAGATAATACTTTATTCATATATTCTTTTGTTTTTTTCTCAAAACTAATACTACACTCTTCTTCACGATTACACGTTGAACATTTTTTGTCACTTGTTAAGACATATTCTGGAGGAATAATCCCGTTTGGTAAAATAAAGGAGAAAAGATCATCATAGATGCTTGTAAAAGTCTTAGAATTCATTCTTAGTCCGTTCAGTTTTTCTTTATACTTCAAGAATGTATATGTATGATCGTTAAATAAGCATTGAGCTTCTATTGACTCAGCTATAAATAGACTAGCATATATTGATTCTATATATGGAAAGCAGTATTCCTGATTGTCTATTATTATATTCAGATAATCATTCCCCTTTATATCGTGTATTTTTACCACATCAGGCAATCTTTTACTCATTTCTCTTAAGTCATTGACTACTCTTGTTTGTATATTTTCCAATGCAAATGGTTGTACATTAAATTCATCATCACCAATCAATTCAATAAGATTATGCTCTTTTAAAATTTGCAGCATTATAGAGATAGCTACATCTGTTTTATCATGACTTTCATTATTGATACTGTTTAAAAATATATCTTCTGGCAAACATATTTTATCAACCCAAAGCATTGTGGATGCATTGTGAAATAGCCATGAAAAATCCATATTACACGCATCACATAAGCCTATTTTTTTCCCCACACCTAATCCCGTAATCAAAACTTTTTGCATAGTATTATACTCCTTGTTTTTTCTAATCCGGACTCATTTCAAGTGTTCTTTAGTTATGCCACCGTAGCGTTAGCGTTCACCTGCTCAATGGCCTTCCGGATACCCGCCCATATGGAGAGATCGGTAAAGACTTCGACAATACTGCCCTGATCCGTAAACGGTGAATCCTGCAGCACTGAAAGATCCTTCATCATCCCGTTGTGGACGATGTATTCTACGATCTGGTTCACAAAGTAGATCTGCCGACTGTCCAGTTGTGTGCTGTCAAGATAATCAGCAAAGGCAGCTTTAGCTGCTGTCATATCCAGTCCGATAACACTCCGGACAAATTCACCCAGAGGAACCGATCCAATCTCCCGCTCATAATCCTGCTTTGTTCCAACTTCACTCCACAGGATCCTTTCCAGTTCCGCCACATCATCTTCTGTCAGCGGAATATTGCTTTTCAGTTTTGCGATCGCTTCATTCTCCTGATGCTGGCGCACATAGTATTCCGCTTTAGCCTTGTAATCCGCCAGATAATCGTTCTCCAGTTCTGATTCATGGAACGTCATAGAAAGAATCTCGTCATCGAAATTCGTATTGTAAACAACCTGTTTGTTGGGAATGTATTTGATCAGATCCCGTATATTCTCCCGGATATTTTCAAACTCATTGATTCCGGCATTATCCAGATAATCCGTCTTCAGGATTTTCTGGATCAGTTCCTGCTGCGCCATAATCTCCGGAATATTGGCAACCCCAGCGACTGCTTGCACCTTGTTGATCAAATCATGCCGGGCTTTGGAATACTTTTTCCCGACCAGGTATGCCAGTTCAATCCCGTACAGCAGCGCGTCAAACCGTAGAGCCTTCGCGTCATCCGGATCCGGCAGGATCAGCGGTGCCAGTTCATCCGTCATGAACAATGTGTCCTCATAGGTGAGGGCCTTATAGCTCTCCGGATCACTGTACAGTTCCACATATTTCAAATGCTGTTTCACCGCAAAATTCTCCCGGTCCAGCTCCTGTACTTTTTCCAGCAACTCCTGCACCAGGGATTTCCGGAAAGCAATCAGTTCCTCCGTCTGATATGCCATATCCTGCAGCTTATATATAATCTGCGCTTTCAGGCTGAACAGCATCGCGGAAAGGGCCAGGGTATTGTTGTTGGCTTTCCCTTTGTTCATCCGGAAAAACTCAAAGTTGCCGCAGAAATCAAAGATATAGAATTTGCTCTTGTCCTCCCCGTCGATCAATCCGGGACACAGCCGGGTTCCGCGGCCGATCATCTGCCAGAACTTCGCCTTGCTCATCACCTTTTTGAAGAATACCAGGTTCAGCACTTCCGGCACGTCGATGCCGGTATCCAGCATATCCACGGAAATGGCAATCTGCGGCAGCTTGTCCGGTTCAGAGAATTCATCGATAGCGCTCTGGGCATAGGTCATGTAATTGTCGATGACCTTTGCCCATCCGGGCAGATGCGGGAATTCCTTCCCGAAGTTCTTCAGAATCTCCTCGGCATGCTTATGGTTCTTCGCGAAGATGATGGACTTCCCGATCTTGTTCCCGTAATCGATCTTCAGTCCTTCCTTCATCAGGATCCGTAGGACTTCCCGGATCGTGTCCTCATTGAAAATCCATTCATTCAGGGCTGAGGAAGCAATACTCTCCGGCAACTCACCATTCTCGTCCTCAAATGTGTTTTCATAAGCCTCCCGGTCCTCTTCAGAGAGTTCATCATATACGATACCTTCCTGAATGAATTTCAGGGTCGTCTCCACGCTGATAAAGTCCACCAGATATCCATCCTTTACCGCCTGGGCTAGTTCATATCCATAGGTCGGAATCCCGTTCTGCAATTCAAAGATCTCATAGGTGTTCTTGTCGATATCATCCTTAGGCGTGGCAGTCAGGCCCACCAGCGGCGCGTCGAAGTAATTGAAGATATCCCGGTATTTGTTATAGATGGACCGATGCGCTTCGTCGCAGATCACCAGATCAAAATGCCCGGGCGTAAACAACCGCTGCTCTTTTTCATCCTGCACGGTATCGATGCAGTTGTACATCGTCTGGTAGGTGGAGAAGACGCAGTGGGCTGTATAGTTCGTCTTGTCCTCGCACAGGTTCACCACGGACAGGTCCGGAAGCAGATTGACAAAGTTCCGCTTTGCCTGGGTCACCAGGGAGTTCCGATCCGCCAGGAACAGGATATCCCGAACCCATCCTTTTTCCATCAGCACCTTGCATAGGGCAATCACCGTCCGGGTTTTTCCGCTGCCGGTCGCCATCACCAACAGGGCTTTCCGGCGATTCTTTTTGTCAAAGCTCTCACAGACGGCCTTGATTGCTTCCTCCTGGTAATACCGTCCGGCGATGTTCCTGTCCACATGGATCAGGCTCATCGGCTGGCGCATCCGGCGCAGGTTGAACATCTTTTCCAGATCCCGTTTGCTGAAAACAGCCGCGACCCGGCGTTCCGGATACTGTCCGTCATCAATCCGGGTTTCAAAACCGTTTGTCAGGAAGATTACCGGGCGGCGGTTATACTGCTTCTCCAACAGGTCAGCATACAGCTTTGCCTGCTGGCGCCCCTTCGCCACGTCCACACAGGTTCGTTTCGCTTCAATCACCGCCAGGGCTTTTCCGTCATCCCCATACAGCACATAATCCGCATAGCCGACTTCGCTCTGGTTGGGCATGCCGGGCAGTTCCACCTCATCCAACCAGTCCTTGCCTTTGGTCCAGCCGGCATCCTCCAGCATGACGTCGATATACAGTTTCCGGGTCTTATATTCCGAAATCTCCAGGGGTTTGGGCGTATAAGCCTGCTGCTGTTCCTCGCGCCGGACCGTCAGTTCTTCCTTCAGGGCGGCGTTTTCCTCAATCAGTTTTGCCAGCTGGATCTCCGTTTCCGGCGGAACCACATACACCGGCGCGGTGGACTGTTCCGGCAATGCGGGATCGAAAGTACCTGACTGATAATCCCTGCTGTAGCAGCAAGCCACAAAGTCCATGAATACCCACAGATTCTGCAGGCACAGCATCGCTTGTTCCTTTGTGATCTTCTTCCCGTCGTGAGCGGCGAAATTGCCGATCTTGCGGATATACTCCAGTCGCCGTATCAGGTTCGTGTCCACAATATCCCGGAATTCCTCCGTACTCAGCAGGCTGACCAGCTTATCATCCCAGGGCATGGAAAGAGCACTGTCCACGGAATACATCCATTTAACAGCAAACTCCATCGCCCGGCGGCAGTTCAGCACGCAGGCTGCCGGATCTATGCTGTAGATTTTTTCTGCTGCCACCGCAACTTCCCCGAAGGGAACGAAGTCCGGTACGGAAAGGAGGAAATCAAAGTTGGTCATTTTATATCAACCCCAGTATTAATCTTTATGCTTGAAATCTTTTTCTTCAAGCAAACCCGTTTTAGTTGTGAAAAGTCTCTCACAATCTTCCATTGTTATTCTTTCTCGTAAAAGCTCTTCAAATAATCGAAGCAACGTTCTTGTTTCTATAATTAGGCTCTCGTTACGCTTTGCTAGTTTTATTTGATTCTCATGTACTGGCTCTCGTTCAGATAGAGGTCTAGTTCTTAACGGATTGATAATAAGGATTTGATGGACATTTTCTTCTGTTCCACTTTCTTGTAGAGTATCTATATACTGCTGATAGTGATTCTCCAATTGTGAAATATTATCATTTTTGACATTTGATGTAATACCTTTAATTTCCCCTATAAGAGTATATTCTTGTTTTTTTACTAGAAAATCTTCTTTCTTTTCATCAACAAATCCCGAAAGATCATAGTCCAACATCTTTTCTAGCATTACATAAACAACTTTTACTAATTCATCTCCATTAGTATATAGTATTGATTTGTATAACATGTTTTCACGTAGCCGATCTTTTGCATGTTCAATTTGATTCTTCGCCTGTCTTACTTTCTCTTCACAATCACATATTATACTTGTTTGGATCTCATCATCTCCAAATGTTATTTGTTCCATCCAATCAGGAATCTCAGTTTTATTTCTGATAGGTACTATCTGATTCAGGAAATTCTCAGTTTTTTCTGTTGATTCTATAATATCTAGGGTCGTAACATACAGCCTATTATTTACCTTGATTGTAGTTGCCTTTTGGCTTTTTATCGATTCTGATAAAACATCTATGTTTGAATTAAAGTAAAAAGCCGCTTTATACAACAATTCACCTATTTTTGTTTTTGTGTTTTCATATATCAGTTCTGGTAAATACAGACCTCCCGGCAAAACACAAGGCAATATTTTGGTCCATAAATTAGGAATATTGTCTTTCATTTTTACTGTATTGTACACATATCTATCTGAATTGAAATGTTTATGATACTTAAAATCAACATTTTGTGGTAGAACAAATAAAAGCAACGTTGATCTACTCAATTCAGCCATCTTCTGTAGACTGGTAAAATCATATATCTTATTAACACTTCTGGGTTGCTGCCCATCACAATACCATAGATTTTCACTAGTAAGATCAATAATATTCACATCATATTCATCTAGTGATTGGGGGGATTGCATAGATGAATAGTTTATTGTCTGATACGTCATTTGGGATTCTCCTCATCCAAAGTATTGCTGCATCAGGCTGTTAAACAGCAGATGGGCTTGGTCTAATAACTTTTGTACTACAGATTTTGATTTGTCGACCTGGGAGACGAAGGCGTAGTATTGCTCTTGAACAGTCTTTGGTGGTTTTATGATCTGGAAAGCAGAAACAATTGGGACATTCAAATTTGGCATGGTTTGCCCAACCGCCATATCTTCAATTGTTCGTTTAAACGAAGGGAAAGAGATGATTCTCTGAATATAGTCCGCGCTCAAATCGCCTTTGGTCCTAATAAGCAGGCTTCCTGTTCCACAGAGGAGACCTGGACGATCAACAACTGCGCATCTACCCATCTCACCCCGGCGCCCCATTACAACATCACCTTCAATCAAGTGATATGGTGCTAATTCTTCATACTTCTCATCTGTGAGTGTCAAGTCAATGTCTGGGGATATTCTACTATCAACAATATGCGATGGGTTTATCAGAGCATGTCCTCCTGTAATGTAGTCTTCTTTGTGGAGCAATGATCCAAATGGGCCGATCCTGATTTCTGCTTCATCCGATAACGCTCGTTTCTCCCACCCTTTCGGATTGGCAACTGGATCCCCAAACATCTCGACAAATCGGGCTTTGATGAGGGTGTCGAGGGTGCGGAGTTGGCGCTGGTAGCTATCAATTATCTCTGAGGCCTTATCAAGTATGGTAACTATTCTCTCTTGTTCTTCAATGGGATGGATATCAATAACCACTTCAGACAGTGTTGCCTTGTTGAGTGTTTTGCCCATCACGGCTTTGTTTGTTCCTTCGTCCCAGTTTCTGTGCAGCAAGAGATAATAGAGATATTCAGGTTTGATTTTGACGATACCTTTATCAATAAACGCCATGATTGCTTCATTAGAATACATAGGCACCGTCGTGATGCTGACTTTACCTATCGACAGTTTGAAACTCATTAGCACTGTTTGTGCAGGGATAATCTTGATACCACTTTCCTCAACTGCCTGCCGTGAAAGTGACTCCTTAGTATCATAAATATATTTATCGGCATTGGACAAATCGGCAATAGATATCCACGGAAATTCCGGTTGAGACCAGTATTCTGGATTATCACGAGATGGTGTTTTACCCATCTGTAGCACGAACAAATCTGAAAGTTTATATTTCATCCCATCATCCCCACAAATCCGAATTTATTGCGCCAACAGCTTCTCCAACTCGTCCATCTCTTTTCCAATCTGCATTTCCAGCTTCCGCAGCTCGGCCATGATCTCTGTTGTCGGCGGATACTCCACAGGTTTGTACTCTGTCTTTTTATACTTGTTGATGGACAGATCGTAATCATTCTGTACGATCTCTTCCTTTGGCACCAGGAAGGACTGTTCTGTGCGTTTCCGGTCTTCTTCCCCTTCCCGATTCCTGAATCGTGCGACGATATCCGGAATATCGTTTTCTTTCGTTTCGCTGCGCTTGTCGTCCAGGCTGAAGCCGTCTGCTTTCATGTCGTAGAACCAGACCTTGTCTGTTCCGCCGTGGTTCGTCTTGGTGAAGATCAGCACAGCTGTGCTGACGCCGGCATAGGGCTTGAAAACACCGGAGGGCATCGAAATGACAGCTTCCAGACGGTTGTGGTCTATGATCTCCTTCCGGATCGCCTTATGCGCAGTAGAGGAACCGAACAGCACGCCGTCCGGAACGATGCAGGCACATCTTCCGCCGATCCTCAGCATCTTGAGGAACAGGGCCAGGAACAGCAGTTCCGTCTTCTTGGTTTTGCAGACCTTCAGCAGGTCGGTGCTGACGATCTCCGCGTCCAGGCTGCCCTTGAAGGGAGGATTGGCCAGAATCAGGGAATACTTCTCCCGGTCCGGATTCTGGTCGCTGAGGCTGTCCCGGTATTCGATGAAGGGATTCTCCACCCCGTGGGTCATCATGTTCATAGCACCGATCCGAAGCATGGTGCGGTCCATATCAAAGCCGGTGAACATCTCGTTCATATAGTGTTCCCGGTTTTCCTTGTTGAAGAAGACTTCGGATTTTTTGTTTTCTTTCAGATAGTCGCTGGCAGCCACCAGGAAGCCGGATGTACCGCAAGCGGGATCGCAGATCAGATCGTCCGGCTTGGGCTGCATCAGCTCCACCATCATACGGATGATGTGACGGGGCGTACGGAACTGGCCATTCACACCGGCGGTGGACAGTTTCGACAGCAGGTACTCATAGACGTCGCCACGAGCGTCCGTATCGCTGAGTTTCGCCATCTGCTCATACATATCGTCCATGGCGGTGACGATCTTATCCAGCATCAGGGGCGTAGGCACTTTGAAGATGGCATCGCCCATATATTTGGAATAGGCGCTTTCCTTGTTTCCGTGCAGATTTTTGATGAACGGGAACACCCATTCCTGCATGACACTGTACATCTTCGCCGCAGGGAAATCGTGGAACACGCTCCATTTCAGTTGGGTGCCGTCCACCTTCTGGTTTCCGATCTGCACTTCCTCCGCAAAGATGCTTTCAAAGGGCAGCCCCAGCATGGCGCTTTCCTTCGCCCGCAGGGTATCAGCAGCGTCCAGGTCGTGGATGAACATCAGATAGGTCATCTGCTCAATGACATCCAGCGGATTGGTCAGGCCGCCCGTCCAGAAGATTTCCCAGATGCTGTCGATTCTGTTTTTCAGTTCGCCGGTAATCATATTCAGTCACCTCTGTTCCAGATATAGGATGTATAGCGGCCCCCGCCGATTTTGATGATCTCTCCGCTTTCCTGCAGGCTTGCCAAAGCCCGCTCCACAGTTCTCTCACCGATATCTGGACACTGTGCCATGATTTCTGCTTTAGTCAGTTTCCTGATACTGTTGCGGATAATCTCCCTTACACGTTCCGGTTTGGAAAGGCCTTTTGTGATCAGGATCTCCACCCTATCAGCGAAATCCTTGTAAGCAGCAATAATCACTCCAAGCATATACCGTACAAACGGCAGATAATCATTCTCTTCCTCATGCCATCCGGCATCACTGTCCTGCAGGGCATCATAATAGCTTTCTTTGTTGTCAGCGATCAGTTTCTCCAGGCTGATATACTTTCCGACAATATACCCGGACCGGTAAAGAATCAGCAGCGTCAGCAGCCGGCTCATTCTTCCGTTTCCGTCATTGAACGGATGAATGCAAAGGAAGTCCAGAATAAAAATCGGCATCAAAAGCAGCGGATCCATGTCCGGATCGTTTATGGCATCATTGAATCTGTTGCAAAGTGTTTCCACTGCTTCCGGAGTTTCCCAGGCCGGTACCGGCTGAAAACGGACCAGTTTGGTGCCATCGGGCTGTTCTTCAGCAATAATGTTATCGCTGTTCTTGTAGTTGCCGCCAAATCCCGGGTTACTGAATTTGTACAGATCCCGGTGCAGCTGAAGAATCATGTTGGGACGTACCGGGATAAAGTCGTAATTCTCATGAATCGTCGCCAGTACATCGCGGTATCCGGCAATCTCTCTTTCGTTGCGGTTCCGCGGAGCCGTCTTGTTGCGAACAATCTTCTTCAGCCGGTCATCCGTGGTAATGATTCCTTCAATCCGGTTGGATGCTTCTGTGCTCTGGATCTTTGCAATTTCCAGCAATTCAGTCAATGCATCTTTATGGGCTTCGATAAACAGATTCTGCTGTCCTTTTTGCTCGTGAATCTGCGCCAGATAAGAAACAATCTCCGGCATCAGCAGTTTCCGATAGGTTTCTTTGTAGTTCAGTGTCCTCATTTAATTGCCCCATTTCGATTTCAACATCGCCATTTATCCATGATTTGGCTGCATTGTATCATAAAAACCGCCAAAAATCAATTTAATATCGCCATTTTACCTGGTAATGGCGGTATTAACCGAAAGGATGGCGGAATTAATCTATGATTTGTGTTCAGAACTGGCCGGGATTCATTTTCTCCCCTTAATTTCACCAAAAGTAGTAAAATGGTAGTAATTTACTTTTTGCCTGCCGCGTTTTGCCGCGATAAGCGCGTATCCGGGCGCGTCCCACCAACCCCTCAGTCCCTGTTGCCGTGGCAGATAAATAGGATTTTGATCATAATCGGTATCCTCCGGCTTTTCCGTCTTTTCCTGTTCCATTTTTACGTTTCCATCCAATCAGACCGTTTCATCTCTTCTGCGTCACGCCGCCGGCCATTTCAATCCTGCATGTACCGGCTCCTGATTTCCCGGATTACATGGGCCGTACTTTTTTCCACCGTGCCGTCCCGGAAGGGATTCAGCAGGTTGCCGGTTTCCAGCAGTTCAAAATATCCCTTTGTTCCGCCGGCGCGGCACAGCCGGAGATAGTCTTCCCACGCGGCCTTCCGGTTTTCCTTCATACGGCCGTAATACTGGAACGCACAGATCTGCGCCAGAGCGTATTCGATATAGTAGAACGGATACAGGAAGATATGCAGCTTCTGCATCCAGAACCCGCCGCTTTCCAGGAATTCATTGCCGTCATAATCACGCCAGGGCATATATTTCTTTTCAATATCCCGCCAGGTTTTCCGCCAGTCCGCCGCGCCCATGCCCGGATCTGCGTATACAGCATGCTGGAATTCGTCCACGCAGACCAGATACGGAATCATGCACAGCGCGCCGATCAGATGCGCTGTGATGTACTTCCCGGTTTTCTCCCCGAAAAAAGGTTCCATCCAGGGATAAGCAAAATGTTCCATGGACATGGAATGGATTTCATTGATTTCTGAGGTGGATCCGCTCAGGGCTGCCACCGGAATCGACCGCATGGCCAGATAGCCCTGGAAAGCATGGCCCGCCTCATGGGTCAGCACATCCACGTCCGCTTCCGTCCCGTTAAAGTTGCTGAAGATGAAGGGCGCCTGATACAGCGGAAGCCGGGTCATGTAGCCGCCCATGTGTTTTCCGGGCTTTGTCTCCAGATCATACAGTTCATATTCCGTCATAAAGCTGAAGAATTCACCTGTCTCCGGGCTCATCTCCAGGTACATGTTCCGGGCTTTTTCCACCAGTTCCTGTACCGTGCCGATCGGAACGGCGTTGCCGTCCGGAAACTTCAGCCCTTCGTCATAATAACGGAGCCGGTCGATTCCAAGTTTCTTCCGCTGGCTTTCCCGGATCTCCGCCACCGCCGGCGTGATGGTTTTCAGCACCTGCTCCCTGAACCCGGCCGCGTCCTCCCGGGTATAGTCGAATCGGTTCCGTGAGAGATAGGCCATCTCCGTATAGGTTTTGAATCCCATCTTTTTTGCCATCGTATCGCGAATCCGGACCATTTCGGCGTACAGCACGTCCAGTTCCCCGCTGATCTGTTCATACAATCCCGCCCAGGCTTCAAAGGCTTCTTTTCGTTCCGCCCGGTCTGTGCTCTGCATATGTTTCAGCAAGCCGTAGAAATTACACTTTTCTCCCTGGAACTCTGTTACGGCGCCCGCCGTAATCTTCTGGTACGCCTGGCGCAGTTCTCCCTCACGGACCGTTTCAGGAACGATTTTCTCATCGCTGGTCATCAGCGCCGCGTCAATCTTCCGGAACAACTGCGATCCGAACTCCGCTTCAAATTCTTTGCGAAACCGGGACCCCGCCAGGGCTTCCCTCCAGGCCTTGAATGCAGGAATCATCCGGGCTTCAGCTTCCCGAAGCCACTTCATCTCGCTGTCATAGAACGGATCGGCCGTATTGATCGTGTTTCGGATATGGCATACCGTATACATTGTATCCGCCGCTTTCTCCATTTCCTGCAGCGAAAAATATGCCTCCCGCGCCTCCGGATAGCTCTTTGCGTCGCATACCTTGCGGGTTGCCTTCTCTGCCGCGTCCTTCAGCGCGTCCATATCCGGGCGTTGATAGGCAATCTCATTGAACCGGACCATTTTTGTTCCTCCTTTTCTGACCCGGATGGATTTGCAGCCGTCCTTCTCTGCCGTTCCATCCATCCCGGCAAGCTGTATTCACGGATGAATATCTCCCGTCTGAAAGGATCCGTAGATTCCGATCAGCGCGATCGCCCCCGGGCATACCGCCTGCTCCTTCCGGATGACCGCGTCAATGATTTTCCGGTTTCTGATCTCCAGTGAGTTCATCTGAATAAGCTCCTTACTGTCTGCAATGGAATGCCCTGTCGGAGGATTGCGCTCATGCGTGATTTCCTGTGTCCCGGCACCAGGCGGCAATCTCAGAAACGAGTTTAAGGGGCAGCTCGTCAGAATAAGGGATCTGAATGGAACCTTTGCTGTACCGGAGACCGTACTCATCCAGCCGTTCAGCAAAACATGCCACCGCCTCCGGTCCGGGATAAAGACCGATATGCGTTTTCTGGGCTGCAAAGTGAATGATGTTATGCCCGTTCCACCAGGTCGGCATCGCCCATGAAATCTTTTCCTTTGCTTCCGGAAGCTCATCCCGGATGGCTTTCCTTACAAGCTGAAGCTGTTCCTGTATCCCCGCATCCTGTTCAGAAATATATTCGTCAACCGTTTCCGGTGCTTTTCCGCAAAAATGGCTCTGGTTTTCATTTCTGAAAGATCGGCCGCACTTCCGGCATTTCCACATTTTTCCCTCCGCTTTTATCTCAGAATCTTTTCCATTGGCCTGCCTTTTGCCAGTTCATCTATCATCTTGTCCAGCTGCCGGATCTTTTTCATCAGCGGATCATCAATTGTTTCAACCTTTACCCCGCATACAGAACCGGTAATCCGTTCCGCTCCCGGGTTGTACGCCGGGGCTTTTTCAAAGAATTCAGCATAGGTCATCTCCTGGTCCACCGCTCCCATCTCATAGCCCGTCAGCCATTGAATGATCTCATCAACTTCTGCCTTTGTGCGGCCTTTTCTCTCTGCCTTGGCTACAAGCAGCGGATAAATCCGGGATACTTTCATATCTTTTACAGATGCCATCATGATTTCCTCCCCGCGAAACCGGCCGCCTCCCTGATCCATGCAAGTAATTCATCATCAATTTCTTCCCCGGTCCCAATCATGACATGATGCGTCCACCGGCCGGGGCGGGGTTCAGCAGCTGCGTTGATCCTGGTGGACTCAACCCTGCGGGGCAGTCCGAAGGTGATCGTCAGGAATGGATCCGGACGATCCTTTGCTTTTCGAACCGGTGTGAATGAAACAGCGGCAAACATATGCCCGATGAAAAAAGAAACCTGCGTTTTCCCGACTTCAATTCCTGCTTCCGGAATTTCGGCAAGCACGGATTTCCGAAACACCTCATACATCGGCAATGCCGCCGGTTTTCTGTCAAAGAAAAACAGTTCCTCAGAAGAAATCGTTTCCCGGCAGTTCTCTTCCCCCATATGTCTCTTCCCTCGTTTACCGCTTTTCGTTGTCAGATCGGGACCTTCAGAAGCAGCAGAAAAGTAATAAAACGCGCTTCGGTTTACTGCCCGGAATACTCCGGGAGCCGTTTCTTTCTTGACATAGAATACCATAGAAAGAAAACCCGGGCAATAAAAAACCGGCTGGATTGCTCCAGTCGGTATCGTCATTTTCCCCTGTTATTATTGCCATTATGAACCCAATAACAATCTATTAGCTTTTATAGCACAAATAAAGCGTAATCCGTCTGGTGTGAGAATTCGACCATAGATAGTCTGTGTCATCTTTCATTATAATGATTTTTCTGATGGTATTGTCAAGATCTGCAAAAACCCTCAGAATTGACTAACCGTTTGCTTTCAGGTTGCCGCGCACTGCCGTACATCGTCATGCACAAACTTCAGGAGTTTTTTATTTTCATCAATAGCGTTCAGTTCCGTCGATCTGTTTACGGCTTTTTATCATCAGCCTTCAGGATGCTCATAAACTCTTCACCGGTAATTGTTTCTTTGTTTAGAAGGTATGCTGCCAGTTCATGGAGTTTATCTTCGTGTTCCCGCAGAATACTATCTGCTTTCTTCCGGGCTTCTTCTACCAATGCGACTACCTGTTCATCAATCTTTTCCGCAAAAGCAGGACTGCATGTCAGGGAGGTATCCTGACCCAGATACTGACTGTTCTGTGTTTCCAGTGCCACCATACCGAAACCGCCCATGCCATAGCGGGTAATCATCCCGCGTGCCAGCCGGGTGGCCTTTTCAATATCATTGCTTGCGCCCGTGGTGATGGAGTGGAAAACCAGCTGCTCAGCCGCCTGCCCGCCTGTCAGGGTAACAATCTTATTA
>CADBEB010000014.1 GCA_902793605.1 uncultured Eubacteriales bacterium
CTCTTTGGAATCTTCGCTGAATTTCTTGCGCGTTTCTCTCTGTATCGTTTTCAAGGTTCGCCTGCTCTTCCCTCAAGCGTTTGCTTTCGGGCGAGCTTGACTATAATACCAAAGCACTCCCCCCTTGTCAAGCACTTTTTTCGAAATTTTTATCACAAATACATACCGTTTCCGTAAAGGTTTTTCAAGGGTTTCGGGCTCCTTCCACATCTTGTGGATAGCCCTCCTCTGCCACCTCTGTATTTGGTAGACATTTCCGTTTTTCCCTGTTACAATGGCCTATATAATATTATAGGAAGGAACCGGAGCGGATGAAAAAAAATGACTGCCTGATCCTGACCGCGGACAACCTCGGCGCGGACCTGGAGGGCGTATGCCGTCATGATGGGCTTCCCGTCTTCGTTCCCGGTCTCCTTCCCGGCGAGGAGACCACCGTCCGGATCGTCAAAGCCGAAAAGCGCTATGCCTTCGGCCGGATGGAAGTGCCGCCTGCCGTACCTTCTCCCGATCGGCGGGATCCCGGCTGCCCGGCCTATCCCCGCTGCGGCGGGTGCTCCGGCCGCCATATGAGCTATGAAGCCACCCTGGCCGCCAAGCGGCAGCAGGTGGAGGATTGCTTTCGCCGGATCGGCGGTATAGAAGCGGACATCCCGCCTGTGATCGGAATGGAAGAACCCGCCGCCTACCGGAACAAGACCTCCCTGCCCTGCGCGGGTAGTGCGGATCAGCCTGTCCTCGGGTTCTACGCCCCGCGGAGCCATTCCGTGATCCCCGCGTCCTCCTGCCCTAATGCCATGCCGCCGGCGAACAGGATCGCCGCAGCATTCCTTTCCTGGATGAAGGCATATCATGCGGAGCCTTACCGGGAGGAGACCCGGACCGGCCTGATCCGCCACCTCGTCATCCGGGTCAACCGGCAGGGCGAGAGCATGGTCACCGTCGTTGCCAACAACAGCTCCCTTCCGCATTCCGATGCACTGAAAGAGGCGTTGATCCAGCTGGGTACCGTCAGCCTCTGGCTGAACGAGAATCGTAGCGCGACCAACGTCATCCTTTCCGATCGCTTTCATCATATATATGGAAGGGAAACGCTCACAGATGCCCTCTGCGGCCTGCAGTTCGATCTGTCCCCGGCCTCCTTTTTCCAGGTGAACCCGGTCCAGACGGAAAAGCTGTACCGAACCGCCGCGGAACTTGCGGAACTGAAACCGGAGGATCTCCTGTGCGATGTATACTGCGGCGCGGGAACGATCACCCTGACCCTGGCCCGCCGCTGCCGGGAGGCTGTCGGCATCGAGATCGTCCCTGCGGCCGTGGAGAACGCGAAGCACAATGCCGAACGCAACGGCATCCGGAACGCGTCCTTCCATACCGGCAAAGCGGAAGACCTGCTGCCCCGGATGGTCGCGGACGGCCTGCGGCCGGACGTGATCGTTGTGGATCCTCCGCGCAAAGGACTGGAGCCCCCCGTCATCAAAGCCATTGCCAATGCCCGGCCTGACCGGCTGGTCTATGTTTCCTGTAATCCCGCCACCCTCGCCCGGGACGCGGGCCTGCTGCGGGAAGAAGGGTATCTTGTAAAAAAAGTCCAGCCGGTGGACATGTTTTGCTGGACTTCCGGTATTGAAACAGTGGTCGTGGAACATCCTGAGTGTTTTTTCGAGTGTCGAATGTGCGACCCTGACAGGCCTTACGCAACACTGAAATTCATCGTCGGGATTTAATTGCTGACAAGCAGGATTTCTGCGGTCATCCTGCGATATTCAGGATGGAATCAAATCCGGTTTGCTCCAGGATCTCCTTCACGACTTCGTTGATATTACGGATCGTGACACCCTCTTCACACCTCTTCTGCATCATCAGCAGCGCGCGCAGGCCGGCGGATGAGATGTAATCCAGCAATGAGCAGTCAATGTCCACTTCTCTGATCGTATTCTCTCCGGACGTTTTTTCAAAGAAGGCAATCAGCGCCGGTGCGGTCAGCGTGTCCAGCCGCCCGAGCAGCTGAAGGCTCAGCTTTTCTTCATTAAGTTCCGCTTTCACATCAAAATGATCGCTTTGAGTCCCGGTGGTATCAAGTTGTTTTCCCGCGATCGGCGTAATCTTCCAGTAAGCATACTGGCCCATGGTCTTCCGGATCTCTTCCGCCTGTTCCGGCCCGGCCATCTTCAGGCTTGCCAGTTCCGGGACATGTTCGCCGACGATCATCCGCTCGGCTTTCAGTCCGTGCCCGGCGAAGAACATCATCGCGTTCCGGATGTTTTCCTCCGCATTTGTGGTGCTTACAACGAGCGTTCTGGCTGATACCGGCACGTCCGATTTGTCCTGCGCCTGCTTCTTGTCCCTGAGCAGGACTTCCATAAACCGGTCTCCATAGATTGCCCGCGTGGTCAGGACATACTGGATCGCGGTTTCCGGATCCGCTGTGATCCAGCATCCGCCGTGCTCCTGAAGAATACGCCGGATATTGTCGCACAGCTGTCCCGCTTCGGAGTCCGTAAAGTACATCAGCAGTCCTTCCGTGGTGATGCAGACCTCTCCTGAAATGCTGTCAAACACTTTCTTCAGGGATTCGTAGTTCGTCGCGTCACAGCCTTCAAAACGAACCAGATGCCGCTTATCCTCATCAATGAGGGAAGTGATGGCAGGCTTCGCTTCGGCAATCGCCGCGGGCAGGTCCAGTCCGACAAACTTTTTGCCCTTCCGTGCAAACTCAATAGCCCGGGGTGTATATCCGCAGGGCAGGTCAACCTCCGTGAAACCGGTTTCCTCCGCCAGTGCGCCCATTGTACGGAAACGGGTTTCCAGCACGATGATATTATGGATCATTTCTTCCGGAGTGGATACCCGGTTGGTGTTTTCCAGAGTCAGCCCGAGCTTTTCCGATATACGGACCGCATCCCGGTCACCGGCGGCTGAGAGCTGGAAAAGAGTCATCTTTGCGGTATTGAAGACAGGGTTGATGCGTTCCAGCAGATTCTGGTCGATTGTCAGTTCATTGATATCCATACAGTTTCTCCTGTCATTGTATTTTACAGGTCTGTGCTTTTTCAACAGTATGTTCCCTGATCATCTCTTCCGGTTTTCCCGTGATGATCCTGCCACGGAACACCTACCATATCACTTTTTTCAGAGTCACTCCGCTCCGGCAGGGAAGATACAGTTTGATCCCATAGCCGAATTCCGTGTCCGCGGGATAGTAGACATTGTCCATATTGATCCGTGTCTGACCGCCGTAGGGCCAGTCGTCCGTGGAGAAGATCACTCTGTATCCGCCCGCGCCGGTCACCCGGCAGTTGATGAACACGCTTTCCTGCGACCAGGTCGGATGCAGGTTGAACGCATACAGCAGGCCGCCCCGGGCGAAGATCAGGAGTTTCTTCTCATTGTCGATCCACAGGCTTTCCGCAGGACCGCTGCAATGAACCTTGTGGGTGTTCATCAGGTAGGTCATGCCCCGGTCGAAGTTGGCCAGCCATTCGAATTTCGTGTTCCAGTTCATGACCAGTGACCACTGGCGCCGGGCATAGTGGTAGCTCCATTGATTGCCTTCCCGCGGGAAGTCCACCCATTCCGGATGGCCGAACTCGTTGCCAATGAAGTTCAGATAGCCGTTCCCGGCCAGAGAACAGGTCAGGAAGCGGATTACCTTGTGCATGTCGATGGCCCGGTCCATACTCAGCGAATGGTATTCCTTGTCCATGCCGGTATACATTTCCGCGTCCGCCAGCCGGAACATCAGGGATTTGTCACCCACCAGCGCCTGGTCGTGGGACTCCGCATAACCGATGCTCATCTCTCCGGGACGTCCGGCCGTCAGTTCATGCCAGAGATAATGCATATCCCAGTTCTCCTGCATCTGGTCCTTGACCAGCTTGATCCATATATCCGGGATGCCCATGGCCAGCCGGTAATCGAAGCCAACGCCGGCGTATTCCAGCGGCAGGCACATTCCCGGGAATCCGCTCATGTCCTCCGCGATCGTCATGGCTTTGGGATTGATCCCGTGGATCAGCTCGTTGGCCAGCATCAGGTAAATCCGCCCGTCCACATTGGTGTTCATGGAGAAATAGGAATCGTATCCGTTGAACGAACAGTTTCCATGGTTCTCATACATCATGGAGGTCACGCCGTCAAAACGGAACCCGTCAAAGTGAAACTCCTGCTGCCAGTATTTCAGGTTGCTCAGAAGGAAGTTGATCACATCATGCTTGCTGTAGTCAAAGATCCGTGTCTTCCAGTCCGGATGCCAGCCCCGGTCCCCGGGCAGGAAATACTGGTCGTCCGTACCGTCCATCTGGTTCAGCCCTTCCCCGACGTTCGGGCAGGCATGGCTGTGCACCACATCCAGCAGGACGGAGATGCCCAGCTGATGCGCTTTGTTGATCAGGTATTTCAGGTCTTCCGGCGTACCATAGCGATGGGAAGGCGCGTAGAAGTTCGTCACCTGGTAGCCGAAAGAAGCATAATACGGATGCTCCTGGATCGCCATCAGCTGCACGGTGTTATAGCCCGCGTACTTAATCCAGTCAAGCGTCTGATCCGCGAACTCCCGATAGCTCCCGATGTGTCCGTGCTCCTGCGCCATACCGATGTGCGCCTCATAGATCATCGGGGAGTCCGGCCGCTGTTTTCCGTAGAAATCCCCGTCCGTCCATTGGAAAGGCTCATCCGGCATCCAGATCTGGCCGCACAGCGTTTCCGTGGCCATATCCATCACGCACCGGGTGATGTAGGCGGGGATCCGCTCAAAACTGACGCCCTGCCGTCCCACCATCAGTTTAATATACTGCCCGTGCTTCAGGGCGTCCCAGCCATCCAGCGTGATTTCCCATACGCCGCCGCCGATGTGATGCAGCGAGTCTTTCCATTTGGCCCAGTTGTTGAAATCACCGGTCAGCCAGGCGGCGTCGGCACCGGGCAGCCATTCCCGGAAAACCCAGCCGGTCTCTGTCCGGTGGAAGCCGAAGTAGTTGTATCCGTTGGCAAAGTCGGCCAGGGAATTGTTCCCGGCCAGATGCCAGCGACAGTCGTTGTAGCGGTCCATGTGCATCCGGATCTCTCCGCTGTATGGCGTCAGTCCCGGATCTTTTTCCATCAGGAACCATAAGGCGTCATCCACATGAATCATGTGCTTTCCTCACTTTCTGCCAGTCTGATATCAACGTTCTTTGGTCAGGATGATAAGGAAGCCATTTCTGAACTGAGCCGCTCTGAAATGTCCAGAAAATCTTCCGGGACGATCTTGGCAACCTTCCTGTCATAAGTCAGGAGGCCGTTCGTTTCGTCTTCCACATCGGATACCTGCGTATAGATCGCCCCGCAAAGGCCTTTGCGGCGGATCTGGGGAAGAATCTGTTCCAGGTAATGCGCTCTCAGATCGGTCACAAACGCGGACCGGTCGGCGTATTTCTTGTAGCCGTAGGTCTTTTCCAGGTTATAGCTGTGTTCGGGAATTTTGCAGGACCAGCCTCCGAATTCCGACAGGAGCTGCGGCAGGTTCTTTTTCCCGATCCGGACATTCCAGTAGTAGTCATGGATGCTGTCGACGTCGCTCTTTTTCTGGTGGAACCAGCCCGACGTGCTGTCAATGAACCGGTCAGGATCCAGGGCCTTCAGCCGCTCGTATGCCTCATCCGCGCAAAACTGCCCCCAGCCTTCGTTGAAGATGGTCCACAGGCAGATGCAGGGATAGTTCCGCAGCAGCCGGACCGTTTCCTCCATTCCGTGCAGGAAATTCCGCCGCATCTCCGGATCCCTGTGCAGCCTCCTGTCGGATTTTTTCCGGAAGAGCAGAGTCGGCAGCAGGGTATCCTGCAGGAAGCGGTACTCGCCGCAGTTGACCATATCCTGGAAAACGATCATACCCAGCCTGTCACAGTCGTAATAGAACTGTTCCGGCTCGATTTTGATGTGCTTGCGCAGCGTGTTGAAGCCCAGGGCCTTCATGGCCAGGATATCCCGCTCGTACTCCGCCGCCTCTGCGGGCGTGTAGATCCCGTCGCTCCAGTATCCCTGGTCCAGCAGGCCGTGGAAGAAAAACGGTTTCCCGTTCAGGCACAGGCGGGGTTTCCCTTCGATGCGCTTCACGGACAGGGTTCTCAACGCAAAATAGGACTCCACCCGGTCCTCCCCGCCGGTCACCGTAAAGCGGTACAGCCGGGGATGCTCAGGGCTCCACATTTCCGGATCCGGGATCCCGATCCGTACCGATCCGTCCGTCAGCGGATAATCCCTTCCCTCCAGGGATACGATTCCCTCCGTGATCCCTTCCGCCCGGATCTCGGCATAGTTCTCTCCCGTGCAGACGTCCAGGCTCCGGATATATTTTTCCGGAACAGCCTCCAGCCAGACGGTCTGCCAGATTCCCGATACGGGGGTATACCACATGCCGCCCCGGTCTTTCTTCTGCTTTCCCCAGAGATGCTGATGGGACAGGTCATGGGAGCAAATGACGGTAATCTCATTTGATCCGGGCCGGAGCAGGTCCGTGATATCGGCCGAAAGGGGGAAATAGCATTCCTCGCCTGTTGCCGCGGTTTTTCCGTTGATCCGTGCTTCGGAAACCCGGCTGACAGCGCCCAGGTGCAGCAGGATGCGAAACCCTTTCCAGTCGTCCGGGAGTTCAAACGCGCGGCGGTAGATCATTTCCTGTCCGTACTCCATCTTCCAGGCAAGGCCGGACAGCAATGATTCGGGACAGAAGGGAACCCGGATGACGGCATCCCTTCCGCCGGCGGAAAACGACCACTCCCCGTTCAGGCACAGCCATTTTTCCCTGACCATCCGTGGCCGGGGGTAGGTGTTCCAGGGGATTCCGGAAAGCGACCCGCCTGCGGTTGTAAATAATGGTTGCATGATGCTGTTTCTCCTGAAAATCCGCCTGTCCGCGGCAGAATATGTTTCTTTCGTATAGGATATATATACAATACAAGGGGGATTTTGTCCAGTTCTGCAGAATAAAAAGGATTCCGGATTGTCCGGAATCCTTTCGCTTTGTGATTCTTTACTTTTCAGGAGCGACGAAATCCATATCGCTCAGGACCTTGATGCAGGCGTCGATCTGTTCCTGGGTCAGGCCGCCTTCATCCACTGCCACCAGGGTGAACTCGATCTCATAGCCTTCATACAGCGAGTAGATGACCACTTCAGACTTGTCCGGCAGCTGGGCGATCAGCAGCTTGGTGCCATGCTCGGTCTCACCGTAGGAAATCTCGAAATCAGGATCTTCCCAGTAGAAGGAAGCTTCGATTTCCTTCAGATCCTCATCGCTGATCGTATTCAGCTTGCTGCCGGATTCCCAGGAGTCTTCCAGGCCGACGCTCAGCTGAAGAATCGGCTTTGTTTCATCATCAGGCTCGAAGTAAGCAAGGATGCGGGTTTCATCCGCGCGCTTGATCTTCATCCTGTAGCCTTCGGGAATGGGGGCTACGATCGTGAATTCCCCGTTAACGCTCAGGGTTCCGAGGGTTTCCTTCGCGACGGTCTCCGCCAGTGCGGCTGCGCAGCTCAGCAGCAGCGCCAGGCTCAGCAGAATGGAAATGATTTTTTTCATTTTCTGTTTCCTCCATAAATAATCTCAAATCAGTTAAGGCTTCCGCCGGAGCTTACTTCTGCAGGAAGTCGCTGCGGACAAAGCCGACCCAACCGGTATCCGGATCCTCTACCTGGTACCAGTCCTTCAGCTCAGCACGCACCAGCAGCCGCTCGCCGGAGGAATAGGCATGGATCAGGGGCGCCTTCTTGCTGGGAGCCCAGCGCATGTTGATCAGACCGGAAGCACGCTTGTGATAGGTCGTCACATCGTAGGGGGTCACAAACCGGGCCTCCTTGAATTCCTTGATGATGTCACTCTGCACACCCGCAGTGCTGCTGCCGGAGCCGCCGCCGCTGGGCTTGGAAGGTGAAGGACTCGGAACATAGACGCCGGGATCATAGTTCACCAGAAACCTGGTCAGCACGTACACTTCGTCTGAACCGGCCGGCAGGACGATCGGCGTATATCCGTTTGCGGATACTCCGGAAATCATGACCTGCGTACCGTAAGGAACGCCGGTAATGTACTCATAGTCCTTCCCGGGGCCGCTGCGGCCGTTCGCGGGCTTGCCGTTGCCGGTCTTGATCCACCGGATATCAGCGAATGCAGTGGACACCAAGACCGTCATCACCAACATAATGGCGATTACCAAAGTCAGGAAACGTTTCATTAGTTTTTCCTCCTTGTCTGACGGAGTGCCGGAACAGTTCGGTTCCGATCTGTCACAGCCTCCAGATAGTATTTTATTAACACAATGTTACACAATATAACTTGTCAATTGTATATGACAATATGTCATTATCTGTCCGTGTTGATTTGTCATTATCTGTCCATACTTTTATGATTCGTATCCGGGTCACTTTCTTTTCTTTGCGACAGCGACAATATACACCGCGAACAGGATAGCCGCGAAGGCTGCGCCTGCGGGATACGCGATCGCGGATGAAAGGCCGAATCCCTCCCCAGCCATCAGGATATAGGTCATGCTGACCGCGGACATAAAGGTTGCGGGCAGCGCGGTCAGCAGGGACATGGATTGCTTTTTCCCGTTCTTCAGCAGATAGGCCGTTGCCACCCACAGAGAGATCATCGCCAGCGTCTGGTTGCTCCAGGAGAAATAGCGCCACAGCACATTGAAATCCAGCTGGGTCAGCAAGGCGCCGACAGCCAGGAGCGGCAGGGTAATGATCAGCCGGTTCCGGATCTTTTTCTGTTCCAGGTGTGTAATCTCCGCCAGGATCAGCCGGGCGCTGCGGAACGCGGTATCCCCGGAGGTGATCGGACAGACCACCACGCCGATCACAGCCAGCACGCCACCGATGCTTTTCAGCATCGTGCGCGAGATTTCCAGCACCACGGAGGACGGTCCCGCACTGGAGAGCGCCTCATTCAGGAGATCCGCCCCGCCGTAAAATGCCACGCCCGCCGCGGCCCAGATCAGCGCGATTACGGATTCGGTGATCATCGCGCCGTAGAATATCTTTCTCCCCTGCCGTTCGCTGGTGATGCACTTGGCAATCATCGGCGACTGCGTGGCATGGAAGCCGGAGATCGCGCCGCAGGCCACCGTGACGAACATGAAAGGCCATACGGGAAGGCCTTCCGGATGGTTACCCCCCTGCGTGATTTCCGGGATGGTGTAGCCGCCGAAGATCGTTCCGCCCAGCACGCCGAGGGCCATTACGATCAGGATCACGCCGAATATCGGATACAGCTTTCCGATCAGTTTGTCGATCGGCAGCAGGGTAGCCAGTACGTAATAGATCAGGATCACGACAATCCAGAAGGTTCCGCTCAGGAAAAACGAACCCGATTCCGGAGAGAGCTGATGCAGCAGCTGGGAAATCAGCGCAGCGGGACTGGTCACGAACACCGTTCCGCACAGGATCAGGAGGATCACGGAGAAGATACGCATGACCCATTTCGCGGCTGTTCCCAGGTAGACTCCCGACAGTTCCGCAATGGAGGCGCCGCCATGTCTGCTGGAGATCATGCCGCTCATATAGTCGTGCACCGCACCGCCGAGGATCGATCCGAACACGATCCACAGGAAGACCACCGGCCCGAAGCAGGCACCCATCAGCGCACCGAAGATCGGCCCGGTTCCCGCAATGTTCAGCAGCTGGATCAGGAAAGCCCTCCAGGGTTTCATCGGCACACAGTCCACCCCGTCGTTAATGGCGATGGCGGGTGTTGCCCGGTCATCCGGAGAAAAAACCTTTTCGGTGACTCTGCTGTAAACGGCGTATCCGACCAGAAGCACAACCAGGGACAGGATCAGGGAAATCATTTTTCGGTTCCTTCTTTCAAAAATCCTTTGGAGTACAGAAGGCCGGCAAAACGCTCAGCCGGCCTTCTTTTCCTTTCATACAGCCGCTGTTTCGCAAACGCAGGGGCAGCTGTCCTGCGGGCGGGGGTCAGTCGGTTACGCTGACGGGATCGGAGCCATAGTCCTGATAGGCTTCAATGTCCAGCTGATTGGCTTTCACGTATTCCACAACCGCAACGCGCTGGTACTGATCCAGGATGCTGTCCTCGGCAGCGCCGCTGCTCCGGAAATACATCTCTTCCAGTTCTTTATCTCCGTTGGCAAAGCGGACGATGTCCTCCGAATACTGTTCTCCGTCTCCGGCGCTTTCGAAGGACGCCACCTTCCAGGCACCGTCTTTCTTCTCAAGCTTCATGATGCCGGGGCATTCTCCGCCGGCGGTAACTTTCAGGATCTTTCCGTCTGCCTTATAGGCGAAAATCCAGAAGTTGCCGTAAACCGTAGCTTCCGTCTCATCTTCGTTTGTTTCTGCCTTCAGGATAACAGGCGTAGGAATCAGCACCCCGCCTTCCTCTATCGTGAAACCGAAGTCATTATTCAGCATATAGTCCACAACCGCCGCTCCGACAGGATCTTCATCCGCGAAAGGATACACGTATGCCGGGAGAGCCGACCCCTCCGCGAGTGTGGCAGCTGCCAGCAGTATGAGAACCAGTGCCAGCATCATTGCAATCATCGGTTTTCTGTTGTTCATATTTGTTACCTCCTTTTGATTTCTGTCTGCAAAGACCACAGGCACCGACCCGTGTACCACTCTTATAAAAGTGCCTTGTCTTTGCCGGATCTTTTTTTATTCTATACCAATTCCGGCTGCCGATCAACAAATGTGCCAGAATGTCAACATTTGTCTGTCCCGGTTTATGTTCCCGGTTTCCCGGCTGTTTTTGCGTGTGAAAAAAACTGAACACCGGTTGAAATTGTCGCCGGAATCAGACATAATAGAATCAATCGGAACACAGGGACAAAATGCGAAAGGACGGATCTGGTTATGAAAAAAATGATGGCATTGCTGATTTCATTCATTCTTCTGCTTTCCGCTTCCGCTTTTGCGGACGGTGCGGAACCCGGCCTGCTGCGGACGGCGATCATCTACGACATCTCCACCCTGGATGTCGCGGAGACCACGGACAACTACCTGATCCCGATGAATGTCTTTGACCGGCTGTTTGAAACGCGGCCCGCCGACGGCGCCTGCGAGGTGGTCAAGAGCCTGGTGACGGACTACTCCGTCAGCGCGGACGGCCTGACCTACGACTTCACCCTGCGGGATGGCGTCGTGTTCTCCAATGGCAGCGCGCTGACCGCGTCGGACGTGCAGTACAGCTTTGAGCGGCTGCTGAAAATCGCGAAGGATAACACCGACATCCCGCTGGAGATCGCGGGCGGCGAAGCGGTGATGAAGGGCGAGGCGGATTCCCTTGAAGGATTCAGGATCACGGACGACACGCACTTCTCCATCACGCTGGCGGCGCCGAATGCGGGCTTCCCGGCGGAGCTTTCCGCCCCGGCCGCTTCCATCGTGGACGCGGAGACCACGGCTGCCGCAAAGAACTTCGGCAAAGATCCGGCGGACACCGTCGGCTCAGGTCCCTATATCGTGACGGAGTGGGTGAGCAACGATCATTATACGCTGGTATACAATGACAAGTACTGGGGCGCGGAACCCACCGTGAAGAAGCTCATCGTCAAGGTCATCGCGGACCCCAACACGCAGGACCTCATGTTCCAGAACGGCGAACTGGATATCATCGACCTGCAGAACCTGGACAGCGCCATCGTGGCGGGCACCTACAAGACGAAACCGGCGGACCGGCTGGTCAGTACCCCGAAGGTCGGTCTGACCTACCTGCTGATGAACGAGAACAACCAGTACCTGAAGGACGTGAAGGTGCGCAAGGCGATCGGCATGGCGATCGACGTTGATTTGTTCATCCAGGGCATTTACATGGGCGACGCCCAGAAGGAGAACTGCATCATCCCGACGGGTATCTGGGGGCATAACGACGCACAACAGGGCTTCACCTATGATCCGGACGGCGCGAAAAAGCTGCTGCAGGAAGCCGGGTATGCTGACGGTGAGATCAAGTTCGAACTGGCGCTGGATTCCGGCGCGAACACCAGCCTCCAGCTGGTTTACGCCTCCATCAGCGACCAGCTGAAGAAGGTCGGGATCGAGGCGACGGTCGCGAGCTACGAGCATTCCGCCTGGCTGGCGAAGCGCTCAAGCAGCGAGATGGATTCCTTCGTGGCCCGCTGGGGCATGGACTACAACGATCCGGCGAACATCATGTACACCTTCTTCGGCAGCGAGGAGAACTCAAAGGGCCGCAGCCTGAACTATGCCGACAAGGATGTCATCGCCCGGGTCGCCGCGGCGCGCTCCATTGTGGATGACGACGCACGGCTCAAGGAATACCAGGCACTGGATGAGAAGCTGATCATGGAGGACGCAGCCTGGGTCCCGATGTATACCGAGATGCACCTGTGGTGCCTGGGCGACCGGGTGGCCTCCTTCACTCCGCACTGGGCAGGATTCACTGATTTCTACGCCACGGATGTTGTTCTGAAATAACCTGCACTGAAAAAGCCGGCAGAGTCATTCTGCCGGCCTTTCTTTTGTTTCCTGTGCGGGGATCCGCATCGCCTCTGTTCATATTCTGTCTGACTCAGCCGTTTCCATCCTTCTCGGTCAAGTCGACTGAGGTAATGGACAGGCTGCCGGAGGGAACGAATCCGCGGGCCGTCTGTCCGTCGATCGTGGTCTCGACATAATCCCACGCACCGTCATTGTACATCGTCGTCAGGTAAACCACCGTCTGTCCGGCAGATACGGTCGTCAGGGTGTTTCCGGTCAGAGCGGGATCATCGGTCACATTCACCGTCTCGAGCACTTCGCAGCTGCTGCCGTCCCAGACCAGCTGTCCCAGGTTGTCCTGCGCTCCCTTTTTGAACTTCGGGCTCCAGATGTACCCAACACGGTACTGTCCCGCATGGTTGGCTTCATACAGCATCAGCATCCAGCCGTTCTCCCAGCCCAGGCCATAGACGGCGCCGTTGGTGGAGCAGGTGGCTTTTCCGTTGTTCGCCCGGTAGGCGTCGATCGACGGCGCCGTAAAAACGGGGAGCTTCTGCTTGGCTGCCAGGTCCACATACTCAAAGCCCCGGGGCTTGTTCACGTTCGCAGCCGGCGGCTTTGGCATGCCGATTCCGCCTTTGTTCGTCACGCCCTGGTCGCGCATATCCCTGCGTACCGCTTTGATCAGGTCAACATTCCGGTTCTCGATCGTTGAGCACTGGCTGTAGGCCTCGTGATGGTTGCTGGAGCTCTCGCTCTCGTTCGCGTGATACCATGGCATCTGATTGAACCAGTTGTAGCATCTGCTTCCGGTTTCAAACTTGTAGCCGTGCCGTGCGTAGATCTCGTTGAACGCGTACAGCAGCGTATCGTATCTGTATTCCCAGAGCTCGTCGTAGGTCAGCGCCCTGGTATCGCTGTCCGGGATGATATAGAGTGAGTCCGCGGCAGCAAATACCGGAACCAGCAGGCTGCCCAGCAGGACTGCCGACAGAAGGATGGCTGTGATGATCGTTTTTCGGGTTTTCATGAAAATCTCCTCCTTGTAAATAATGTATGATGAATCCGTCACCTGACAGATTGCTTTACCGTATCAAGAAGCGCCCCGTAGAGGATCTTCCCGGCCTCATTGGTCGGGAACTCATCAATGACCTCGACCCTGAACGAGGGACGGACAACGCTGATCTTCTGCCGGATATAATCCTCAACGGCTTTTTTGTCCCCTTCGCTCAGGACGAAAATGACCAGAAGATCATCCACACCGGAACTCACGCACCGGACGTTAATCCCGTTCATGATCCTTTCATCGATCTCGTCGAGGCTGATCCGGTGGCCGAACATCTTGATCACCCGCTTCAGGCGCCCGATGATATACAGGAAGCCCTCCTCATCCCTTTCGGCGATATCGCCGGTCCGGAGCTCCCCGTGCCAGTCGTCTCCACGGCTGAGATCTTCACCGCTGGCAGCATACCCCAGGGCGACGTTTTTTCCGCGATAAACCAGTTCTCCCTGAACATGCTTCCCCTCGACAGGGTTTCCTTCGGCATCGATCAGTCTGATCTCCCCGTCCGGAACGGCGATCCCGACTGATCCCGGCTTCTCCAATGCTTTTTCAGCAGGCAGGTACGTGATGGCAGCCGTCGCCTCGCTCTGCCCGTACATAATGATGAAACGCTTGCCGTAATCCGCGGCATACTGTGCGAAATACCGCTGCAGGTTCGGGCTCAGTTTGGATCCGGCTTCGGTCATCAGCTTCAGATCGGGGAAATCGTCACAGAAGAAATCCATCTTATACAACATATCATAGGTTGTGGAAACGCCGTGAAAAGCCGTCACATGCTCGTTTTCAAACAGGTCCCAGAAATCCTCGTCCATGACCCCCGCCCGCGTGACGATCATCTTCGCGCCTTTCATCAGGTTGGCACCGAAAATGGAAAGCCCGTAGGTATAGTTCAGCGGCAGCGCGGTGATGGTGCGATCTTTGTCCGTTATGTCCAGGTAATCCCCGAGCAGCTGTGCGTTAACCCGTACATTCTCCCGGGACTGCCGGACAAATCTGACCGAGCCGGTGGAACCGGAGGTCGTCAGCAGCTGGCCGAGTCCCGGGTGCACCGTCCATGGCTCCGAATAGTTGGTTCGGAGCAGCACGTAGCTGTCAACCGTCCGGATCTCCGCCATGTTCGGATACTCGCCGCGCAGCGCGCGGGGAGCAAAGATCATCCCGGGACGGTAGGTATTCATGATCTCCCGGCGCATATCCCCGGGCATGCCCGCCGATGCCATCAGCATCGGATGTCCGCTGTTCAGCAGCGCGGCATATCCCGACAACGCGCCGATGCTGTTCTCGCACATCATCATCGTCAGTTCCCCGGGGCAGATCCCAAATAGCTGATCCTGAAGCGCTTCCAGTTCGTCGTAGCGTATGGTAACGCCTGTATCGTCGATGAGCGCGGTGTTCCTGCCGAAGGCACTGAAATCCCAGACCCTGTCCATCATCCGTTCCCTCCGTCTGCCTGTTCCAGCTTGCTTTTGATCAGGACAAGGCCGTCGTTGTAGGATTTCAGCCGCATCGCTTCGCGTCCCCGGATCGAGACGCTGAAGGCCTCCTCCAGCCGGCTGATCAGCGCCATATGCGCCACAGAATCCCAGCCGATATCGTGGTACCGGAAAGCGACCGGATTGAAGTCAATCCCTTCAAAGCAGGCGCTGAACACATCCCAGTACCGTTCCGCGATACTCTTCGGCTGCGCTTCTTCTTTCTTTTCCGACGACTCAAGCGCCTTGCTCGGCGCGAAAACATCATTCTGCACACCTTCGCCGGAGATCCGTGCCGGGTTGCCGATCACCGTAACACTGTCCGGCACATCCCCAAACACAGCGGCGCCCAGCGCCACAACGCTGAAAGAACCGATTTGAATACGATCTTTCAGCAGCGCACCGGCACCGATGAACGCATTCTCCCCGATCACGGTATGCCCGCCGACAAAGGCGTTGACACCCAGCCGGGTATGGTCGCCCACGACCGCGTCATGTCCGACGCAGGCATTCAGTGAAAGATAGCAGTTCCTGCCGACTTTGGCACGCGAGCCGACAAACACTCCCTGGCAGACAGCCGTCCCTTCCCCCACTTCGGCGTCGGGACTGATCTGCGCGGAGCTGTGCACAAGCCGGCCGCCGGTGTACCCCGCCCGGGTCATCCGTTCAAACGCCTCCAGCCTGAACTTCGGCTCCCCGATAGCGATAACAAAGCGTACCCCGTCCGGCCTGAACTGCGCCCGGAAATCCTGAAACGAATAGACCGGACAGCCGGCAAGTTCCTTCGTTTTCGCATGGTCGTCGATGAAGACGATCCCGGACCACTCACCGCTTTCCTCCGCGATCATTCTGAATTCGCGGCCGATCGCCCCCGCGCCGAATAAAGCAAGGATCATGTCTTTCCTCCGTTCTGCTGTGTGTTTTGATCCATCTGGATCATTTTGTTTCCAGCGATTCTCCCCAGGCTGCTTCGATTTCTTTCCTTACAATGCTCATCTGTCCGCGTTCCTTCGCGCTGTACAGCGGTTTTCCGTCCGCATCGCGTCCGGTGATCAGCCGGCTGAGGCATCCCTGTTCCCGGACGATCTTCCTGCTCTCCGGATAAACCAGTTCGAACGCCATGCAGCAGTGGGAGATACACACGTCGAAGCGGGTCTTCCGGAGGTCTCTCGGAACACAGCGATGCTGAAGTACACACTCCATCACCGCGTCACCGGCCCCCTCCGTTTCCTGCAGCAGTCCCTTGCTCGTTCCGGCTCGTTCTTCAAAGGAGAGCTCCGTCACAACGCGGAAGATGTCCGCCTTGTCCGCGTCCCGGATCAGGTCGCAGAAGCGCCGTGTTTCTTCGTCCTGATCCCCGGGCAGGGTGAGCTTGTTGTGCAGCCGGATGGCCGTTTCCAGGAGCGCCAACCGGTCCGGTGAGAGCCCCTGAGCGGGGAATTCATGAATCAGGCCGTCTTTGAACAACAGATCCGCGCCGAATTCCGCGTGGTCCACCGAAACGGAATCGACGAACGTTCCGTACCGGCGGACCTGCTCAAAGCGCCCGATGTCGTGAAGCAGGCCCAGGAACCAGGCAAAGGCTGCGTCGTCGTCATCCACGCGCAGGCTCACCGCGATCCGCTCGCAGTTTCCTGCAACCCGCAGGGTATGCTCGATCTTGTGCCGGATCATGGAATTGTCCGGATCATAATGGGATGTGTAGGCATAAAAGGCTGCCTCGGCTTGCCTCCTGTCGATCATTCGATATCCTCCCCTTCCATATCACGGATGGCCTGCTCAAAGTCTTCATACCGCATAAGCTTTCCCTGTTCGATCCTGCATATGGTCTCCGCGCGGCGCAGCGTGTTGATCCGGTGGGCCACCATGATGACTGTGCAGCTGCCCATCATCGCGTCAATGGCCTCCTGTACCTGCTGTTCGCTGACAGTATCCAGGGCGCTGGTGGCTTCATCCAGCAGGATGATCTTCGGTTTCCGGAGAAGCGCCCGCGCTATGGAGATCCGCTGCCGCTGTCCGCCGGAAAGGTTTTTGCCGTTCTCAAGAATCGGGGTGTTCAGTCCCTCCGGCAGCGACTCGACGAGATCCTCCAGTCCGACCCGGCGGATGACGTCCATGACGGTTTCGGTACTGATATACTGCAGCCCGTAAACCAGGTTATCCCACAGCGTACCGGAAAACAGCACCGTCTGCTGCGGCACCACCGCGATATTCCGGCGGTAAGCCGTCTTTTCCAGCGTGTCCAGGTTGATCCCGTCGATGAGGATCTCCCCCTGCTGGATATTATACATCCCCAGGATCAGGTTCAGGATCGTCGTTTTCCCTTCTCCGGATTTCCCGACAAAAGCAATGCTTCCCCCGGCCGGCACGCGGAAACTGATCCCCTTCAGGACGGGGTCCTGATCCGCCTCATAGCCGAAGGTCACCTGCCTGAACTCGATCTCGCCCTGTACAGGGGAGGGCAGCAGTACGGTTCCGTTCTTTTCCAGATCCCCCGCGTACAGGATTTCGTTCACGCTCTTCAGGCTGTCATATCCCTGGGTGATCATCGGCACCGAATCCAGCATCCGCTGCACATTGCTGATGATCATCTCAAAGATGGACTGAAACAGCACCAGCGTACCGACTTCAATATGTCCGGTCGCCGTCAGCAGGGCGGCAAAACTGAGGGAAAGCAGGCGAAGCCCCTGGAAAACCCCGTAGGTAACGTTGTTGACGCTCACAGTCTGCCGGTCGTAAAGCACCGCCGCCCGCTGCGCGCTGCGAACCTTCGCAAGGATGCTCCTGTATTCTGTTTTCGCCAGGCCGTGGGCTCGGTTCAGGCCCTCCATTTCCAGCATTTCCTTGACGGCGGCGCTGACCTGCTCATTCTGCTTGCGCATGCCGGCCCGCCTGTCCTGCATGGGGCCCGTGAAACGGCGCAGCAGGAAGATCACCGCGGGGATGATCGCGGCATAGAAAGCCAGCATCAGCGGGAATTTCATCAGCGCGACCACGATGATGAACACGACATCCTCGCTCAGGTACAGGACCTCCATAAACCGGTCGTAGATCAGCATCTGAATGAACTGGACGTCGGAAACCAGTTTGGAAAGCACCACGCCGCTCTGCGTCCCGCTGTGGAAGCGCATCGAAAGCACCTGCAGCTTCTGGACAAGCGCCATCCGGAAGCCGGCTTCCACAGCCCTGGTGAACCGGCGGTAATACCGGCTGTCCAGCCAGTAGCAGATCAGGTTGACGGACAGCGATACCAGCGCCATCAGGATATTCAGGTATACAGGCCCGGTGAAGAAGGCGCCGGTCTCCGTCACGATGTTGATAATATTGGAAACGAAGACGGGCAGCATCAGGGCGCCCAGGTGTTTCAGCAGATGGATAAAAACCGAAAGCGCAAAGAAGCCCTGATGCCTGCGCGCAATGTATCGCAGCACGTCCGTCGGCTGATGCGGTGCTGCAGGATCAGCGTTCCGGTAGTACCCATAGATCTCTTCGGTCAGATCAAATGTGTTGCTTTTTCCGCCATATATGCTGTACAGATTGATACCGTTCACATACCGGTAGTTGTAATGATCAGTGTATTGTTCCAGCAGGCAATCGTTGATCTGCCTGCCAGTGTCGTTCTTTTCCGCTTCCGGCTTCGCGGGGATTTCATCCGCCCGTTTCCCCCGGGCCCGGATTTCGATGTGTTTGAATAACAGGCCTTTTATGGATACGCTGATTTCAGGGCACCCAGTATTCAACAGCCGAAGCAGCAGTTCCTCACAGATCAGCGGGCAGGCCGGCGTTCCCGGATCGCCGGGGAACGACGCGGCAAACTGTTCAGCCAGTTCCACCGCCGCCGGGATCTCCGATATTCTGGTCACCCTGACCCGAATGCCCATCCTGATGCCTCCGTTTGTAAACAAGTCTGTCACATCTGTTAGTTTACCATATTCATTGGCTATTTCAACAGGACATTCATCCGGAAAAGGCCAGTGCAGCCGCTGCCGGATCCCGTTGACGATGACGAAAAAACAGGATTTGACGTAAAAGTATTGCTTTTCTGCTTCATTCAGATATGGTATGATGTGTTCAAAGCAAGAGAACAGGCGGCGACCGGAAAGCAGGAACGCTTTCACATTCGTTTCGATTACTGACAGATACTCATCGGGAAAGAAGGCGATTGCATAATGAAGCGCATACTGGCCGGGTGGCTGGCCGTAATGCTCCTTTTTGCGGCGGGCATCACGCTGGCAGAAAACCCGGGAGAAGAGAACACCGTCAGCATTGAAGAATCCCTGGTTTCCGGGGAAGGCATGGATCCGGGCTCCACGGAGCAGAACGTCCGTATGATCCAGGGGCTGCTGAAGAATGAGGACATCCGGGAGATCCTGAAAAACCCGGAAGTGAAGTCCGTCCTTTCGGATGTTATAAGCAAGATCCTGGTCTGGATGGTCCGGAACAGGGAAGTCACCATGAAGATCCTCACCGAGATGGGCGTCAGTGAGGCTGACCGGAAAAGTGTCGAAAAGATCTGGGACAGCCTCGAGCGCATCAATGCCTCCAATCAGGAATACCTGGAAACCGATGACGGCAAACAGCTTGCGGCTGAATATGCCGCCGTTAAAAGCGATCCGGATATTATCGAAGCCGTAAAGGACTTCAGAATGCTGTCCTCCTCCGAGGACCTGGAACATCTGCTGAAGGTGCTTGGTGAGGCGGTGGCAGCCGACAAATCAAACGATGAAATGGAAAACGGCAGGCTGACCCAAGCCGTCATGAGCAGGGAGATTGACAATAAGACCTTTGTCGGCAACATCATCCTTAAGATCATGCATGTTCTGGATCAGAGCCCCTGGGTGCAGAAATCAGCTCCGAAACTGGCGAATAACGAAAACCTCATGAAATTCCTGAACCACCTGGCCAAGGGATCTCCGGAACAGGATAAGCTGATCCGGACCGAGCTGCAGCTGATCCTGGGCGACCGGGAGGTCAACCACTTTATCCAGAAAGTCCTCCGGGATGGCCATGCGCTGTTCAAAGCCCTGGACAATCCATCTGAACCGGCTCCGGAACCGGAAAACAAAGGACAGGAAAACCCGGAACACGATAATATCGTTGAGGAGGCTGCCCCATGAGCGATAAAAGCATTCAGGCAAGGCCTGACGTCCCGGCGGGACTGGTATTCTTCGAGGCCCATGAAAAACCCCGGCAGTATGTGATCTTTGACAAGGCGCTGATCAAAGGCCGGCAGGAGATGGACGTTTTCACCCCCTCCGGGCTCCAGCTGACCTATCCTTTCCTGGACGAGGAACAGTGCGAGATCCGCTTTGAGAATGGGAAATGGCTTTACAAAAACCTGAGCGAGAACGTGTTCTCCTTCGTCGGCGGCAAGCTCCTGCCCTGCGGGGCGGAACAGGAACTGAAGGACAGCATGGTCATCCGCCTGTCCAACGACCGGATGCTCACCGCGGTCTTCCTGAAGGAATTCGCCTCCTCCACCGACTGGCAGATCATCAACATGGACGACGGCCGCCACACGGTCGTCATCGAAAACGAGGCGTGGGAAGAAGGCAATTCAGCGCTCACCCTGGAGTATGAGAACAGCCGCTGGCAGCTGAAGGACATCGGCGTCACCGCCCTGCTGCTGAACGGGCAGCCGCTCCGCGAGCCGACCGCCCTGCAGTTTGACGACTGCCTGCAGATCGGCGAAACCCGCTTCATCTTTGAAGGCTCCGGCATGCTCTACGGCGTCCATTCCCGGCAGGGCGGACTGAGCATCGCCATCGACGAGCGGACCGTCAAGAACGCGATGAAGAAATACACCCTCCTCAAGGACATCCGCCTGTCCATCGAACCGGGCAACATGGTCATGATCCTGGGCGGATCCGGCGCGGGCAAAAGCACTTTCGTCAACGCTGTCACAGGATATGAAAAAGCCAAGGCCGTGATCACGGAAGGCGGTCTCGACTACTATAAACAGTACGACCAGGTCAAGCACCGGATCGGTTTCGTCCCCCAGGAAAACCTGATGCGCGAGGAAGATACGGTCCGGATGACAGTCAGCAATGCCGCGGATCTCCGGCTTCCCGCCTCGATGTCCCAGGAGGAAAAAGCCCGGAAGGTCCGGATGGCGCTGGAAACCTTCGGTCTCGCCGGCCGGGAGGATACGCTGGTCAGCAAGCTCTCCGGCGGACAGAAGAAGCGCCTTTCCATCTGCACGGAGTTCGTGGCAAGCCCCAACCTGTTCATCCTGGATGAACCCGACTCCGGCCTGGACGGCATCATGGCCCGCGGTCTGATGGAAAACCTGCGGCTGATCGCCTGCCAGGGAAAGATGGTCCTGGTCATCACCCACGCACCGGACCGGGTTGCAAACCTGTTCGACAAGGTAATCGTGCTCGCCAAGGGAACGGAGTCCAGGATCGGCCAGCTGGCCTTCTATGGCGGGATCCGGGAGGCTAAGGACTTTTTCGGAACCGACTCCCTGGAGAACGTCGTCAAGCGGATCAACGCCGTGAACGAGGGCGGCGAAGGCCGGGCGGACGAGTTCATTGAGAAGTACAAGGCCTATGCCGCGGAACGGGACGCCATGGACAGGGACGACTTCCGCGAAGCCGGTGCGGAACAGGAGGAAGAATCCGTCACGGACGTGGATGTGAGCATCCGCTACAAGAGCCGCCTGGGACAGATTCCCATTTCTTTCGGCAAACATCTCCGGATGTTCATCAACGAGGGGAACTGGAAGGTCCTTCCCCTGTCGGCGATCATCGCCTACCTGGTGGTCTATGTTATCGGCAAGCGGATGTTCATCAACATGGAAGGTACCTCCTACGCCGCGTTTGCCATCACCTGCGTGTGTATCTGGAACGGCGTGTTCAATTCCATCCAGGTCGTCTGCAAGGAGCGCGGGATCATCAAGCGGGAGCACCGGGCCGGCCTGCACATCTCTTCCTACCTGTTGTCCCACATGGCCTACCAGGCGATCATCAGCCTGATCCAGACGATCATCATGGTCGCCATCTTCCAGATCTTCGGCGTGTACATGCCCTCCAAGAGCGTAATCACCGGCAGCTTCCTGGTGGACCTGTCCATTACGATCTTCCTGATCACCTATGCCGCGGATATGCTGGGCCTGATGATCTCCTGCATCGTGCACACGCCCATGACCGCCATGACTGTGATGCCCTTCGTGCTGATCGTCCAGCTGGTGTTCGCCAACTTTGTCATCCCGCTGAACGCTTTCGGCCAGAAGGTCTCCAACATCACCATCAGCAAGTGGGGAATCCAGGCCATCTGCGCGGTATCAGACTACAACAGCCAGGAGTCGACCGTACTCCTGACTGCGCTGAACACCATGAACAACCGGGATCCCGAGAGCCTGGTCTCCCGGATCCAGCGGGTGCTCTCCATTGATGAAGTCAACCACAAGGTGGGACAGTTGACCGCCGCCCAGCTGCAGAAAGCCAGCTATGCCTTCACGACAGAAAACGTCCTCAAGAACTGGGGCATCCTCCTTGGCTTTACGCTGCTCTATGTGGTGATCGGTCTTATATTCCTCGAACAGGTTGACCATGACAAGCGCTAGTCTGCAGCAACAGATCCCCGCCCGGGCATAAAAATCCGGAGCTGTTCGAAATGAACGGCTCCGGTATTTTATGTCCTTTGATTACTTCTTGATCCAGAGGTACTCGCCGGTACGGATCATGTTGGTACCCTTGTTGATGTGGGGATTCCACTCACGGATCTTGTGCCAGTCCTTGATGCCGTAATGGTTGGCAATCCGGATCAGGGTATCGGTCGCTGTGACCTTGTGCTGGATCCAGCCGGGCTTGTCTTTCTCGGGCTCGAAGTGGATCTTGCCGCCGGAGACTTCTTCCAGTTCATTAAGATTCAGTTCATTGTTATCCATGGTTTTATCCTCCTGATATTCATTTTCGTCATCTGCAAAGCCTTCATCGGTCAATGCATCAGTGTATACGAAGCTGACATGCCGCGTGGCAGCAGGAAACAGCATTTCTCTTCAATTTTTTTCAGACTGCCGTCCGGTCATTCCTTTTTAACGTCGTTTATGGCCATGATGCGGCAGATCGCCGTCAGGACGCCGCCGATGACCACAGCGATCCAGCACCTGGACCAGTCGTTGGCGATCAGGCCCCATACGAGCATAACGCAGACGGAAAGGATCGGAATAATCGCGGTCAATTTCTTGTAATCCATTTTGTTTTCCTCCTATGTTTATGCAGCTGTTGCTTTATCCCTATTATGCACGGAAACCAGCCTGAGCGCAAGCTATTTTGCCCGAAAGCCGAAAAGGCAGAGAAAAAGCACGGACGGCTGGATGGAAAGCCTGTTTTCCGGTATAATGGTCCCGTTTCCGAATCATACAGGAAATCTTGTACAGGAAAGGAAGATCTCCATGTCCTTTGAACGTATCGGTATCCGTCCCGCGCAGATCCTGCTGCCCGCCCCCGGTGTCCGGCCGGAGACCTGGGCCTGCATTGCCTGCGATCAGTATACCTCCGAACCGGCCTACTGGGAAAAGGCCTTCGCTGCCGCGGGGGATTCTCCGTCCGCCCTGAAGCTGATCCTCCCGGAATGCAGCCTGAAGGACAGCGAAAAGCTGATCCCCGGCATTCACCGGACCATGGCGGAATACCTTGAGCAGGGCTTGCTGCTCCCTGCGGTGGATCCCGGCTTCATTCTCTGCGAGCGGACGATCGCTTCCGGCAGCCGCCTGGGCCTGGTCTGCGCGGTCGATCTGGAGCAGTATTCCTTCGAAAAGGGATCCCTGCCGCTGGTTCGCCCCACGGAACAGACCATCGCCTCCCGGCTGCCTCCCCGGCTGGTCATCCGCCGCGGCGCACCGGTCGAGCTGACCCATATCATGATCCTGATCGACGATCCGGACCGCACCGTGCTTGAACCCCTGCAGGCAGAGAAGGCTTCCTTCCGGAAGCTCTACGATTTTGACCTGATGATGAACGGCGGACATCTGGCCGGCTGGGCACTGGATACCCCGGAAGTGCTGGAGCAGGTCGACCGGAGCCTGAACGCCCTCATGGACACCAGGGGCGAGCATCCGCTCCTCCTGGCCGTAGGCGACGGAAACCACAGCCTGGCAACCGCCAAGGCCTACTGGAACGAGATCCGGGAAGGCCTGACCGCAGAAGAACGGGAAAACCATCCCGCGCGCTTCGCCCTGTGCGAGATCGTAAACATCCACGACAATGCCCTGCTCTTTGAGCCGATCCACCGAATCGTGACCGGTACCGGCCGCGAAGCCCTGATAGCTGACTGGCGGGAGTACGCGGCGGAACGCGGCATGTCGCTGCAGGCTGCCGGAGAAGGCCATCGCTTCACGGTCATCGCCGCGGACGGCGAAGAAACGGTCGTGGTCGCTTCTCCGGAAGGCGCCATTCCCTGTGAAACAGTCCAGAAGTTCCTGGACGATTTCCTCTCCCGGCATCCGGAAGCGGAGATCGACTACATCCACGGGGAAGACTCCCTGCGGACGCTGGCCGGTAAGCCGGGAACCGTAGGCTTGCTGCTGCCGGAGATCGACAAGCATTCGTTCTTCGCGGATGTGGAGCGGCTGGGCGTCCTGCCGAGGAAAACCTTCTCCATGGGCGAGGCGGACGAGAAGCGCTTCTACATGGAAGCAAAGAGAATATGATCTGCAAGGGATCCGTCCACGCGCCCTGAAGGCCCCGGACGGGATGACAAAACAACAGGACTCTGGCATTTTCGCCAAAGTCCTTTGTTTTTATGTCAGTTCGAAGGTAACCTTCACGCAGCGGGAGAGGAAGCCGATCTCATTGATGGGAACGGTTTCCGCTTCGTATTCACGGTCGTAGGACTGGAGCAGGACCCTGTGGTCGTCCAGGATCTTGACCTTGCGGAGATAGCGGTGCTCGTTGTAGTTCATCAGCATCACCGCGCCGTCCACCGGACTCTGGGCCGGAACCGTCAGCACGATGTCACCCTTGTGGATGCGGAAGCCCCGCATGCTGTCGTCCGGCGCCAGGTAAAAGAAAACCTTGTCCGGATTGGCGCCTTCGATGCGCCCGTTCTCCACCGGCACCAGCTGATAACCGACGGGTTTCATCACGGCGTTCATCACCGGCACCCGCTTCAGTACGCTTTGCAGCGCGTCCAGCCAGACGCTGCCGGCCACGCCCTCGTCCTTTTCCTCGGTGGAGGCTGCCAGTTCCGCTTCCTTCTTCGGCGGTTTCTTCACCGCCTGCGCCAGGCGCGGCTGGACCTGCGCCAGGTCAACGGTCGCGGCGATATCGTCCAGCGTGAACTCCGCTTCGGTCTGCTGCTTCAGGCCCATGCTCTTCAGGATCCGCCGGGCCTGGTCATCCGCAATGATCCGCGTGCCGGCTTCTACCGCCAGCAGGTAGCTTTCGCTGACGCCGCACTTTTTCGCTACCTGTTTCGGGGTCAGTTTCTGCCTGATCCGCTCCGTGCGGATCAGGTCTCCCAGTCTGCTCATCGTTGATCAATCCTTGTTTGTTTTTCCGAGGTAAGCTTCCTGGATGGCTTCGCTGGCAAGGAGTTCCTCGCCGGTGCCGGACATCGTGATCCGTCCGGTCTCCATCACGTAAGCATAGTCGCAGGCGTGCAGAGCAGCATTCGCGTTCTGCTCGATCAGCAGCACGGTCATGCCGGTGCTCTTCAGCGTCTGGATGATCTTGAAGATATCCTTGACCACCAGGGGCGCCAGGCCCAGGCTGGGCTCGTCCATCATGATGATCTTCGGCCGGGTCATGATCGCGCGGCCCACAGCCAGCATCTGCTGCTCGCCGCCGGACAGCGTGCCCGCCAGCTGCCAGGAGCGCTCCTTCAGCCGGGGGAAGAGGTTGTACACGTAGTTGATGTCCTCTTCGATGACTTCCTTGTCCGTGCGCAGGTAAGCGCCGATCCGCAGATTCTCCAGCACCGTCAGGTTGGCGAACACGCGCCGGCCTTCCGGCACCATCGCGATGCCGGTCGCCACGATCTTCTGGGTGCCAAAGTCGGTGATGTCCCGGCCTTCGTAGTAGATCCGTCCGGATTTGGGAGCGACCAGGCCGGAGATGGTCCGCAGGGTCGTGCTCTTGCCGGCGCCGTTGGCGCCGATCAGGGTGACAATCTTGCCCTGGTCCACCTCGAAGGAGATTCCCTTCAGGGCTTCGATGCCGCCGTAGGAAACTACCAGGTCCGTTACTTTCAGCAGGCTCATTCTTCATCCACCCCCAGGTAGGCCGCGATCACGACCGGATTTTTCTGGATCTCTTCGGGCGTGCCTTCGGCGATCTGCTTGCCGAAGTCCAGCACGTAGATCCGGTCGGAGATGTCCATGACCAGGTTCATGTGGTGCTCGATCATGAAGACCGTCAGGTTAAACCGGTTCTTGATATCCACGATAAACTCGCCCAGCTCGTCCGTTTCCTGCGGGTTCATGCCGGCCGCCGGCTCATCCAGCAGCAGCAGGGTGGGATCCGTCGCCAGGGCGCGGGCGATCTCCAGGCGGCGCTGCTTGCCGTACGGCAGGGAGGTCGCCAGTTCGTTCGCCACGTCCGCCAGCCCGACGATCTCGAGCAGCTCCGCGGTCTTTTTGCGGTTGGCCTTCTCTTCCTTCGCGTTCAGGCGGAAAGTGGCCGTGAACATATTGCTGGTCTTGCGCAGGTGGGTGCCGATCAGGACATTTTCGAACGCTGTCTGGCTCTTGAAGAGCCGGATGTTCTGGAAGGTCCGGGCGATCCCCATGTGGGTGATCCGGTCCGGCGTATGGGCAACCGGCTTTCTGTTCGCATACAGTTCGCCGTTGATCCCGCCGTACTGCTTGATCATTTTGCCCTGGGGATGGTTCACCACGATGGGTTCCCCGTGGAAATAGACGATGCCGTTGGTCGGCTCATACACGCCGGTTACACAGTTGAAGGCCGTGGTCTTGCCGGCGCCGTTCGGGCCGATCAGGGCCACGATCTCTCCCTGGTTGATTTCCATCGAGAGGTTGTTGATGGCTACTACGCCGCCGAACTGCATCGTGATGTTTTCCAGTCTCAGGACCTGTTCCCTGTTTGTCGCTTTACTCATTTGACAGCCCTCCCTTTCTTCGCGGCTCTCCGGGAGAGCAGGTCAGGAAGCTCCTTGTCCCCCATGATCCCGCGGCGGAAGAACAGCACGACGATCATGATGATGACGGAGAACACAACCATCCGGAACCCGGTCCGCAGGAGCGGGACCTCAAAGTCGCCGATCAGCTGCTTTTCATCCAGGAAGCGCAGCCACCATTCGCTGCAGGCCACGAACAGGAAGGAGCTGAACACGCTGCCGGTCACCGAACCGATTCCGCCGATAACCACGATCAGCAGGATTTCATAGGTCATGGCCGAAGTAAAGGACTTGGCCTGCACGGTGGTCTGGTACATGGCGAGCATCGCGCCGCCGACGCCTGCGAAGAATGAGGAGATGCAGAACGCCAGCCGCTTGTGGTGCGCCAGGTTGATGCCCATGGCTTCCGCGGCGACCTCGTCGTCCCGGATCGCCTTGAGCGCCCGGCCGTAACTGGAATTGATCAGCAGGACGATCAGCAGGATGCAGACGCCTGCGATGATGAACGGGATCAGCGTTGACAGGTAGACCGTCACGTTTCCGTTCCCGTCTGTGATGTTGAAATCGTTGAAATTCGGGAAACCCCTCAGCATGTTGGATCCGTTGGTGACCGGGCCCAGGCCGTTCCACTGGAAGATCGCGCGAATGATCTCCGCGAAGCCCAGGGTGGCGATGGCCAGGTAGTCGCTCTTCAGCCGCAGGACCGGCAGGCCGATCAGGAAGGCGAAGAACGCCGCCGCCAGGCCGGACAGGATCATCGCGACGACCAGCGGTACAGTGAACTGGACGATGCCGCCGTCAAAGTACTGGTAGACCGCGGCACGCTGGGCCACGGGGATCGTGAAGATGCCGTACACATAAGCGCCGACCAGCATGAAGCCCGCCTGACCCAGGGAGAAGATCCCCGTGAAACCGTTCAGCAGGTTCATGGAAACCGCCACCAGCGCGTAGACCGCGCCTTTCTTCAGCACCGTGAAGAGCATGGAGGTGGACGGGAGCGTCTGTTCCGCGATGAACACCGCGATATAGATCGCCGCGATCAGGAACAGGGTGACAATCATCGGCACTTTGGATTTCTTCTGATTCATTCCGCTCACCTCACACCTTATCCGTCACTTTTTCGCCGAACAGTCCGGTCGGCTTCACAATCAGGATGATGATCAGCAGGGCAAACGTGAAGGCGTCGGAGAACGTTGCCAGGCCCACAGGCTGGGCGATGATGCCCAGTTTGAACAGGATGACGTCCAGGCCCTTGATGATGTTCTCCATAATGCCGATGATGAACGCGCCGATCACCGCGCCGGGAATGGAGCCGATCCCGCCGAACACCGCCGCCACGAACGCCTTCAGGCCGGGCATGGCGCCGGAGGTCTGGATGACGGTCGGATAGTTGGTGAAGAACAGGATGGAACCGACGCCCGCCAGGAAGGAGCCGATGATGAACGTGGCGGAGATAACATTGTTAATCTTGATGCCCATCAGCTGGCTGGTCTCAAAGTCCTTCGAGACTGCGCGCATGGCCATGCCGATCTTCGTTTTGTTGATCAGCAGCACCAGGGCCACCACCAGCGCGATGACCAGGAACGGCGTGATGACAGTGACGACCTTGGTTTTGGCCGCGCCGATCGCCATCGTTTCGGAGATCCACGGGATCGTGGGATACTGTTTGTTCAGGCCGCCCGTGATGTAAAGCACCAGGTTCTGCAGCGTGTAGCTGACGCCGATGGCGGAGATCATGACGGACATCCGCGGGGCGGAGCGCAGCGGCTTATAGGCAGCCCGCTCGATCAGGAAGCCTACCGCCACGGTGATCAGCAGCACCAGCGGAATGCAGAGCCACAGGGGCAGGCCGGAGGCTGCCAGGTACACCATGATAATGCCCGCCACCATGAACACGTCGCCGTGGGCAAAGTTGATCAGGCGCAGAATGCCGTACACCATGGTATAGCCGATGGCGATCAGCGCATACTGCCCGCCGACGGACACGCCGGAAAGCAGGTAAGGGAAGATGGTATCCCACACGATCGGAACACTCCCTTCGTTTGATTCAGTAAACATGAAACGCGGCGGAGGCTTGAATGTCTCCGCCGCAGATACGCTCGGCTGTCAGTTTTCGTCCTTATTCAACCGACTGCTCAGCAACGAATTCCCATGCGCCGGTCTCGTTGTTGATGGTCTTGACGAAAGCGGAGGTGCGGATCGCGTCGCCGGTATCGTCAAACTTGATGTGGCCGGAAACGCCGTCGATCTCGGTCGTCGGCAGGGCAGCCATCACGGCAGCGCCGTCGGTGGAGCCGGCATTCTTCAGGGCTTCCAGGGCCATGTAGTATCCGTCGTAACCCATCACGGACACCGCAGCGATCATGTCGTTGCCGCCGTTGTTGGTCATGGCTTCGGCATCGCTGTTCAGCCAGGCCTTGAAGCCGTTGTCGAACTTCTCGTTCGCGCCTTCCTGATAGAAGGTGGTGATGATGACCTTGATGTTGGTGCCGGTCGCCGCTTCGGCAACCTTGTTGCTGTCCAGGGTGTCGCCGCCCAGGATCGGCATCTCCAGGCCCTGCGCGCTGGCGGTCTGGATGATCAGGGTGGAGTACTCAATGGACACGGGGCAGAAGAACACTTCGGCACCGTAGGCCACGGCGTTGCTCAGGTAGGAGGTGAAGTCCTGGGTCTTGGAGGGGAAGTCTTCCTTGAAGACCGTGCCGCCCAGCTTTTCGAAGGACTGCTTGAAGTATTCGATCAGGCCCTGATCATAGTCGTTGCCCAGCTCGCCCAGGCAGTACGCGGTCTTCACGCCCAGCGTGTTGAAAGCGTAGTTGGCCAGGACGGTGCCCTGGAAGGGATCCAGGAAGCAAACGCGGAAGTAGTGGGTGTTGCCCGCGGTCACCTGCGGGTTGGTGCAGGTCAGGCCGATAACCGGGATGTTCGCATTCTTGAAGTAGTCGGAACCGGCAATGGAGACGCCGGAGCCGTAGGAACCAAGCGCGATGCTCGCGCCGGCGGAGATGATCTGCTGCGCGGCGGAAGGCGCCTTGTCGTTCTCGGAACCGTTGTCCGCGATCACGAGCTCTACCTTATACTCAGTGTCGCCGATCTTCACGGTGGGAGTCTCCTGATTGGCGTACTGCACGCCCAGGGTCTCCTGCTTGCCGCCGGCGCCGTTGGAACCGGAAGCGGGCTCATACACGCCGATCTTGATTACGTCTTCCGCCATGGCGAAAGCGGGAACCAGCATCATCACTGCCAGAACCAGAGCAATCAGTTTCTTCATAATGGTTATTCCTCCTTGTCTTACGGCAGGGCAGACTCCCCGCCGTTTGGTTTTCCTATTATACCTGCACGGGTACCGAAAAACAATAAAAGTGCAGAGGAAAGACAAAAAGGGCTTGTCAGCCCTTCAGTCCCTGCTCCTGCCGTTCCATGTTTTCCACGACGATATCGTAGATCTCGCCGAGGGAGGAACAATATTCCAGAACCTTCCAGGGTTCGTTGGTGTGGTAGTGGATCTTGATCAGTTCGTCGTCGCCCACCGCCAGCAGGCAGTCTCCCTTGAAGTTGTTGGTAAAGTAATCGTTGATCTCATCCTCATCCAGCCCCTGACCTTCGATCAGCAGCTGCGTATCGAACTTGAACTCCAGCATGGTCGTTACCGCTCCTTTGCGTCTTAATGCCCCGGTCCTCCGGGAACGAAACACAATGTATCATGTCCGGGCAAAAAAGTCAATTCTGACAACGGTTTCGGCCGTTTTATTTCGCCTCGGCCCAGTTCTTTCCCCGGTGGACCTCCGCCACCAGCGGCACCTTCAGCTCAATGGCGCCCTCCATGGCTTCCCGCAGCAAATCCGCCGCGCGGTCCGCCTCCTCCGGCGGGCACTCCAGCAGCAGTTCGTCGTGCACCTGCAGGATCAGTCGGCTCTGCATTCCCTTCTCCCGCAGCGCCCGGTCCACCCGGACCATGGCCAGCTTGATAATGTCCGCCGCGGTGCCCTGCACCGGCGTGTTCATGGCCGCGCGCTTGCCGAACTCCCGGATCGGTGCCTTCGGGGAGCGCAGTTCCGGCAGATAGCGCCGCCGGCCCATCAGGGTCTCGGCATAGCCCTTCTCCGCACCTTCCGCGGCGGTCCGGTCCATGAAGCGCTTCACCCCCGGATAGGTCCTGAAGTACTTCTCGATAAACTCCGCGGCTTCCCGCCGGCTGACGCCGGTGTTCCGGCTCAGGCCGAAACCGCTGATGCCGTAGATCAGCCCGAAGTTCACCGCCTTGGCCCGGCTGCGCAGCTCCGGCGTCACCCATTCCGGCGGCACGTCAAAGATCTCGCTCGCGGTCCGGGCGTGGATGTCCTCCCCCTTGCGGAAGGCGTCAATCAGCGCCTCGTCCCCGGAGAAGTGCGCCATCAGTCGCAGCTCAATCTGGCTGTAATCCGCGTCCAGCAGCACCCAGCCCTCCCGGGGCAGGAACGCCTCCCGGATCTCCCTGCCTTCCTCCGTGCGCACGGGGATGTTCTGCAGGTTCGGTTCGGAGGAAGAGATCCGCCCGGTCGCGGTCGCAGTCTGGTCAAAGGTCGAATGCACGCGGTTCTGCCGGTCGGCCAGCGGGAGCAGGCCTTCCACATAGGTGCCGTTCAGCTTGGCCAGCTGACGGTAGCGCAGCAGCGGCTCGATCAGTTCCGGCGCGTCAAACCGCAGGCCTTCCAGCACCTCCGCCGAGGTGGAGTAGCCCTTCGAAGTTTTTTTCCCGTGGGGCAGGTTCATCCGCTCGAACAGGACTTCGCCCAGCTGCTGCGGGCTGTTCAGGTTGAAGCTGTATCCGCCTGCGGCGGCGATCACTTCGTCCCGCCGCTGCGTGATCTCGGCCGTGTATTTCTTACCCAGTTCCCGCAGGAAATCCGTGTCCACGGTAAAGCCTTCACGCTCCATCCGGAACAGGACAAAGCTCAGCGGCTGCTCGACTTCCTTCATCAGGGCCGTCATGCCGTCCGCTTCCACCCGCGCCTTCTGCCACGCCGCCAGGGAGCACAGCGTCGCCGAGTCCTCCGGCAGGTCCGGGCACAGGGCCGCCAGACGGTAGCTCTTTTCCTGCGGATTCAGCAGGTAGGCTGCCAGCATCGTATCCCAGCCGAAGGACTCCGGCAGCGGAAGACCCAGCCGGTCCAGCGAATGCAGCAGCGCCTTGCCGTTGTGCACGACAGCGCTGCCCTTTTGCAGCTCGCTTCCCAGCAGGGAGAGCACCTCCGCCGGATCAAGCCCCGGATTCAGCAGGTCGCCCCCCAGCGAGATGTCCGCCCGCTTTCCGCCGGTTCGCGCCAGGGACACGGAAAGCTCGGAAACAAAGAGGCACAGCGGGCCGGCATCTTCCGTCGCCTTCAGCCAGGCGGAGATTTCCTCCGGCGCGGTGAGCGCCGCGGGCGCATCGAACGGCAGCAGAGCCAGGCTTTCCTTATTCCCGGTTTCCCCGCTCTCTCCTTCGCTGCCCAGGCGGCGGATGATGCTGTTGAGCTTCAGTTTTTCCAGCGCCGGAATCCCTTTCTTCAGATCCGGCAGCGCACAGGCGCCCAGGCTGAAGTCCACCGGCGCATCCCGCCGGATCGTTGCCAGCTCTTTGCTGAAGCGGGCCTGCTCCGCATAGGTCATCAGTTTTTCGCCCAGCTTACCCTTGACCTGGTTCGCATTCTCCAGAACGGCTTCGAGGTTCCCGTATTCCTGCAGCAGCTTCACTGCTGTCTTATCGCCGACCCCGGGCACGCCGGGGATGTTGTCGCTGGAATCCCCTGCCAGGCCTTTCCAGTCCGTCACCTGCTCCGGTGTAAAGCCGTATTCCTCATAGACCTTCGAGGCGTTGAAACGGACGGTCTCGGAAATCCCCTTGCGGGTGAACATCAGCTCCGTCCCGCCGCCGACCAGCTGCAGGGCATCCCGGTCCCCGGTCAGGAGCAGCGGAGCCGCGCCGGCCTCCGCGCCTTTCAGGCTCAGCGTGCCTAGCAGGTCGTCCGCCTCCCATCCCTGCAGGGAAAACCGGCGGATACCCAGATCGTCCAGCAGCGTCAGGATCGTGTCGAACTGCTGGCGCAGTTCCGGCGGCGTCGCTTTCCGCCCGGCCTTGTAATCCGCATAGACCGTATGCCGGAAGGTTGGACCGTGCTCATCAAAGCAGACGGCCAGGTACTGGACGTTCTCTTCCCTGATCACCTTCAGCAGCATGCTCAGGAATCCGTAGATCGCATTGGTATAAATGCCGTCTGCGTCCATCAGCGGCAGCGCGTGAAATGCGCGGTGCATCAGGCTGTTCCCGTCCACCAGCAGGAATGTATCTTTCATGGGTCCTCCTCCGCCCGTCCGGGGCGTTTTCGATCATCGATATTATATAGGAAGACTCCGCATTCGTCCATTCTTTTCAAACGGCCCGAAACATGCTATACTCCCTTCTGTATCCGGCTGAAAGACATACGGGAGGAAGTACGATTTCATGGCATATACGGTGGGCGCCGTTTCCCTCGGCTGCAACAAGAACCGGGTGGACACCGAGACCGCCCTGGGCCTTCTGAAAGCAAAGGGTTTCGAACTGACAGAGGATCCTGAGCAGGCGGATATCCTGCTGGTTAATACCTGCGGGTTCATCGACTCCGCCAAGGAGGAATCCGTCAACACGATCCTGGATATGGCGCAGTATAAACAATCCGGACGATGCAGGCTGCTGGTAGTCACCGGCTGCCTCACCCAGCGTTACCCGGAGGACCTGCTCAAAGAGATCCCGGAAATCGACCTGCTTCTCGGTGTCAACCAGTATGCGGATCTTCCCGCGGCAATCGAAAAGGCGCTCGGGGGCGAGCGTCCGGCCTGCTGGAAGGACGATTTCGGCTATTTCGAGCACGACCGGGTACTGACAACCCCTTCGTATTCCGCCTATGTCCGCATCGGGGAAGGTTGCTCAAACCGCTGTACCTTCTGCGCAATTCCTCTGATCCGCGGCCCGTACCGCAGCCGCAGCGAGGAGTCCGTACTCCGGGAGATCCGGCAGCTGGCAGCCGCAGGCGTCCGGGAGCATATCCTCGTCGCCCAGGATACCACCCGCTTCGGGACCGAGGATCATCCGCACACCACCCTGCCGGACCTGATGCGCAAGGCTGCCTCAATCGAAGGAGTGGACTGGCTCCGGGTGCTCTACTGCTATCCGGACGAAACGAGCGACGAACTGCTGGACGTGCTGGCGGAAACGGACAACATCTGTCCCTACCTGGATATCCCGCTCCAGCATATCAACGCGGACCTGCTGAAGCGTATGCGCCGGCGCGGCACCCGCGATGATATCCTCCGCTGTGTCCGCGGCGCGCGTGAGCGCGGCCTGACCCTGCGAACGACGTTCATCGTCGGTTTCCCGGGAGAGACGGAAGACCAGTTCAGGGAACTGCTGGACTTCGTGGAGGAAACGGAGTTTGACCGGCTCGGCGCGTTCACCTACTCGCCGGAGGAAGGCACACCGGCGGCAAAGCTGCCGGATCAGCTGCCGGAAGAAGTGAAACAGGAGCGGCTTGACCGCCTGATGACCCTGCAGCAGGGGATCTCCCTGAAGCGCAATCGCAGCCGGATCGGTTCGGTTGAACAGGTGCTGGTGACAGATACCGACGATCAGGGCAGCTGTCTTGGCCGCAGCGGGCGTGAAGCGCCGGAGATTGACGGGGCGGTCTATGTTTCCTGCCAAAACGCCCGGCCGGAACCCGGCCAGTTTATCCCGGTACGGATCACTGACGCCGGAGAATATGATCTGCGAGGTGAAATGCTTTGAACCTGCCCAATAAGCTCAGCATTGCCCGGGCTGTCTGCATCCCCGTGATCGTGATCCTGCTCTATCTGAAGGATCCGGCCTGCCGGATCACAGCGGGTATCCTGTTCATCCTCGCCTGCCTGACCGATTTCCTGGACGGGCGGATCGCGCGCAAACGCAACCTCGTGACCGATTTCGGCAAGTTCATTGATCCGGTGGCTGATAAGCTGCTGGTCCTGACTGCGCTGATTATGCTCGTTCATCGCGGGATGATGCCCGCCTGGGTCGTGATTGTCGTTCTGTGCCGTGAGCTCTCCGTCGACGGGCTGCGTATGGTCGCCGTAACCCAGGGAAAAGTGATTGCCGCCGGTCCTCTTGGTAAGTGGAAAACCGCCTGCCAGATGGTGCTGATCAGCATCATGCTGATCCTGGATCTTTCTTTCAGAACCTCATGGCCGGTCATGGTCCTGACCGGCATTATGGTCCTGCTCACGGTGATCTCAGCTGTGGATTATTTTGTCCGGAACCGCTCCGTCCTCGCGTTGAAATAAACCGTTCCGGCTTTCCACAGCCGTTTTTCCACAGCCCGGTGAATTGATTGAATTCGGTGGATTCCGAAGCGAATCGGACCTGAAAAGAACCATTCCGACAGATGCCGGAGCACCCGGTTCCTCGGTAACCGTCCCGTGGATCAGGCCAAAAGAAGGATTTACATTCCCGGATATGGAATATTTAACGGAATCCTGTTTATGAATTGACGATTTTTCCACTTTTTTTCCACAGCGGAAATGTAGGCATACAAAACCTGCTCCGCATTCTCCACTGTTTGCACAGGTATAACTACGACAACGAATATGATTATATATCAATATAATCATTCTTCGTTCTCAGGATGAAAGAGGTTTTGCCAGATGATCCTATCCATGAATTCCCAGGACCTGCTCGAAGGCCTGAACACCGTTACACGGGCTCTGTCTCCCCGTCCGGCCAAACAGATCCTCGAAGGCGTATTGATCTCAGCCGAGGAAAACCGCGTGCTGATGACCTGCTCCGACGGTTCACTGACGATCGAGTATACGAATACCGCTTCTGTACAGGAAGAAGGTCAGACCGTCCTGCCCGGACGGATCTTTGCGGAAATGATCCGCAAGATGCCGGAAGGAATGGTTACGATCACTGAACAGGATCACAGATCTGCAACGATCCGATGCATGAAGAACCGGAGTTCACTGGCAGTGATGAACCCGGCGGAATATCCGGAGATCAATCCGCTGAAGACCGGCGCGACTGTCAAGATCCAGCAGAACAAGCTGAAGGATATGATCAGCCACGTGGCATTTGCGGTGGCAACGGATGAGAGCCGGCAGATCCTGACGGGCAGCCTGCTGGAAGTGAACCGGAGCGAAGCGCGCCTGGTGGCGCTGGACGGGTTCCGTCTGGCGATGTACAAGCTTTTCCAGCCTTTTGAGCTGGCGGACGGGCTGGAAATCGTCAAGGCAGTGATTCCCGGAAAGGTGCTGAACGAACTGACCAGGATCCTGCCGGATGACGAGGCGTTCTGTTCCCTGCTGATCGACAAGGGAAGAATGCAGTGTGTCTTCGGGAATATCCGGCTGACAAGTGTTTTGCTGGCCGGTGAGTATATCGATTACCGCCGGATCCTGCCTTCGGAATTCAGGACGGAAGCGCTGGCGGATAAAACCAGTGTGCAGGACGCGATTGAGCGCGCCAGCCTGATGGCCCGCGAAGGAAAGAACAACCTGATCAAGATGAGTTTCCGGGAGGATACGCTGAAAATCTCCTCAAACGCAGAACTGGGCGATGTGGAGGAAGAGACGGAAGCTTCCCTCAACGGCGACCCGGTGGATATCGCGTTCAATGCGCGCTACATTACGGACGTGATCCGGAATGTTCCGGATGAGAAACTGTTCATGAAGTTCAACTCCAGTGTCAGTCCCTGCGTAGTGGTCCCGCAGTCCGGGGACGATTATCTCTACCTGATCCTTCCTGTGCGGGTTTTCCAGTAATAAACAAGGAATGAGCTGACAGAGCGGCGGCCCGTCAACGGGTCCTGCCGTTTTCTGTTTTCAGGAGATTATGCGGATAACAGAACTGAAACTGAAAAACTTCAGGAATTATGAGGATCTGGAGCTGCATCCCGATCCGGGGGTAAACCTGTTCTTCGGCCGGAACGGTTCCGGGAAGACCAATCTCCTGGAGGCGGTCCATTATGCTGCGCTGGGACGTTCCCACCGGATCTCCAGCGACGCGAATGTCGTCCGATACGGCGAAGATGCAGCTCTTTCCACTGTTGGCACCGAAACGGTCCTCGGGCAGCGGGAAATCACGGTCCGCTTCCATCCGGGCGAAGCGCAGAAGAAGGAGATCCTGATCGACGGAAAGACTATCCGAAGATTTTCTGATATGATGGGCTGCCTTCGCTGTGTGATCTTTTCCCCGGAGGACCTCGGCCTGATCCGGGAGGGACCTTCGGTTCGCCGTAGGTACCTGGATATGATGATCAGCCAGATCAGCCGGAAATACTTTATTGCGCTGCAGCAGTACCGGACCGGGCTGGATCAGCGGAACGCGATCCTGCGGAACCTGCGGACGGATCCGTCTGCCGGGAAGTCACTGCTCGGTGTATTTGAGGAAGCGATGGCGGAACCGGCAGCTGAGATCATCCGGGAACGCCGCCGGATCGTATCCCATCTGTCGGAAATTGCCAGGGATACCTATCTGCGCATCTCGGGAACGGAAGAGCAGCTCAGGATCGCATATCATTCTTCCGTTAAGGAAGAGGATAATCTTCCGGAATCCTTTTGCAGGCTCCTGCAGGAGAACCGCGAAGACGATATTCGCCTGGGCATGACTTCCGTCGGCCCGCATCGGGACGACCTGATCCTGACGCTGGACCGGAATCCGATGAAACAGTTTTCCAGCCAGGGACAGGTCCGGACAGCAGCCCTGAGTATGAAGCTCAGCCAGATGAAGATCCTGAAGGACGACAGCGGAGAGGAACCGGTCCTGCTGCTGGACGATGTGATGAGTGAGCTGGACCGGAAGCGGCGGGCCAGTCTGATCAGTGAAATTCTCTCCTTCCAGACCTTTATCACCTGTGCCGACCGCGAGGACGTGGACTGTGAAAAGGTGAGCAGAATGTGGCAGGTCTCCGCGGAAAACGGTTCTGCTTCCCTGCTTCCCGTAACACCATAGATACCTCTGTTGTCATCCTGAACAAACAGAAGGATCTGTCCTGCAGAATCAGGTTATTACATCCATACAGAAAAATGTTTCACGTGAAACAATGACGTGTTGATGAGGAAAAAGTCTTATGCCGCAATGGACAGCAGAGCAGGAAAAAGTGATCAGCTCCGATGCCGGGAAGCTGGTTTGTTCCGCTGCAGCCGGAAGCGGGAAGACCGCCGTGATGGTCGAGCGGGTCGTCCGGATGATCGAATCGGGAAAGGATCCTTATTCTTTTCTTGTGATCACTTTCACCAATGCGGCCGCCGCCGAGATGAAGGAAAAGATCCGGAAGCGGCTCCTATCCGTGAGGAAGGATCCGGTCATGGAGGTCTGCACGATCCATGCTTTCTGCCAGCACCTGATCCGGCAGGAGTTTCAGATCGCGGAAGTGGATCCCCTCTTCCAGATCTGTTCAACCGCCCAGCGGGAAAGCCTTTTTGAGGACGCGTTCCGGAAAGCCTGCGACTGTCTGAAGAAAAACGGAGACCGTGAATATCTGTCATTTACGGAAAAGTATGAACCGAAGGAAGCTCTGGAAATTGTGCGGACGGTCTATGAATTCATCCGGAGCCTTCCGGAGCCGTTTGCCTGGATGGAGAAAAAAACGGAAGGCGTTCCACTGGATTACGACCGGGATCATCCCTGGTTCGTTACGGTCGCCCGGATGTTGGAGGAACAGCTGGTTTCCGCACGGATGATTCTTCGCCGGCAGGCGGGGATGTTCGACGAGTATGAAAAGGTGGAAGCTTTCCGGCCGGTCTTCCGGGCGGATTCGGACCTCGTGGAGGCGATTGCCCGGTGGATCGGCGGACAGGATGTCCCGCGGGAGGAACTGGAAAAGGATTTTGTGCGCTCCCCGGCCCCCCGGGGTCTGAACGACCGGGAGACCGACTGGAAGGAACGATACCGGGAAGACCGGGAAAAACTGAAGAGGCTCTGCGGGGAGATGCGGTCCCTGATCCTCATGGACCGGGAGAAGATGAAGACCGAGTTCGCGGGAATCCGGGAGTCCCTTCGCGGTCTGCGGAAACTCACCGAAGAAACCCATGCCTTCTTTGAAGATAACAAGAAGCGTTTCTGCGTGCTGGATTTCGCCGACCTGGAGCACAAGGCGCTGAAGATCCTGAACGACGGGGACGGCTGCCGGAGCGTATGGAGCCGCTACCGGTATATTTTTGTGGACGAATGTCAGGATATTTCCGAGATCCAGGATACGCTGATCCAGAAGCTCGGCGGTGACGGGAATATGCTGTTCATGGTCGGCGATGTGAAGCAGAGCATCTATCGCTTCCGTCTGGCAAACCCGAATCTCTTCCGGCAGCGAGCGAAGGAAGCGGAACAGGTTCTCCCGCTCCGGAGCAATTTTCGTTCCCGTCCGGAGATCCTGGAGACAGCCAACACGATCTTCCGTGATGTGATGAAAGGCGATGCGGCGGAAGTGGATTACGATCCCGGGACAGACGACCTGTTCCCCGGGCGGACGGATACTCCGGGACGGATCCCGGTCCGGGTGGACCTGCTGGAGGTTCCGGAAGACAGGAAACCCCTGGAGTCGGTGGCAGACCATGTGGCAGCGGAGATCAGTGAACTGGTTCGGGAAAAAAGAGCGGAACTGCGGGATATCATGATCCTGATGCCGGAGGTCAGCACGGACGGGCCGAAGCTGACCGAGATGCTGAAAGCGCGCGGGATCCCGGTCTTCTTCGACGGCAAAGGGGATTATTTCAGCCAGCGTGAAGTGGAACTGTTCCGGAATCTGTTGAGCCTGCTGGACAACCCGCGCCAGGACCTGCCGCTCCTCACCGTGCTGACCGGGCCTGTTTTCCGTTTCAGTGAAGAAGAGCTGAGTCTCATCCGCCTCAGCCTGACAGGAAAAGATGTGCCGTTCTGGAAAGCGTTTGACCGGGCGGCGGACGAAGACACTGCGCTGGGAGCGCGCTGCCGCCGGGTCAGGGAGCAGCTCGGACGCTGGCGTTACCAGGCGGAACATATGCCCCTGGATGATTTTTGCTGGTATCTGGCCGGGAAATCCGGCCTCTATCCGGTCGTCGGCGCCGCGGAGAACGGCCATGCCGCGCAGAAAAACCTGCGTTCATTCTGCCTGCAGGCTGACCGGGCCCGGAAAAAGGGCATCTGTACCCTGCGGGATTTTCTGGCCCACCTGACGGAGCAGGCCTCCTCCGGAGAGATGCAGGCAGCGGCTACGCTCGGCGAGGGGGATCAGCTCGTCCGGATCATGACCATGCACAAGTCCAAGGGCCTGCAGTTCCCGGTGGTTTTCTGCCTGGGGCTGAACCGGAGCGTGACCGGCAGTCATCCCGCACCGGTGATGCTCGACCGGGAACTTGGGATCTGCATGAACTACAAGGTGCCGGCGTGGCGCCTTTCGAGGAAAACGGCTGCGGATAAGATCTTCCACTGGAAGGATGCGCACGACCGGAAGGCGGAGAAGATCTGCCTGCTCTATGTGGCAATGACCAGGGCACAGGAACGCCTGTACCTGGTCGGGACCCGGACGGATGACACTCTCTGGCGGACGGGACCGGGGGAACACCGGGTCGTTTCTGCGGCGGACTATCAGGACTGGATCATGCCGGCACTGTACGATCAGGAAAAAGAATCCACAGGTTGTGCACAGGCTTCAAACCCTTGGGAAATAAGGAAAGTCAGCGAATATCAACAACAAACTGTGGAAACCGGATCAACAATCCACAGCCTGGAGGCGTGGCGTGACGACTTGCTTTCCGCTCCTCCTGTGGATGAACTGTGGACGGTTTTTTCACAGGAGAAGGCCCCGCCGGACGAAGACGGCGGGATCATGAAAAAGTATTCCGTCTCTTCCCTGCTCCTGGAGGCGCGTAGCCGGATCTTTGCCGAAGAGGAGGAGCAGACCCCGGAGGAAAAGCGCACCCCGGACGAGGTGGTATGGCTCATGCGGCGCTATCAGGCGGGGAGCCGGCCGGCTTTCCTGGAGCCGCCGCCGGAAAACGAAGGCGCGCGGCGTGGAACGGTGATCCACCGCTTCCTTTCCCTCGTGAACCTGGAGGAAATGCGCGGGGAGGATGCGCGGGAGGAACGGCTCCGCGCGATGCTCGGATGTCTGACCGCGGACGGGGTCTTCACCCCGGAAGATGCTTCCGTCATCCGTCCGGAATCAGTCAGCCGCTTCTATGATTCCCCCCTGGGCCGCCGCCTGCTGGCGAGTCCCGATGTCCGGCGGGAGTGGGATTTCAACCTCAGCGTGCCGGAGAGGAATATGATCGTCCAGGGAATCATCGACTGCGCCTTCCGGGAAGGTGACGGTTGGATCCTCCTGGATTACAAGACGGACCGGATTGACGATGAGACCGCCTTTCTGGAGGAATACCGTCCCCAGCTGGAATGGTATCGGAAGGCGCTGGAGAAACTGACCGGTCTCCCGGTCCGTGAAAGCTGGCTTTATTCACTGTCTGTGGATAAGGCGTTCAACCTCAGTCAGCAGGCCTGACAGCGCCGGATTTTGACAGTCGGAAGCCGGCTGATTTATCCACAGGATGCAAAGCCTTGAAAGTCAAGGTCTCAAAAAATAATGACCCGCAGAAGCAAGGAAAATCAACGCTTCTGCGGGTCGGTTCATTTCTGTGAATACCGGTGGAAAACTGTGGATAACGTGTGGAAAACGATTGTGACTGTGGAAAGGTCAACTCTCCGGCGGCTCCGGTTTTTCGGTTGCCAGGGAGGGCAGCGGCAGGTCGCTCTCCAGGAAGGGATCGTCCTCCTCCAGGAGCGGATCCGTCGATCCGGGGCCGTATTCTTCTCCGGCGGTTCCGGTGGTATCCGTTTCGGCGGTTCCCGTTCCGGGTGGGACTGCGTCCTCCGGGCGGGAGATGTTCAGGTAGCCGTCCTCGTCCGCCTCCAGGCGGATCGTATCGCCGTAAACAGGCATGGCCAGCACTTCCGTGGTGCGGCAGCTGGCGGTGCGTGCGTAGTCCGTGGCGGTGTCAGCCCGGTGGAAATAATGCATCGGGATCAGGATCCGCGGCTTGACGGCGAGGATGAAGTAGTTGGCGCCGGCCTCGAACATTGCCCCCTGCCGGGGATCCACCGGGAAGAAGGCCACGTCGATCTTCTCCCGGGAGATCGGCTGGACGGCCTTGCGGAATTCCTCGTCCGCTTCCTCGATCTCCTGTTTGGTGGATTCTTCCCGCCAGTGCCAGAAATTCAGGTCTCCGGCATGGAAGAAGCGCAGGCCGAGGAAATCAACCAGGAAGCTGACGCCCAGGTCCGTGGAATCAAAGGCGGTGACGGTCACTTCGTCCGAAAGCCTGACGGTATCCCCGGGCGCCATGCGCTTCCCGCGGGTGCCGACCGGCATATCCGAGGAGACGATCCAGGAGACGTTCCCGGCTTCGTTCCAGGTGAAGACGACAGGATCCAGGTGATCGATATGTTCGTGGCTGATGAAAACGAATACTTTGTCATACGCGCGGAGCTTTTCGGGGGTCAGCTGCAGCTCGGGCGTCAGCTCCCCGCGCTCCCCGCGCCAGTAGTCAAAGACCAGCAGCGTATGTTCTCCCGCGATGGAAAAACCGCTATGGTAATAATGGGTGATCAAAAACGGATGCTTCACGCAGACGTGTACCTCCATGGCCCCTGGCCGATAAAGAATTAACATCTATCATAAAGCCGCCTTTTGAGGAGAAAGGGCAGCGAAAAATCGTTTCATGAAGAAACCGTTACAGGGATTGTAACACCATGCCCCACTTTTGTCAAATTTTCGCAGATTTTTGATATTCATGAAACCATTGAAAGCCACAAAAACAACACATTCCGGCGGGTTATCCCCACCGGAACGGTTTCTTATTCCAGGACCTCTCCGGAGCGGTCCGTGCCCCTGGCCGTCGGGAGATCCACCCCCATCAGTCCGGCGATCGTCGGACCGATATCGCGCATCGGGAAGGAGCCGAGCTCCGCACCCTGCCGGACACCCCGGCCGCAGACCGCGAAAAAGCACATCCCGCCGGGATGCCCCGGGCCGAATCCGTGAGTGGCTTTTTCCCGCTTTTCCGCGTCAAGGCTGTCGGAAAAGACGACGCCTTCCGCGGCCTCAGCGGCCAGGACCGGCCCGCTCACGGTGTGCATCCGTTTCAGGTCTTTGCTGCTGTAGACGCGGGAGATGCCGAGCGCCTCCCGATGCTCTTCGAGCTGCGGGATCAGGCTGTCCGGATCCGGAACCTCCCCCTTCGGGAAAAAGTAGGCGCTCATGCCGTTGGACTGCGGCTGCAGGGGAATCCCGGGCATCAGCCGGTCCATCGCCTCCCGCAGGTTCACGGTTCGCTCGATGTCGGCCTGTCCGTGGTCGCTGACGAGGATCAGCAGGGCATCCTCCATCCCCGGCGTGGTTTCAAGAACCTGCTTCAGTTCTCCGATCCGGCGGTCCAGCCGGCGGATCGCCTCGTCCGCCTCCGGGGAAAACGTGCCGCAGTGGTGCCGCGTATGGTCCAGGTCGATCAGGTGCAGGGCGGTCAGGTCCGGCCGGTGCCGCCGGATCGTATCGCCGGCGAGCGCGGCGGCGTAGTCGCTGAGCCAGGGCTCTTTTATCCCCTTGCGCAGGCGGCCGTAGCGCCTCTCCCCGGCGAGGATGTAGCCGGGCGTGCCGAAGCGCAGGGCTTTGAGTACAGGGCTTTCTCCGGGCAGGGGGTGGACCTCCGGAAAGCACCAGTTCACGGCGCGGTTTTTGCAGTTGACCGGCCAGAGGATCGAACAGCTGCGGCCGCCCGCTTTCTTCACGGCTTCAAACAGCGTGGGCACACGGATATGCTCCCGTTCCCAGTACCAGCGGCGATGCTTCTCCGGCACGTTCGGCTGGAAGGGCTGGTTCTGGCCCACGCCGGTATCCTCCGGGTCGCACCCGGTGACCATGGTCACGTGGATGGGGTAGGTCAGCGCGGGGAAGATCGTCTCCACCTTCCGGCACCAGGTCCCCTCACGCAGGATGCGGGCGACGGCGCCGTCGGGGGGCAGGCGGCTGATATCCGGCTCAAAGAAAGCGTCCATGGAAACCAGCAGGACTTTGCGCATCATGCTCCTCCGAAAAAAGAGGGCCGCCGTCGGCGGCCCTCAGTATGCTGTGATTATGCCCAGGGGTTCTCGGTGCGGTAGGGCAGGTTCTTGGGCTGGTTCCACGCGATATCGCGCACGCCCAGGTACTTGAACACCTCGAACAGGAGCTTTCCGCAATGTGCGAACGCCACGGCGCCGTGATGCGGATAGCGCTTCTGCACCAGCACATGGCGGTAGAAGCGGCCCATTTCCTTGATGGCGAAGATGCCGATGCCGCCGAAGGACTGGGTAGCCACGGGCAGCACTTCGCCCTCAGCCACATAGGCGCGGACCTTGCCTTCGCTGTCGCACTGCAGGCGGTAGAAGGTGATCGGGCTGGCTGCGATGTCGCCCTCGAGGGTGCCGCGGGTGAAGTCCGGATCGCTTCCTTCGGGCTCGAGCAGGCGGTGCTGGATCAGCTGGTACTTGATCGCGCGGTCCGCACACATCTTGCAGCTCGGGGTGTTGCCGCAGTGGAAGCCCATGAAGGTGTCATGCAGCTCGTAGTCGAACTTGCCCTTGATGTCCTTGTCGTAGATGTATTCCGGCACGCTGTTGTTGATGTCCAGCAGGGTTACGGCGTCGCCGGTCAGGCACGCGCCGATGTACTCGCTCAGGGCGCCGTAGATATCCACTTCACAGGAAACCGGCATCCCGCGGGAGGCCAGGCGGCTGTTCACATAGCAGGGCTCGAAACCGAACTGGGACGGGAAGGCGGGCCAGCACTTGTCGGCGAATGCCACATACTTCCGGGCGCCCTTGTGGCCTTCTGCCCAGTCGAGCAGGGTCAGCTCGAACTGCGCCATGCGCTCGAGCATATCATCGTAGTACTTGCCCTCGCCCATTTCCTTCTTCATGTCTTCACACACGGCGGGGATGCGCTTGTCGCCGGCATGCTCCTTGTAGCTCACCAGCAGGTCGAGTTCGCTGTTCTCCTCGATCTCGATGCCCAGTTCGTACAGGCCCTTGATGGGGGCATTGCAGGCGAAGAAATCCTGGGGACGGGGCCCGAAGGTGATGATCTTGAGGTTCTTCAGTCCGACGATCACGCGGGCGATCGGAATGAACTCGGCGATCTTGTCAGCCAGTTCTTCGGCGTTGCCCACAGGATACTCCGGAATATAGCCCTTCAGGTGCCGCATGCCGAGGTTGTAGGAGCAGTTCAGCATACCGCAGTACGCGTCGCCGCGGCCGTTGATCATGTCGCCGTCGCCTTCGGCAGCAGCCACGAACATCACAGGGCCGTCGAACTCTTTGGCGATCAGGGTCTCGGGCGTTTCGGGACCGAAGTTGCCCAGGAAGACGCAAGCGGCGTTGCAGCCGGCGGCGTTCAGCTCATCCACCGCCTTGAGCATGTCCAGCTCGTTCTCGACCGTGGTCTTGATCTCAACGAAGTCCAGCTTCTTCTGGCCGCACTTTTCAGCGATGGCGGCGCGGCGCTTCTCGCTCAGTGCGATGGGGAAACAGTCGCGGCTCACAGCCACGAGGCCCAGTTTGATAACGGGGATATTTTCCATATGTCTTTTACCTCCTGATAAGATAGTAAAGCCGCAGATGTACGGACTTTCCTCAGTACTTTACAGAATACCATTCGGAAAGCGGCAAGTCAATTGATAATTTACCTGTTTCTGTTCAATATTATCCCAGAAACCACAAAAGAAACCGGGTCGTTCCGCCGGGACCGGAGGAGGTCCGGTTTCCACCCATGAAATTTCCCTCAACCCCTTGCCAAAAAAGGAATTAACGTTTACAATAACTCTTCGGTAAAGAACTCGCGAAAGCGATAGGAAAATGAGGAGGTTTTTCAACTATGGCAGTGAAAGTTGCTATCAATGGCTTTGGCCGGATCGGTCGTCTTGCATTCCGTCAGATGTTCGGCGCCCCCGGTTATGATGTGGTCGCCATCAACGACCTGACCAGCCCCGCGATGCTGGCCCATCTGCTCAAGTATGACACCGCCCAGAAGGGCTACTGCGGCGTGATCGGCGAGAACAAGCACACCGTCGAAGCGACCGAGAATTCCATCATTGTTGACGGCAAAGAGATCACCATCTACGCCATCAAGGATGCCAAAGAGTGCCCCTGGGGCCAGCTGGGTGTTGACGTCGTGCTCGAGTGCACGGGCTTCTACACCTCCAAGGAAAAGAGCATGGCTCATATCGAAGCCGGCGCCAAGAAGGTCGTTATCTCCGCTCCCGCGGGCAACGATCTGCCGACCATCGTTTACAACGTAAACCACAAGACCCTCAAGCCCGAGGATCAGGTCATCTCCGCTGCCAGCTGCACCACCAACTGCCTGGCGCCCATGACCAAGGCTCTGAACGATGCCTTCCCGATCCAGGCCGGCATCATGACCACCGTGCACGCCTACACCGGCGACCAGATGATCCTGGACGGCCCGCACCGCAAGGGTGACCTGCAGCGTGCCCGTGCCGGCGCCGCCAACATCGTGCCGAACTCCACCGGCGCTGCCAAGGCCATCGGCCTGGTTATCCCGGAACTGAACGGCAAGCTGATCGGCTCCGCCCAGCGCGTGCCCGTGCCCACCGGCTCCACCACCATCCTGGTGGCCGTCGTCAAGGGCAAGGATGTCACCAAGGAAGCCATCAACGAGGCCATGAAGTCCCAGGCTTCCGAATCCTTCGGCTACACCACTGAAAAGCTCGTTTCCTCCGATATCATCGGCATGACCTACGGCTCCCTGTTCGATGCCAACCAGACCATGGTCAACAAGATCGACGACGACACCTATCAGGTGCAGGTCGTGTCCTGGTACGACAATGAGAACAGCTACACCAGCCAGATGGTCCGCACCATCAAGTACTTCGCCGAACTGAAGTAATCATTCGGTGTCATCCCGAACGCAGCCGGGGGATCTTCCCGCAACAGGTTACAGCCTGTTCCGAAGGAGATTCCTCCAACCGGGAAAAATGCTCCCGTCCGGAATGACAAAAAGCGAAGCTTACTGATCGCGAACATTGCCTGCTGTCGGGGAACCGGCAGCAGGCTCTTTTTATGCCTTCCTTCGGAGTGAGCGAGCATCCGTACTCACAGGAGAAAGACGATGAAGAAGAAAACGACGCCTGATCAGACGCAGCCCCGTAAAGGCCGGGGCAAGCTGATCTGGCAATTCCTAAAAGGAAGCAAAGCCTTATTCATTCTTTGCATGTGCTGCGCGGCGCTGTCCGCGCTGGCGGAGATGGTGATCCCCCAGATCATCCGCGTGACCGTGGATAACGTGGTCGGCGGCGCGCCGGTGAAAGACCTGGCCCGCCCGGTGCAGACCCTGCTCAGCGCGGTCGGCGGGACGGAGGTCATCCGGCAAAAGCTATGGCTCGCCGGGCTCGGCGTGATCCTCGTGGCTCTGGTCAGCGCCGTGGCGCGCTACGGGTTCCGGGTGACGAACACCCGGGCTAGCGAGACCCTGGTCAAGACCATGCGGGATACCCTCTTCAGCCATATCGAGCGCCTCCCCTTCCAGTGGCATATGAGCCATCACACGGGAGACATCATCCAGCGCTGTACCAGCGATATCGAGACGACCCGGCGCTTCATCTCGGAACAGATGACGGATCTGATCCGGATCACGATCCTCCTGGCGATGAGCATCAGCTTCATGGTGAGCATGAACGTCTCCATGACGCTGGTGGCCGTGATTCCGCTGCCGGTAATCATCTGGTATTCCCTCTTCTTCCACCGGAAGTTCCGCGGGGGATTCCATAAGTGTGACGAGAGCGAGGGCAGGCTTTCCGCCATGGCGCAGGAGAACCTGACCGGCGTGCGCGTCGTCCGGGCCTTCGGCCGGGAGAGGTACGAGCGCGACCGTTTTGAAAAACACAATGAATCCTATACCGGGCTCTGGGTCAGCCTGGGAAAGCTCATGAGCTTTTTCTGGTCCTCGGCGGATATTCTCTCCGGGATTCAGATCATGCTCGTGGTCGTGTTCGGCGTGGTCTTCTGCCTGCGCGGCAGCATGACCAGCGGCGAGTATATCGCCTTCCTCAGCTATAACGGCATGCTCGTCTGGCCCGTGCGCCAGCTCGGCAGGATGATCAGCGAGATGTCCAAGGCCGGCGTCGGCATCGACCGTATCGGCTACATCATGGACGCGGAGGAGGAGAAGGACGCGGAAGGCGCCCTGACCCCGCCCCTGACCGGGGACATCTGCTTTGACCACGTGACCTTTGCCTATGAGGGCAGCCGGGAGATGCTGCACGACGTGACCTTTACCATTCCCGCCGGCACGACCCTCGGCATCCTCGGCGGTACGGGCTCGGGCAAGTCCACCCTCATGTACCTGCTGGACCGGCTCTACCCCCTGCCCCCGGAGAACGGGCGCATCACCATCGGCGGAACGGATGTCGCGAAGATCCGCCTGGACCACCTGCGCCGCGGGATCGGGATCGTGCTGCAGGAGCCGTATCTTTTTTCCCGCACCCTGCGGGAGAACCTGGGCATCACCTCCGAGCACCTGCCGGATGACGAGCTGGCTGCCGCGGTGCAAGCTGCCTGCCTGCAGGAAACGGTCGATTCCTTTTCCAAAGGCTATGATACCTTTGTCGGAGAGCGGGGCGTGACCCTCTCCGGCGGCCAGAAGCAGCGGGCGGCGATCGCCCGTATGCTGACCCGGCCTACGCCCATCATGATTTTTGACGATTCGCTTTCTGCCGTGGATACCGAGACCGATGCCCGCATCCGCGCAGAGCTGGAGAAGCGCTTCGGCTCGGCCACGATCATCCTGATCTCCCACCGCATCACCACCCTGTCCAGGGCGGACCGGGTCCTGGTGATGGACCGCGGGCGGGTGGCGCAGTTCGGCACCCCGGCGGAGCTGAGCGCGCAGCCCGGCCTGTACCGGCAGATCGAAGAAATCCAGACCCTGGACCGGAAGGAGGTGACCCCGGCATGATCCAGACCATAGCAGCAGCCAAAAAAGAAAAAACCTCCCTGCCTTTCTTCGGCATCCCGCGCGTCGTGCCCTATGCCCGGAAATACAGCAGGACCCTGGCTACGATGGTGATCTGCGGCCTGATCGGGACGGGAATGGATATCGCCCTGCCCCTCTTCCAGCGCTATGCCCTGAACCATTTCATCGCCGGCGGCACCACCGATACCCTGCCCCTGTTTATTGTCATCTATGTCCTGGCGATCGTGGCCGCGGGCTGCGCTACTTTCATTGCCTGCAAGGGCGCCATGACCACTGAGGTCTCCATGAACCGGGACTTGCGCAACGCGGCCTTCAACCATCTGCAGACGCTGTCCTTTTCCTATTTTAACCAGAACAGTGTCGGCTATATCCATTCGCGCGTCATGTCGGATACCTCCCGCATCGGCGGTCTGGTCTCCTGGACGCTCATGGACTGCGTCTGGCATACCAGCTACCTGATCGGTGCGGTGGCGGTGATGCTGGTCATCAACGTCCGCCTGGCCCTCATGGTCACGGCGATCCTGCCGCTCATGGTGATCTTTTTCTCGCTTTTCCAGAGGAAACTGATCCTCGCCAACCGGCAGATCCGGGAGCTGAACTCCCGCATCACCGGGGATTTCAACGAGGCGATCACCGGCGCGAAGACCATCAAGACCCTCACCATTGAGGACCGCATGGCGAAGGACTTCGTCGCGGACACCCAGGAATACCGGAACACGTCCGTGCGCGCAGCCCGGCTTCGCGGCGGGTTCTCCGTCACGATGCACATGGCCTCCTCCCTGGCCCTGGCGATCGTCCTGTGGCAGGGCGGGCTCATCGCGGCCTCGGAGGTCGGTACCTTCTCGATGTTCATGTCCTATGCTCAGGGCATGATGGAACCGGTCCGCTGGATCGTGGATGCGATCTCGGACATCATCACCACCCAGGTGAACATTGAGCGGCTCACCCGCCTCCTCGGCACGCCGTCCGATGTCTCGGATACGCCGGAAGTCATTGAAAAATACGGCGATTCCTTTAACCCCAGGCGGGAGAACTGGGAGCCCATCCGCGGCGATATCGCCTTTGAGGACGTCTCCTTCCGCTATCCGGACGGGGATGAGTACGTGCTCGAGCACTTCAGCCTGGAGATCCCCTTCGGCAGCAACATCGCGATCGTCGGCGAGACCGGCGCGGGCAAGAGCACCCTCGTGAACCTGGTCTGCCGCTTCTTCGAACCGACCTCCGGCCGTGTGCTGATCGACGGGCGCGACGCCCGCGAGCGGAGCCAGCTCTGGCTCCACAGCGCGATCGGCTACGTGCTCCAGCTGCCCCACCTCTTCTCCGGCACCATCCGGGAGAACCTGCTCTACGGCAACCCGAACGCCACGGATGAAGAGATCGCGCGGGCCCTGGAGCTGGTCTCCGCCGACGAGGTGGTGGCCCGCATGGAAAAGGGCATCGATACGGATGTGGGCGAAGGCGGCGACCTGCTCTCCACCGGGGAGAAGCAGCTGATCTCCTTTGCCCGGGCGATCCTCGCGGATCCCCGCATCCTCGTCCTGGACGAGGCGACCGCTTCCGTCGATACCCTCACCGAGCAGAAGATCCAGTCAGCGATCGATACCGTGATCCGCGGCCGGACATCCATCGTTATCGCTCACCGGCTTTCGACCGTCCGCAACGCGGACCTGATCCTCGTCGTGAACGACGGGAAGATCGTCGAGCAGGGTACGCACCGGGATCTCCTCGCGGCCAAAGGCCCGTACTACCGGCTCTTTACCCGCCAGTACGAGGACGAAGCCACAAAGGGGATCCTGAAATGAGAAAAAGCGCCGCGAGGCGCTTTTTCTTATTTTAAAGATCACATTAAAAGATCACATTAAAAGATCACACTCAATGCCTGTGCCACCGTGTCCACCCCGACGACGTGCACGCCCTCCGGTACCGGCGTCCGCTTCGCGCACGCCCTGGGCACGATGATCGTCGTGAAGCCGAGCTGCGCGCATTCGGTGATGCGCCGCTCGCACTGCGGCACGGTCCGCACCTCGCCCGCCAGTCCGACCTCACCCATCACGGCGACCTCAGGCCCGACGGCTTTGTCCCGCAGGCTGGAAGCCACCGCCGCGCACAGGGCCAGGTCCGCCGCCGGTTCGGACAGCTCCAGCCCGCCGGCCACGTTGATGTAGACGTCCTGGTTATATGTCTGCATATGGGCCCGCTTCTCCAGAACAGCCAGCAGCATCGCGACCCGTCCGCTGTCCGCTCCGTTCACGGAGCGGCGGGGCGTCCCGTAGAACGTCGGGCTCGTCAGCGCCTGCACGTCGCACAGCAGGGGGCGGCTGCCCTCCATGCCGCAGAAGACCGTGCTGCCGCTGGCGCCTTTGGCCCGGTGGCTCAGCAGCTCTTCGCTCGGGTTGTCGACGACTTGCATGCCCTGTCCCGTCATCCGGAACACACCCAGCTCGTTCACCGATCCGAACCGGTTCTTCACCGCCCGCAGCAGGCGGTAGTCCTGTTGCCGGTCGCCCTCGAAGTATAGCACCACGTCCACCATGTGCTCCAGCATCCGCGGTCCGGCGATCGCACCGTCCTTGGTCACGTGGCCGACCAGGAACACGCTCGTCCCGGTTTCCTTGCACAGGCGCATGATCAGGCTCGTGCCCTCCCTAATCTGGCTGACACTGCCCGGCGCGCTCGTCATCTCCGGCCGGTACATGGTCTGGATGCTGTCGATGACCGCCGTGTCCGGCTGCAGCTCGCGGATCTTTTCCTCCACCGCGTCCAGCGCGTTCTCCGCCAGCACGTACAGGTCGCTCGTGATGCCCAGGCGGTTGGCCCGCAGCTTGATCTGCCGCGCGCTTTCCTCGCCGCTGATATAGAGCGTGCGCTTCCCGCTCTTCGCCAGGTGGTCACAGACCTGCAGCAGCAGCGTGCTTTTGCCGATGCCCGGGTCGCCGCCGATCAGGATCAGGCCGCCCTCGACGATGCCGCCGCCCAGCACCCGGTCCAGTTCGCTGATACCGGTGCCGGTCCGCAGGGTGATGTCCTCCGGGATATCCTTCAGGGGCAGGGGTTTCGCGCCGGTTCCGGGCCGCTGATTCGCGGCGATCTTTCCGCTCCCGGCCTTGTCGGCCACAGCCTGCACGCTTTCTTCCAGCGTGTTCCATGCGCCGCATCCGGGGCATTTCCCGACCCACCGCGGGGTTTCATACCCGCACGCCGTGCAGGCAAAAACGGATCTGCTCTTGGCCATTGTGTTATCCTCTCAAAATCAGATCGGGGGCAGGGTATGAACCCTGTCCCCGAAATCATATCACATTTTCTTATTTGTGGCCATTAGGCGCATACTCCCACGCGTACTGGATCGCGGCCTCGTGTCCGCTGTCCACCTTCTTGCTGTCGTGGGTCTTGCTGTTGGTGAAGTGGATACACACCTGGCCCTTGAAGTCGTTCGTGGAGATCGTGTCACCTTCCGGATAGTTGTGCGGTACGCCGTACAGCGAGCAGGCGAAGGTCCGCGTGCCGATCGTCACCAGCAGTGGCCGCCGCTGGTACAGGTTCCTGCTCGCGATCTCGGTGCTGTTGCTTACGCCGTAGCACCTGCATAGCCGTGCGGTGTCCGCCGCGGTCAGCGGCTCCGCATCGACGTGCAGGCCGCCGGCCCAGCGGTGAGCCCACCAGACGATACCGGTCCTCACGTCATAGACTTTGTAGTTGCTGCCGCGGGCCCACAGCTCGTTGATCCCGCCCGTGTACCAGTCGATCTTCTCCGCAGGGTACAGGGTCATGGTCAGGTTGCTCGTGTCGCCCGATCCGATGGGCACCGTGCCGAACAGCTTGTGCTGGGTCGAGGAGCCGGCGATGCCGTCCGCGTTCAGGCCCTTCGCCCGCTGGAACGCCTTCACGGCTTCCGCGACCGCAGTCGTATATTTGTTGGTGATGTCACCCGTGTAGTAACCCTGGTTCTTCAGCTCAGTTACCAGGTTCTTGACCGCCTGGCCGGTGGAGCCGGTCTTCAGCGTCGTATAGCTGGCTTCCTGGCCGTTGCCGCCGCTGTCCGGAGAGGAGGTAACGCCGGGTTCCGGGGTCGGTGTCGCGATTGCGCTGCCGTCCTGGTTGCAGGGGGTGACGTAGTTCCCGTGCAGCCAGCCCTTGCCGAGCGTGGGGTGAACGACCTGGTACCACTGGACGCCCTTGACGGTGGTCGGGCTGCCGTAATAGGGCAGGACCGTGTTCCGGGAGACGGTGCCGATCACATCGGAGTAGCCGGCGTTTTTCCGCAGGTTCACGCCGCCGGCGGTGGTCCTCACCCAGCCCGTGGGCTGGTTTTCCGGCGTCGGGGTCGGTGTTTCGCCGGAGGGCGGTGTCGGTGTCGGGGTCGTGTCGCTGACGACCCTGACGATGTCGCCGCGCAGGTAGCCCTTCGTGCTGCCATCCTGGACGAAGTACCAGGTATAGTTGTTCTTCTGTACCGGCTGCAGCAGGTAGGGCAGGGTCACGTTCTTCGCGATCTGCTTCACAACCGTGCCGTTGATGGTCGCCCGCAGGTTGCATCCGCCCACGATCGTCCTCACGTAGCCGAGCACGGTCGTGGCGGCGGAAGTGTCAGGCGCGGCGGTCGGGGTGGACGGGGAGGACGAGCCGTCGTCCGAGATGGTCTGCACGCAGTCGTTCCGCGCGTAGTAGGTCTTTCCGTTCTTGCTCACCGGGTACCAGGTATATCCGCCCTGCTTCACGGGGCTGCCGGCGAGGGGCAGTGTGGTGCCCTGGCCGGTCCAGTCGTTCTTCGGGTCGTAGTCGCCGCCGGGGCTGGTCCGCAGGTGGCAGCTGCTCAGGATCAGTTTCACCATCGTCCGGGAGGAGGAATCGGAACTGCTGTTCGCCGGTGTCGGGGCCGGCGTCGCAGCAATGGATTCACCGCTCTCGGGTCCGCCGCTCAGGATGGAGATGAAGTCGCTCATGATATAGCCGGTCACGCCGTCGTACCGCACCTTGAAGAACGTGCCGCTTCCGCCCCCGCGCACGGTGGGGATCGTCAGCAGTTCCACCTGCGTGTTCCGGTCCAGCTTCATCAGGCTGTGGTAGCCTGTTCCCGGGCCTTCGCGCATATTCGTTCCGCCGGCGGTTACCACGCCCATGGAGCCGGCCTTGGCCGGCAGGTCGCCCTTCCCGGCGGGTGCCGGGGTCGGCGTCGGGGTCGGCTGGTCGCCGTTGCTCTGGGGAATCGGGGTCGGTGTTGCCGCGGTACCGGTAGCAGCATAGGTGGCATATTCTTCATCGGTCAGCTCGCGGAAGAAGCCTCCGTGGATGTAGCCGAAGTAGGTGTTGCTGTTTTTCCGGCTTGGGTCGATGGTCCGCACCCGGTACCAGTGGATCTTGTCCGCGTCTTTTTCGCCCACGATCTCACAAACGTGGTCCTTCGGCAGGGAGAAGGCGATTTTCTCGCCGGTGCCAGCGCCGTAGCGCATGTTGACTTTATCCAGGGTGATACCCAGCCGCTTGGTCTCCGCCAGGGCAGCAGGATGCCGGCCGATCCCGGTCGGGATCAGCGACAACAGCAGGCTCAGCGCCAGAGCGAAGCACACCAGGCGGCGGCGGTTTACTGTCATGAATGGCTCACCTCAGTTCAATACATAAATCGATCGATACAGCACAACTGTACAGAGTCATTCTATTACGAAACTGTTACAATGTCAACAAAAGAATTGCATTTTTCTGAAGAAAACGAATAAAAAACGCGAGGGCTTTCCGATCGCCCTCGCGCTCCTTCGGCCACAAACCTTATATATGCATTTTCGGAATGCAGTTCAGATTACTTAACAACAATATTAACAATTCTGCCCTTGACGTAGATCTCCTTGACGATCGTCTTTCCGGCGATCGTGACCTGGACGTTGTGCATCGCGTGCGCCTTCTCCAGCACCGCGGCCTGCTCCTCGTCCACGCCGATCTCCACCGTCGCCCGGACCTTGCCGTTCACCTGCACCGGGATCTGGATCGTATCCTCCCTGATCTTCTCCTCGTCCCATGTTGGCCAAGGCTCATAGGCCAGCGTGTCTTCATGTCCCAGGAGGCTCCACATCTCCTCGCCGATATGCGGGCAGATGCAGCTGAGCATCTTCACAAAGGCCTCGGCGTACGCTTTCGGGCACGTCCCGTTCTTGTAGCACGCGTTCACGAAGATCATCATCTGGCTGATCGCCGTGTTGAAGCCCAGGGTCTCAAAGTCCCCGGTCACCTTTTTCACCGTCTGGTGGAACACCCTGTCCAGCGCGCCGTCGTTTCCTTCGGTGATGTTCTCTTCGTTCGTGAAGAAGGTCCATACGCGGTTCAGGAACTTCCTTGCGCCTTCGACGCCCTGCGGGCTCCAGGGCTTGGACACCTCCAGTGGGCCCATGAACATCTCGTAGATCCGCAGCGTGTCCGCGCCGTATTTGTTCACGATGTCGCTCGGGTTCACCACGTACTTCGGGAACCGCTTGCCCATCTTGATGCCGTTCTCGCCCAGGATCATGCCCTGGTGCACCAGCTTTTTGAAAGGCTCCTTTACGGGGCTCATGCCCTTGTCGTACAGGTACCGGTTCCAGATCCGGCTGTACATCAGGTGGCCTACCGCGTGCTCCGGCCCGCCGATGTACAGGTCGACTGGCAGCCAGTGCTCCAGCAGTTTGTAGTCGGCGAAGGTTTCATGATTATGCGGATCGATGTAGCGCATGTAGTACCAGCTGCTGCCGGCAGAGCCGGGCATCGTGCTGGTCTCGCGGGTCCCCTTCACGCCGTTTTTGTCGTAGTGCTTCCACTCCTCGGCGTTTTCCAGCGGGGCCTTCCCGTTCTTTCCTTTATAGTCCTCCAGTTCGGGGAGGATCAGGGGCAGCTCGTCGTCCGGCAGGGGATACAGGCCGCCGTCTTCCGTGTGGACGATCGGGACGGGTTCGCCCCAGTAGCGCTGCCGCGCGAAGATCCATTCGCGGAAGTGGTAGTTGACCGTGCGCTTTGCAACGCCCATCTTCTCGAGCTTCGCGGTGATGGCCTCCTTGGCCTCCTCCACGGTCAGCCCGGTAAACTCCTCGCTGTTGATCAGCCTGCAGCCCTTGCCCAGGTAGTCGCCCTTTTCAAAGGCGTGTTCGCTCACGTCCGCCCCGTCGATGACCTGGAGCATGGGGATGTTGTGCGCGACGGCGTATTCAAAGTCGCGCTGGTCGTGGCTCGGCACGGCCATGACCGCGCCGGTCCCGTAGCTGGCCAGCACGAAGTCGCCGATGAACAGTTCCGCCTCCCGCCCGTTCGCGGGGTTGATGCACTTTACGCCCTCCAGGCGGCAGCCGCTCTTGCCCTTGTTCAGCTCCGTCCGGTCCATGTCGTTCTTTTTCCGGGTCTCCTCGATGTAGGCCCTGACTTCTTCCTGGTTTTTGATCCGGGGCATCAGGTCCTGCACCAGCTGCCCGTCCGGCGCCAGGACCATGAAGGTGATACCGTAGATGGTCTCGATACACGTCGTGAAGATGCTGAAGTCGCCGCCGCCGACGATCTGGAATCTGACCTCAACGCCCTCGCTCTTGCCGATCCAGTGGCGCTGCATGTCCTTCGTGCTCTCCGGCCAGTCGATCTCGTTCAGGCCTTCCAGCAGCTTCTCGGCGAAGGCGGGCTGGTTGATGACCCACTGCTTCATGTTCTTGCGGACCACGGGATAGCCGCCGCGCTCGCTCTTGCCGTCGATGACCTCGTCGTTCGACAGCACCGTGCCCAGCTCTTCGCACCAGTTCACGGGCATGTCGATGTACTGGGCGTAGCCGTCCAGGTACAGCTGCTTGAAGATCCACTGGGTCCAGTGGTAGAACTCCGGATCGCTCGTCGCGATCATCTTGTCCCAGTCATAGTCGAAGCCCAGCTCCTTCAGCTGGCGGCTGAAGGTCTGGATGTTTTCCTTCGTGAAGCCTTCCGGATGGTGCCCGGTGGTAACGGCGTACTGCTCCGCCGGCAGGCCGAAAGAGTCGTAGCCCATCGGGTGGAGGACGTTATAGCCCTGCATCCGCTTCATCCGGCTGACGATATCCGTCGCGGTGTAGCCCTCGGGATGGCCGGCGTGCAGGCCGACGCCGCTGGGGTAGGGGAACATGTCCAGCGCGTAGAACTTGGGTTTGGAGAAATCCCATACGTCCGTATGGAAGGTCTTGTGCTCCTCCCAGAATTTCTGCCATTTCGGCTCGATCACCTTCGGGTCATAAATACGGTCCATGTCGTTTCACCTGATCCTTGAAAAAGATTGAATGCAGTATAGCACAACCGGGGGATTATTATCAATAATGATAGTTCGCCTTTTTCTTTCCGAACCGCCCGCTGTAGCAGGGATCGTGCACGGTCTTCCCCCACTTCTGCTCAAACAGCGCTTCGTCTGCCGCGTTCCGTTCCGTCCCGCTCAGCAGCAGCTGATTCGGCGCCAGCTCCGCCTTCGCGTGCGGCGTGAACACGAACCACCTTTCGTAGTGCCGCTGCCGCAGGCCCAGGTCGACCGATGCGAGCCCGCCGCGGAACCCTTCGTCCAGCGGCAGCCAGTTCGCGCGCTTCACCATCAGGCATCCGAGGCTCACCGCGCTCACGTTGTGCACCTTGTTCATCATGTCGTGCCACCCGCCGGCCCGGTAGTACATGCCCTCGTTGATGCACTGCGCCGTGTGCTCCATCCCGACCGCGAACCCGCCGTGGGTGATGCGGCCTTTCCGGTCCGTCAGCACGCCCGTTACGCCTGCTACGTCGTCCCGCTGCGCGTACATCAGCATTTCCCGGATGAAATACCGGTTCATGTTCGTCACGCCCGCGTCCAGGATCAGCAGGTAGTCCGCCTTCGAGGTTGCCGCGGCCTCGTTGATCATCCCGATCCGCTCTTCTTCCCCGCCGGTCACGATGCTTCCGCTGAGCTTCGGCCAGTCGGTCCGGAACTGCAGTTCACCCAGGCACTCCCGGCATTCTTCCTCGCTCTCCCCGTGGACGATGGCCTCGACCGCCGCGTCCGCCGGGATCTCGTACCACAGGCGGATCTCCTTGTTCACCGGCACTGCCTCAGCTTTCCGCCCGAGCTTGCCCTCGTGCTCGACCGATGCCCGGCATCCGTTGTCCAGGCAGGTCCACAGCTCCCGGTGGCTCTTGCTGGAGAAGACTTCCCGCCAGCTGTACAGGATGTAGGGGAGGTGCTCGATCTTCTCCGTCTTCTCCGCCAGGCGGAGGAAGAGATCGTGATCCTGGCTCCCGTCAAAGCCGCTGCGCAGCCCGGTTTCCTCCAGCAGCTCCCGCCGGATCACCGCCATGTGGCACAGGTAGTTGTCGCTCACCAGGTTGTCCGGGCAGTAGTCGGGCTTGTAGTGCGGGTCCATGTGGCGCCGTCCGTTCTCTGTGATCCGGTCCTCGTCGGAGTAGATCACGTCCGGGTGCTTTTCGGCGATGCATTCCGCCGCCCGCCACAGGGCGTCCGGGGCCAGCAGGTCGTCGTGGTCGCACAGGGCGGCGTATTCGCCCTTCGCCGCCTTCACGGCCTCGTTCGTGTTTCCGCTGATGCCCTTGTTCTCCGCCCCCCGGATCACCCGGAACACAGGGAAACGGTCCTTTTGTGCTCCCGCCTCCAGTTCGGCCAGCACCTCGAGCGTTCCCGCCTTTGTGCTCGCCCCGTCGTACAGCACGGCCTCGAAGTTCCGGTAGGTCTGCGCCTCGATGCTGCGGAGCAGGGCCCGCAGCATGACCGGGTCTGTGTTGTACACCGGGATCACCAGGCTGATCAGCCCGGCCTCGGGCTGATTCTCCCGCTGCCGCTGCAGTTCCGCCTCCGTGGCCTTCTCCCGCCTCCACCGCCGGTCGTAGGTTCCCAGCAGCTGCTGGGCTGCCTTCTGGCCGAGTCGTTTCAGCGTGTAGGCCGTCCCGTGGCTTTCCCGGTATTCCCGGATCCGTTCGATCGCTCTCATGTTCTTTCCCCTGTTCCTGATGTTTCCCGAAAAACCCTGATGATCAATCCCCTGCGCATTGACAAACCTTTTTACCCGTTGTATACTGGATTCGCAATTTGTCATATTTGGTCAATTTGGCGGGGGGATTTGCCATGACTTCATACCTGATGAAAGAGATCCCGGAGCACCTCAGCTCCCTGGCCGTGGAGGGCGTCCATAAGCCCGGAAGCCTCACGCAGGCCAGCGGCGCGTGGATCCATGCGGCCGGCTGCTTCGTGCTGGAGAAGGGGACCCATCCCCTCAACGCGCATGAGCAGTGGGTTTGGCTCGCGGTGGAGCGGGGGGACATTGTCCTCTCCTGGGATAATCATGAGCTGGAGCTCCCCGCCGGGTCCACCTGCTTCCTCCCGGGGGGCGACAAGCGCTGCGACATCACCACGGATAAGGAGGCCCGCTGCCTCTGGATCGCCCTGGAAGGCCCCCTCAGCCCCATGGTCGTGCGGAAGATGGGTGCCCTCCTGCATATGCCCCTGAAGCAGGGCGCCCTGCCGAGCCAGATCTACCTGGCCGAGCAGATCGTGCAGGTCATCGTCCGGCACTCCGGTACCGCAGATGCGACCTATCAGCTGCAGCACCTGCTCTACGGGATGATCGCCTCCCACTGGGGCCAGCCCGTCGCCATGGACGCCATGCTCTCCCATGAGATCGCCAAGGTCGTGGATACGCTCCGCGCCAATCAGTATAAGGAAAACTACTCCCTCGCGGATATGGCCGCCATCTCCCGCATGCCGATGGAGACCTTCCGGAAGCGCTTTGTGGCGGAGGTCGGCATGCCGCCCCTGTCCTATGTGCTCCACTGCAAGATGGAGCGGGCCAAGGAGCTCCTGCGGGACCAGAACTGCTCCGTCCGCCAGGCCGGCGTCGAGGTCGGCATGCAGGATCCCTATCATTTCTCCAAGCAGTTCAAGCACATCGTGGGCATCAGCCCCAGCGCCTTCATGAAGCAGGCGTCGGTGCCGTCGGCCACCATCCGCGGCGTCCGGCCCAAGGAGAAGAAGAAATAGATTGCAACCCGTTCCGAAGGAGATTCCTCACATTCGTCCGGGATGACACAATGGAGTGTCATTTCGACCGGAGCCGAAGGCGGAGCGGAGAAATCTCCCTCACATTCGTCCGGAATGATACAGCAGAGTGTCATTTCGACCGGAGCCGAAGGCGGAGCGGAGAAATCTCCCTCACATTCGTTCGGAATGACACCTCAGGTTAACGGCTGCTCCGGCAGCCGTTTTTTTCTGCACTTATCCAGCAGCTTCCCCGCCGGTTTTTCCACCGCGTATGTAACGAGGATCGCGAGCAGGACGCTGATCCCGAATGCCAGCGCGGTGTATCCCATCTGCCATTGCAGCTCCCCGCTCATGTGCGGTTCCGCGCTCTCTGATGCGGGGATCTTCAGCCGCTTCAGGTGCACCGTCACCGTCTGGTGGATCAGGTAGTAGTTCATGCTGATCCCGCCGAGGAACTTTGTCACCGGGTTCCCCAGCAGCTTCCTCAGCGGCGCCAGCGAGAACGGCGCGCTCAGCGCGAGCAGGGTAAAGCACACGCCGTAGACCGGCCGGTACATCATCTGCCGCTTCTGGATGTCGGGATAGCTCCCGGCGCCCGCCTGCACCCGCAGCAGGCTCAGCAGCCCCCAGAACACCCCGATAAAGACCAACGTCGCGATGGCCTGCCATTTCCGGCTGATCTTTCCCCCCTGTCCGCTCCGCAGTTTCTCCAGCCGCACATATGCGATCGCTCCCGCGATCCCCAGGATGTAGACGTCCAGGAAGTTGATCAGCTGGTTCACGACCATCGTGTAGTCATACAGCGCCCATATGCACCACGCCCGGAACCCGAGGCATACCGCGGCCATCAGGCCGAAGGTTGCTGCGGGCTTTTTCATCACGCCCCGGGCGATCAGCGGGAACAGCAGGTAGCCCTGCACCAGGATCGCCAGCGTCCATCCGGCTGCGCCAAGCGGCGTCGCGACATACGTGTCGTAGAAGAAGGTGAACGTGAAGGTCAGGTGTGTCGCCAGGTCTTTCACCAGGAACTGCGGGCTTTCGTACAGCCCCCACGGCAGCGCGATCGCGAAGAACACCGCCAGCGTGATGAAGTAGTATCCCGGCACGATCCGCCGGAACCGGCGGTAGTAGAAATCCATCGTGTCGGGCGCCGGGGTCCCGTCCGCCATCGCCCGCGCCCAGGGCAGGAACAGCAGGAAGCAGCTCAGCAGCACCGTGCCGTCCACCCATACATAGCCGCTCCTCACCAGGTAGTCCAGGCTGTAGCTCCCGATGTATGGCCTCAGCCAGCTCTGCTGCCAGATGTGGTACCAGCTCACGATGAAGATCATCAGCACCCGCAGGCCGTCCAGCTCCGGGATGCGCATTCTTGCTTTGTTCATGGCTGCTCATCCTCGGTGACCAGGAACGGCGGCGCGGTCGGCGTTCCCGGGTCCTCTTCGCTTTCCGGGGCGGGGGTGGCCGTCGGTTCCGGCGCGGCGGGGTAGGCCTCGATGCCGGCGCCCTCGCACGCGGCGAGGTACAGGTTCTCGATGTCCTTGTATTTCTTCCGCAGGGCCTGCCGGTCCAGGGGGGCCAGCAGGGAAACCGCGGTCTCCCACTCTTCCTGTTTCACGGCGGTCTTCGCCTTCTGGTAGCTGGCTTCCGCCCGCAGGCTCCCGGCGTCTTCTTCACTGTCCGGGATGCCCTCCAGCAGCTCCAGCGCCAGCGTGTATTCCATGCTGTTCACAGCGTCCCGCGCCAGCGAGAGACGGCAGGCCTTGTCTTTTTCAGCGCATTCGGGGTTGTCCGGCAGTGAAGCATACAGTGCGTGCGCGCCCCGCAGGTCGCCCGCCTCGAACAGCGCGTCCGCCTGCTTCAGGGTGATGTTCGCCGTCCGTTCCGCAGCGTCGCCCCAGCTGCCGGCCATCAGATATTCGGCGGCCGCGCCTTCCAGGTTCCCGGCCTCCTCCAGCGCGGCAGCCTTCCGGTAGTGGCACTGCAGGGTCAGGCTCCGGCTGTCCCGGTAGTCCGGGATCCGGCTCAGCAGCGCGATCGCTCCGTCCCAGTCTTCGTCTGCCATGCATTTTTCAGCCGGCCGGTACAGACATTCGGCAGCCAGGTCCGCCGTTCCGGGCAGGTCGGACAGTTCGAGGAAGATCGCGCGGGCGGCGTCGTATTCGCCGGCCCCGAGCTTTTCCTTCGCTTCCGCCATGCGGATCTCGCGCATCAGGCTGTCCCGGTCCCCGGTGCCTTCCGGCACGAGGGCGAGGGCATCCTCGGCAGCAGTCCGTTCGCCCCGGGCGAGCAGCAGCCGTGCCCGGGCCAGATCCGTCTCGTCCGCCTTCCAGACGGCTTCCGCGTTGTCCTCGATCGCCCGCAGCATCCCGGAGGCTTCGGCCATTTCTTCCGGGGTCGCGGCGGCGTCCGCCTTCGACCGGGCGATCGCCCAGTCGCATTCGGGGATCAGTTGATCCGCGCCGCCGAAGGTGCCCAGGCGTTCGAACACCTGCTTCGCGCCTTCGGGGTCTCCGCTGTCCAGGGCCCGGCGCCCCGCGAGCAGCTGCAGCCCCGGCACGCCGGCAAAACGGATCCCCGCGCACAGGCCGATGGCCAGCGCGAGGCAGACGGCGATCCGGATCCGGCGCTTCCGCCTCGTCTGTTTCGCCCGGTATTCCTCTTCCCGGATCCGCTGCAGGCGGATCGTGTCTTCCCGCATGCTCCGGGTGTTCAGGTCCAGCTGCTTTTCCCGCATGCTTACGGCTGCTTCCACCGCCTCCGGGTTGCAGCGGGCGAACACCGTGTCCCGGTTTCGTCCGCAGCGGACGCAGGTCGTCTCCTCCTCCGGGTTCGGCCGTCCGCATACGCAGATCCACAGGCCGTTCTCCAACGCCGGGAAGCCGACGGCGGTGTCCCCGGCGACGTACTGCAGGTTCGTCAGCGCCCGGCTCACGGGCAGGGCGTTCGGGGTGTATTCGATGGCGTTCGCTGGGTTCCGGCGCCATACGTCCTTGTCCTGGAACCAGACTTTTTCAACGCTCACTTCCGCCGCGCACACGCCGGCTGCCGCGCACGGCACCGTCATCATGAAGGTGGAGTGGGGCCGGCCGTTCAGGGCGCGTCCGCGGTAGGAGAGCTTCTCCGTTTCCATGCCGCGTTTGTCGATCAGGCGCAGCATCACCTCGGCCGAGGTGATCACCCGGTCGCTCAGGTTGAACAGCGTCAGCGCCGCGGCCGGGATCTCCTCCGTCGGCAGGATCGTGCGGAAGACTTCCGCCGGGCAGGTTAAGTCAATGTACATTGGTTCGTCCTTTGTGTTTGTTTAAACTCACACCGTGTGCAGGATGATCTCCTTCAGCAGGTTCTGTTCGTATTTCAGCAGCAGTTCGACCCTCGTCCCGTCTGCTTCCGTCACGTAGCGCAGGGTGGCTTCCCCCGCGTCGTAGTCGAAGGTGGCCAGACCGTATTCGCCGCTGCCTTCCGCGCCGTAGAGGAGCTCCGTCATCTCCTCGGTCATCTCGTTTCCTTCGCTGCGGAACCGGCAGTAGTCGTCGCTCATCAGGTCGCCGAGGCGCACGCACCGGGGGCCTTCCGTGTCCGGATCCAGGATCGTGTAGCTCAGGATCTTCGCGTTCCCGCCTTCCGCGTCGCCCGTGAACACGGCTTCAAACCCGTCTCCGTCATACCGCAGCAGCCAGGTTCCGTCCCCGTTGTCGATCTTTTCCAGCTCCGCGCTTCCCGGCAGGGTGTCCGGTGTCAGCGCCGTATAGGTGATCCCGCCGAAGGTCAGGTCGTCCGCGCTGAAGGGGGTCAGGTCCGTTCCGACGCGGCTGGTCCTGACCATGCGGTAGGCGGTCTCTTCGCGCAGGGCCTTCAGGGCGCTGATCGCCTCTTCCGCCTGGGCCGCTTCGACCGTCGCGGCAGGGTTCAGTCCGTCGATCCGGATCGCGGTCACCAGCCCGTTCATCAGCCCGTAGGTGATGGATACGTTCCGGTATCCGCCGGCTTCTTTCTTTAATTCGCCGTATTCGACCGCGGTCAGCCGTTGTCCGTCCCGCAGGGCTGTGCCGTAGAGCCAGCCGTCGGTTCCTTCCGTCAGGTACAGCAGCGCCTGCTCCTTCGTGCCCTTCAGGTCGGGGTTGTCCAGCGGATAGGCGGAAAGCAGGTCGATCCAATGGGTGTCGATCCCCGTCCCGCGGAACACTTCGCCCTCGCTGTCCTGGAAAAGGAGCACGTTCACCGGCGTCTCCGCCGTCAGCGCGTCGCCCTCGGCGTAGAAATCGGCCATCGTGTACTGGAAGCGGATCCCGTCCTCGCTCCGGGCGGCTTCGTCCGCCGGGTCGTTCAGGACCTCGGAGGCGAGGGCCTGTTCCCGAACGGAGGCGAGCAGCGCCTCCAGTTCCGCGGAGGTCACGGCTTCCGGTCCGCCCTCTGCGGACGCGGCGCAGCCAAGCAGCACACAGATTGCCGTCATCAGCCCCAGTATCTTCCTGATCATATTGCAGTCCTCCTTGATCCCACCCCGGGTTTTTGCTTTCTCCAAATGGGTATATTCAAAGCATTATACCACAATCCCCATCATCATGACAAGGCAACCCCTTGCAGCACAACATCTGGGGGTTTCCACCGCCCGCATTCTCTGCTACAATATTCACACAGATAAAACGCAGAACATCCCCGGCATCATCCTGACTCCCGCTGTCATCCCGGCAGGAGCCGCAAAGCGGCCGCGTGGAGAGATCTCCCCCGCAGCAGATCAAGACAACTCCATCATTATGAATCTGAACAAAAAGGAGCCCTGAAGATGCTTAAACGTTTCCTTCCCCTCCTTCTCATCCTCACCCTCTCGGTGTTCCCCGCCCTCGCCTGTGTCCATACCGATTCCGGCGAAGTCGTGGACGAGGACCTCCTGGAGGCCAATCTCATCCCTGCCCAGCCGGGCGTTGCCGGTTCCGTGGATCTCATTTGCCCGTACTGCAGCGAGGTGATCGAGCATATCCTCTTCGACCCCCTGCCCGCCGAGGCGGAACACCCGGCTTCTTCGGATGAGGAAATCACGTCGGCTTCCGTGCCTGCCGAGCAGCAGGAGACTGTCCAGGAGCAGACGCCGCAGCAGGAATCGTCCGCTCAGCCCGAAGAGCCGTCCCAGCCTGTTCAACCGGCAAAACCCGCTCAACCCGCTCAGCCGGAGGCGCCGGCACAGCCGGTCACGCCTGCTGAACCGGCACAGCCGGAAGCGCCCGCTTCGCGGTCGGGCGGCGCTGCATCCGTTCCCGCGGCGGACACCGGCAGCAGTTCCCCGGCTGCCGCTCCTGCGGCCGAGCCGCCGAAGGCGCAGGAGGTCACTGTGAACGTTCCGCCCGAGACGGCCAGCGCCGCCGGGGGCGGAGGAAAAGCCACCGGATCGTCCGGGGGCGGCGCTGCCCGGCAGGGAGGCCGGGCGAAGATCAGCGGAGGCGGGGAGGAGGCGGCCGTACCGGCCGAAAAACCCCAGACCTTTCCCTTCCGCCGGATGAAAATGAAACCGAAGCCCGGCATCCGCGCGGAGGCCGCCGGCGAACTCCTCTGGCCGGTGTACGGCACCCCCTTCCAGAACATCTACAACGACTGAACGAAAACAGGCGGAGAGCATCGCTCTCCGCCTGTTCTGATTCTCTTTACTTTGCGTATTCCGTGCTTCTCGTCTCGCGGATGACGTTGACCCGGATCTGTCCCGGATACTCCATCTGCTCCTCGATCCGCTTGGCGATCTCTTTCGCCAGCACCTTGATGCCGTCGTCGGTCACGTCTTCCGGCTTCACCATGATGCGCACCTCGCGGCCGCTCTGGATCGCATAGCACTTTTCGACGCCGTCGAAGCTGTTCGCAATCTCTTCCAGCTTCTCCAGCCGCTTGATATAGTTCTCCAGACTCTCGCGGCGGGCGCCGGGCCGGGCGGCGGAAATCGCGTCTGCGGCCTGCACCAGCACCGCTTCCACGGTCTGGGGTTCCACGTCGTTGTGGTGCGCCATGATGCAGTGCACCACATCGTTGTTCTCGTGATACTTCCGGGCCAGTTCGGCGCCCAGGGTCACGTGCGTGCCTTCGCTTTCGTGGTCCACGGCCTTGCCGATGTCATGCAGCAGGCCGGCGCGTTTCGCCAGCTGGACATCCGCGCCCAGCTCCGCGGCCATCAGGCCGGCCAGGTGACTCACTTCGATGCTGTGCTTCAGCACGTTCTGGCCGTAGCTCGTGCGGTACCGCAGGCGGCCCAGCAGCTTCACCAGTTCGTGGTGGATGCCGTGCTGGTTGGTCTCGAACACGGCGTTCTCGCCGGCTTCGCGGATCTGGTTGTCGACCTCCTTGCGTGCCTTCTCGACCATTTCCTCGATGCGGGCGGGATGGATCCGGCCGTCCATGATCAGCTTCTCGACGGCCAGGCGGGCCACTTCGCGGCGCACCGGGTCGAACGCGGAGACGATCACGGCCTCGGGCGTGTCGTCAATGATCAGGTCCACGCCGGTGGCGGTTTCCAGGGCCCGGATGTTCCGGCCCTCACGGCCGATGATCCGGCCCTTCATGTCGTCGTTCGGCAGGGAGATCACGCTGACCGTGCTTTCGGCCACGTGGTCCGCTGCGCATTTCTGGATCGCCAGGGCAATGATGTTCCTGGCTTTCTTTTCGCCCTCTTCCTTGGCCTGGGTCTCGATCTCCCGCACGGAGGCGGCAGCGTCGTGGAAGGCTTCCTTCTGCACCCGGTCGATGACGATCTGTTTCGCCTCGTCCCGGGTCAGGCTGGCGATGCGCTCCAGTTCGGTCAGCTGCTTCGCCTTGATCTCGTCCAGTTCGGTTTCTTTCTTGGTCAGCTCGGCCATCCTGGTGTTCAGGGATTCTTCCCTGGTCTCCAGATTGTCGGCCTTTTTGTCAAGGGTCTCTTCCCGCTGGATCAGGCGGCGTTCGTTCTTCTGGATCTCGTTGCGGCGTTCCCGCATTTCCTTTTCGTTTTCCGCCCGCTCCCGGTCGTTCTCAGCCTTGGCCTTCAGGATCTCCTCCTTGGCCTCGAGCACTTTTTCCTTCTTGTAGTCTTCCGCTTTCCGGACCGCGTCGTCATACAGCCGCTTGGCGTACTCTTCTGTCAGGTCGATCTTCTTTTCCGTGTAGCTCTTCCGGTAGGTATACCCGACGATCCCGCCCAGCAGACAGGCGGCGACCGCGATGATTACGGTAATGATCGGATTCATGTTTCCCTCCCTTTCTCGTTACTCTCATGCACATAGTCAGCGCCGGCATGCAAAAAACCGTACGAAAACAAACGCTTCGCACGGCTGTACGCTGCTTCGACCGAGGGATCCCGGTGTCGTAACAATCTGAAAATATGCGGTTTGCCCTTCGGGCATCCGTCGTAAACAGATCGCGGAAAAGCTCCGCGGTGGTACATTTGGGGGACACTCTATCGATAACAGCAGGCGGGCACAAAATATAAACCCGCTCAGCCGAACAAAACAATATTACAGGCAATGCGATTATTTGTCAATGCCGGATGACTTTGCGGGGCATGGTCGTATGTTGATTTGTCAAACATAGGTTACACAGTAAGGGAGAATGCAGGGTCAAGGTAAAGGGTGGAGATTTTCCGGCTGTACGGATGCCGGAAAATAC
>CADBEB010000015.1 GCA_902793605.1 uncultured Eubacteriales bacterium
ATGCGGTAATCCCTGCAGTTTTTTGTATCACCATAAGCTTACAGGTAAATCCACGTTCTTGCAAACTGGCAGGGGCACTACATATTATCCCTTTGTCTTGAAGTCTGCCTTGGATTTCACACAGTCATTCCGGTTTCCGCTCTGCCTGAACGCATTTCTGAAAGGGCCAGAGGAAAACGGGATTGCTTACGGGTAACAGCCGATTTTATATTGCAAAGACAAGGATCATTATGATATATTGTGACAGAAGAATTTGTTTATTACAAGTCGTAGAAATAGCGGCACAACTCCGGCGGGCACGGGATTGTGCCGGGTCAAAAAACAATGATTTGAAGGAGAAACTGTTTATGAGGAAACTGGTTGTATGTATGCTTGCGATGGTACTTTGTCTGATCACGCTGGCTGACTGTTTTGCGGACGAGAATGAAATCGGCATCCTGACGCAGTTCAGCGTCACCGCAGAAGAGTTGAATGAAAAACAGGTGGCTTTTTTCAGCGCCGTCCCGTTTACAGGATTCAGGTTTTTTGACACGCTCAGTGACCTGGTCAACGCCTTGGAGTCGGGGACGATCGGCGCTATTGAGACGGATGAGAATGTCGCCGGTTTCCTGCTGGCCCAAAGGGACGGCCTCGCCAGGTACAACCCTGACAACATTCCCAAATATGAGGTGAGTTTCTGCATGCTGCTCAGGGAGGATGAGGACGAGCTTTGCGGCCTTCTGTCAAGGACAATTCAGGATCTGGAAGAAGACGGGACGCTGGATGCCCTGAGAAACAACTTCATCGTTGACGTGATCGCCGGAAAAGAGCCGGAGGCAGTTGAGCCTGAGCAATTTCAGGATGCCGGCACAATCAAGGTGGCTTTGACAGGCGACCGCCCGCCCATGGATTATTTCTCTGCTGAAGGGAAAGCGATCGGCTTCAATACCGCGCTCGTCGCAGAGATTGCAAAGCGGATCAGGATGAATGTTGAGTTCATTCCCGTGGACAGCGGCGCGCGTGCCATCGCTCTTGCTTCCGGGGAAACGGATGTTATCTTCTGGTCGCAGATCGGGAATTTCAAGGACTGGAAGAAAGCGGATACAGGGGATCAGCCGGAGAATACAATTGTCACGGAACCTTACATGAAAAGCACGCTGTGTTACATCGTCCGAGAGGATTCGTCTCTGGTGAAAAAGCCGATTCAGTGATCGGAGTATTTTAGCCTGTAATCTTCGTATCAAGTTAAGCCCTTGCGACTGTTCGTGAGGGCTTTTTTATTCGCCTGCTCCGGATATTTTTTATTGTATTCACTACTTCATCTACGTTCTCTTCCGTTATGTCCAGGTAGGGAACTCTTTAAAATGCCTCTGAAGTAACCGTATAGGGTGAATGTTTGGCCGGTGCGTCAATCTGCATGCCGGGTACCTCCGGTCTCTTTTTTTGCCATAGTAGCACAAAATAATTGTGTCAGCAAGGGGAACAAAATAATATCCCATGTCATTTTGCCAAAGATCGATTTATATCTTTATGCATTCTGTACATTGACGAATAAGCACAAAAAAATTATTCTTTGAATGAGCACTGACCCGCGATCACTCTCCGGGACCATACGGGAGTAAGCGGGAAGACGGTTATCCACAGACGCCATGGAAAGCAAGCAGGCACCGTTGAGGCCAGTCACAGCAAGGCTTTCCGGAGACAATTAACACCCTGTGGATTACCGAATCCACCATTCAAAAGCAGGGGCCAAAATGCTATATTGGCACTCCCATCATTCCCGGAGGAGGATGAAGACGATGGAGATCACGGAAGAAGAATTCATGTTTGACGGGACGGATCAGGCCGACAACGATGTGCTCATGGAAGCCTGGCCGATCCCGTCGGAGGAGAGCCTGAAGGAGTTCGAGGATTATCTTGCGGATCTCGGTCTCCGATTCTGATCGCTGCTTCCCGGCACGCCGGTATCCGGAACGGTGCTGTCGGCCCGAAATGACCTCCGGAAGACTGACAGGACGAATTGCCAAGGAGATGATGTCAGCATGTATGACGGCGGGCTGCAAAAGGTGACCATAACCCGGCAGGATGACCATACGGCATCCATCAAGATCGGGGAGGACAAACTATTGGACATTGAGTACAACCGAGACCGGAAAGTGGCTGTTCACAAGAGGAAGAAGGAAAAACCAATCGCTGTGGACGCACAGGAACTTATGAACGCGCTGGGAACGCTGCTAACCTGAATCATATGAACGACTGACCACCGAGCGTGGGCCCGTGAAATACCGAGGCACCGTGGGCCGGGGCAGTAAATGATGTATAAAAACCGCTGTTGCGGGTGAATGCATCATTGCTGCCCCGGCTTTTTTGGTGACTGAACAGTAACAAGTTTTCAAATCGGAATGAAGGGAGGTGAAACAAGTGCGGCTGGTTTCCAGGAACGCCAACGACGTGTACGAGATCGGCAATAAGATCCGGGAAGCGCGGGAAGCGCAAGGCATGTCCCAGGACGACCTGGCGGATGTCATGGAGACCGACCGCAAGACGGTTTCACGGCATGAAACAGGTGAGCAGGAAATGAAAATATCGGCGTTTTTCCAGTACTATGACGCCCTGAATGCCAGGCCTGAACAACTCCTTCCGGACAGACTGCAGATGACTGCAACCCCATTGGAAGAGCGATTGCTGAAGGCAGCCAGAGATCTTTCTGAAAGCAACCTGGAGGTTCTGATCATGGTTGCGGAACGCATGAAATGAAATTGGGGCGTAAACGCCCCGGAAACAGACAAAAGTGGGGCGTTTAAGGGGCGGGAAAGTGCAACAGAAGCCGATAGGATATAGACGATCCAAGCAGGACAGGCCAACCGGACGCGTACGGTGGGCTTGCACTAACGATGAAAGGATAAAAAGGAAACGTGAAGCTGTACGAAGTGAACCGGCAGATCGAGGAGCTGCTGGGGCGGCTGGAACCGGACCCGGAGACCGGGGAGATCCCGGCGGACGAGGAAGAGATCATTGCCCGGATCAACGAGCTGGCCATCGCCCGGGAAGACATCCTGACCTACCTGGCCAAGCTGTTCCTGAACGGAAAGGCCATGCTGCAGAGCCTGCGGGCGGAGGAGATCCGCCTGAAGGACCGGAGCCAGAAGATGGCGCGGAAGCAGGACCGGCTGCTGTCGATCCTGGACCGGGAATGCGGGGGAGAGAAGACCGACCTGGGCGTCGCCACCCTGTTCTACCGGACGAACAAGCATGTGGAGGTCACGGACGCGGAAGCCGCGGTGGAGTGGCTGAAGAAGAGGTATTCGGAATGCTACCGGATCCCGAAGCTGGAGATCTACAAGGCGAATGTCGGGAAACTGCTGGATGACGGGGAGGAGATACCCGGTGTGGAGAGGGTCTCCACAACCAGCTGTTATCTGAAGTGAGGAGAGGAGGCGCTTTGGTACGGCGGGGACAGTCACTTCGTTCCACATTCGTGGAACTGCAGTAACAGTCCCCTTGTACCGACGCTCTGGCCGTCTCCCGCTCGGGATGACACGGAGGCGTAAACACTAAAACACTAAAACACTAAAAATCCGGGAGGGGAAAAGATGGATCAATACTATCTGAAAGAGCTTACGGTGCCGATACCGGAAGACAGGCTGGCGGTTATCCGGAAGGGAAAGAGTGTGGAATACGAAACGGACAGGATCTATTCACCGGAAACAAAAAACACCCGGGTGGTGCGGCGGGTGATCGGGAAGGTGGATCCGGTGAATCCGGGGAGGATGTTCCCGAACGAGACGTATTTTCAACTGTTTCCGGAGAATGAGGTGCCGGAGGAGGTGAGGGACGAGTTTCTGAGGGGATGCGGGATCAAGAGGCAGATGCAGACGATCCGGAGAAATCCGGAGGAGATCATTGAGGGGGTGGTGAACGGGCTGAGCGAGCTGAGAGTCAGTAACGCCGGGGACGGTTCTCTCGTTCCACATTCGTGTAACTGCGAGAAGCCGTCCCCTTGTTCCACCCGAGCCGCCTTCGGCTATGTGATGCTGAGGAGACTGTTCGATGATATCTACTATTCCGTGGAAGAACTGGCGGGGAAATATCCGAATGAAGTCATGGCGCCCTACAAGGTAAAGCAAATCAATGAAGTGCTGGAGAAAATCAGGGGAAATGTTCAGGATGAAGGGATCCGGCCGTATCTGCAGCTGATCGAGGAACCGGAGGAGGCAGGGGAAGACGGGAAGAGCGCATGGAAGGGGCTGACCTACAGCGATATCCTGATGATGCTGAAATGGTACAAGGTGCTGCCGAGGTAGGAGTTATTTTTCGATCACTTCGAATTCGAGCGTTGAAAGGACCGGTTCCGGCGCGCCGAGGGCTTTGCAGGCCGCAACGATCTTCGTTCCCGGCGCGGCCCGGTTGCTGATGGTGATGATCCCCCTGTTACTGATCGAAGCGATAGCGGCATCCACGTCCAGGGACCATTCGAGCCGCTTGTCGGCGGCAGCCTGCGGGAGGAGCGCGGCCTTCACGGCCACCCTCCCGCCGGGGAAGGGTCGGCCGGAGAGGGTCAGATCCACCTGCTGCACCGGTTCGACCACCCGGACATTCAGGCGGGCAATCTTTCCGCTTGGGGCGGCGACCGTGACGGGGGTGGACCCGGGAGCGACCGGGCTGAAGACGGCGGATCCGCCGCCACCGGGAGCGATCGAGACGATCCCGCTCCTCCGGGCAGTCCAGGTGATGCCGACCGGCGGCGCGGCCTCCGGCACCAGGCTGATCTTCACGGTTTCCGGCGCGCCGGTTCCCGCGTAAAGGAACAGTTCGCTCCTGTCCGGTATGATCTTTGCGACAGCCGGGTAGACGGTCAGGGGCAGGGTGACCTTTGTATGGAATACGGCGGCTTCCGCTGTGATTTCCAGATGGATCACATCCATGAGGCCTTTTTTCACATGGAGAACGTTCTGAGCATCAACAGAAACTCCGGGCACCGGCTCCTTTGTTTCAGCATCCAGAACCGACCAGGTCAGGAAGGCGTTCTTCCGGATATCGGTGTTACTGAAGACGCTTTCGATCTTCCGGTAGAACCTCTCCGGACGGGTGAAGGTGACGGCCAGGGCCTTGCTCGTACCGGAGAAGGCATAGGATTCCCCGTCCTCCGTGGCCAGAGTGAATCCGCCGTCTTCGGGCAGGAACGCCGCATTGCTCCCGTCATACGTGATCAGCCGGGCGACTGCGCGCAGATCGTCCATGGTGATGCCGCCCGAGCCGTTGGACGTGATAAAGGAGACGAGAAGGGCCGTATCGTTCCGCGCATACAGGATGCTGCCCAGCATCCCCGAGAAGATGTCCAGGTCGTCATACATGGGCCGGAGGGTCAGCAGGGCCGGATGATCGTCCAGGGTCAGCGTCTCTTCCTCCGGGGTGCCAAAGCTGACATAATAATCCAGTTCCCTGTGGAAAGGCGCCTTGTCGGGATCCGGGCTGAAGTCGTTGAACGTCCTCCAGCGGAAGGGGCCGTCGGTCACATAGGACGGGGTCAGGACCGCGCGGGCATATTCTTCGTCTTCAAAGAAATCTGCGGTCTCCACACATTCGACGATCTCCTCGACATAATCGCCCGTTTTTCCGATGAATCCGGCGCTGTAGACGAGGTCACGGGACCCGTAATAGACGGTATAGGGATCCTGCAGGTCCCGGGCGAAAAGAACGGGGGCGGTGAACAGGTTTCCCACCTTTTCGTAAAAGATCTCATGCCCGTAAAGCGGGGACCGGTCCAGCGCCGCTCCCGGATCGTACAGGGAGGCGGAGAGGGTTTCGCCGTGCGCCGGGCTGAGCGAGAGGAAGAGGAGGAGCAGGAGAACGAGCAGCAGGAGAACGGAACGCCGGGGACAGTCACTTCGTTCCACATTCGCGGAACTGCAGTAACAGTCCCCTTGTTCCTGAACCGCAGTTCCCCGGAAAGCAGCTTTTATATCCATGTTTCTTCTCCAAATCTTTGGATTTTCCGATATCATAACACAGAAGAAGGGAAGAGAAAAGAGACTGCCCGTCAGGGCAGCCTCCTTGAAGCTGAAGATCCGGGGATCAACGGCCGAACTGCGCGTCGTTGTTGCCGGATTCGGTGGTCCACATTTCCAGCATGTTGATCGGGTCGTTGAAGTCGGCAATCCAGCCGTTACGAGCGATACCGAAGTTGCCCTCCTTGCGCTCGTTGAGGAACACGGCCCAGTCGATGGACTTGATGGTCATGTTGATGCCGATCTGAGCGAAATCCTGCTGCAGGCACTCGGCGATGGCAACATGGCCGGAAGTGTTATTGGTCAGGTACTCGAAGCTCAGGGGCGTGCTGGCGGAGAGCATGTTGTTGGCATCGAATTCGAAGCCGGCGCTCTTCAGCAGCTCGACCGCTTCTTCCACGCTGGGCTCTTCGGCGAAGTAGCCGTCCGCGCCGTTCGGGTACTTCCAGGCGGAGGCATCCTTGAAGATGCCGCCGTTGCCGTCCGCCATACCAGTGGGCAGGAAGGAGGTGGCGATCTTCTGTCCGGTCTGGCCGACGGTGTCAATGATGTACTGACGGTCGATCAGCCGGCTCAGGCCCTTACGCATGGCGGCAGCCTGTTCAACAGTCTTGCCGGCGAAGAGGTCAGACTTCACGTTGAAGATCACGTAGTAGGTGCCCAGCTCGTCCACGATGTGGAACTCGGGATTGGACAGCAGGGTGGCAATCTGGTCGGTGGGAACGGAATCGGTGAAGTCCAGGTCGCCGTTCTGGTAGGCGGCATAGATGGCGGTGTCGTCGTCGCTGAGCATGAACTCAAGGCGTTCGAGCTTCACGTTCGCGGCATCCCAGTAGTTGGGGTTCTTGACATAAACCATGGACTTGTTGTGGTCCCAGCTTTCCAGGGTGTAGGCGCCGCTGGAAACAAAGCCGGCTTCGAGAGCCCAGGCACCGGGGTTGTCCGCGGTGGCACCGGCTTCAACACAGGCCTGCTGTACGGGGAAAAAGGTGGGGAAGGCAGCCAGGTCCAGCATGTAGGCGCAGGGAGCCTTCAGGGTGACGGTGAAGGTCTTTCCGTCTTCGGAAGCAACAGCCTGCAGATCGTCCGGATAGCCGGCGATGCCGTCGAACATGTAGCTGTAGTCAGCGGCGGTGGCGGGAGCGGCGGCGCGCTTCCAGGAATACTCGAAGTCCTTGGCGGTCAGGGGAGTGCCGTCGGACCACTTCAGACCATCACGGATGGCGAAGGTGTAGGTCAGGCCGTCTTCGCTGACTTCATAACCGGTGGCGAAGTTGGGAGTCAGTTCGCCGTTGGCGTCATAGGTGTAGAGACCGCCGAAGCTGTTGGCAGCCAGGCAGGCACCGTCCACGGAGCTGTTCAGCGCGGGATCGAGCTTGTCAGGCTCGGAGGCCAGCTGCAGGCGCAAGGTGGTTTTGTCGCCAAAGTCGGCATACATAAAGAACTTGGTTCCGTAGGGGTTGGAATAGAAGCCCGTCAGGCCTTCCTTCGCCATGTACACGTCATTGTAGTAATAGATCGGTACGATGGCGCCGGTGTCCATCAGGATGTCTTCCGCCTGGTGCATCATCTCAGCACGCTTGGCGAAGTCGGTGGTGGCCTTGATGTCGGCGATCAGCTTGTTGTACTCGGTCCAGTCGGGTTCGCTGCCGGCGTCGGCCAGAGCGGACACGCAACCGAGCATCATCATTGCGGCCAGCAGAAGAGCTAACAGTTTCTTCATGGGTAGATTTCCTCCTAAAAATTTTTTATATCGACCGGCCCTTGCTCGGGCACGGCGGATATCAGGATTGGATGACCGGCTTACCTGTGATGGCAGGCCACGAACCGTCCGGGCGCGACTTCCTTCAGCTCGGGACGGCTCTCCTCGCATTCCTTCGTCGCGTAGCGGCAGCGGGTCCGGAAGGGACAGCCCCTGGGCATCTTCAGGGGGGAGGGAACGTCGCCCTCCAGGATGATGCGGTTCTTGTGCCGGGCGGTCTCCGGATCCGGCATGGGAATGGCGGAGATCAGGGATTCCGAATAGGGATGGATGGGAGACTTGATAATCTCCATTGACGGGCCGATCTCCACGATGTGCCCCAGATACATGACAGCGATGCGCTTGCTCATGTGCTGGACGACCAGCAGGTCATGGGCGATGAACAGATAAGCGATGCCCAGTTTCTGCTGCAGTTCTTCAAAGGTGTTGATGATCTGCGCCTGGATGGAGACATCCAGGGCCGAGACCGGCTCATCGCAGACGATGAAGCGGGGATTGACAGCCAGGGAACGGGCAATGCCGATACGCTGGCGCTGGCCGCCGGAGAACTCATGGGCATAGCGGTTGGCATGCTCGCTGTTCAGGCCGACGATCGTCAGCAGCTCGGAGATCCGGTCCGCCCGCTCCTGGCGGCTGGAATACAGTTTATGGATATCCAGCGGCTCGCCGATGATGTCCGACACGGTCATACGGGGGTTCAGGGAAGAATAAGGATCCTGGAAAACGATCTGCATGTCCTTGCGGAAATCACCGATGTTCTTTTCCGTGACCCGTTTGCCGTCAAAGTAAACCTCACCGGAAGTGGGCGTATAAAGATGAAGCAGCGTACGGCCTACGGTCGTCTTGCCGCAGCCGGATTCACCGACCAAGCCCAGGGTTTCCCCTTCATCGATGGAGAAGGAGACATCATCCACGGCCTTCAGCAGGGTCTTGTTCATCATGCCGGACTTGATGGGGAAGTATTTCTTCAGGTTGCGCACTTCAACCAACGGCTGCTTCCGTCCGCTCATACTTCCTCACCGTCCTTTACTTCCAGCTGTCCGTCTTCCATCATCCGCCGGACGTTGTTCCAGCAGGCGGCAATATGGAAGTCATTGACCCGAATCTCTTCCGGGGGCTGCTCCAGGCAGATTTTCATCGCATGGTCGCAGCGGGCGGCAAAGGCGCACCCCTTCGGCAGGTTCAGCAGGTCCACGGGGGAACCGGCGATGGGAACCAGCTTCTCATGCTTTTCCGAGATCCGCGGAATGGAGCGGATCAGCCCCTTGGTATACTCATGGCGGGGATTGTAGAAGATCTCGTCCGCGGTACCGCGTTCGCAGACTTTGCCGCCGTACATGACAATGATCTCATCGCACATATCCGCGATGACGCCCAGGTCATGCGTGATCATGATGATGGCCATACCGAGCTTTTTCTGCAGGCTCTGCATCAGCTCCAGGATCTGGGCCTGGATGGTCACGTCCAGGGCGGTGGTGGGTTCATCCGCGATCAGGATGTCCGGTTCGCAGGCCAGGGCCATGGCGATCATCACACGCTGACGCATGCCGCCGGACAGCTCATGCGGATATTGCCTGAGCCGGCGTTCCGGCTCGTTGACGCCGACGAGCTGCAGCATCTCAACCGCCCGGGCCTGGATCTGTTCCTTGTTCCGGTCCGTATGGATACGGATGGCTTCCCGCAGCTGGCTGCCGATCGAGAAGGTCGGGTTCAGGCAGGTCATGGGGTCCTGGAAGATGATGGAAATCCTGCTTCCGCGGAACTTCTGCATCTGCTGGGGCGTATAGTTCAGGATATTCTCGCCTTTGAAAAGCACTTCCCCCCCGGTCACGCGGCCGGTATCCGTAAGGATCCGCATGATGGAGTAGGCAGACACGCTCTTGCCGCTTCCGCTCTCGCCGACGATACCCAGGACTTTTCCGGCGTCGAGGTTATAGGAGATCCCGTTGACAGCCTTGACTTCGCCCGCGTCCGTAAAGAAGGAGGTATGGAGGTTTTTGACCTGAAGCAATGGCATTTCACTCATACGATCACTTCCTTAACTTGGGGTCGAAGGCGTCACGGAGACCGTCGCCCAGGAGGTTGAAGGACAGCACGATCAGGCAGATCCCCACAGCCGGGAAGACCATCTTGTAGGGGTAGGCCTGGAGGGCCGCCCGGGCGGAATTGGCCAGGGAGCCCAGGGAGGGCATCGGGGCCTGCACGCCCAGGCCGATGAAGCTCAGAAAGCTTTCAGTGAAGATGGCGGAGGGGATCTGCAGGGCGGTGGAGATGATGATCACGCCCATGCAGTTCGGCAGGATATGCTTCCGGATGATCCGGCTCCGCTTTGCGCCCATGGCCCTGGCTGCCAGCACGTATTCATTGTTCTTGATTGTCAGGATCTGGCCGCGGACCAGCCGCGCCATGCCAACCCAGTAAAGCAGGCCGAAGACGGCGAACATGGAAAGCATGTTCGGCCCGATGCTGGCCAGGACGGTGTTCTGCAGCCTCTGGCCGAGCAGCTGGTCCAGCACGACTGAGAGCAGGATCACCATCAGGGTGTCCGGCAGGGAATAGATGATATCGACGATGCGCATCATGACCAGATCCGTCTTGCCTCCGGCGTAGCCCGCGATCGAACCGTACAGCAGGCCGATAAACAACACGATCAACGAGGCGAAGAAGCCGACAGCCAGGGAGACGCGCGCGCCGTAGATGACGCGGATAAAGTAGTCACGGCACAATTCGTCCGTGCCGAAGATGTGGGGGAAAATCTTCTCACCGTTGTCGATGGCCTGCTGCTCCAGCTTGGAATAGGTGAAGGGCGGCAGGTTCTTCGCGCTCTTGTCGCGCTTGCCGTTGACGGTGATCATATTGCTGTAGGAATAGGGAACGATCAGAGGAGCGATGATAATGGTGACCAGGATCACGATCAGCACGATCATGGAGCCGACAGCCAGCGGATTACGGAAAAGCTTGCGCATACCGTCCCGGAAGAAGGTGGTGCTCTCGCGCATCACATCCTGCTGGGCCTTTTCCTCATCTGTGGCGGGCTCGAATTTCGCCACGTCCAGCTGCAGGCTGAAGGGCTTTTTTTTCGGGGGAACGTTGGGATTATACTCACTCATTTCCTTCAGCCTCCTTAATCAAAATCGATCCGGGGATCCACCAGCTTATAGACCAGGTCACTGAGCAGCGTCGCTGTGACCATCAGCGTGGCCAGGAAGATGGTGGTGCCCATGATCATGGGATAATCCCGGTTGGTAATGCCCTGGACGAATTTGGTGCCCAGGCCGCCGGTGGTAAAGACGGACTCAACGACCATGGACCCGGTGAGGATATACGCGGTCATGGGACCGACATAGGTGATGACCGGGATCAGCGCGTTGCGCAGGGCGTGCTTGAAGATGACCAGCCACTGGCTGACGCCCTTGGCGCGGGCAGTACGGATATAGTCCTGGCCGAGCACGTCCAGCATGGAGGTTTTGGTCAGGCGGGTGATATAGCTCATGGGGGAGAGCATCAGCGCCACGACCGGCAGCACATAGGACTGGTTGTCCGCGGAAAAGATCGGGAACCAGTTCAGCTGCAGGCAGAAGACCAGGAGCAGGAGCGTGGCCATGATAAAGCTCGGCACTGCAACGAACAGGGTCGTGAAGAAGATGATGATCCGGTCCGCCGCTTTGGCGCGGTTCAGGGCGGCGATTGAACCGAACAGCACGCCCAGGACAACAGCCAGGAGCGCGGCATAGCCGCCCAGCTGGGCGGAGATCGAAAAGGAATCGAAGATCGTCGTGGAAATCTCGCGTCCGGTCTTGGTCGAGACGCCGAAATTCCCCTGCATCAGGCCTTCCAGGTACAGGATGAACTGCTTTCCGACGGGCTCATTTAAATGGAAGCGCTCCTCCAGCACGGCCTGGACGGCGGCGGAGGGCGCCTTCTCCTTGGAGAACGGACCGCCGGGGATCGCGTTCATGGCAAAGAACGTGATGGCGGAGATGATAAACACGGTCAGCAGCGCGAGCAGCACGCGCTTGCAGACATATCTTCCTGTATTATTGGAAAAATACAGCGCACCGGCGATCAGCACCAGCACCACGCCGAGAAGGATCTTCTCCGTCAGGATCGGCAGGAAGAGCCATCCTGCTGCGAAAATGGCCAGCGAGACAACCGTGTGAACGATCAGCTGCCGTTCCTTCCGCTTTCTTTCAGTTATATCCATTCAAGATGCTCCTTACTTCTGCTTCGTACAAGGCGCATGAATGTGGCGCGCAAACCGGATGTACTATGAGCAGTAAACAATATTGTACAAAGAAAAAACAAAAATGGCAAGAAAAACTGTTTGTTCGATTGTGCTTTTCCTGTTTTTTGGATAACGGTCTGAATATCGTCCGAAAGGCTCGACAGGAATTGTTTTCCCGGCTTTGTATCGCGGCAGATTGCAAATCGGCGAACGATATGTTATCATTGAAAAGTACTTTTTACTGAAAGAGTATAGTTCCAGGGCCGGAGCGATCCGCCCTTTAAATTGCTCCTGAAAGCGAGGAACGCCGGGTGTCGAGAAACCGATATGTCGGGGATTACCACCTGGCGGACTCCCTGGACGAGCGCGGGAAGATCCGCACGGACGTGGAATATGTCGGTGACAGGTATTCCTTCACGGAGGGACCGGAGACCGTCCGCCGTGCGAAGCGGAAGGCGCTGATCCTCTGCACGGCCGGCTGGCTGCTGTATATCGGGGCGATGATCCTGCCGTCGGCGGCCATGCGGGCCTTGTGGACGGCGGTCCCCTTTGCCTTTACCGGCGTGCCGCTGGCACTGCTGACCGGGACGGCGGCGGAGATCTTTCCGAGGAAGGAACGGTTCGAGCACCGATACGCCGACCGGATCGAAAACCGCTGGCCGGCGGCCTCGGCATTCACCGTGATCCTGGCCGGGATCTCGCTGGCTGGCGAAGGGGTGAACCTGCTCCTCGGGAAGGAAATGAAGGGTGGGGACGCGCTCTTCGCCGCCTGCGCGGCAGGGCTGATCCTCGTCGGGATCCTCGCGCACCGGACGCGCCGGAGCCTGCGGTGCGAAAAGGCGCGGTAACACAGGTTATTATGCGTATGAACGCTTAATAAACAAAACAAGGAGGGAATCTAACTATGACCAGGACAAACAAAATGCTTGCTCTGCTCCTGGCGCTGATCATGGTCTTTACCGTGAGCTTCAGCGCCCTGGCGGAGGAAAACGCGGCTGAAGCGGCCGAGCGGCAGGAGGGCGCCGTGGTGTACGCCACCGCCACCTTCGGACAGAAATTCAGCCCCTTCTTCAACACGACGGCGTACGACCGGGAAGTCGTCGAACTGACGCAGACTACGCTGCTCGCGGCGGACCGCGGCGGCGCCATCCTGTACAACGGCGGCGCAGACGAAGGCGAAAAAGCGAACTATAACGGAACCGACTACACCTACAAGGGTGCCGGCAACCTTGAGGTTGTCCAGAACGACGACGGTTCCGTCGACTATAACCTGACGATGCGGGATGATATCTACTTCACCGACGGTGAGAAGGCCACGATCGACGACATCATCTTCGGCATCTATGTGGAGAGCGACCCCACCTACGACGGAAGCTCCACTGTCTACGCCCTGCCGATCGAAGGCATGGAAGAATACCGCAGCGGCATGACCAGCCGGGGCAACGCCATCTTTGCAGACGGCAAGGGCGACGGCTACGTGAAGAACGACAAGTACTCCGAAGAGCAGTACAACGCCTTCTGGAAGTTCTACGACGAAGAATCCGGCGCCGCGTTCGCGCAGGAGATCGTGGACTACTGCATCGCCAACGGCTACAACGCCCCCACCGATTCCGTGGCCGTCTGCGCGGCGAACTGGGGATACGGTGATCTCGCCGAAAACGCTACGGCTTACGACTTCTGGAATGCCATCCTGGCCGCCTACGACGGCAACACCGAAACAGCCGAAGCGACCGAAACCGCCGGTTCCACCCGTCTCGGGCTGACGATCGCTGCGCTGGGCGCCGACTACGAGAAGGGCGTGCAGACCGGAGAAGGCGCCGCGAACATCAGCGGTATCAAGAAGACCGGCGACCTGACCATGACGATCCACATGACCGAGTACGACGCGACCGCGGTCTATGAGATGAACCGCTACATCGCGCCGATGCACTACTACGGCGACAAGGCCCTGTACGACTACGACAACAACCAGTTCGGCTTCGTAAAGGGCGACCTGAGCGGCGTGAAGGCGAAGAACACGGCTCCCCTGGGCGCCGGCCCCTACACCTTCGAAAGCTACAAGAACGGCGTGGTGACCCTGAAGGCCAACGACAAGTACTTCAAGGGCGCTCCCGCCTCCAAGGTCCTGCTGATGCAGGAATCCCAGGATTCCGACTACATCCCCGGCATCCTGAGCGGCAGCTTTGACATGGCGCAGCCCTCCATCAGCGAGACGGCGATCAAGGCCATCAAGGACGCGAACTCCAACGGCGAACTGGCGGGCGACAAGCTGCACACCGTGCTGGTGGACTACCGCGGCTACGGCTACCTGGGTATCAACGCCGACCTGGTGAACATGGGCGATCCGGCCTCCGACGAATCCAAGGCCCTGCGCAAGGGCTTCATGACCCTCTTCGCCGTCTACCGCGACACGGTCATCAATTCCTACTACGGAGACCGCGCCTCCGTGATCCAGTACCCGATCTCCAACACCAGCTGGGCCGCCCCGAAGCCCGCGGACGAAGGCTACCGCAACGCCTACTCCGTGGACGTGGACGGCAACCCGATCTACGACGCCTCCATGAGCGAGGAACAGCGCTATGAAGCGGCGAAGCAGGCGGCCATCGGCTTCTTCAAGGCGGCCGGACTGACCTGGGACGACGCGCAGGGCAAATTTACGAATGTCGAGAAGACCTGGGAAGTCATGATCCCCGGCGACGGACAGCAAGATCACCCGGCCTACGGCATCGTCGTGGCGGCTTCCAACGTGCTGGCTGACCTGGGCATCACGCTGCAGGTGAACGACGTCGGCAGCTCCGTATGGAACAACGCGCTGGAATCCAACACCGCCATGATGTGGGCGGCGGCCTGGCAGGCCTCCGTCGATCCGGACATGACGCAGGTCTACTCCAGCGCCAACGCGCACGGCAACGGCACCAACTCCAACCACTACTCCGTGGACGACGCGGCCCTGGATGAGCTGATCAAGGCCGGCCGCTCCAGCGCGGACACCGAGGAGCGCAAGTCCATCTACAAGGAAGCCATGGAAATCATCATGGACTGGGGCTGCGAACTGCCCACCTACCAGCGGAAGGACTGCACCGAGTACTCCGCCGAGCGTATCAACCTGGATACCATCCCGCAGGACATGACGCCCTACTGGCTCTGGTACGCGCAGATCGAGACGCTGGCGCTCAAATAATCAACGGAAACCCCTTTGTACCCATGCCCGGCAGCGACCCTGCCGGGCATGGATTTCCTGACAGAAAGCAGGCTGCAACATGCTGAAATACACGGCCAGACGACTGGTATACAGCGTTATCATTCTTTTTTTCGTAATGTTCCTGATCTATGTGCTGATGAGCTGCATGCCATCGGGCTATGTGGAGACGAAGGCGCGGGAACTGGCATCCCGCCCCGGCGCGACCAAGAGCTACGCCGAATGGCTGGATGACCTGAATGCCCAGTACGGCATGGACAAGGGCATCGTGGGCGGCTATTTCATCTGGCTCGGCAACGCGCTGAGGGGCAACTGGGGAGACAGCTGGGCCTGGACGATCCCGGTGACCCAGGAGTTCCACAACACGGTCTGGTACAGCTTTGCGCTTGGCCTGGCTGCATTTATCCTCGAGATCCTGATCGCGATCCCGCTGGGGATCACCGCCGCGAAGAAGCAGTACGGCTTCACGGATTATTTCACGACGGTCGTCGCGATGATCTGCATTTCACTGCCGACCTTCTTCCTGGCTACACTGCTGAAATATGTCTTTGCGATCAAACTCGGCTGGTTTGAACTGGCCGGGATGCAGAGCCGCAACTACATGAACCTCTCTGACTTCGGAAAAATCCTGGATGTGGCGAAGCATTTCGTCCTGCCGCTGATCACGCTGGTGGTCATCAGCATCGGCGGACTGATGCGCTACACCCGTACTAATATGCTGGAAGTGCTGAACGCCGACTATATCCGCACGGCCCGCGCCAAGGGCGTACCGGAGAGAAAGGTGATCAACCATCACGCATTCCGCAACACCCTGATCCCGCTGGTGACCATGCTGGGCGGGAGCCTGCCGGGCCTGTTCTCCGGCGCGCTGATCACGGAGACGCTGTTCTCGATCCGCGGGATCGGCTACGCCTCCTATACTTCGATGACGCAGGCAGACATCCCGTTCATTATGTTCTATCTGTCGTTCCTGTCCGTGCTGACGCTGCTGGGGAACCTGATCTCCGACCTGCTGTACGCGGTGGTTGACCCCCGCGTACGCCTGAACTGAGGAGGTGCGGAGATGAGCAATCAGAAAACAACTTCCTACAGCCTGAACGAAGTCCTGAAGGAAAGGGCCACCCAGGAGCAGCACCAGGACAGTCAGGGGGAGAAGACACTGGACGACCTGAGCCGGGTCAAGGTCCTGAGCCCCGGACGAAAGGTGTTCAAGCGGTTCATCCGCAACCGGCTGGCGGTCTTCGGATCGATCCTGCTGATCACGATGTTCGTGTTCTCCTTCCTCGGCCCGCTGTTCTATCCTTACGGGCAGAAGCAGATCTTCTACAAATACGACAAGCAGCACATCAACTACGCGATGGCGAAGAACAACACCGCGTACAACGGCTTTGAACTGGACGCCGGGGTGAAGGTGGAAAGCTCCGTTAACAACGTCATGAACTCCCGGATCAAAAAGATGATCGCTGACGGCCGGGAGAGCGAGACCGTCTTCGGGGACACAGGCGCCTGGCAGATCGACCGGCTGACGGACGACATCTGGCAGCTGTCGCAGGTCGACGCGCAGGAGGTATGCACCTATGGCGATACGACCGCCGAGATCGGCACCTACACGATGGTCGGGAAAAAGATCGAATACAAATCCGTCCCGGTGGAGGGAATGGAGGACGCGATCAAAAAGGCGATCGCCGATTCGCCGGCGGGCGGCACGTTCGAGCTGAACGGAGTCACCTACACCTATACCCGCGGGAAGGCCAAGAGCTTCCCGATCACCGCCTCGCTGCAGGGACTGAACTATACGGGCGAAGCCCTGGACGAAGGTTTCGGGGAAGCGGTGAAGGCGGCGGCCGAAAGCGGAAACGGCTTTGAATACGGCGGCGTAAAATACGCCATGAAGAAGGACGGAAAGGCCTGGAAGGTCTACGCGCTGGGCGAAGCGAAGCCCGCGAAGCTGTACAGCTGCCTGACCGTGGACACGATCTCGCCGGACATTAAGGTGACGACCGAGATGCGGATCGCCGCGATGAAGGCTGCCGCCGGCAGCGGGGAATACACCCTGGACGGGAAGACCTGCACCATAAGGAACGAGAACGGAGCCCTGATCGTCAGCGATGCCGAGGGGAACGAGCTGTTTGAGCTGACCCCCTTCTCCGTCCGCCGCTACAACGGCGACGACAACATGGATTACGAGCTGAAGAAGGCTGTGGCGGACAAGATCCGCGAAATGGCCACGGCCGGGCAGAAGAACGGCAGCATGACCTATCCGCTGCCGATGCAGAACGAGAACGGCGAATACGCGTACGACGAGGAAGGAAAGCTGCGGTACGCGGACGCAGACATGGCGATCAGCCAGCGGGATACCGGCGAATACGTCATCACCTGCGACCAGATCATCTACGTGATCGACATGTATGCTCCGGCCACCTCCGAGCACATCCTCGGCACGGACGGCGACGGATTTGACGTCATGAGCCGGATCATGTACGGCGGCCGGGTCTCCCTGATGGTCGGCTTCGTGGTCGTATTCCTGGAGACCTTCCTGGGCGTGGTGATGGGCGGCCTGGCCGGCTACTACGGCGGCTGGGTGGATATGCTGATCATGCGGCTGGTGGACATCTTCTACTGCCTGCCGTACCTGCCGATCATGATCATTCTGGGCGCCGCGATGGACGCGGTGCGGATGGATACCTACCTGCGGCTGATCATCATGATGGCCGCCCTGGGCATCATGGGCTGGGCGAGCGTCGCGCGCCTGGTGCGCGGCCAGATCCTGATGCTGCGCGACCAGGAATTCATGGTGGCGACAGAGGCGACCGGCATCCGGGTCAAGGACCGGATCGCGCACCACCTGGTGCCGAACATCATGCCGCAGCTGATCGTCCAGGCAACGATGGGCATGGGCGGCGTGATCCTGATGGAATCGACCCTGAGCTTCCTGGGCCTGGGCGTCAAGCACCCGCTGGCCACCTGGGGAACGATCATCAACTCCGTTTCTTCGGCATCCGCTATGGCGCATTATGCCTTTATCTGGATCCCGGTCGGCATCCTGATCTGCGTGACGGTCATCGCGTTTAACTTTGTCGGCGACGGACTGCGCGACGCGTACGACCCGAAGGCCAAGCGCTGACGGAAGGAGGAAGAGAAGATGAAAGAAAAGAAAAAATCCTCCTATATCTCCGGACGGGAGTCCCGGAAGATCTCCCGGTTCAACCGGAAGGTGACCCGCAGGCTGGAAAAGGAACGGGCGGACGCGAACAAGGACGAAGCGCTTTACATCACCCGGATGAAGGATAACAACAACGTGGTGGAGTTCGACAACGTCTGCACCTACTTCTTTACGGACGTCGGCGTGGTAAAGGCTGTGGATGGCATCACCTTCGAGGTGCCCGTCGGCAAGACGGTGGGCGTGGTCGGCGAGAGCGGCTGCGGCAAGTCCGTGACCAGCCTGAGCCTGATGCAGCTGCTCCAGCGGCCGAGCGGGCAGACGGTCGGCGGCGAGATCCGCTTCAACCGGATGGACGGCACGGCCTACAACATCGTCAATACGCCGAACGCGATCATGGAAAAGATCCGCGGAAACCGCATCTCGATGATCTTTCAGGAGCCCATGACCGCGCTGAACCCGGTCTTCCGGATCGGCGAACAGGTGACGGAAGTGCTGGACCTGCACTATCCCGAGATGACCGGGGAAGAAAAGAAGGAACGCGTACTGAACATGCTGGAGCTTGTCGGCATCGCCAACAAGGAAGGCGTGTACGACATGTATCCCCATGAGCTGTCAGGCGGTATGAGGCAGCGCATCTGCATCGCGATCGCGCTGGCATGCAATCCCCAGCTGATCATCGCGGATGAGCCGACCACCGCGCTGGACGTGACGATCCAGGCCCAGATCCTGGACCTGCTGGAGAACCTGAAGGAAAAGCTGAACTCCTCGATCATGCTGATCACCCACGACCTGGGCGTGGTGGCCGGCATGGCGGATTACGTCGTGGTCATGTATGCCGGGCGCGTGGTGGAAAAGGGTACGACCGAGGATATCTTCCACCATCCGTCGCATCCCTACACGATCGGCCTGATGAACTCCAAGCCGGTGGTCGGGAAGAAGGTCGAGGAGCTGTACAACATCCCCGGCAACGTCCCGAACCCCGTGGAGATGCCGGACTACTGCTATTTCCGGGACCGGTGCGAGATGCACTGCGAAGGCTGCAGCGGCGCCTACCCACCGGAGATCCGGATCAGCGATACCCATGTGGTCTCCTGCTACCGTTACATCGACAGCGGCACCGTGCTGGGCAATCCGAAATCTGTGAACGTGGAGGAGCTCTGACATGGAAGAGATGAAAAAAGAACCCGCCGCGAACAGCGAATACGTGCTTGAGGTCAAAAACCTCGTAAAATGGTTCCCGATCAAGTCCGGCATCATCAAGAAGACTGTCGGCAACGTGAAGGCTGTGGACGGGGTTTCCTTCAAAATCCGGCGCGGGGAGACCATGGGCCTGGTGGGCGAAAGCGGCTGCGGCAAATCCACCTGCGGGCGCACGATCCTGCGCCTGCTGGAAAAGACCTCCGGCGAAGTGCTGCTGGAGGGTGTGGACGTGTTCTCCCTGAGCAAGGAGGAACTGCGGAAGATGCGCCCGCGGATGCAGATCGTCTTCCAGGACCCCTATTCCAGCCTGTCCCCGCGGCTGCCCATCGGTGAGATCATCGGCGAGGCGGTGCGGGAGCACCATATCGTACCCCCGGAAGAGTTTGACGACTACATCACCCGGGTCATGGAGGTCTGCGGCCTGCCGGAATACTACAAAGAGCGCTATCCCCATGAGTTTTCGGGCGGCCAGCGGCAGCGCATCTGCATCGCGCGGGCCCTGGCGCTGTCGCCGGACTTCATTGTCTGCGACGAGCCGGTCTCCGCGCTGGACGTATCGATCCAGGCGCAGATCATCAACCTCCTGCGGAAGCTGCAGAAGGATTTCGGGCTGACCTACCTGTTCATCTCCCACGACCTGTCGGTGGTGGAGCATATCTCCGACACGGTGGGCGTGATGTACCTGGGCAGCATGGTGGAATACGCGGAGACGGGAAAGATCTTCGCCAACCCGATGAACCCGTATACCAAGGCGCTGTTTTCCGCCATTCCGATCCCGGATCCCGCGGCGAAGATCAACCGTATCATCCTGGAGGGCAGCATTCCCAGCCCGGCCAATCCGCCTTCAGGCTGCAAGTTCCATACCCGCTGCCGGGAATGCATGGAGGTCTGCCGATACGCCGTGCCGGAGTGGCTGGAGGCGGAGGAAGGTCACTTCTGCGCCTGCCACCTGTATGACGACGCGGAGGCGAAAGCCCGGGCTGAACAGGTGATGGCGGAGGCGAAGGCGAAAGAGAAGGAAGCTGCCGAAACGGCAAAGAAAGAGGCCGGCTGACGTGGGCAGGAAGAAACCGCGGGAGATCCCCGGGGACGACGGCGAGACCGTCGTCAACATGAACGTGGAAGGCATGCCCTGGTACGTTCCGAAGAAGCGGACGGCGGAGCAGGAAGGCGCAGAGCATTATCAGATGACCCGAGAGGAACTCCGCACCTACAAGTGGGCCGCAGTCAAGGCAGGACTTACGATCGTGCTGGTGTTCGGCACGGTATTTGCCGCCTTCATCGCGTTCTGCGATTTCATCTGGTTCCGGAAATAAGGAGAAACAGCCGCCGGGGAGAAAACCTTCCCGGCACAGACGACCAAGGTCAGGTGATCAGGGATGAAGTTTTACATCGACTTTGACGACTGCCTGTGCGAGACCGGCAGGGCGTTTGCCGTGCTCGCCGCCGAACTGTTCGGGAAGCAGGTGCCCTACGAGGAGATGAAGCACTTTAATCTCCGGGATTCCTTTGACCTGACGGAGGCGCAGTATGCGGAGCTGCTGGGCCATGAGCCGGAGCTGCTCGCGGACCTGGAGGAGACGCCGGGGGCGTCGGAGGTGATCAGCGAATGGATCGGCAGCGGGCACGAGGTGTCGATCATCACCGGGCGCCCGTTCAGCACGTATGAAGCATCCCGCGCCTGGCTCGACCGGCACGGGCTCCGGGACGCCCGGCTGTACTACCTGGACAAGTACGGCAGGGGAAACGGGCAGACGGAAAGCCGTTTCATCCTCCGGCCCGACGACTACTTCCGGATGACCTTCGACTACGCGGTGGAGGATTCGCCGAATGCGTTCCGCTTTTTCGACCACCTGCCGAAACTGAAGGTGCTGGTCTTCGACCGGCCGTGGAACCGGCGGGCCGGGTTCCCGAACGACAACTACCGCCGATGCTTCAGCTGGAAGGAGATCCGTGAAAACGCGGGCGGGCCGGGATAAACCGGCCGCTGCCGGGGACGGCGCGGAGGTTTCACGAAACCGCGTGATTTCCTGTTGTCAAGGGCTGAAAAAACCGGTATAATAGCGGCAGAATCTACGTCAGACCGAATCGAGGAGGGAAACATACATGTTACAGGATGTTTTGGATACCGCAAAAGAAAAAATGAAAAAATCCTGCGCGGTTTATGAGCAGAACCTGATGGGCCTGCGGGCCGGCCGGGCGAATCCGCAGCTGCTGGACCGGATCCTGGTAGATTATTACGGGACGCCGACTCCCATCAACCAGATCGGCAATATCTCCTCCCCCGAACCGCGGCTGCTGGTGATCGCTCCGTGGGAAGCGAAGATGATCCCGCAGGTGGAGAAGGCCATCCAGAAGAGCGACCTGGGGCTGAACCCCTCCAATGACGGCAAGATCATCCGCCTGGTGTTCCCGGAACTGAACGAGGAGCGCCGCAAGGAGCTGACCAAGGTAGCGTCCAAGGGCGCGGAGGAGACCAAGGTGGCGATCCGCTCCATCCGCCGCGACGCGATCGAGCAGATCAAGAAGCTGAAGAAGAACAGCGAGATCACCGAGGACGACCAGCGGGACGCGGAGGAGGATATGCAGAAGATCACGGACAAGGCCATTAAGGATGTTGACGAGATCTACACAAAAAAAGAAAAAGAGATCATGGAAGTCTGACAAGGTTCGGACGGCAGGACCCGCCGCAAGGCGGGTTTTTGCGTCAGGGAAGGAAGAATCAGGATGCGCCTGTACATTGACACCTGCGTACTGCCCCGGTGCCGGCTGGAAACCGCGGCCGTCTACCGGGAACGGTTCGGGCCGGAGCTGGGGTTTGAGCTGCTGCCGATGTTCGATATTCCGGAGTGGGAGGAGAACCTGAAGCAGAACCTGTCCCTGTTCCAGGAGGGCCCGCTGACATTCCACGAGCCGGTCTGGGGCGTGGAGCACACCGCGCTGCCGGGCACCCCGGGCTGGCAGGAGAGCATGTATCACCTGCAGCTGACCCGGAAATACGCCGATCTCCTCCATCCTTCCTCGATGGTGGTGCACCTGAACAACTGCCCGGTGCCCGACGGGGAAAAGGGACGGATGCTGAAGATCGCCCTGGAGCGGCTGGAGGAACTGGGCGATCTGTTTCCGGATGTGCCGCTGCGGCTGGAGAATACCGGGACGGCGACGGACAGGACGATCCTGCCGGACCAGGCAGAATTCACGGCGCTGTGCCTGGAGCGGGGATTTGACGTTCAGATCGACATCGGACACGCGAACGCAAACGGATGGGATATCCCCCGGCTGCTGCACGACCTGAAGGACCGAATCCGCGGATACCACCTGCACAACAACGACGGGATCCACGACCAGCACCGGCGCCTGGGAGACGGAACCGTTGATTACGACCGCCTGCTGCCCCTCATCCGCCGGGAGACGCCGGGGGCGGAAATCGTGATCGAATACACCCGGCCCGACCTCCACGGCGAGCCGCTGTGCGAGGATATTACAATGGTCCTGCGGTTCCTGCAGACAGAAACGGAAGAGAGGAAAGAGCCATGCTGAGCGACCTGAGCATGCAGATGATCCACTATGTTTTCGACAACATGGACGACGCCGTTTTCGTCACCGGAAAACAGGGGACGATCCGCTATGCCAACCCGGCAGCGAAGCAGATCATGAGCCTGCCCCCGGACTACGAATCCTCCATGAAGATCTGGAAAGCGATCCCGCTCGTGGAGGAGAACGACGAACTGATCCAGCTCTTCCTCGACGCGATCCAGACCGGCAAGGACCAGCACAGCACCGCCGTCACATTCCGGGACAACCAGGGAGGACTCCACCAGCTGCTGGTGCGGGTGAACTTCGTAAAGGCGGATAACGGTTTTTTCATCACCGTGATCAGCGATCTGACGGAGCTGATCCGGGTCACTTCCGCCTTTACGCGCTATACCTCGACACAGATCGCGGACTATGTGCTGAACCGGCCGGAGGGGGAAAAACAGGGAGGCACCATGCGCCGGACGACCATCCTGATGAGCGACCTGCGCGGGTTTTCCGCCATGTGCAAATCCATGGGCGCGAGCCGGCAGGTGACCATGCTCAACCATTACTTCGAGGTGATGGTCGGGATCATTGAACGGCACCACGGCACCGTGATCGAATTCCTCGGCGACGGGATCTTCGTGGTCTTCGGCGCGCCGCGGACGGACAGCCGGCACGCCGAGCATGCCGTCGCCTGCGCGCTGGAGATGCAGAACGCGATGGATGAGGTCAACGAATGGAACGCCGCGAACGGTTATCCTGCCCTGGAGATGGGCATCGGGATCAATTCCGGCAGGACGGTGACCGGCAACATCGGCTCCAGCGTCAAGATGAAGTACGGGTGCATCGGTCCGGACGTTAACCTGGCCGGGAGAATCGAGGCGCAGACCGTGGGCGGGCAGGTGCTGATCTCCGAGAAAACCAAGAAGCTGCTCCGCCGGCCGGTCAGTATCCGCAGAACCCTGAACGTGACCCTCAAGGGGATCGGCGAGTCCGAAATGATCTATGACGTGATCGGACTCGGGGAAAAATACAGGCTGAAGCAGACGGAGAAAAGCCTGTGCTGGAAGGCTGTCGAACCGGCGGCCGAACGGGAGTTCCAGCTGCTGGACGAACACAAACGCATCCTGGACAACCGGTACAGCTGCCGGATCCATGCCGTTTCCGACGACTTCAGCCACGCGCGGATGCAGACGGACGCGGAGATCGCTGAGTTCAGCAACCTCATGATCGACGCGGGCGGCGAGGTCTATGCCAAGGTGGTCGGAAAGGAAGACGGGCTCTGGATCCTTTGCTTTACCCATACACCGGACGGAACCGGCTGGACAGCGGCGCTGACAGGCAAGTGAAAAAGGACGACAGAAAAACGGCTGCCCCGCGGGGCAGCCGTTTAATCATCTGAAAGGCGATCAGGCTTTTTCGGCGAGCTTTGCACAGACGTCGGTATAGCTCTGGGTCAGCTTCCTGAGGCGGTAGGACAGATGCTTGAGGATCATCTCCACCTTGACAGGATTCTCCTGGAAGAGCTTCGCCAGGTCATCGGGCCCGATCATCTCGAGCGTGGCCTTGTCATTCAGCACGACCGCGGTCGCGCTGCGCGGCTCGCCCTGGATCATGCCCATTTCACCGAAGAACTGGTTGGTGGTCAGCTCGGTCAGCTTCGTCTCCTGCGGGGTGCCGTAACCGGTGAAGATGCCGACGGTGCCCCAGTGAATCGCATACATGCAGCGGCCGGGCTCCCCTTCGCGGAAGATCACGGTGCCGGGAGCGTATTCCTCGACATAGAGGGAAGCGCCCTTGGTAAAGTCCGCCGATTCGATGAACTTCCGGGTCTCCGCGCTGATCTCATTTTTCGGACTGCGGCTGAAGAGGCCGCCGAGCGCCTTGCCAAGCTTATCGAAGAGGCCTTTATCCCGGGGCTGGCCTTCCTTCCCGCTGATATTTTCCAGCGCGTTAACCGCCGCATTATAATCATTGGTCAGGGCGCGAAGCCGGTCACTCAGGTGGCAGAAGAAGCCGAGAACCTTTTCCGGCTCCTCGCTGAAGTAGTTATTCGCATCGGACTCGGAAATCTCCTCCAGCCTGGTCCCGTCTTCCAGGGCGATGGCGGTAGCGCTGCGGGGATAGGCCTCCAGAATCGCCATCTCGCCGAAGTACTGGCCTTCATTCAGGACGACCAGCTGCTTCCCGTCATCAACGATCTCAACCGAACCGGCAATGACCCGGTAAAAAGTATCTCCCGTCTCCCCCTTATTGAAGATCACATCACCTTTGTTGAACAGTTTTTCCTGCATATGTCACTCCACCTTCCTGTTATTATGAACGAACGTTTGGCTGTATTATAGCAGACATTTTTGCGGATTTCAACGGATAATACAGGGAAAACACCCGTCAGGAATCCCCGGCCGCGGCGGAAAGTCCCCGATGCAAAAACGGAAAAGATATGGTAGAATACCCCTGTTGAAGCCGGGCGGAAACCAACGCCGGAAGGCAGCCGCGGCGGGAAGGAAAAACACATGAAATGGAAGACTGCGCTGAGCCTGGCCCTGAAAAAGGCGCCCAGGACATCGGATGAATTTGAAAAGCTGCCGAAACACGTGGCCATCATCATGGACGGGAACGGCCGGTGGGCTAAAAAGCACAAGCTGAACGTATCGAAGGGCCACCGGCAGGGGACGGAAACCCTGCGGGAGATCATCCGCCATACGGACGACCTGGGGATCGGCGCGCTGAGCCTGTATGCCTTCTCCACGGAAAACTGGAACCGATCGGAGGAGGAAGTAGCCGCGCTGATGCAGCTGATGCTGGAATTCTTTGACTCCGAGATCGACGAACTGGACGCGAAAAATGTCCGCATCCTGATCCTCGGCGACAAGGGCGCGCTGCCTGAGAAGCAGCGGGAGACCCTGATCGAGGCGGAGAACCGGACGAGGAAAAACACCGGACTGAAGCTGAACATCGCCATCAACTACGGCGGTCGGGCGGAACTGGTGAAGGCGGCGAGGGAGATCGCGACGCTTGTGAAGAACGGGACGATCCGCGAGGGGGAGATCACGGAGCAGACGATCTCCGACCATCTCTACACCAAAGGCCAGCCGGACGTGGACCTGCTGATCCGCACGAGCGGAGAGCAGCGACTGAGCAATTTCCTCCTCTACCAGAACGCCTATGCAGAATTCGTCTTCCCGACGATCCTGTGGCCCGACTTCACGGTACACGACTACGACGAAGCTCTGGAAGCCTTTACACACAGGAACCGGCGCTTCGGGGGAAGATGATCCGGACGAATCCCAAAGCCACGGGCGACCGGCCCGCGGCTTTTTTTCGGTCCCCGGGCGGTCATCCGCGGTGCGGCGGGAGCGGCGGTTTCGGTCGATTTGGCTTGAAAAAAAGGGGCCAAAAGGGTAAAATATATAAAGTTAAGGGGTTTTTCCGAACGCCCTTTGGAAACCTTCGGATGGAGGCAGGTTTAAGTTATGAAGCAACGATTTATCACGGGGCTGGCACTGGTCGCTTTCCTGGCGATCAACCTCTGGCTGCCAAACTGGTGCATGGCAGTGGCGACACTGACGTGTATCTGTTTCGCAGTATGGGAGGAGTACCATGCGCTGACCATCGGAGGGCACCGGGTGATCTCCTGGCCGACGTGGGTGGTGATGGGCGCCTCGATCCCGGTGACATATTTCTTCGGCGTGAAGGCCATCGTGCCCATGCTGGCCGTGGCGCTGTTCGCGATGGTGATCCAGGTGCTGTTCCGGAAGGAACCGGAACTGACAGACCTGAGCATGAGCACGCTGCCGCTGCTGACGGTCGCGCTGCCCGGGCTGAGCCTGGTGGCGCTGAGCCTGATCCCGGACCAGAAGGCGGTGGAGGTCGTGCTGCTGTGCCTGACATTTGCGGTGCCGCTGATGGGGGATATCTTTGCGCTGTTCGCGGGCAGCGCCATCGGAGGGCCGAAGTTATGCCCGGCGGTGAGCCCGAAGAAGACGATCGCCGGAAGCATCGGCGGGCTGGCGGGCAGCATGATCGCCGCGATGGCGGTGTTCGGGCTGAGCCATGTGTTCTGCAACGAACCGACACTGGCGAAGCTGCCGGTCTGGTGGCATTACCTGCTGCTGGGATTCTTCGGCGGGGTGATCGGGCAGATCGGGGATCTGTTTGCCAGCCTGGTGAAACGCCACAGCGGGCTGAAGGATTTCTCGAATCTGTTCCCCGGACACGGGGGCATGCTGGACCGGCTGGACAGTGTGCTGTTCATGGCGATATTGATGTACTGCTATCTGATGTTCAAGTGATCAGGGGGCTTTCCGCAGGGATTCGCACGTTGATTCGCACGTTGATTTGCACGCGACATCGCCCGATCCCTTCGGCCGGTATGAGAGGGAAAGACTGAATAAAATGAAGACGATCGCGATTCTGGGATCGACGGGATCCATCGGGACACAGGCGCTGGACATCTGCCGGCGGCATCCCGACCGCTACCGGGTGACGGCACTGACCGCCCGGGGAAGCAAGGAAAAACTGTTTGAACAGGTGCGGGAGTTCCGGCCGGAAATGGCCGGGCTGACCGAAGGGTTTGATCCGGCGGAGATCCCGTCGGATCTGAAGTTCTGCCGTTTCCTGAGCGGAAATGAAGCCCTGCATGCCGCGGCCGCGGAGGTCGAAGCGGACATGGTGCTGGTGAGCATCGTCGGGATCGCCGGGCTGCAGGGTGTGATGGACGCGCTGCAGGCGGGACGGCAGGTGCTGCTGGCAAACAAGGAAGCGCTGGTGACCGGCGGGCACCTGGTGACGGACCTGGCCAGGAAGGCGGGGAAGCCCCTGCTGCCGGTGGACAGCGAACACAGCGCGATCTTCCAGTGCCTGCAGGCAGGCGGGGGAAACAAGGCGGAGAAGCTGCTGCTGACCGCGAGCGGAGGCCCCTTCCGGACCTGGGACCGGGAGCGGATCGAGAAGGCGACGCCGGCGGAGGCCCTGAAACACCCGAACTGGAACATGGGCGCGAAGATCACGATCGACAGCGCGAGCATGTTCAATAAAGGGCTGGAGATCATGGAAGCCCGGTGGCTGTTCGACATGACGGAAGACCGGATCGAAGTGGTCGTGCATCCCCAGAGCATCGTCCACAGCGCGGTGGTGTTCCGGGACGGCGCGGTGCTGGCTCAGCTGGGCGAACCGGACATGCGGGTGCCGATCGGCTACGCGATGTCATTTCCGGAGCGGATCGAGACCGGGGTTCAGGCGCCGGATCTGTTTGCCCTGGGCAGCCTGACGTTTGAAAAACCGGACGAGGAAAAATTTCCGGCGCTGCAGCTGGCGCGGGCCTGCCTGCGGGCCGGCGGAGCCGCCTGTACGGTGTTCAACGGAGCGAACGAGGCAGCCGTGGCGGCCTTCCTGCGGAACGAGATCCCCTTCGGGGAGATCGCGCGGCGGGTGGAGCGTGCGCTGGAGAAACTGGACGGCCTGCCGGCAAACTGCATCGAGGATATCTGGGAGGCCGACCGGAGAGCAAGAGAGGTAAACTAAGGTGTATATACTGTTGGCGATCCTGCTGCTGGCGATCCTGATCACGGTTCACGAATTCGGGCATTTCCTGGCGGCACGGGCGATGAAGATCGAGGTCAGGGAATTCGCCATCGGGATGGGGCCGAAGCTGATCGGCTGGAAGAGCCGGAAGTATGAGACAGCCTTCTCGGTGCGGGCGATCCCGATCGGCGGATACTGCGCCTTCTACGGGGAGGACGACCCGACCGGGAAGAGCAAGGACGATCCCCGCGCGTTTCCGAAGCAGAACGTATGGAAGCGGCTGTTCGTGATCCTGATGGGCCCGATGATGAACTTCGTGCTGGCCTTTCTGGTGGCAGCAGTCTTCTACTGGGTGAGCGGGATCAGCATCGCGACGGGGATCGATCCGTACATCGCCGAGGTCATGGCGGCCGGACCGGCGTATTCCGCCGGCATGCAGGCCGGGGACCGTGTGACGGAGATCAACGGGAAGAATATGCTGGACGGCACGATGGATACGCTGCTGGACACCCTCCAGGACTGGAAGGCAGGGGATGAGCCGCTGCAGATGACCGTGAAACGGGGAGACGAAACCCTGCACATGGAAATGAGCCCGGTATGGGACGAAACCGAGAAAAAGATGCGGATCGGCGTGACGATCGGCGGGACCTACCGGACGGAGAAGCAGGCGGTATCCTTCCTCGACGGATTCCGGCACAGCTGGGAGCTGTGCGTGAACGCATCCGGAGCGATCCTCGGGGCGCTGAAGGACCTGGTGACGACGGGGAAAGGACTGGATGAGGCATCCGGGCCGGTCGGGATCGTGAGCATCGTATCGAGCGAAGTGAAGGAAGGCGGGTTCAGCGCCTTCACACAGCTGCTGGTGCTGATCTCCATCAACCTGGGCCTGATGAACCTGCTGCCGATCCCCGGACTGGACGGGAGCCGGCTGGTGTTCGGCCTGATCGAGGTGATCCGGCGGAAACCGGTTCCGCCGGAAAAGGAAGCGATGGTTCATCTGGTTGGAATGGTGCTATTATTCGGTTTAATGATATTCTTTACTTTCAAAGACATTATGAGGCTGTTCAATTGATCCGTAATTCATAATTCAGAATTATGAGACGCCGCGGGATTGCGGTGTTACGGACGAGGGAAAGAAGGAATCGCCATGACGAAGACTGTGAATGTCGGCGGGCTGCTGCTGGGCGGCGGGAATCCGATGCTGGTGCAGAGCATGACGAACACGGACACGCGGGACGCGGAAGCGACGCTCCGGCAGATCTGTGCACTGCACGACGCGGGCTGTGATATCGTGCGGGTGAGCGTTTACGACGAGGCCTGCGCGGAAGCGGTGAAAACGCTGGCGGAGAAGAGTCCGGTGCCGCTGGTGGCGGATATTCATTTCGACTACAAGCTGGCCATCCGCTCGGCGGAGAATGGGATCGCGAAGCTGCGGATCAACCCCGGAAACATCGGCGGGGAAGCGCGGGTGCGTGAGCTGGCGGACTGCGCGAAAGCGCATCACATTCCGATCCGGATCGGCGTGAACAGCGGATCGGTGGAGAAGGAACTGCTGGCGAAGTACGGCGGGCCGACGGCCGAGTGCCTGGTGGAGAGTGCGCTGGGACATGCCCGGATGCTGGAAAAGGCCGGGTTCTGCGACATCGTGCTGAGCATGAAGAGCAGCGACGTCAAGCTGACGATCGACGCCTACCGGCTGGCGCACGAAAAATGCGACTACCCGCTGCACCTGGGCGTGACGGAAGCGGGACTGCCCGGGCAGGGAACCGTGAAGAGCGCGATCGGCATCGGGGCGCTGCTGGCGGACGGGATCGGCGATACGATCCGGGTCAGCCTGAGCGGAGATCCGCTGCCGGAGGCAAAGGCGGCCTGGGATATTCTGAGAGCGCTGAACCTGCGGACGCGGGGCGTACAGCTGATCGCCTGCCCGACGTGCGGAAGGACCTGCATTCCGGTGGCGGAGATCGCCAAACGGGTGGAGGCGGAGCTTTCCGACGTGACGGTGCCGCTGAAGGTCGCGGTGATGGGATGCATCGTCAACGGGCTCGGCGAAGGAAAAGAGGCTGACGTCGGGATCGCGGGCGGAAAAGACGGCGGGGCTCTTTTCGTGAAGGGAAAAGAGCCCAGAAAAGTCCAGGGGGATTTAGCCGGAATCCTGATCGAAGAAGTAAGAAAGATACTGGCAGAGAAGTGAGATGAGGAGATCTCTCCACGCGGCCCGGCGGCCCTGGCCGAGATGACACGGGACAGGTATGAGTTACGAAGATCTGATGGCGCGGATCGCGCGGGAACTCCCGGAGCTGGCGGGGAAGCTGTCAGCGCCGCGGGTGACCTATGTCAAATCTCTGCAAAAGACCTATATCACCTTTGAGAGTACGGTGCTGGCAGGGGAAAACCAATTCCTGAAGCTGGAGAAAGTGCTGCGGGAGATGTTCCCCGGGCGGCCGCTGGCCGTGCGGGTGACGTCGCCTGAGCTGAAGGCGGCTTTCCTGGAGGATCCGGCGCCCTACCGGCAGGTGCTGGATGATTTCCTGCGGAGGAACTATCCGGTCGCCAAGGCCTGGATCGGGCACATCAGCTGGCAGATCGAGAAGAACCAGCTGGGCAGCGGTGCGGCACCAATCGGCGAGCATGAGGAAGACGGCTTGCTGACGCTGGTATTCCCGGACGAGATCAGCCTGCAGGTCATGAACCAGAGCAACGTGGGTCCACGGCTGGCGACGGCCATCCGGGAGATCTTCGCGGCGAAGGTCCGGGTGGAGCTGACGGTGGAAGGCACGCGGGAAGAGCGGCTCCGCCGGATAATGGAACAGCGGCGGGACACCGCGCTGACCGTGACCGCGGAAGAGATGGCGGAGCGCTACGGGACAGGTATCCCCGCCGCCGAGGCCGGGAAGCCGGAAAAGAAGGAAAAGAACCCCCGGAAACCCGCGGAGAAGAAGGAAAAGAAGGATCTGCCGGTCAACCCGGAAGCGGCGCCGGTCGGCAAGCCGATCATCGGCCGGAGCATCGCGGACCGGCCGGTGGAGATCAAGGAACTGAACGCGGAAAGCGGCCTGGTCGTGATCCAGGGCGAGATCTTCAAGCTGGAACAGAAGGAGCTCAAGGGCGGCGAGATGGTGCTTGTCACCTTCGGCGTGACGGACTATACCAGTTCCATCTTGTGCAAGATCTTTTTCCGCTACCGCGCCCGTGGCTTTGCCCGGAAGGACGAGGAACCGGCACCGATCACGGACGAGGAGCGCAAAGCCGTGACGGACAAGGTGGAGCGGATCAAAAAGGGCATGTGCGTGAAGCTCCGGGGCGAATGCCTGTACGACAGCTATGCCCGGGAACTGAGCATCTCCGTGCGCGATCTTGTCGAAACGGAAAAGGAGGAGCGCGAGGATACCGCGGAGGAGAAGCGGGTCGAGCTCCACATGCATACGAATATGAGCACGATGGACGCGCTGACGAGCGCGGAGGATCTGATCGCCCGGGCAGTGAAGTGGGGCCATCCGGCGGTGGCGATCACGGACCACGGCGTGCTGCAGGCCTTCCCGGCGGCGTTCCGCGCGGCGAAGGGAAAGATTAAGCTGATCCCCGGGTGTGAAGGCTATCTGATCGACGAAAAGCAAATTGTCGGGGAAGCGGACGAGCGCCCGTACGACGGGCCGGTGGTAGTGCTGGACTTTGAGAGCACGGGACTGAACACCGGCAAGGCGCGGATCACGGAGATCGGCGCGGTACGGCTTGAGAACGGCATCGTGACGGACAGCTTTGAGCAGCTGGTGGATCCGGAAGAACCCCTGGAACAGAAGATCACGGAGCTGACCGGGATCTCAGACGCGATGCTGCAGGGACAGCCGAAGGCGGCGGAAGCGCTGCCGAAGCTGCTGGCGTTCATCGGGAAGGACCCGATCGCGGCGCACAACGCCGGCTTTGACGTGAGCCTGCTGCAGGCGGAGCTGAAACGGATCGGTCTGGCGTGGAGCGGTCCGGTGATCGATACGCTGGCCTATGCCCGGAAACTGTATCCGGAACTGAAGAGCCACAAGCTCGGGGCCGTATGCAAGCACCTGGGCGTGAGCCTGAAGAACGCGCACCGGGCGGTGCACGACGCCACGGCGACAGCCCACTGCCTGAAGCGGATGAACGAAGAGACACGGGAGCGGTTTCAGGAGGCGAAGAGCCTGAAGGACCTGGACGCGGTGCTCAAGGGCGGCGCGATCGGGGAAAGCCGGCACATCATTCTGCTGGCCAGGAACCGGACCGGGCTGGTGAACCTGAACCGGTTGGTGTCCGCCGGGCATCTGGATTATTTCAAGCGGGTGCCGCACATGCCCCGGTTTCTGATCCGGAAATACCGGGAAGGGCTGATCATTGGCAGCGCATGCGAGGCGGGGGAACTGTTCCGCGCGGTGCTGGCGCGGGCGGACCGCGAGAAACTGAGGGAGATCGCCTCCTTCTACGACTACCTGGAGGTCCAGCCGGTGGGGAACAACGCGTTCCTGATCCGCGAAGGGCAGGCAGCATCCGAGGACGAGCTGAGGGAGCTGAACAGGACCATCGTGGAGCTCGGCGACGAGATGGGGATCCCGGTGGTCGCTACGGGTGACGTGCACTTCCTGGATCCGAAGGACGCCATCGGCCGGGCGATCATCCAGGCGGGAATGAAATACAGCGACGCGGACCTGCAGCCGCCGCTCTACTTCAAGACGACGGACGAGATGCTGGAGGAGTTCGCCTACCTGGGGCCCGAAAAGGCAAAGGAAATCGTGATCGACAACCCGAGGAAGATCGCGGAACAGGTGGAGGAAATGAAACTGTTCCCGGTGCATCCGAAGGGGGAGGATACCTTCCAGCCGTACTGGGACGACGCGGAGGACATGATCCAGCAGATGACCTGGGACGAGGCGGAGGAGATGTACGGATCTCCGCTGCCGGAGATCGTCGAGGCGCGGCTGAAAAAAGAGCTGAAGTCCATCGTGGGCTACGGCTACTGCACCCTGTACGCGATCGCCCAGAAGCTGGTCTCCCGGTCGCTGGAGGACGGCTATCTGGTAGGCAGCCGCGGCAGCGTCGGCAGCAGCCTGGTCGCACGGATGTGCGGCATCACCGAGGTGAACGCCCTGCCGCCCCACTACCGCTGTACGCACTGCCACAAGGGCTTTTTCGACGTGGACAAGAGCAAGTACCACGTCGGCGTGGACCTGCCGGACAGGGACTGCCCCAAGTGCGGGAAGAAGCTGGAAAAGGACGGGTTCGACATTCCTTTCGAGGTGTTCCTGGGATTCGAGGGAGACAAGGTGCCGGATATCGACCTGAACTTCTCGGGCGAATACCAGAACCGGGCGCACCACTATGTGGAAGAGCTGTTCGGGCACGACCATGTGTTCCGGGCAGGCACGATTTCCGGACTGGCGGACAAGACGGCCTACGGATACGCGATGAAGTACCTTGAGGAACGGGGCATCCAGGCCGGCAATACGGAGAAGGAAAGGCTGAGCCTGACCTGCACAGGCGTGAAGCGGACGACCGGTCAGCATCCGGGCGGGATGGTCGTGGTGCCGCTGGAATACGAGATCTACGACTTTACCGCGGTACAGCACCCGGCGGACGACCTGGAAAGCGACTTCACCACGACCCACTTCGACTTCAACAGCATGCACGATATCCTGGTGAAGCTGGACTGTCTGGGGCACGACGACCCGACGATGATGCACGAGCTGGAGGCGCTGACGGGGATCAACTTCCGTGATGTGCCGCTGGATGATCCGGGCGTGCGGAGCCTCTTCACCTCCCCGGAGGCGCTGGGCGTGACCCCGGAGGAGATCCTGTGCAATACGGGGACATACGGCGTGCCGGAATTCGGCACGGGCTTTGTGCGGGGCATGCTGGAGGAAACAAAGCCCCACACGATGGAGGAACTGCTGCGGATTTCCGGCCTGAGCCACGGAACGGACGTATGGCTGGGGAACGCGCAGGAGATCATCGCGAACGGGACGGCCACGCTGAGTGAATGCGTCTGCTGCCGCGACGACATCATGAACTACCTGATCGACAAGGGCGTGAAGCCGAAGCTGGCCTTTACGACGATGGAAAGCGTGCGCAAGGGCAAAGGCCTGAAGCCGGAGATGGAACAGGCCATGATCGATCAGCAGGTGCCGGACTGGTTCATGGACAGCTGCAAGAAGATCAAGTACATGTTCCCGAAGGGACACGCGGTGGCCTATGTGACGATGAGCCTGCGGGTGGCATGGTTCAAGCTGCACGAGCCGCTGGCTTACTACTGCGCATATTTCACGGTCCGCGGGGACGGCTTCGACGCGACGACGATGATCCTGTCCCCGGAGGAAGCACGGAAGAAGATCAACGAGATCCGGAACATGGACGCGCCGACTGCGCGGGACAAGGACATCGCGACCTGCCTGGAGCTGGTGCTGGAGATGAACATGCGCGGGATCCGGTTCCTGCCGGTGGACCTGTACAAGAGCGACGTGAAGAAGTTCCTGATCGAGGACGGAAACATCCGCTGCCCGTTCATCAGCCTGCCCGGGCTGGGAGAGAGCGCGGCGATCCCGATCGCGGAAGCGCGGAAGGACGGAGAATTCCTGAGCATCGAGGACCTGCAGAAGCGAGGGAAGGCCGGATCGTCGGTGATCGAGATCCTGCGGAGCCACGGGGCGCTGCAGGGACTGAGCGAGAGCAATCAGATCAGTATGTTCTGAGAATCAGGGGAGCTTTTCGCAAGGAAACGCACGCTGATCCGCACGCGCACCCCTTCGGTCAGTATTTTTGTTTGGCGCTTACCGTAATGATACAGAAGGAAATAAAGGGAGAGAGATCGAAAATATATAGGTTAAGGAGGTGAAAAAATGAACCGGACGATGACGTTTAAAGGATTTTTGCTGATCCTCGTGATCGTTCTGACCGTCTTTTTCGTCCTCCACACGATCCTGAAGAACAGCGCCGATGAGCAGAGGCAGAAGCAGCAGGAGCTCCGCGTCCAGCTGACCCGGCTGGAGGAAGAGAATAAGGAGCTGCTGAACAAACTGAACCTGGCGGGGACGGATGAATACATCATGGCCAACGCGGTCAGGAAATACTCTTATGTCAAAAAGGATGCAATCCGTTTTGAATACACAAATCCGGAGGCGATCTACGCCTATACGGACCAGGAAATGCAGATCCTCATGGACGAGATGAGCAACTGAGGAGGTTCGCCATGAAAGCTGCTGTGATCGGGATCGGATCCAATTCAGTCAGGTGCCTGCTGGCAGAGACGGGGGAAGACGGATTCACCTGCCTGTGGCGGGACCGGGAAGGGACGCGCCTGTTTGCCGGGTTGGACGAACGGGGAAACCTGAGCCGGGAAAGCATGGACAAGACGGTGGCGGCTGTGGCCCGGATGGCATCCGAGGTCCGGCACCAGAGGGCAGAGAAGCTGGGTGTCTTCGCCACCAGCGCGGCAAGAGACGCCGCGAACGGGGAGGAATTCATCCGGGCGGTCGCGGAAGCCGCGGAGACGGAGCCACAGATCCTGCCCGGAAACGAGGAAGCGGAGCTGAGCTTCCTGGGCGCTTCCGCCGCGGTAAAGGATGAGCGCTGCGGAGTGGTCGACATCGGCGGCGGCAGCACGGAGTTTGCCATTGGGACCCGGGAGGGCATTGAAGCATCCTTCTCCTGCCAGATGGGCGCTGTGAGGCTGTACCAGAAGCTGCGCATTGACCGGAAGGAGGACATGATCCCGGTCCAGCGGGCGGCGGGAGAGATCCTGAAAGAGCACCTTGGCGCGTTCGACGGGATCGAGATCCCGAAGACCTGGGTCGGGACCGGCGGGACATTCACCACGCTGGCGGCGATGGCGCGCGGAGTGTCCTGGACTGACCGGACGAACATGCACGGAACGGAGATCGCCCGGTGGGAGATCCAGGAGATCGGCGAGAAGCTGGCTGAGATGAGCCTGGAGGAGCGGAAGCAACTGCCGGGGCTGCAACCCGGGCGGGCGGATATCGTGGTGCACGGGATCTGCATCCTGCTGGGCGTGATGGATCAGCTGAAGATCACGAAGATCATCGTCAGCGAATGGGGAAACCTGGACGGGTATATCAGGAAGTTTTACTGTTAAAGGGGCTTTCCGCAAAGAATCGCACGCTGATTTGCACGCGGCACCGCCCGGATCCCTTTCGGCGAAAATTCAAATCAATTATGTATCAGGGAGACTAAATGTTAGAGCTTAAGAATATCTCCTTCCAGGTGGATGCGGAAGGAAAGGACAAAGAGATCATCCGCGATGTCAGCCTGACAATCCCGGACCGGAAGCTGGTGGTCGTGACCGGGCCGAACGGCGGCGGCAAGTCGACGCTGGCCAAACTGATCGCGGGGATCGAGAAGCCGACTGGCGGACAGATCTTTTTCAACGGACAGGATATTACGGGGCTTGGCATCACGGAACGGGCCGGTCTGGGCATTGCCTATGCCTTCCAGCAGCCGGTACGTTTCAAGGGCATCCGGGTACTGGACCTGATCCGCATTGCGGCCGGGAAGACGCTGTCGGTTTCCGACGCGTGCCAGTACCTCTCCTCCGTGGGCCTGTGCGCCCGGGATTATGTGGACCGGGAAGTGAACGCCAGCCTGTCGGGCGGCGAACTGAAACGGATCGAGATCGCGACGGTGCTGGCGCGGAAAGCTGCGCTGTTTGTCTTTGACGAGCCGGAAGCGGGGATCGATCTGTGGAGCTTCCGGAACCTGATCGAGGTGTTCCGGAAACTGCGCGGGGATATCCAGGACAGCTCTATCCTGATCATCTCCCACCAGGAGCGGATTCTCAGCATCGCGGACGAGATCATCGTGCTGCGGGACGGCCGGGTCGTGAACCATGGCGCCAGGGCGGACGTCTATCCCCAGCTGATCAAAGCCGAGACGGACGTCATGTGTGAAGGATGGGCCGGAAGTGCGGAGAAGGGAGGCGATGCCTGATGCTGAAGCTGGACGAGATCCAGAAGCGGCTGCTTCGGGAAGTGGCGGACCTCCACGAGGTGCCGGAAGGAGCCTACAACATCCGCTCCAACAGCGCGTCGGCCGGGCGGCAGTCGACCGCGAACATCGAGATCGTGTCCAAGGAGGATGTGAGCGGGCTCGAGATCCGGATCAAGCCGGGAACGAAGAATGAGAGTGTGCACATCCCCGTCGTGATGACCCAGAGCGGGCTGAAGGAAGTGGTCTACAACGACTTCTTCATCGGCGAAGGCGCGGACGTGGTGATCGTGGCCGGATGCGGCATCGACAACTGCGGGAACCAGGACAGCCAGCACGACGGCATCCATCGCTTCTTTGTCGGGAAGAACGCGAAGGTGAAATACGTCGAGAAGCACTATGGCTCCGGGGACGGCAGCGGGAAACGGATCCTGAACCCGGGGACGGAAGTGTACATGGAAGAGGGCAGCTATGCCGAGATGGAGATGGTCCAGATCAAGGGCGTGGACGATACCGAGCGAACCACGACCGCAGAGCTGGCTGCCGGGGCGAAGCTGGTGGTGCGGGAGCGCCTGATGACCCACGGGGATCAACGGGCGATCAGCACCTACGTGGTGAAGCTGAACGGCGCGGATTCCAGCGCGGACGTGGTTTCCCGCTCGGTGGCGAGGGACCGGTCCTTCCAGAAGTTTGACGCGAAGATCGTGGGCAATGCCGCCTGCCACGGGCACACGGAGTGCGACAGCATCATCATGGATGAAGGGCGGATCCTGGCCGTGCCGGGGCTGGAGGCGAACGATGTGGACGCGGCGCTGGTCCATGAGGCTGCGATCGGCAAGATCGCCGGGGAACAGCTGATCAAGCTGATGACCCTGGGGATGACCGCTGCGGAAGCGGAAGAACAGATCATCAATGGGTTCCTTCAGTGAAGAATAATAAACAGGCGGCGCAGGACTGCGCCGCCTGAAATATTGTATGCAGTTTATGCGAGAGGCAGGGTGCCGATGAAGCACAGGGCGATGGTTCCGGGGCCGGCGTGGGCGCCGATGACGGGGCCGACGTTCTCAATCAGGACATTGGCACCGGGGAGCTTCTGCTCGACCAGGCTCTTCACACGCTCGGCATCCTCACGGCTGTCGGCGTTCAGCACGATGATGGGGCTCTCCCCGGGATCGGGAGTGAACTCCATCATTTTATCGACGATAAAGGCCATGGCCTTTTTCCGACCGCGGATTTTGTCGTTGGAGGTCAGGGTGCCGTCCGCGGATTCCATGATGATGGGCTTGAGGTCCAGCATGGTGCCGACGGTGGCAGCGGCAGCGGAGATCCGGCCGCCGCGTTTGAGATACTTCAGGTCATCCACGATGAAGTACGCCTGGGCGCGGAGCTTGTTGGCTTCCAGCCAACCGGCGACCTCTTCCATGGACTTTCCGGCACGGTACATCTCGTGAGCCTTGAGGACCAGCAGGGTCATGGGGCCGGAGATGCGCAGCGTATCCACGACGGTGAACTTCCGCTCCGGATACTTTTCCAGAAGCTTTTCCCGGGCACTGTAGACGGCCTGGATGGTGCTGCTCAGCTTACTGGAGAAGGCGACGAAGAGAAGGTCCTTTTCCTTCAGGATGGGTTCAAAATAATCCAGGTAGGTGGCCTCGTTCAGGGCGGAGGTCACCGGGACGGCGCCGTTGCGCATCATATCGTAATAAGTCTTGTGATCCAGCATCTGGCCCAGATCATCAAAATACTCCTTGCCGTCCAGCGCGTAGGGCATGTAGACGACGGGGATATCGTACTGCTCTTTCAGGTGAAAGGGCAGGTCGCTGTCGCTGTCGGTCATGAAGACGTAGTTCTGTTCCATGGTAAGCCTCCTTCGGCGATTCAGGGGGTTAACGTATACAAATTTATTCTATAGCACCGGGGGAAAAAAAGCAAGTATCACGGCGGAGGGGACGGTTCTCTTCTCAGGAGCCGGGCGGAGAAAACAGTCTGTCCGGTGTTTTTGTGACGGGAATCGGTTTTTCCATATATATAGGAAAGAAAATTTCGAAAAATCCTTTCTTTCAGGGGTAAAAAGTGATATAATAAACTGGTTTGGAACGCTTGATTTTTCAAGGGGTTCAGGGATTTCAGAAACGGTATGAAACCGCCCTGATAAGACAGGTTTTCCGAAGCACGCGAAAGAGACAGGATATGAGGTGCGAAATGACTGAAGGAATGGATCTCGAAATGGAACAGGTGACCGCTGTGACCACCGACTACGGCGAGGAGCAGATCCAGGTCCTGGAGGGCCTGGAAGCCGTGCGGAAACGCCCGGGCATGTATATCGGCTCGACAGACGCGAGGGGTCTGCATCACCTGGTGTATGAAATCGTGGACAACTCCGTGGACGAGGCGCTGGCCGGCTTCTGCCACCAGATCAACATCACGCTGAACCAGGACGGCTCCGTGACGGTCATGGACGACGGGCGCGGCTTCCCGGTCGGCCTGCATCCGAAGATGCATCGCCCGGCGGTGGAAGTCTGCCTGACGATCCTGCACGCCGGCGGCAAATTCGGCGGCGGGGGATACAAGGTTTCCGGCGGCCTGCACGGCGTCGGCGCCAGCGTGGTGAACGCGTTGAGCCGGCATTTCACCGTGACGGTGTACCAGAACGGCCAGATCTACCAGCAGGAGTATGAACGGGGCAAATACATCTACGACCTGAAGGTGATCGGCACGACCGACCGCACCGGCACAACCATCCAATTCTGGCCGGACGTGAAGGGCGAGGACAATCCCGAGGGAATCTTTGAGACCGGCGAGTTCGAGTACGACGTACTGCGCAACCGCCTGCGGGAGATGGCGTTCCTGAACAAGGGCGTGCGGATCGTCTTCCGGGACGAGCGGGGCGAGGAACCGAAGGAGAACGACTTCTGCTTCGAAGGCGGCCTGAAGGAGTTCGTCAAGTACCTGAACAAGCACAAGCAGGTGCTGTTCCCGGAGCCCATCTACACCGAAGGCATCAAGGACGGGATCCTGGTCGAGATGGCCATGCAGTACAACGACTCCTACGCGGAGAACGTATACACCTTCGCCAACAACATCGCCACGCCGGACGGCGGCACGCACCTGCAGGGCTTCAACACGGCCCTGACCCGGGCGATCAACGACTACGGCCGGCGGTACAAGATCCTCAAGGATAACGAGCCGAACCTCAAGGGCGAGGACGTGCGGGAGAGCTTGACGGCGATCGTCTCCATCAAGATGGAGGATCCGCAGTTCGAGAGTCAGACCAAGTCGAAGCTCGGCTCCGGCCAGGTTCGCGGCGTGGTGGACAGCCTGGTGACGGAAGAGCTGACGACCTACCTGGAGGAGAACCCCACGGTCGCCAAGGCCATCGTGAGCCGCTGTGTGGACGCGCAGAGGGCCCGTGAAGCGGCCCGGAAGGCCCGGGATGCCACCCGGCGGAAGACCGTGCTGGAAAGCGCCTCCCTGCCCGGGAAACTGGCGGACTGCTCGGAACGCGATCCCGCCAAGTGCGAGATCTTCATGGTGGAGGGCGACTCCGCCGGCGGCAGCGCCAAGGGCGGCCGCGACAGCAAGACGCAGGCGATCCTGCCGCTGCGCGGCAAGATCCTGAACGTGGAGAAGGTGCGGCTGGACCGGGCGCTGGAAAACGCGGAGATCCGCGCGATGATCACAGCGTTCGGCTGCGGCTTCGGTGACCAGTTTGACGAGAGCAAGCTGCGGTATCACCGGATCGTGTGCATGACGGATGCCGACGTGGACGGCGCGCATATCCGGATTCTGCTGCTGACGTTCTTCTACCGGTTCATGCGGCCGCTGGTCGAGAAGGGCTATGTGTACGCCGCGATGCCGCCCCTGTACAAGGTGACCAAGGGGAAGACATCCCGGTACGTGTACGACGACGACGAACTGAACAGAGTGCTGGATGAGATCGGCCGGGATCCGAAGCCGGAGATCCAGCGCTATAAAGGCCTGGGCGAGATGAGCGCCCAGCAGCTGTGGGATACCACGATGAATCCGGAAACCCGCATGATGATGCAGATCACGCCGGAGGACGCCATGGAGGCGGACCGGCTGTTCACGCTGCTGATGGGGGACCAGGTGGAGCCCCGGAAGCTGTTCATTCAGGAGAACAGCGACCTGGTCAAAGATCTTGATGTTTGATGAGGAATGAGAAATGATTCAAGACAAGCTGATTCCCGTAAATCTGGAACAGGAAATGAAAAAGAGCTTCATCGCCTATGCCATGGCGGTGATCGTGGACCGGGCGCTTCCGGACGTCCGGGACGGACTGAAGCCGGTCCACCGGCGGATCCTGTACGATATGTCCGAGGAACTGGGCATGACGCCCGACAAACCGACCCGCAAGAGCGCCCGCGTAGTCGGCGACGTGCTGGGTAAATTCCATCCGCACGGCGACTCCTCCGTGTACGACGCCATGGTCCGCCTGGCCCAGCCCTTCAACATCCGCTATCCGCTGATCGAGGGCCAGGGCAACTTCGGCTCCGTGGACGGCGACGGCGCCGCCGCGATGCGGTACACCGAAGCCCGCCTGCAGAAGCTGACGATGCATCTGCTGGACGGGATCGACAAGGATACGGTCGACTTCTACCCGAACTTCGACGAGACCCTGCAGCAGCCCTCCGTGCTGCCGGCACGTTTCCCGAACCTGCTGGTGAACGGCTCGAATGGCATCGCCGTCGGCATGGCGACGAACATTCCGCCGCACAACCTGACCGAGGTCATCAACGGCGTTATCTGCATGATCGACAACCCGGAATGCACGGTCGAAGACCTGATGCAGTACATCAAAGGGCCGGACTTTCCCACAGGCGGCCTCATCATGGGCCGCAGCGGCATCCGGGAGGCCTACCAGACCGGGCACGGCCGGATCACGGTCCGGGCGCGGACCAATACCGAGGAGATCGGCGGAGGCCGCAGCCGGATCATCGTGACGGAGATCCCCTACCAGGTGAACAAGTCGGTGCTGGTCAAGAAGATCGCCGACCTGGTGCATGAAAAGAAGATCGAGGGCATCAGCGACATCCGTGACGAATCCAACGATCGCCAGGGCATGCGCATCGTGATCGACCTGAAGAAGGATGTGCAGCCGCAGGTCGTGCTGAACATGCTCTACAAGCATACCCCGATGCAGGAAAACTTCGGGGCGAACATGCTGGCGCTGGTGAACGGCAAGCCGCGGGTGCTGAACCTGCGGGAGATGATCTATTACTATCTGGAGCACCAGAAGGACGTGGTGACCCGCCGGACGAAGTTCGAGCTGGACAAAGCCCAGAGCCGGGCCCATATCCTGGAAGGCCTGCTGAAGGCGCTGGACCACATCGACGAGATCGTGGCCATCATCCGGGCCAGCAAGGACACCGCCACCGCCAAGGAAGCGCTGATGCTGCGCTTTGAGTTTTCAGACCGGCAGGCACAGGCGATCCTGGACATGCGCCTGGGCCGCCTGACCGGACTGGAACGGGAAAAACTCCAGGAAGAGTATCAGGAGCTGGAAAAGACCATCGAGCGCCTGACCGCGATCCTGGCGGACGAGCACCTGCTGATGGACGTGATCAAGACCGAGATCAGCGAGATCCGGGACAAGTTCGGCGACGAACGGCGGAGCGAGCTGACGATCGCGGAAGACGACATCGACATTGAAGACCTGATCCAGGAAGAGAATATGGTGGTCACGCTGACCCACGACGGCTATGTGAAGCGTGTGGCGAGCTCGGTCTACCGGGCGCAGCACCGCGGCGGCCGCGGCGTGAGCGGCATGAACGTGAAGGATACGGACTACACGACCCAGATGTTCGTGGTCAGCACACACCAGGAGATCATGTTCTTCACGAACATGGGCCGCGTGTACAGCCTGAAGTGCTACCAGATCCCCGAGGCAGGCCGGCAGGCCCGCGGGACGGCGATTATCAACCTGCTGCAGATCGCCGGCGGCGAAAAGGTTTCGACCATGCTGCCGATGCCGAAGGAGACGGAGCAGGAGCACAACCTGGTGATGGCGACCCGCAACGGTATGATCAAGAAGACCGCACTGGAGGAATTCCGCAACCTGCGGAAGAACGGCCTGATCGCGATTGCCCTGAGGGAGGGTGACGAGCTGATCGGCGTGCGGCTGAGCAACGGGGACGACGAGATGCTGGTCTCCACCCGCAAGGGCAAGTGCATCCGCTTCAATGAGCGGCACGTCCGCAACGTGGGCCGCAACTCCATCGGCGTACGCTCCATGCGGATCGCCGAGGGCGATGAAGTCATCGACATTGCAGCGGTGGAACCGGAGACCACGGTTCTGGCGATCACAACGCTGGGCTACGGCAAGCGGACCGAACCGGACGAATACCGGGAGCAGGGCCGCGGCGGCATGGGCATCAAGGCCATGCAGCTGACGGAGAAGACCGGCGACCTGGCCGCGCTGATGTTCGTGCACGAGGATGAGGACATCCTGCTGATTACGGACGACGGCACGATCATCCGGGCGCGGGCGGCGGATGTACGCCTGTGCGGCCGCTCCACACAGGGCGTACGGATCATGCGGCTGGCGGAAGGCAGCACGGTGGTGGGCGTATGCCGCGCCGAAAAGGAAGAAGAGACACCCGATGAGCCGCTGAATGCGGAAGAAACAAAAACGGACAGCGAAGAACCGAAAGCGACGGAAGAACAGTAATCAACAAAGGAGGCTTACGACGTGAACAGGGGAAAGAAAATGCTGGCCGGGCTGACCGCACTGGTGCTGCTGCTCCTGATATGCGCAGCGGCAGCCGCTGACGGAAGGCCGGGGGTGTACGACATCGCCTTCTACGCCCGGAAGGGCGGCAAGCAGCTCTATGTCTGGCAGACCGACCAGAACGGCAAGCTGACGAAGGAGCTTCGCTCCTGCTACCGTACCGGCCTGGTCTTCATGGGCTGGTATACGCATCCCTACGGCGGCTACAGGGTTACACAGGACACGGTGTTCACGCAGGATACCAACGTCTGGGCCCACTGGGGCCGGATCGAGGGGAAGGAGTCGGTCCCGCCGACGCCCGGCGTTTACACGATCTCCTTTGAGGAAGACAATCATTCCCGTACCCTCCCGTCCACGGTGCAGACCGGCGAGGACGGAAAGATCCGGGACCTGCCGGAACCGACCGTCGAGAAGGAAAGAGACCTGAAGTTCATGGGATGGCGGAACAAGGCGACGCTGGAAAAGGTGACGGCCGACACCGTCTTCACGGGAGAAGCGACGCTGCAGGCTGTATGGGGCTCTGCAAGCAAGGCGAACCTGACCTATATGAGCCGGGGCTGCATCATCCGAAACAACGCCTATCCCTCCGGAAAGTGGCTCACTTCGTTCGCAGGCAAGCCGGACAACGGCGGCGGACGGCAGTTCCTCGGCTGGTACACGCAGGAAGAGGGCGGAGAAAAGGCGAGCAAGATCCTGATGACCGGCGATACCGTGCTCTATGCGCGGTGGAGTGACCCGGGCGCCACGATCACGTTTGCGGACGCCGTCGCCTTCGACGGGGACGGCAACCAGCTGCCCCGGAACAAGCTGCGGACCCGGGAAGACGGCACGCTGGAATACATTCCCGGAGGCCTCTCGCGCAACCGGCTTTTCATCGAATGGTATACGGACAAAAGGCACGCAGTGCCGCTGACGGCCGACACGGTCTTTACAAGGGATTCGCGGGTCTGGGCCAAGGTGGAGCCGTACACCGGCATTCAGGTGCACCTGGACGTACGCAAGTACGGCCAGTATACCAGCCGGGTGACGCCGGACGTACTCCCGGTGAAGGAAGACGGCACGCTGGAAGTGATCCCGGTGCCGCAGTGGTCCGGGAACGGACTGGAACGGCGGAGCTTCCTCGGCTGGTTTACGGAAGACGAGAAACCGGTGACGAAGGAAACGGTCTTTACCGCCGACACCACGATCCATGCCAAATGGGTTGAGGGATACAAAATCTCCTTCTCCAGCTATGCTCAGCCGGAGTACCGGGCGGCCTGGACCGACGGGAGCGGTAAACTCGCGGCCCTGCCGGCCATCGGGAAGGCATACAACGGGAATCCCGCCCTGGGCTGGTATACGGCTGACGGGAAAAAGGTGACCGGGGATACCGTCTTCACGGCGGACACCGAACTGACGGCGAAGTGGGGCTTCAAGGTCCGCTTCTATACGGAAAACAGGGGGAACGGCTGGGGCTATGGCGACGTGGCCCTGCTGACGACGGACGAGGACGGAAAACTGCCCTACCTTCCCAAGGGAGTCCACGCAAAAGGCTGGCCCTTCGACGGCTGGGTGGATGCGAGCGGCAACGCGGTGACCGAAGACACGGTGTTTACGGAAGATACCAAGGTATTCGGTACCTGGGAGACCGGCGGCAATCTGATTTCCCTCATCGGCGGCAAGGGCGGCGTGCCGGATGTCACCAGCATCCGGACCCGGAACGACGGGACGGTTTCCGAACTGCCTGAAGCGCATCACAAAAACGGGTTGCCCTTCAGGGGCTGGAGCAGTACCGAGGACGGGAAGACGCCCGTGACGGCGGAAATGGTATTCAGCGAGCCTGTCACGAAACTGTACGCGACCTGGATCCCGGCATGGAAAGTGACCTTCCGCGCAAAGGGCGGCGAGGTGGCCGGCGGCGTCAAAGCCGTGATGACGGATGAGGAAGGGCATGTGGCCGAGTGGCCGGATGCGGAGCATCCGCTGAAGCTGAAGTTCGAAGGCTGGTATACCAGCCAGCGGACAGACGCCGAAAAGGAAGGTCCGCAGAGCGTCTTCACGAAGGATACGTGGGTGGACGCACGCTGGAGCGTACCGGAAGTGCCGGCCGGCGGATTCACGATCACGCTCGTTGACCGGGATCGCTCCTGGGAGGAGCATACGACGGCGTCCGGCAAGCTGCAGTTCATGAGCAACCTGCACCGGAGCGACGCGGTCTTCTATGGATGGTTTATGGAGCCCGCGGCCGGCGGGACGAAGGTCCGCAACGGGGTCCAGGTCGGCGGCGACCTGACCTTCCACGCGGCGTGGCTGATCCCGCTGACCGCGGAAACGGACTGGTAAGTCAGGGATCAGGATTCAGGGGTCAGGGTTTTGGCTTTTTGAGCGTCCAGCCTCTTAACGAAGAGTTCACAGCGATGTGGACTCTTTTTAATTTGGTTTTAGGTTGGCTGACTATGCTGAGTACGTCAAAAGTTCTGCTAGGGAAAGGAATGACCCGTAAATGAGTGAGACCATGGAGATCAGAGCGACCGGGAGTACCGAAGCCGCGAAAGCAGTGGAACGGAAGCCGGAAAAGAAAAAGAAGAAGGGCCGCAAACGCAGGATCCTGAAGAGAATCATATGGACGATCATCATCCTGGCGATCCTGGGCGTGATCGGCTGGTCGGTCTACAGCAAGCTGCGCGCGGATTACAAGATCACCTATGATCCTTATACCGCGACCACCGGCAGCATCTCCAATTCCCTGTCCTTCAGCGGCAGCATGCAGCTGATCGACAGCGAGACCTACACGGCCCCCGCGGACGCGAAAGTCCGGGAGATCTATGTGACCGCCGGCCAGAAGGTGACGGACGGGACCAGGCTGATGCGCCTGTCCACGGGCGATACGATCGAAGCCGGGTTTGACGGAACGGTCAGCGCGATCAACGTGGAAAAGGGTGATGAAGTCAAGGCGGAGACTTCGCTGATCACAGTAGCGGATTTCGATCATATGCGGGTTTCCGTCCGGGTGGGCGAGAGCAACATCGGCAGCGTGAGCGTCGGGCAGGCCTGCAAGGTGACGGTCTCCTCCGCCGGGGCGAGTTTTGATTCCACGATCGGGAACATCAATTACGTGGACTATACCGGCAACAACGTTGCCTATTACACGACGACAGTCGATGTGGACACCTCCGAGACGGAGAACATCTGGCCCGGCATGCAGGCGACGGTGACCGTTACGCTGGAGGAGGCGCAGGACGTGACCGTGCTGAAGGTGGACGCCCTGAGCACCGCGCGGGACAATACGGCCTACGTGTATAAAGAAAATTCGGACGGTGAGATGGAAGAAGTCAAGGTGACCGTAGGGGTGAGCAACGGCAACTACATTGAGATCAAGGACGGCGTGACCTCCGGCGAGACCGTCTACAAGATCGCCGAGAAGGAAGAAGAAGCGACCGGCCTGGCGGCCCTGTTCTCCGGACTGTTCACCAACAGACAGGTGAATCGTCCGGGCAGCGGCAGGAACGGCAGCGGCTTCGGCGGCGGCAGCATGCCTGACTTCGGCAGCGGCAACATGCCCGACTTCAGCGGCGGCTTCCCGGGCGGAAGCGGCAGCGGCGGAAGCGGCGGCAGCAGGCCAAGCAACGGAGGATCCGGCGGATCGCGGGGGAACTGACGATGGCAGATGAAGTTTTTTTCCGGATGAGGGAGATCGATAAGGTCTACCCGCTGGAAGGGGAAGACGTCCACGCGCTGAAAAAGGTATCCCTGACCCTGGATGAAGGGGAATACCTTTCGGTGCTGGGTCCCTCCGGCAGCGGGAAGAGTACGCTGATGAACATCATCGGCTGCCTGGATACCCCGACCTCCGGCGAGTATATTCTGCAGGGGCGTGAAGTGGAAAACCTGGACGAGCTGGAACTGGCGGAACTGCGGAACCGGGAAATCGGTTTTATCTTCCAGAACTCCCAGCTGCTGCCCCGGCTGACGGCGCGGAAGAACGTCGAACTGCCCTTGATTTATGCTGGGGTCCGGCCGAGGGAACGCCGGGAACGCGCTGAGGCGATGCTGGAGCGCGTGGGACTTTCGGACCGGATGGACCATATGCCGAACCAGCTGTCCGGCGGACAGCAGCAGCGCGTGGCGATTGCCCGGGCGATGGTGGGGAATCCATCCATCCTGCTGGCAGACGAGCCTACCGGCGCGCTGGACCAGAAGACCGGCGCCCAGATCATGGAGCTGTTCCAGGAGCTGAACGACGAGCACCGCACGGTGATCATGATCACACACGACCTGAAGATTGCCTCCCGTGCGCGGCGCATTGTACACATCATCGACGGGGAACTGACTGATGACCCCCAGTGGGGGAAATCCCATCAGGCGGTTCCTCAGCCGAAACAAGCGGGCTCCGCAGTGCAGAGCCGCGACGATTGAGGCTGCGGGAAGGTGTTGAACAATGAATAATCATTTCGGCAAATCCTTCATCATGTTCCGTGAAAGCATCTCGATGGCACTTGACAACATCCGGAACAACAAGGTACGTTCTTTCCTGACGCTTCTGGGCATCATGATCGGCGTCATGGCAGTCATCACGCTGATAACGACGGTGAGCGGCGTCACGGGTTCGATCACCTCCTCCTTCTCGAGCATGGGCGTCGGCACGCTGACGGTCCAGGTCAGCGGGAGCGACTCGAAAACCGGCGTGACGCCGGAGGATCTGCAGGTAATCACGAACCTGGACAGCGTGGACGGCGTATCCCCGACGGTCAACCTGAACGGGCGCGTTTCCTACGGGAAGAACGTGCAGACAGGCAAGACCACCTCGGGCAAGAATGCGTATTACTTCACCGCGAACCCGGACATGATCGTGCAGGGCCGGGCGCTGAATTTCACCGATGACGACAACAGCACCTATGTCTGTGTGATCAGCCAGGATCTGGTGGATGAGTTCTTCCTGGGGAAGAACCCTATCGGAGAAACGCTTTATGTGGCCGGCCTGCCGTTCACGGTCGTGGGCCGCTACAAGGAAGACAGCGGCGGCGGCGTAGCCTCCATCTTCATGGGTTCCGCGGATGTGATCATTCCCTATACGACAGCCATGAAGGTGAACAACTCCGATGAAGTGACCTCCTTCACGGTATACTTGAAGGAAGGTGTGGAAAGCGACGCGGCGCAGAGCGAGATCGAGGACGCCATGGACAAGCTGTTCGACTATGAAGAAGACTGTTTTACGGTCTCTTCGATGGAGAGCATTGAGGACACAATGAACAGCATGGCCACCATGCTGAGCAGCCTGCTGGCGGGTATCGCGTCCATCGCGCTGCTGGTCGGCGGCATCGGCATTATGAACATGATGCTGACGACGGTGACGGAGCGGACGACGGAGATCGGCCTGAAGAAGGCGTTGGGCGCGGTGCCCGGGCAGATCCAGAGCCAGTTCCTGATGGAGAGCTTCCTGCTCTCCATGATCGGGGGACTGACGGGCGCTGTCTTCGGCCTGGCTTTGTCCTTCGGCCTGTGTAAACTGCTGGGAACGAGCTTCGTGTTCAACGGCGGGGCGATCCTGCTGGGCGTCGGGTTCTCGGCCGCGGTTGGGATCATCTTCGGATGGGCACCGGCGCGGAAGGCGAGCAAGCTTAATCCAATTGATGCGCTGCGCGCGGCATAAATAAGAAAGGCGGAAAGAATCATGAAAACCCTGAGCAGAGTTGCGGCGATCCTCCTGATCCTGGTACTGGCGGCCGGAACCGCCTGCGCGGATACACTGAGCCTGAACGGTACCATTGAGGCCGGCGAGACGGTGCCGGTGTATGCCCCGATCGGCGGAACGGTCGAAAGCGTTTCGGTGGAGCAGGGGATGCGTTTAAATACCGGAGATATGATCTTTTCCTACCGGACGGACAAGACCTATGCCTCCGAGGACGGAAAGATCGCCGGCGTATTCGTCCAGGCGGGCGACGACGCGGAGACCATGACCGAACGGTACGGCGCGGATCTCTATATTGAGGGCAATTCGGTCTATACTGTCAGCGCCAGCACACAGAAGGCCTACGCTTCGGCGGAGACCAAAATGATCCATACGGGAGAATCGGTGTACCTGATGAGCAAAAAGGGCAGGTACGGCGTCGGGATCGTGACGGCTGTGGACGGGAACAATTACACGGTGCGGATTACGGAGAACGATTTTATCACGGGGGACGTGATCTATGTCTACCGGGACAGCGAGTATTCCGCGAAGCAGCTGATCGGCCGCGGCACAGTGGCCCGGGCGAACCCGACAGCGGTGAACACCACCGGAGCGATCGTCAATGTGGCCGTAAAGAACGGGGACGAGGTCAGGCGCGGGGACCTGCTGCTGGAGACGCTGACCGGCACCTTTGACGGATACAGGATGAGCGGGACCTCGGTAACGGCACAGGAAACGGGCATCGTGGCTTCCGTGAGCGTGGAGGCCGGAACGGTGGTCACCAAGGGGGATATCGTCGCGAAGATCGCGCCGATCAGCGGCATGCGCGTGGAGGCTCCGATCGCTGCGGACGACCGGAAGGATCTGAAGGCCGGAGACAAGGTGACGATCGCCCTGGAGTCGGATGAGACGAAAACCTATGAGGGAACGGTCCGCTATATCTCCGAACTGCCGGAGGAGGACTCCGAGACGATCCAGTACAAGGTAATCATCGACTTCACCCCGGACGAGAACGCGGTTTTCGGCATGTCGGTCATCGTGACAACCGCCGAATAATCTGGTACGATAGAGGCGGCAAGAACAACAAACGCAGGAGAGAGACATGAAGCTGCTTTTTGCGGAGGACGACCGGGACCTTTCCACGGCGGTCAGGACCCTGCTGGAACGCAACGGCTATATGGTGGATACCGTATATGACGGGGCGGAAGCCGTTGATTATGCCCTGGAGGGCGAATACGACGGGATGATCCTGGACTGGATGATGCCGGTGAGGGACGGCGTGGAAGCGCTGCGGGAGATGCGCTCCAAAGGGATCCGGACGCCCTGCATCCTGCTGACGGCCCGGGACGCGGTGGAAGACCGCGTGACCGGGCTGGACGCGGGTGCGGACGACTATCTGCCCAAGCCCTTCAACGGGAAGGAACTGCTGGCCCGGGTCCGCGCGATGCTCCGGCGGCGGGAGACCTATGTGCCGGACGTGATCGTCTGGGAGGACCTGCAGCTGGACAAGAGCAGCTGCGAGCTTCACTGCGGGCAGAATTCCACGCGTCTGGCGGGCAAGCTGTACCAGCTGATGGAACTGTTCATGGAAAATCCGAAGCACCTGTTTTCCGTGCAGCAGCTGATGGACCGCGTATGGGGCTGGGAGAGCGAGGCGGAGATCAATGTCGTCTGGGTCAATATCTCTCAGCTGCGCAAGAAGCTGGCGGAACTGCAGACCGTAACGGAGATCCGGGTCCACCGCGGAACCGGATACTCCCTGGAGAGACAGTCATGATCAAACAACTGCAGAGACGATTTATCAGGATCGCCGTGGTGGCGCTGACCGTCGCCATGGTGCTTGTTGTCGGAATCGTAAATGTGGCGAACTGGATCAGCGTACGGGGAGAGCTGTTCAGCACCCTTTCCCTGATTGTACCGCCGGACATGACGGATGAAATCCCGGCCACCCCGGTCATCCTGCCGTCTGAACCGGCCGAAACCGCTCCGCCGGCGCGGCGGGAAGAATCAGGTGCGACGCAGGAAGCAGGACAGGCGAATGACCCGTTTCCGCCAAGGAACCGGCATTTCCGCAATATGGTGGCGGAATCAAAATGGTTTACAGGCATCCTGTCGGAAGAAGGCGAAGTGAAGTTTTACCGCCTGGACCAGATGGAAAACCTGGAGGAGGAAACCGCCAGGGAGCTGGTTTTCCAGGCAGCCGGCGGAAACCGGACGGAAGGAATCCTCCAGGATTATCTGTTCCGAGTGCAGACGCTGCGCAGCGGAAAAAAGCGGGTGGTGCTCCTGAACTGCGAGACGCGGCTGACCGCGGTACGTAAGCTGATCCTGATCTCCGTGATCGCCTGCGCGGGCGGTATCCTGCTGGCCTGGCTGCTGGTGACGTTGGCGTCCCGCAAGGCGGTGGAGCCGACTATACGCAACATGGAGCAGCAGAAGCAGTTCATCACCAACGCTTCGCACGAGCTGAAGACGCCGCTGACCGTGATCTCCACGAACATGGAACTGATGGAGATGGAGGACGCGGACAACCCCTGGATCAAATCCACGCAGAAGCAGACCGCGGTACTGCGCAGGCTGGTGGACGAACTGGTCTACCTGTCCCGGATGGAGGAAGAGAATTCCCGGCTGACGGTGGAGCAGATCGACGCGGGCAAGCTGCTGGAGGAGACGGCGGAGCCGTTCATTTCCATGGCGGAATTCAGCGGCCGGGAGATGACCGTGGAGACGGAGGAAGGACTGCAGATCAACGGCGACCGGGCATCCCTGCAGCGGCTGATGTCCACGCTGTGCGACAACGCAGTCAAGTACGCTTCGGCGGGACCGATCCGGGCGGAGATCCGTGCCGAAGGAAAGAACCATGTGGTGCTCCGGGTGTCCAATCCCGTGGCGGAGCCGCTGACCCGGAAGCAGTGCGAGCAGCTGTTCAACCGGTTCTACCGGGTGGATGAGTCCCGGAGCAAGGAAAAGAAGGCCGGATTCGGGATCGGACTGGCGATCGCCGCCGCCATTGCGGAAAAGCACGGCGGCAGGATCAGTGCCGCCATGGAGGATGAAAATATCGTTTTCACCTGCGTGCTGCCAAAGGAAGCAAAGTTTTAAGGGGGCTTTCCGCCCACACACCCCATTGCCTGCTGACGGTTTTGGCAAAGCCGATCTGTTCATCCGGCACAGGCGGGACTGCCTTGATCCTCAATGGCATTTACGGCAGGTTCCGTACCTGTTATGATTCTGTTGCCGAAGCATGTATCATTCACAAATCATTTCCCGGGATCACAGCCGGACAGAAACCCCGGGATTTATGGGGGATGAAAAATGTCTGAGAAATATGACCTGATCATCCGGAACGCCACGATCTGTACGATGGATCATGACGGGCGCGTCATTGACCGCGGATCACTTGCCGTCCGGGGGGACAGAATCGCGAGGATCGGGCAGGAAGACCTGACAGGATCCTGCTCCGCCGGGCAGGTGATCGACGCGGATGGTATGATTCTTTTCCCCGGGTTTATTGATACCCATATTCACATTTTCCAGTCGTTCCTGAAAGGGCTGGGCGCAGATCACCGCCTGATCGAATGGCTGAATCTGTCCGCGCTTCCTTATGGCAGGATCATGACTCCGCGCCAGCATGAGCTGGCGGCCCGGCTTGCCTGTATGGAGGCGCTTAAAAGCGGTTGTACGACCATCTGTGAATTCTTCTATACAAACCAGGATCCCGAGCTTGCGCATGCGTGTATTGAAGGGATGCTGGCAACAGGAATCCGCAGCGTGTTCATCCGGACGTTCCAGGATACCGGGGAAGAATACGGCATGCCCTCCGAGTTCATTGAGCCCGCGGATAAAGCCATGCGGGAAGTTTCGTCGCTGAGGGAACGGTACAGGGAGAACGACATGCTGTCAGTCTGGACAGGACCGGATGTGACGTGGTCCACGACGAAGGAAGGCTATCAGACCATGCTGGAATATTGCCTCGGCGAGAATGTGCGGTATTCCATGCACCTGAAGGAAACCGAAGTGGATAACGAAATGTGCCTGAAGTATTATGGCAGGGACATTGTCGATCTGCTGGAGGAAATCGGATTTCTCACCGACAAAATGCTTGCCGTGCACTGCGTCAATCTGACAGAGCAAGACATCCGGCGGTTCGCGGAACACGAGGTGTCCATCAGCCATAACCCGGCCCCCAACCTGTATCTGGGTTCCGGTATTCCGCCGATTCCTGAAAGCCTGCGGGCGGGCGTAAACGTCGCACTCGGCACGGACGGAGCCGCAAGCAATAACAGTACGGATATGCTTGAAACGATGAAGCTGGCAGCGCTGATCCAAAAAGGAATCCACCGTGATGCTTCCGTGATTTCGGCGGATCAGGTGATCCGGATGGCGACCTGCGGAGGGGCGAGAGCAATCGGGATGGAGAACCAGATCGGCACGCTGGCGACGGGGAAAAAGGCCGATATGATCCTGTTTGACCCGAGACATCTGAAGTCTTTCCCGGATCACGATGCCGAAGCGACCATGGTCTATGCTTCTTCGGAAGAAAACATCGATACGACGATTGTAAACGGGAAAATCGTATATCATAAAGGCAGCTTTGCCGGAGGACTCAGTGAGGCGGAACTGATCCGCGCATGCGCTACTGAAGTCGAAAAAATGCGGAAGCAGGCAGATCAGTGAATCTGAATCAATATGAGAACATCAGACGGGCGGGACTTCTGACCGAAAAAGACTGAGCGGTGAGCGCTCAGTCTTTTTCGAGGTAGTGATAGTAGTCCTGGCGGAGCTCGGTGAGGAGCTCGTCGTGGTCTCCGCCGGGGGCGTAACGCTGATTGATCTCTTCGATGTCCGACTCGCGGCGGACGGGATTGCACCAGGGACAGGCCTTCAGCTTGCTGTAGGGCGTCTCGTCCAGCTGGGCATAACGGAAGGGAGAGAAGGTGACCGAGGAGGCGGAATTGCACTTCTCGCCGCGGTGATAGTACTGACCCTTTCCGTTGTCGTTGTAGTACAGCACGGTGTCTGGATCGGGGACCGGGAGCTGCCGGCCCTGCCAGTCCTCCCAGATCACGATCTTGACCTTGCCGCAGAGATCCAGGTCCCGCACGCGCTTGTAGATCCAGGCCATGTTGATGCCTTCGGGGGTGGCGAGGCGCTGGATCCGGATGCAGCCGTGGCTCCGCTTCTGGCCGAGGTAGGGCTCGGTGGTCTTGTATTCAAAAGTACCGTCGGCGCGGACCAGGTGGGGAACCTCATGGATCTCGTCGCCCGCGTTGAAGCGGATGGCGTAGGAGCACTTCAGCCGGTCGCTGTCGAGGCTGCCGGTCATGTTGATCAGCAGGAACTCACCGGAGCGCGTTTCATTATAGGGCTGGTACTTCTTGCCGTTCCACTGGACGAGGCCGGTCGAGCAGAGCAGCTCGGCGATCATCTTCCCTTCCTGGAAGACATAGAGGTGCTGGGACAGCTTATCGATGACCAGGGCCAGCTTGTCTGTGGGCTGGACCTGCCTGAGGTATTTCGACTTGACATAGCCGCTGACCAGGATGTTCCAGGCCTTGATCTTCGTGGCGGGTTTGGAGAAGAAAGAACTGGAATAGCATTCCACATGCGTCCAGCCGTTGCCCAGGTCCTCGATCACGCGCACGCCCTGGGAGAGGTTGGTGATCTCCCCGACGATCTTTGAATCCTCATCCGGCTCCAGGTACATATAGATATTTTGTTTGGTCAGTTGGGAGTAGCTCAGGCCCTTTTTCTTTCCGATATCCACGACTGTGATCGGTTCCATGAGCATGTTCCAGACGGCTTCCTCATCCGTGATGTCCATCGGCAGGGTCCAGTAGCTGCTTGCGCCCGGAGCGCTCTGCCAGGGGCTGCCGTAGGACGGGGTAAAGACAGACTGGTCCGGGATGGCTGCGCCGCCGTCGGCGCCGGCCTCATCTGCGTCTTCCTCGTCGTCGAGCATGACGTCTTCCACAATCTCTTCCACGGCTTCATCGGCGCCGTCTTCCGCCAGGGCGGCGGAGAACAGCAGCACCAGGGCCAGGAAAAGCGAAACAAGCTTTTTCATTCATCCTCCTGAATCGGGAACGAAAAGGGTCGTCCCCATCGTTCCCGAATTATAGCAGATTTTGATGGGGAAATAAAGCGGAATGTATTTATTCTGCACCGAAAAAAAGGTTTTCCTTGTCAGGCGGCGCCGCGGGTGATAAGGTAAGCAGGTATATACGGACCCGAGAGGAGTGCACGCAGCATGATCATCGCGCTGAAGAAGGATATCCGCAGGGAAGAACGGGAACAGCTGATCTCCTGGCTGGAAAGCTACGGGGTCAAGACGCATATCTCCGAAGGGGAGTTCCAGACCGTGATCGGCCTGGTGGGCGATACGACACAGATCGACACGGACCTGATCAGCGGGCTGGACATCGTCCAGACAGTGACCCGGATCTCGGAACCGTTCAAGAAGGCGAACCGCAAGTTCCATCCGGACGATACGGTGATCCGGGTGACGGAGAAGGTCGCCTTCGGTGGCGGAAACTTCCAGATTATCGCCGGTCCATGCTCTGTGGAGTCGGAGGACCAGGTGGAGACCATTGCCCGTGCGGTCAAGCAAAGCGGAGCCGGAATGCTCCGGGGCGGCGCGTTCAAGCCCCGGACCTCACCCTACGACTTCCAGGGCCTGCACGGGGAGGGAATCCGGATCCTGCTGGAGGCCAAGCGGCGCACCGGCATGCCGGTCATCACCGAGATCATGGATATCGCGCATCTTCCGCTGTTCGAGCAGGTGGACGTGATCCAGGTCGGCGCGCGGAATATGCAGAACTTTGAGCTGCTCAAGGAACTCGGAAAGATCGACAAGCCGATCCTGCTCAAGCGTGGACTGGCCAACAACATTAAGGAACTGCTGATGAGCGCGGAATACATCATGGCCGGCGGCAACGAGCGGGTGATCCTCTGCGAGCGCGGTGTGCGGACATTCGAGACCTATACCCGTAACACGCTGGACCTGTCCGCGGTGGCGGTGCTGCACGAACTCAGCCACCTGCCGGTGGTCGTGGACCCGAGCCACGCAACCGGCGCAGCCCGTTATGTAAAACCGATGGCGATGGCTGCGGCCGCCTGCGGCGCGGACGGGCTGATGATCGAGGTGCACAACGATCCGAAACACGCGCTGTGCGACGGACCCCAGAGCCTGACCCCGGAGCAGTTTGACGACGTGGTCGGCGCGGTCCGGAAAGTACGCGAAGCAATCATCTGAAACGGAGACAGAGTATGGATACAGTCACGATCGGCGTCGTCGGCCTAGGGCTGATCGGCGGATCCCTGTGCAAGGCGCTGGGAGCAAACGGACACCGGATCCTCGGATGGGATACGGATGAACACGTGCGCAAGTATGCCGCGCTGACCGGCGTGATCCGGGAGGAACTGACGGACGAACGGGTTCCGGAATGCGACTACCTGTTCCTCGCCGTCTGCCCGGGAGCGGCGGTGGAAACACTGCGCCGCCTGGCGCCGCTGATCCGGAAGGAGACTGTGGTGTGCGATATATGCGGGGTGAAGCGCACGGTGTGCGGACCCTGCTTCGGAATCGCGGAGGAATACGGCTTCACGTTTATCGGCGGCCACCCGATGGCCGGCAAACAGTTTTCCGGCATCAAGTACGCAGACACGGACCTGTTCCGGGGCGCAACGATGATCCTGGTGCCAAAGGAGCACGAAGACCTCTTTGTCGTCAGCCGGCTGAGCGACCTGCTGCGCGGCGCCGGGTTCCGCTCCATGACGATCACGACGGCGGACAAACACGACGAGATGATCGCCTTCACATCCCAGCTGGCGCACGTGGTCTCCAACGCGTATATCAAGTCGCCCACGGCGACGGAGCACCTTTCCTACTCCGCGGGAAGCTACCGGGACCTGACCCGCGTGGCCAGGCTGAACGAAACCATGTGGACGGAGCTGTTCCTGGACAACGCCGACCACCTGGGCTTTGAACTGGACTGCCTGATCCGCTCACTGCAGGAATACCGTGACGCGATCGCGGCCGGCGATGCGGAAACGCTCTGCAGGCTGCTGAAGGAAGGCCGGGAGCGCAAGGAATCCATTGACACGGAGTGACAGAATAAACAGCATCTCTTCGAAAAAACTCTTTCCGGATCAGCGTGCTTCGTGTATACTGAAGAGAGATCACGAAAGGAGCACACTGATGATGAAAATGAAAGATTTCGGTTTCCGGCGGGGCGTGAATCTCGGCGGCTGGTTTTCCCAGTGCGACTATTCACAGGAACGGCTGGACCGTTTTATCACGGAGAAGGACCTGGACATCATCGCCGGATGGGGCCTGGACCATGTCCGTGTGCCGATGGACTACAACATCCTTGAGACAGAGGACGGGCAGTTCAGCGCGGAAGGTTTTGAACGGATCCGCCGGGTGACAGAGCAATGCAGGGAGCGCGGCCTCCGCGTGGTGCTGGACCTGCACAAGACGGCCGGATTCTCCTTTGACAAGGATGAACAGGAGGAAGGTTTCTTTACCAGCGCGGCATACCAGGAGCGCTTCTGGAACCTGTGGGATGAGCTTTCCAAAGCTTTTTACGCACCGGATCGGATCGCCTTCGAGATGCTGAACGAAGTGACGGACGAGGCATGGAGCAGCGCCTGGAACAAGATCGCCGCGGAGTGCATCAGACGGATCAGGAAGAACGCGCCGGATTCCGTGATCCTGCTGGGCGGCTACCACAACAACAGCGCGGAAGCCGTGAAGGACCTGGACGCCCCGGCGGATGAGCGGGTGATCTACAATATCCACTGCTACGAGCCGCTGGCTTTCACCCATCAGGGGGCGCCCTGGGTGCCGTGGCTGGATATCAACGCCCGGGTCCGCTTTACCGAGTCGGGAGCAACCCCGGACTTTTTCCGGAACCTGTTTGCCGAGGCCATCGCCACGGCAAAGGAGCGCGGGACCGGACTGTACTGCGGCGAATACGGCGTGATCGACCGGGCAACGCCGGAGGATACTGTGCTGTGGTTCAAAGCGATCCATGAAGTGTTCGAGGAAAACGACATCTCACGCTGCGCGTGGTCCTACCGGCAGATGGATTTCGGCCTCAGCGACCCGCGGCTGGACGGCGTGAGGGATGAATTGATCCGCTTCCTGTAATGGGAATTTGAAACAGACAAGAGGAGATGAATTCTGGTGATCAGGAAATGGCTGTGCCTGCTTTTGGTGTGTATGCTGGTGTTCCCGGCGGTATCGGGTCTTGCGGACAATCCGGACGGGGAAACCCTGGAATACATGTACTCGTTTATTCCAGGAACCGTTCTGGAAGGGGAAGGGACCAAAATGATCCGGGAGCTGCTGGACGAGGTGAAGATCCGCTTTACCCGCCAGAAGACGGAAACGAACGATATCATCCGCATCCAGCTGATCTCCAACGGTACGGACGCTTTCTCCCTCACGGCCGGGCAAATGGGCGGGGAGGAATTCGCACTGATGTGTTCCCTGCTCGGCAGCAACAAGCTGACCCTGAAGCAGGAGCAGATTGCTCCCTTCCTTCATACACTGGTGGAGTCGCTGGGAGAGCAGGGCTTCCTGAAGGGCGATAACCTCAACAAAATGTATTCCATCGCGGACCGGGCCGGAGTAACGATCAACAATTATCTGGCGCAGGAACCTGAAGAGGCGCCGGTCGCGGGCATCGATATCACGCCTTATCTGAAAACACTGACGGAGAATGCCACCGCGGTGGAGCAGCGGGAGATCCCGCCGGAGGAGCAGGACGGTTCCGGGGCGGTCATCATGACCTCATACCTGCTGAGCGAGGAGCAGCGCCGTGAATTCGTGAACATGGGAGTCGACAAGTTCAGCAAGGTCCCGGTGATCGGGGACGCGCTGAACGACGGCAGCCTGCGCATCGGAGAGCAGGTGATCACGGAGGACTTCCTGCGCACCGTTTTCGGGGATACCCCCGGTGAAGTCACCATGGACGTGTGGCAGGACGGGAGCGGCCAGCTGGTCCGGATGCTTCTGCATCTGCCGGATCTGCACGGGGTGGTCCTGGATCCCGAGTTCGCGAAGACGGAGGGCATTGAGCTGACGATCGCGAGAACGCACGGCGAGGGGAAACGGCTGACCAGCGTGACGACGCTCCGCCTGCTTGGACTGGAGGGCAATCTCGTCACCATGACGCTGGAGCGGTCACCGACGGATCCGATTCCGCCCATGAAGGCGAAGAAAGTACACGAAGTCGGTGAGATGACCAGTACGGAACTGTCGGAACTGATCCGTTCCATGGGCTGGACCATCCTCGGGAATGCCGGGAATATGGTCCTGGACCTGCCGGACTGCATCGCGAGGGTTCTGGTCAAGAAGATCTTCAAGTAAACCTACGGAAAAACAGGATGTGTAACTTGTGAAAGCCTTATGGCACAAGATGTGGCGGTTGACAAGAAGTGTTGCAAATTCTAAAATATATTGTAACAATTTTTCCAAATTTTGACGTATTGGAGACGATTTGCATGAAACGCTCGCAGCTTACGGTCGTTCTGATTCTGGCCGCCTTGATGATCGCAATGACCGCGCTTCCCGCACATGCCGACTATCTGCCGGAGATGCCGGGTTGCCCCGCCCCCATTCCGTGGTGGGAAGTGTGTCCGCCGAAGGTCTATACGAGGACCCGTGTGGTGACCCGGACCGTGGAGACGATGATCGAATCCATCGACGCGGAAGGTTACTGCTACACCGCCATCAAGCGGGTGAACGTGCGGTCCCAGCCCAGCATCTACGCTACCAAGGTGCAGACCATCCGCTCCGCGGGGACGGAGTTCAAGGTCAGCGCACGCGTGAAGAACAGCTCCGGCGAGATCTGGTACGCGGTCCTGTTGGCGAACAGCACGCTGGGATACATTCGGTCCGACCTGTTGAACACGGATCATGTGATCCTGCTCGGCGATCCCTATGCCTATGAAGAGGAAGAGGACACTAAGGCCGTGGCCGCGTCTGAATCCGCTTTCGACGTACTGAACATCGTCAAAGGCGATGGAGCGCAGCAGCCGGAGGTGACCCCGCAGGTGATCTATGTGACGCCCGCGCCGGACAGTCAGCCCACTCCCACGCCAATCATCGTTTACGTCACGCCGGAACCGGAGGTCACCCCCCAGGTGATCTACGTCACCCAGGATTAAAACGTTCTCTCAACGTGTCGTCCTGAACGGTGCAAAGAATCCAAAAGACAAGGCCGTCTCACAAAAAACCGTGAGACGGCCTTTTTCATGCCCTGACGAGCTTTCGGATCAGCGGCGGGATGCCGGTGAGGACGAGGATCAGCAGGATCATGATCAGCGCCCAGGCATAGATCTCAGCATACTCGCTGTTGAAAAGCGAGGAAAAGACCGCCTTTCCGAGCGAGTTGCGCGACTGGACCAGGTATTCCGTGGTTACGGCGACCTTGAGCCCCATGCCGACCGCGTTGACCCAGGACTGCTTCAGGTACCCCGCCATCAGCGGGAGATGGACATTCCCGAGCACCCGGAGGTTCAGGGAACTGTTCATGCGGTAGACGTCGAGCAGTTCCGGTTCAATGGACAGGAGCCCTTCGCAGACGGCCTCACTCAGGATCGGGATCAGCACCAACGAGGTGGCAATCAGGGGAACCAAGCTGTAGTTCGCCAGCACCATGATCAGGATCACAAGCACGATCATCGGCAGGGACCGCAGGGTGATCATGAGCGGTCTGAACAGGTTCCGGACGAAAGGAGAAAACCCTTCCGCAAGGCCGAGCAGGAGGCCGAGTAAGGCAGACAGTGCCAGCGCTTCCACCAGGTGAAGAAGCGTGACGAGGATCTTCTGCCAGGTGCCGGCTTCCCCCAACAGGCGGAAAAAGACGGCCAGGATCTGTCCGACACCCGGGAAGATCAGGCGGTCTCCCCGCAGGGAACCGGCCAGCTGGACCAGCAGGCCGACCAGCAGGATGCCAAGGCAGAAGGTAAGCGTCTGCGAACGTTTATTCTTCAGCATTTTCGAAATAGAACTCATCCGCCGGTTCTTCGCCGCCGAACTGGGCGGGATCGATCTCGACGGTCGCTTCCACGAGCCGTTTGGCCTGGGCCGCTCCGACATAGCTGATGGCGCAGCCGGGGATGGCCGCCTTGGGGAACTTTATTTCCAGGGCGGAGAGCGCTTCGACGACCTTGTCCGGATCGCTCATGCACAGGCCGCAGGATTCCTCGATCTCAGCCAGCGCAGCCTTCACGAGCTCCGGGTTTTTCTCCAGGGTTTCCGCCCGGACGAAGAGACCGGCCTGGGTATAGCCGTTGTCCAGCAGGTCGTTTACGGGGAAACCGGTGATCTTGTCATTCGCGGCTTTGGCAGCGGTGAACATAGGTTCGGCGGTCAGGACGATAGCTTCCGGATCGGTTTCCAGGAGCGCCTTGGTCTCAGCGGCGCCGGCCAGCGGATCGGCCAGCTCGGGCTCGATCCCGAACTGCTTCAGGGCGTAAAGGGCGACGGAGGCGTTGATCGTGTCCGCACCGAAGAGGGTGAGCTTGTTGCCGTTCAGGTCTTCAATGGAGAAGTTATCCCGCTGGGAGGCGATCACCAGGTTGCCCCAGGTGACAACCGCGGCCAGGCGGTAGGTGGACTTGCCGGCCTTGAAGAGCTTGGCGCCGGCATTGACAGGAGCGATGATGAAATCGGCCTGAGCGGAAGCAAAGGCGGCCGGGATCGTGTCCGCGGCGATGAAGGTGAAGTCGTCCGGGCGGGCAGCAGCCAGCGTCGCCACGGAGAGCGCGGGAGCGCCGTTGGGGCAGGTGAGGGTCCAGGTTTCTTCCGCAAAGGCGGAGGCAGCACCCAGCAGCAGGGCCAGGGCAAGCAGCAGAGCAGACAGTTTCTTCAGGTTTTTCATATCGGTTTCCTCTCTTTCATGTTATTTCTTAATGGATGTTTTTTTGGCAGTCAGTGCGCTTTTCACCGTGATACCGGGGATGTTGCCGAGTTTCCCGGTGAGTGCACCAACGCGGGCATTGGTTCCTTCAACGATCAGCCCGATGACAGCGGAATTGTCGGCCTGGTTCGGTATGCCGATCCGGCCCCGGATCATATCAGAAAAATGGGAAAGCAGACGGTTTACCTCCGCAATCTCATCCTTTTTCTCAACGACGATTCCAACAAATCCCATTCTGATGTCAGTATCCACGGGCATCTTTCCTTTCTCCAGAGCATATAAAAAGCGTGACAAAAATCTATGTCACGCGCGATGATACAGCCATACGGATGCCCCCTTTCCCATCTCGCACCTCGGAGTCCCTCAGTACTCAATCAGGTTGCCTGTGCGGCTGTCTCCCCGTTACCCGCAGGCGCCGGTTTGATCTGTACCGCGGCAGCATCATATCACGAACAGCTGACTTTTTCAACTGCGGGCAGCTGTATTGCCGGATGGCCGCGAATCATGTATATTATTGAAAACACAGAAAAACCTGAAGTTCCGGAGGAAATAAACCATGAGGAGCGTATTGACGGTTCAGTCCATGAGAGAAAGTGATGCCAGGGCAATTGCAGGAGGAACCCCGGGACAGGAACTGATGGGCAGGGCTGCCAAAGCGATTTTTGAGGCAGTTGAATGGCAGCCCCCCGTGGCTGTCGTCTGCGGAAAGGGCAACAACGGCGGGGACGGATATGCTCTGGCCTGCCTGCTGAGGGAGGCAGGGATCGGATGCAGTGTGCTGGCGCAGGGTGAACCGACAACCGCAGAAGCTTTGTTTTACCGTGAAAAATGTAAAAAGCTGCAAATCATGGCTTTACCCTGGAAACAGGTAACAGACTTTGGAAAATACCGGACGATCGCGGACTGCATCTTTGGGACCGGGTTTCACGGAGAAGCGGGCGGCGAAGCCGCTCGAATGATTGAACTGATTAACCGCAGCGGGCTGAGGGTCATCAGTGCGGATATCAACAGCGGAATCAACGGGGAAAACGGACTCGGACCGGTTGCGGTCAGAAGCGATCTGACCGTGTCGATCGGCAGCCTGAAACCGGGTCACTTTCTGGGCCGGGCGAAAGATGTGATGAAACAGGTAGTCAATGCGGATATCGGAATCCCTCCTGTCGGGCACAGCCTGTCACTGATGGAAGAGGAAGATGTTAAGGCTCTGCTTCCGCGCCGGGATCATTTTTCCAACAAGGGCACCTACGGCACCGTTGTGCTGATCGGCGGCTCCCTGCCGTACTCTGGGGCGATCCGGCTTGCTGCGACAGCGAACGCGGCAATGAGGTCCGGCGCTGGAATTGCGCGAATTGCCGCGCCGAGGAGTCTGTGCCCGGTGGTGGCTTCCTCGATTCTGGAAAGCACACTCTGCCCAATGGAGGACCGGGAGGGGAGTATGCTGTTTTCCGAAGAGAGCCTTGCGAGGGCTGTAAGCGGGACCCGTGTGGCCGCCTTTGGCATGGGCGCGGGAGATACGGAAGAAACGCGAAAGATGGTTGACTGGCTGCTTCAGAACTATGAAGGGATCCTGATCCTGGATGCAGACGGGCTAAACGCTTTGGCAGCAATCGGACCGGACAGGCTTCAATCGGCTGTCTGCCGTGTGGTGCTGACGCCGCATCCCGGTGAGTTTGCGCGGCTGAACTGCTGTACTGTCCGGGATGTACTGGAAAATCCGGTAGCGATGGCGGAGGATTTTGCCAGGAAGCAAGGGGCGATTATTTTGCTGAAGGGAAGTGCAACGCTGATTACAGACGGGGAAAACACCCAGCTGACGGACCGGGGATGCCCGGGAATGGCAACCGCAGGGAGCGGAGATGTGCTCAGCGGCATCCTGGCTGCTCTGTGCGCCTGGCTGCCGTCCAACCTGCTGCAGGCAACCGCCGCTGCGGCCTGGATCAACGGCCGGGCGGGCGAACTGGCCCAGGAGAAGAGCAGTGATATCTCCATGACGGCTGGCGATACAGCCCGGGCCCTGCCGGAAGTATTCCGGCTGCTGAGAGATCAACGATGAATCAACAGAAAAAGCTTGCCTTTTTTCCTTCTCTGTGCTATACTCCCGCTTGCGGCTGACAAGCCGAGAGTCCCATACCTCCGGACGTTAAAGTCGAGGAAGATTCCCCGGGGTTTCCCGGGACCCATACAAGGGGCATTAGCACAGTTGGTAGGACGAAGGTCCGGCGCTGTAACCCCACCAAGGGGCATTAGCACAGTTGGTAGAACGAATATGAACTAACTCACTGCTGGTACCCGCGAAGCATCCGCATCACCGACCAGTGTGGACGATGGAAAATTTGGTCGGAAATATTACCAAATGGGGCATTAGCACAGTTGGTAGCGCGCGACATTCGCATTGTCGAGGTCAGGGGTTCGACTCCCCTATGCTCCACACCCGGAACCCGTTGAAATTACTACGTTTCAGCGGGTTCTCTTTTGTTCGTAAAAACCAAAAAATCGCAAGATTTGACCAAATTCGCGGCAAAAACGTATCCGTCAAATAACAGCGCGTCTGTAAAGTGACTCCGGTCCGTGATTTAATGGTAGTACTAATATGCATGGATTAGCGCAAATCCGCACGAATCCA
>CADBEB010000016.1 GCA_902793605.1 uncultured Eubacteriales bacterium
GTCCGCATCCTTCACGACCGCTGTGCCGCTGATCGCGTTCGTCGTATCAACAACATCCGTGCTGCTCGGATCGCTCGTCGTCAGGCCGCTTACCGTGTATTCCTTACCATTGGCCTTGAAGTTCAGCGTCTCGAATCCTTCCGCCTTGTGCTCCTTGCCGTCATAGGTTCCGGTGTAGCTGTTTGCCCTGACCGTAATCTGATACTTATCAGTCCGGTTGACGATCCTCATGGTGCCCGGAGTCTTCGTCGTCAGGTTATAGTTGCTCGTGACGTCATTGCCGTTCGCATCCACAACCTTCAGGTCTTCACCGTAGCTTCCGATGTAGGCTTCGGATCTCGCCAGCGTGCCCTTCGCAGGAGTGTAAGTGATTGTCGCCTGATGTCCGTTCACCAGGTTGCTGAAGCTATACTCGGTTTCACCGGTATGCTCATTTCCGTCGAACTGGACATCCGCCGCGTTCTCAACCTTCACGGTGATCTCGCGTGCTGCGATGACCAGGCTGCCGTTCGTCGTCGTGATCACGTAGTTCGCGGTCACGTCTTCTTCGCCGTGCATCACCTTGTAGCCTTCATCCACCGTGTTGTTGCCGGTCTTTGTATCGGCTACGTTCGTTACGCTGCCCGTCGCGCTCGCTACCAGCTCGTCGCCTTCCAGCAGTTCGCCTTCGGTCACCGTCACTGTGCTGTTGCTATGGGCTGTTCCGTCGTATGTCCAGTTCTGGCTTGCCGCACTGATCGTGATCGCTGTTTCGGCGTTCACCATCGTTAGTTCGCCATTCGCTGTCGTGACACTGTAGTTACCGGGTGTTCCGGTCGTGAACTCGTAGCTCGTCAGCTCGTTCGTTACCGGGCTCTCGCTCGGGAACGTGATGCTACCGGTTACCACCGCGCTGATCGCGTCGTCGCCCACCAGGCCGACTGCGTCATAGCCGTCATTGCTATGCGCCGTTCCGTCGTAGGTGAACTCTTCGCTCCTCGCCGTTACCTTCACGGCCTTCGGCGTGATGCTCAGGTTGCCCGCCGCCGTCGTGATCACGTAGTTCGCGGTCACGTCCTCTTCGCCGTGCATTACCTTGTAGCCTTCATCCACCGTGTTGTTGCCGGTCTTCGTATCGGCTACGTTCGTTACGCTGCCCGTCGCGCTCGCTACCAGCTCATCGCCCGTCAGCAGTTCGCCTTCGGTCACCGTCACTTTGCTGTTGCTGTGGGCTGTTCCGTCGTACTCCCAGATGCCGTTGGCGGCCTTGATCGTGATCGGGCGGGCGGTGATCTCCAGCTTACCCGTCTTCCGCTTCACATTGGTGAAGAGGTGCGTTACATCCTTCTGCGTGGCGTTTTCAATAATGGTATAGCTCTTCACCTCGTTGTCGACAGTACCAACATTGGTGATGCTGCCTTTAACTACAGCATTAACCGTATAGCCTTCAGGCAGTCCGTCAACATCGAATCCACTCTCTGTCAGTGCCGTACCATCATATGCTCTGCTGGCATCCTTTGCTTTGACAGTGACCAACTCGTCATACGTCTTTGCATCATTCAGGTATGCGCGGTAATCCCTGTGCCAGCTTGTAAAGGTATTGCTTGTGATACCATTCTCGGCATAGCTTTCTTTGGAGTTGTCCAGCCATCCGGTCTCATTAGTGAACCAATTGCTTGCAGCTGCGTTGCCATGAATAAAGTCCTTCATGACAAGCCATCTCTTCGCGTTGTTGTTCTTGAGATCATGTTTGATAGTGTAATAGCTGTCATAAACAATGCTGGTTCCAGCAGGTTCACCGTATGTATATGTCTTTTCACCGAATTTCAGTGTAATACCACTGAAGTTGTACTCGCCGTCCGGGATTTCATACTGTCCGGCTTCGAGTCCTTGATAGCCACTTGAATACTTGTTAGCAAGCGGCGCCTTAATCGTTCCGACGTTCAGTCTGTAATAATCTTTCGACGAATGATCGGGATTCTTCATTCCCTCAATCGCCAGGAAATTGGGCAACTTCTGCTCCACTAGTGCATGATGGAGTGTGATCGTAAACTTCCGTACGAAGCACAATGTATCATTGGCCGTATCATCGTTCGGGGTAACACCGGGCATCCATCCCAGATTATCCTTATCGGCGACGGTAAGGATCTTCTTGGAAACATAGATTCCATTTTCCTGGACGGTGTAGAAATCCAATGTTCCTTCAAGAGCTTGCGCTTCAGCCGCAGTTTTGTATACGTACTTGTAACCATTAATCTCGATTTCAATATTCGAGAAATCGTATCCTGCAACCAGGCTGGCGTTATACTGGTTCTTTCCAAGACCTATATCCTTACCATTCTTGATTTCAGTCTCGTATTGCTCCAGTGTCTTCTCGGTCAGCGGACCCGGATTCGTTGTCGCCAGGCGATACCATCCACTACCGTTAGCGCCCTTTGCATCCACTCTTGCTACATTATGCAGCAGCGCAGTCGCATCATTGATAGTCAATACTCCGTTGACAAACTCAACATGATAGTTACCCTGATCGGTATCACCGTCTACAATGATCGCATGTTCACCCAGGGTGTCATCGCCTTCACGATATAGCGTCGTGTAGCTGATAGGATCATCATTATTGACGCGGCCTTCGATGGTCACTGTCAGTTCCGGATCCTTTTCCTTCGGGCGGTTGGTCCTGGTGAGACTATCTGCCGTCACTGTCACGGTCTTCCGGGTGATTCCCAGATTACCCTTCGCGCTTGTGTCAATATTGGTGAAGTGATCCGTTACTTCGGTCTTACCCTTGTAGATATGGAACTCGGTGATCGCGTTCTCGGCCTTCTCGCCTTCGCCCGGGATCACATTCGTTACTGTACCGTCGGCCACCGCCGTCCAGGTGAAGCCTTCCGGCAGGCCTTCCACGGTGAAGTCATCATGCTCGGTCTTCGTCAGCGCTGTGCCGTCGTAGACCCACATCATTCGTGGTGATGTCGATGTAGCCGTCCGCTGCCAGCACGAAGCTCGCCGCGATGTTCGTGTCGCTATAGCTGAACTTGCTGATGTCAAGGCCCATCTCGGTCTTGCCGACCTCAGTCCTCGCCGCTTCCGCCGTTCCGTCATAGCTGACATTCGCCGCACTGTACAGGCTGCTCGCTTCAGTGTTCACTGCGCTGAAGCTGGTCGCCTTCTGCTCGTTGCCATTGTACTTCACAGTCCGCTGTGTTCCGCTGATCTCAATCTCCAGCGGCAGCGCTGTAATCTTCAGCTCGCCCTTCGCGCTCGTGTCGATATTGGTGAACCAATCCGTTACTTCGGTCTCACCCTTGTAGATATGGAACTCGGTGATCGCGTTCTCAGCCTTCTCGCCTTCGCCCGGGATAACATTCGTTACCGTACCGTCGGCCACCGCCGTCCAGGTGAAGCCTTCCGGCAGGCCTTCCACGGTGAAGTCATCATGCTCGGTCTTCGTCAGCGCTGTGCCGTCGTAGACCCCGCTTCGTAAGTTGTTTTATAATAGGAAGGAATTTCGGTTATTTTTTTCTGTTCTTCTTCTGTGAGATAGTCTTTCGGACTCTCAGATACAGAAGTGATAGAAGGTGCTTCGCCTAATGCTCTCTCAATTTTCGTTATATCACTGTCCAAAGCCCCTTTGATAGTATACCGGCCATTAAGAGGCTTTCCGTCATACTTCTTACTGTCTGTTTTGGCAGTGATCTTCAGAGGAAGAATATAATAAATCGTCAGTTCATTGCCATCGGTATTTATTGTGATACTTGTAGTCGGGTTGACTCCATCAAGCACAACTTCCAAGCCATTAAATGTTGTTGCAATAGAAGCATTTACCGTAGTTCCATAGTTGGCTTTTCCCGTTTCATCTGCTTTTACTTGAATAGCGGTACCCTTGAGATAATGGTGTATTGTATATTCAGATTCTTGCGGTTCATCTTTGACTGTAATAGTGATCTGAGTAACATTGTTCGTAACCGTAGCATCGGAAACAGTCAGCCACTCAGGTTTCTCCTGGTCCTGAATCGGTGTGCCATTCTCGTTGCAAATCTGCACGGTCAGTTTGCCTTCCTCATCGGATGCAACTTTAAAGTAGAACTTGCCGCTGATCTTTTTATAACCAGCCGGTACTTTTCTCTCTTCCAGTGAATACAGTGTATCATAATCCAGGTTTTCGATGGAACCGTTTGAATTCAGCGTTGTGATTGTTGTTGCGCCGCATTTAACCTCATAGGTGGCACCGGTAAGCTTTTCGCCCTTTGTACTCTCACTTTGGACAGAAACTTTCAAGTCTCCTTTGGACCAGATGGCATAAAGTGTTGTATCGCCATTGATCTGAAGGGCATCACCTGTGTTGTATGAAACACCTGCGCCATTCGCCATGGTGTTCCAGTGTATGAAGTTATATCCAGGCCGTACCGGATTCGCAGCATCGTTTGATCCTTTTTTTGCTCCAACTGTTATTGTAGTTCCTGGTTCAACCTGATAGCCTTCCGGAATAGTAATAATGTCCACGGTATTCTTTATATACGTGATTGACTTCATATTCCGATTCAGAATAACGCCGTCAATATGAACGAAATCCCCGTTTTCAAACCATTTCATTACATACCATTGGACATATTGCGTTTCCTGATCATAAGTCGGGTAAATCGTTTTGAGTTGTTCATCTGTCGGTAATATACTAAGATTCCTCGTAACATCATTAACAAGATGATTGCCCTCAATAACCCCAGTGCTCTCAGTACCATATTTCCAGCACTGTTCTTTTACCTTCTGTACAGTTTTTACATGTTCTGAATAACTTGATCTGTCATAGTTTCCCGGTTCATCCGGAATTTTGCCATCTATGCGTATTCCGAATTCAACTGCAACTTCGCCTTTATAACTCCATACTGCATACAGTTGGTTGTTATTTTCCCTGACTGGGTATTCTTCTCCCGGAGCATAGATATTATAAGGCGTGGAAGCTGATGTGGCATAAGGCTTTGGTGTCCTTGACCAACCAATGAAGTGATATCCTTCCTTTGTGCCTGTATATGCCGGTAATCTGATTGATTGGACGCCATTTTTAATCGTTATTGCTGAAGGTGCGGGATCGCTACCGCCATTTGCATCAAACGTGACTTTCGGCCGGCCTTCCCAGACAGCCGTGAATGTAATGCTCTCTTTAGCGGGTAAAGTGTACTTATCTCCAATACCATAAACCGTATTGTCTCCGCTGGTTTTCCAGCCGACTAATTCCCGTCCGATATAATCGTCTTCGTAGTTCGGAAGAGTAATCTGTTTTCCTACTTTCTCTACTATAGGCTGAATACTTCCCGGCGCTCCGTTGCAGTTAAACTGAACCGTAACTTCACCTATATAGCTCCATACCGCATACAGTTTATTATTCTTCTCTTCAACTGGATATGCGTCTCCGGGAGAATAGATGGTGTACGCGGAACCTGCTGCAGTATAAGGATTGGACGTCCTTGACCACCCTTTGAATTCATATCCGTCCTTACTGCCTGCATATCCCGGCAATTCAATTTCAGTAACACCCTTCTTAATCGTTATTGCTGAAGGTGCAGACGCATTTCCGCCGTTTGCATCAAACGTGACCGTCTGCCGGTTTTCCCAGACAGCATTAAAGGTGATACTCATCTTGTCCGGTAAAGTGTACTCTTCTCCAACCCCATAGAGCTTACTGTCTCCATTGGTTTTCCAGCCGGACAATTCGTGGCCAATGTAATCGCTTTCATAGGCGGGAAGTATAATTTCATCACCGATATTCTTCTCTATGGATCCAAGAGAATTAGGTGCACCATTGACATTAAACTCTACGATAACCTTATCAGAGATTTCCACCTGAAGAAGCTCAAATTGGGTTGTGCCTTTGCCTTTAGCAATTGTATCACAGGAAAAACCATTCTTTTCTTGATTTTCTCTGAGGGTAAGATATTTCGTTCCTTCAGTTGTTTCTGCCCAAAACCTTATTTTTCCGTTTTCCACACTTGCCCGAACAGCAGTAGGTGTAGTCGTCATCACTACACCGTCTTTTTCCGTCAGCGTGAGATATTGATTACCGTTTTTGAGATAATAATCATTATCATAATCAGGTGCCTTTGTAATGGTCCAGTTGCTTGGCTCCTGACCGTTACGGCAGATGACTTTACCATCAACCACCGTCACATTCTTTGCAACACGACGGAATTTACTGCTTGGCAGCTGGCTATTAATGACAGCTGTATATTGCCCATTTACACAAACTGCCAAAACACCGCTTTTCCCACTGATTCCCAGGGGGTCGTCGGATTTTGTCAGATTTACAGTATCTTCCGTTTCGCCAATGTTAACGTCTCCATCGACATCTTCATCAGCAGCCAGTCCCGTTACCGGCATCATGTTAAAGGCCATGATAAAAGTCAGTAACCAGGCGAGGATTTTAGAGCAGCGTTTCATCGTCATGCTGATCGTCCTTTCCGTAAACAGTCAGTATCTTTCGGCGGGTAGTGTATTTCCTGAAACAGGCGTTGGAATTATTTAAGCGTTATCAGCACGCGGAAGTATTTCCCTGCTGTGTTCTGGTCCAGTATATAGGAGTAAACGGGCTCATTCGCTCCTTCAATATCGGTCATCGAGTCGGCATCGCGGGTGTCGCCCATCTGCCACTGGATATTGAAGCGTTCCGTATTCAGCCCTTCCATTTCTGCCGTCAGGAATACTTCCGTTCCGGCAGCTGCCTCGGTTATGCCTTCCATGGAAGATTTAATCTTTACCGGCGGCATTTCAATTACCAGGATACCCTCCGTTACAGACACCCGGTAATTACCGTTTTCTCTCTCTGTGTCTGCCACCATCACCGAGTAGGAGCCTGCTTTTTCTCCTTTCTCGCGGGTAACCTCGAGATTCAGCATTTCGAATGTATCATCGCCGCAGAGTCCCTCAACAACCATGCCTTTTTTTAAATCCGGATCCGCGTCGCCCCACTTCTTGGTAAAGCTGGCGAGCTTGACCGCCACACTCGCGGGTCTGATCTGCAGCCAGCCGTTGCTTACAATAAACTCAACGTTCTCAGCTGAGCCGTCATAGGTGAAATCCTCAGGCTCGTACTTTGTCTGATACACACCGCAATCCCTGCCGGAAACGACCCTGTTGGGATTGACCATCTCAACCTTCGTTTCATCGAAGCTCGGCGAATTGCTGACCGCGGTGTAGCTTACAGAATGAGCTTCCCCGTCATAAGTGACCTTTTCCTTGTCCGCATTGATCACAATGATCATGGATTCGTCTGCTGATGTCGCCTCAGGCTCTCCTTCGTCTTTCTCCTCGCCCTCACTTGTTTCATCCGTTTCTGATTTCGGGGTTTTGTCGCTGTCGATTACACGCAGAGTAATGGAATCGGAATATGTTCCTTCGCTCGCTGTGATCTTGACCTTGCCGGCTGCTATAGCGGTAACTAATCCCCCTGCGTCTACAGTGGCCACATTTTCATCGCTGCTTGACCATTCAAGTGTATAATTTTCTGTTGCGTTCAATTGAACAGAGGCCCCGACTGCAATGATGGGAGATTCGCATGTCACTTTCAGTTTGTCCCGGAAAATTGTATTTGTATTTGGATGGAGTGTTGCTTCTACAGTATCGTCTCCGATTGCCGGTATGATCGGGAGCACCAGCAGCAGGGCCAGCATCCAGGCGGCTAATTTTTTCATGTTGGTTTTCATGCTCTCTTCCTCCCTGTCTTTTTAGGGGTTTATCTTCGTGCAATTTGGACTTCGGTCTGTTTTATCATTCCTCGCCCATGACGGTAACAATCAGCCGCCAGCTGTAAGTGATGGTTTCCTTGTCAGCCACGAACATGTGCTTGGAGCGGTTCGCGCCTTCCACATCGACCCAGCCTGCGCCGTCTCCGCGGTCAACCTGCCACTGGTAGGCAATGTCGAGTCCGTCGAAGCCTTTCAGCTTGCTGGTGAGGTAGATGATCTCGCCCTCAGTGACCACGTCGCCCTGGGAGGATCGGATCGTGACGGTGCGTTCCGGTGCTTTTGTTTCAGCCTCAGCAACCACGGTCCCGTTCTCGCCCTCCACGGTCTCCGCAGGAGTTTCACCCTCGGATACTTCCGCAGGAGTTTCACCCTCGGTCACTTCCGCGGGAGTTTCACCCTCGGGTACTTCCGCAGGAGTTTCATCCCCGGTCACTGCCGCGGGAGTTTCAGGATCGGATTCCTCTTCGCGAGGATCGTAATCCGGATCTTCCCATTCAGGAATTGTTTCCTCTTCGGGCTTCACTTCCGCCGGCTTCTCCTCTGCGGGAACCTCTTCCTCCGGCTGGCTTTCAGTCCATTCCCGGATTTTCTCCGCCGGAAGCTTGAACGTCGGAGAAGTATAGATCTTTTCGTCTGCCATTGCGCAGGTCATCAGGGCCGCACAGATCAGCAGTGCGATAATGGTCGCAATCACGATCAGTTTCTTCTGGTTCTTCATGTGATCTCACCTCATCTGGTTTCGTTCGTTGGGTCTTTATCCGACATCTATCATTAAAGTTACATGCAGGAAAACCCCTGCTGCCGGGGTTGGTTACACATCTGCGGATCTTTCCCAACATTGATGTGTCCCCTGCGAAGCCTTCCGGCGGGGGCGGATCCTTTCGGATCCTTGGGTCAGGATGGTTTTCTCCCGCCTTTATTTGCCTGCTCCGCAGTCTTCCCGCGGCATTTCGGCATGCGATTTCCGCATGGTTTGACCTACTATTATTATACTCGGGACAGGTGATATTCAGGTTACATCCCGTTCTTTTCTGTATGTCCTTTTATGTCTATTCCTTCTTTCTTTTTTTGTATTTTACCACAAATGCAAATTTCCGGAAAGTCTTTTGTTTACTTTCTTTTCACTTCTTTTATGATTGGTTCCGTATAACAGAAAAACCGCTGTCCTTTCGGATAGCGGTGAGTTGATCTTCTTATCTGTCATTCCCTCATGAAACGCGCCTGGCGCTCCACGGTTTCGGGGTGGATGGCATAGAGGGCGGCCTGTTCCTTGTCGATCCTGCCGTCGCGCAGCAGACGGGCCAGTTCGGTGTCCATGGAAAGCATGTCCGCGCCGCCGCCGAAGATCGCGTTGTCGATCTGGTGGGTCTTTCCTTCACGGATCAGGTTCTGGATGGCCGGGTTCACGCACATGACCTCGAAGACCGGATGCAGCGTCCCGTCCTTGGTCAGGATCAGGCGCTGGGAGACCACGGCGCGCAGCACCATGGAGAGCTGGGCCCGGATCTGGTTCTGCTGGTTGGCCGGGAAGGCGTCGATCACACGGTCGATCGTCTTGGCGGCGCCCAGGGTATGCAGGGAGGACAGGAGCAGGTGGCCGGTTTCCGCGGCGGTGATGGCGGTCGAGATCGTCTCGATATCGCGCATTTCACCGAGCATGATCACGTCCGGCGCCTGGCGCAGAGCTGCACGCAGGGCGCGGGCGAAGCTGGAGGCGTCGCCGGGGACCTCACGCTGGCTGACGATGCACTGCTTATGCGGGTGCAGGTATTCGATCGGGTCTTCGATGGTGATGATATGGCCGCTGCGGGTGGTATTGATCTGGTCCACCAGACAGGCCAGGGTCGTCGATTTACCGTTGCCGGCAGGGCCTGTCACCAGGATCATGCCGCTGCGGTTTTCCGCAAGGCGCATAACCACATCCGGGATGTTGCAGTCCTTGGGGTCCGGGATGCCGAACGCAACCGTACGGCAGGTCATGGCCAGGGAACCGCGCTGACGGTAGGCATTGCAGCGGAAACGGCTCAGATCGCGCACAGCAAAGGAGAAGTCGTCGTCGCCCTCAATCTGGAGGGTCTCCCGGTCGCGTCCCGCCAGTTCGTACGCACGGTCCACCAGTACGGCAATGTCCGCCGGCAGGGCTTTGCCTTCCGTGACCGGAATCATCTTGCCGCTGGACTTGGTCATGATCGGGGATCCGGGTACAACGAAGATATCCGATCCGTGATACTCAAGTGCTTTTCTCAGGATCTCGTCAAGTGTCTCTACCATTCCCAGTCTTCCTCCGGCTCGTCAACGATGAGTTTATGGGATATCCACTTGGTCCGCTCTTTTTCTTCCAGGGGGAGCACCTGAACGACACACTCGAGGTTCCGGTTGTCCAGGGGCTCGGTCCACTGGATCTTATCCCCGTCCAGGGTCATGCCTTCCGGCAGGGATTCGCCGACCTTCTTCAGGTAGGCGTCCATGCTGCCCGCGTCCTTCCGGGCAGATACCAGGACGGTGTCCAGCTCGGCGAGCTTCTTTTCGCTTTGAGCATTCAGCTCATACACGCGCTGCACCATCTCGGCGCTGCGGTTACAGAGGTTGTAGTCACTCCTGGCGCTGATCTGAGTCAGCATGGCCATCATACAGAGCGAGAGGACCACGACGATCAGGATCAGGGATGCGGCGCCCGGTCCAAGGGCTACCTTGCGCTTGTTCACGGGCTCACCTCCTTCGGAATATACCGTGTGGAGGGTAAGGTGATCAGGGTCTTCCCGCCTTCAACACCGGCCACCTCATAGGTGCGGAGCGTACCGGAGTCTGTTTCTTCGACCTTCGGGGTCACTTTCAGGACATAGCCTTTCTTTTCAAGGGTCCAGACGCCGTCCTGGCTGGTAAACCCGTAGTCTTTCAGCACAGCTTCCGGATCATCAGATCCGTAGAGATCCTCAGCGATGTTCTGTCCTTCCAGCATGGCGGCATTCGTCGCCTGTGCCGTGCGGCTCTTCAGCTTCGCATCGGCATAGACCTGGACCAGGATGGCTGCGGAGATCATGAAGAAGAAGATCACCAGCAGCAGTTCCACCAGCAGGGCATTCGCGCGGCCGCTTTCTTTCATTCTTCAGCACCTCCCGCGCGCAAACGCATCCGGATGGTACTCTTTGTGCCGTCCGAAGCTTCCACTTCTGCTATCAGGTTCTTGCCTTCAATGGAGGGGATAAAACTGTTCAGTTCGCACAGAGTCTCACCGGATTCAACCGCGAACTCGGTATTCTCGCTGGTATAGCTTTCCCACAGATAGGAGCGCGGCTCACCGTCCAGCGGATCGGAATCCACCGCGCAGTACAGGCGTTTGTAATAAATCTCACCGTCGTAATTGTTGACGACGCACAGGGCAGTGATCCCCAGGTCGTCAAAATGCTCTATGCGGACTTCGCCGCCGTCCTCGGCCCATACAGCGCTGCGGACAACCGCGGTCATCACTCGGGAATTGCTGTTGACTTCGGAACTCTCCACCGTGTTCCGGTAGATCTGCGCTCCCATCGTCACCAGGAAAGTGCTCAGGCAGGCAAACAGGGACAGCAGGAGCAGCACAAAGACGCTCTGGATGATTCGGGGCGAATGTCCGATGGCAGGCTTACTCACTTGTCCATTTTCCCTCCCCTCTCGGCAACCTTGATGGAAGGCATCAGATTGGAAGCGATCGGTTCATAGAAGACGTGGTATCGCTCCTCGTTGTAGGAAAGGTTGTAATGCTCGCGCAGGTAGGTCAGATCGTCGGGATACATGCCTTCCACGGCATAACAGGTCAGCGCCGCGTTCTTCACGGCGTCCCGGACGATCTGGAGCTCACGTCCGCTGTTTTTGTTGGTGATGTTATTGACCAGCAGGACAAAGGCTAAAATCAGAGCGACAAAAATGAGGATCGCCGCAACGTCTTTTTTGTTGATGCTCATTTCGTCCGCTCCTTTCTGTATACTGGTATTCTTTGCATAGTCTGCGATCGTCGTTTCCGCTCTGCCTTCGTCTTACGGCCTGGCAATCGCGGACTCCTGCAGCATGGGATCTGTTACCCAAACCAGAGATTTGGACAGATCCTCACATGGATGAGAGCACGCCGGCCATCGGCAGCATGACGCTCAACAGGATCGCGCCGATGACGATGGAGAGCAGCGCCACCAGGGTGGGCTCCACGATGGAGATCAGGTGATCCAGTCCGTCTTCTACCTGTTCCTCATAGATCTGGGCGATCTTTTCCATGACCTGGGGCTCATGACCGGAGGCCGCGCCGACCTTCAGCATGCGGTTATGGAAGTCCGCGAACAGCCCGCTCTTGGACAGGGCTTCGGAGAAGGTCTGATCCTTCTTCATTTCCTCGCGGATGAACTTCACCTTTTTGATGGATTCCTGGTCAGCCAGGGCAGCGGGCGCCATCTCCAGCGCGTTCTCCATCGGGAAGCCGCTCTGCAGCATCAGGCCCAGAATACCGGCGACACGGGAAGCGGACAGCTTCTCGGCCAGCTTCTTTGCCGGCGGGAAGAGGTTCTTCAGGAAGTTGATGACCGACTCGCGGTACTTCGTCTTCATCAGGATCACGACCACGATCGCGGCGATCACGATCAGTGCGATCAGGCCCAGGACGATCCAGCCGGCCCAGGCGCCGACGGACATCAGCACGGAACCGCTGCTGGATGAGTCAACACCCAGGGAAGCAAGCACGCGGCGGAAGATCGGCAGAACCCGCCAGAGCAGGATTCCGATGATCACGACCAGCATCACGCCCAGCACCAGCGGATACGTGATGGCGCTGACCGCGGCGGACCGGATCCGGCCCTCGCGCTGGTAGTAGGTCGAAAGGCTGACCATAATGTCTTCCAGGCGGCCGGTCTGTTCACCGATGTCCACCATCTCGATCATGTAGGACGGCCAGTCCTCCTCGTTCTCCTTCATGGCAACATAAAGGGAACCGGTCTCATCCACGACCTTGTAGAGTTTGGAATAGGGATGGGCCTTGTTGCCGCCGTCGTTCCCCTTCATTTCATCTTCGGCCAGCATCTCAATGCCGTCCCGGAGCGTCATGCCGGAATTGAGCATCAGGGCGATCTGGTCGCAGAAGCTGCTCAGTTCTTCAGAGGACATGATCCTTTTTTTCTTTTTCGCTCCGATTGCCATTATACGATCCCTCCATTTGCCGCTTTTCGCTCAACAGGATTAATAGTATCGTTCCGTGGTGTAGGTATCTGTCTTGGAGCTGGCGTTCAGTTCCGCCGTGGGATCGAAGAACTTTTCTTCCCCGTTCACGACGGCAACGACCCATGCATGGTAGGTATTCGCGCCGACGGTTCCGATCATCAGCCGGGCCGGTACGCCCTGGGACCGCAGCATCGCGCAGGTCATGGCGGACAGATCCTGGCAGATGCCCATCTTACTGGTCCAGCACTCGTCGATCTGGGGCAGCTGGCCGGGCTTGACCGTCACGCTCTTGATAAAGTCGTAAACAAAATTGCTGGTGACGTAATTGCACACCGCTTTGTAGATGTCCTTCTGATCCGACATGCCCTTGCACATCTCATTTGCGTACTGGACGCAGGCGGTGTTCTCGTCATACGAGACATATTGATTTGGATAAAGGAAGCAACTCAGCTCGTCAGGCATCTTCACGTTCAGCTTGACGGTGCCCTCTTTGGCGTATTTCTTGCCGCTCGCGTTCTCAAACAGAGCAATCTGGTATTTTCCGCTTCCGAACTGGAGGGGGAACACCTCGTAGTTTCCTTCCCCGTTCAGGTCATAGTTCAGCTTGGCGCCCGCCGTGGAGATCTGGACCTTCAGCCGCTTGGAGGACTTCTTGCCCTTGACCATGATGTAGCCCTGGTCCATATGGCTGCAGTCGATGGTCAGTTTCCCGTCCTTCTTGACCGTCTTGCCGCTGGCCTCCGGGAGGTTCAGCCCGATCGCGATCACCGTCAGGGCAACACATGCAACAAGAATCAGCACAGCGCATATGACAATACGCTTCTTGCCCATTCTTGCGATCATAGCTATTCCCCCCTGTAACGCAGGTTACGCCTATTAGTAGGTTTATATTATCACATAACACTCCCTTTTGCAACCGTTTTGAACAGGGGCAACAAAAAAACCGCGGCTTGTTCAGCCGCGGTCTTGTGAATCAAAATTACTTGTTCACAGCGTCCTTCAGAGCCTTGCCGGCTTTGAAAGCGGGAGCCTTGCAAGCAGCGATCTTCACAGAAGCGCCGGTGCGGGGGTTGCGGGCAACGCGGGCAGGACGATTCTTGGCTTCGAAGGTACCAAAGCCGATCAGCTGAACCTTTTCACCCTTGGCCATGCTCTCAGCGATCACGTCGAGGACGGCGTTCAGAGCGGTCTCGGAATCTTTCTTGGTCATTTCGGTCTTGGCTGCCAGAGCAGCAATCAGTTCACCCTTATTCATTGATGGGTTCCCTCCTTGATTGATATTGCGTTATCAGTATAACCAAACAAATGCTTCTGTCAAGTCTTTTTTTCGCCAAAGCGCCTTATTTTGTGCCATTTTCGGATCCTGATGCACAAAATGTGCTGTTTCCTGCCCGTTTGGGGAAGCTTTTACGGCACCGGATGCCCTTGCGAACCCCGAAACCCTGTGCTATCATCGCTTTGATGAGACAATAAGGGGGTTAAGGGTTGTCAGGAAGCCCTGCATAATATGTCAGATAATCACAATAACAAGCCGGCCGAAGGGGGCTTGGGGGGCGATCGGAAAGCCCCCCATCCCAAACTGATTGTAATCGAAGGGACCAACGCCTCCGGAAAAAGCTCCCTGGGCATCTCCCTTGCTGCCCGTTTCGGCGGGGAGATCGTGTCCGCCGATTCACGCCAGGTCTACCGCCGGCTGGACCTGGGTTCCGGCAAAGTTACCCCGGAAGAGATGAACGGTGTCCCCCACCATTTGCTGGACGTGCGCGATCCCGGGGAATTTTTTTCCATGGCGGACTTCCAGCGCCTGGCGTATGAGGCGATCGACGGGATTCTTGCCCGCGGCGCCGTTCCCTTCCTCGTCGGCGGCACCGGGCTTTATGTGGACGCTGTAGCCGACGGCTATGAACTGAGCGATATCTCCCCCGACCATGATCTCCGGGCACACCTGGAAACCTTCGACACTCCTGCCCTCTATAAGATGCTGAAGGAAAAACTGCCGGACACGGAGATTGATCCCCGGAACCGGCACCGGGTCATGCGCGCCCTGGAGCGGCTGGAGGCAGACGACTACCGCCCCGGCAAAAAGTCCCCGCGGTACGAGCTGCTGAAGCTCGGCGTTACCTGGCCCCGTGAGATCCTGAAGCAGCGGATCGACGAACGGCTGGAACGCCGCCTCCGTGAGGGCATGGTGGACGAGGTCCGCGCCATGCTGGACGACGGCGTCAGCGAGGAATTCCTTGTCAAGCTCGGCCTTGAATACAAATACCTGACCTGGTACCTGACCGGGAAGATCGGCTACGAGCAGATGGTCGAAGAACTCGGCAACGCCATCAAGAAGTTCGCCAAGCGCCAGATGACCTGGTTCCGCCGCGATCCCCGCATCATCTGGCTCGATATGCAAAAAGACCCCGCAGCCGAAGCCGCAGGGTACATTGAAAAGTTCTTAGCAGAGTAAGAAAATTCAGGCCGAAGGGGTTTAAGGGGGCGATCGGAAAGCCCCCTTATTAACTGAGTAACTCGTCCAGATGCTCCGTCTTCCCGCCGCATTTGCCGGCGTACGCCTGAGCCATTGCCTGCACAAGCTGTTCCCGCTGTTCCGGGGACAGCTTTTCATCTTTCTTTATCCGCTTGATGATTTCGGCAACCGGAACGGCCAGCTTCTTTTCCCGGTTCCGCTCCAGCCGGATCCCGAACCAGTTGCCCATCAGCTGGTTGTTCCCCTCCAGGAAGATCTCGACATATTCCCTGCACAGCCGCTGGATATACTCCCGCTGCTTCTGCGCCGGGTCGTCAAAGAGCGCGCAAGTATCCCGAAGCTGCGGATCGTCAAGCAGCCCGGCGCGCATCCGGTCGCGTTTCTCCTCGGAGAAGCTGCCGGGCGACCGGTAGATCTCCAGGATAAAGCACTTGATAATGGAGAAGTCCAGCGCGAAGGAGCGCTTCTTCGGCTCCTCCTCCCCGATGAACAGCAGTTCCCATTTGATCTCCCGGCTGTCCGGGCAGGCGTTCAGTCCCTGCAGCAGGATCTTCTTCCGGTCCGGAAAACTGGTCACGGCCATCGCCTTCCTGACCCACTTTTCCGCTTCCTCGTTCCGCGGCTCGTCCGGGTTCACTGCCTCAGGCAGCTTGGCCCCGCAGTAGGGGCAGAAGGCCATTCCTTCACCGTCAATCTTTTTTCCGCACTGAATGCAGGTCATGCTCATTTCTTTACTCTCCTTCCCTTACGCCTGGTCCAGGATCGCGCCGATCTTTTCCAGTTCCTCCTCCGTCAGTTCCGGCGCGTTCAGCGCCGCGACGTTCTCCCGGATCTGTTCCGGCCGGCTGGCGCCGATCAGGGCGCTGGTTACCACCGGGTCCCGCAGCACCCACTGCAGGGCCAGCTGCGTCAGCGACTGCCCCCGGGCATCCGCGATCGTCTTCAGGCTCCGGATCGTCAGCAGCGTCTTTTCGTCCAGTCGGTCCGCCTTCAGATAGCGGCCGTCCCGGACCATCCGGGAGTCCTCCGGGATCCCTTCCAGGTATTTCCCGGTCAGCAGCCCGTTCGCCAGCGGCGCAAATGCAATCGCGCCGACGCCCTCTTCCCGCAGCACGTCCGTCAGCCCGTACTCAATCCTCCGGTTCAACATCGAATAGTTTGGCTGATGGATCAGGCAGGGCGTTCCCAGCCTGCGCAGCTCCCGGATTGCCCGCCGCGCCTGGTCGGGATCGTAGTAATTGCTGATGCCGGCATACAGGGCTTTCCCGCTCCGGACAATCTGGTCCAGCGCGCCCATGGTCTCCTCCACGGGCGTCTCCGGGTCCGGCCGGTGATGATAGAACACGTCCACATAGTCAACGTGCATCCGCTTCAGGCTCTGATCGATGCTGGCGATCAGGTACTTCCGGCTGCCATGGTCCCCATAGGGTCCGGCCCACATATCATATCCTGCTTTGGTGGACAGGAACAGTTCATCCCGGTGGGTGTGCCAGTCCGCGTCCATGTGGAGGCCGAAGTTCCGCTCCGCCTCCCCGTAGGGCGGCCCGTAGTTGTTGGCCAGGTCGAAGTGGGTGATTCCCAGATCGAAGGCGGTGCGCAGCATCGCCCGCTGGTCCGTAAAGGGCGTAATGCTTCCGAAGTTGTGCCACAGGCCCAGGGAGATCCCCGGCAGCAGTACGCCGCTCCTTCCGCACCGGCGGTAGGTCATCTTCTCATATCGGTCGGCCGCAGGCTTATACATCTTGCGTGTCTCCTTCTTCCAGCCATTTCGCTTCCGCTGCCGTCAGCGGATTCGCCGCAGCCTCAATGTGCATATCCAGCCGCTCCGGATTTGTGGTGCTGACCACGGCGAACAGGTTCATCGGGCTGGCAAACACATAGCGCATCGCGATTTCGGGCACCGTCAGTCCCTTCCTCTGCGCCATCTCCTCCGCCCGCTTCAGCCGCTGCAGGTTTTCCGGATACAGGTAGCCTTTCTGCGCATAGCTGTCCAGCACGCGTCGGGCGCCTTCCGGGTCATCCGAGCGGAACTTGCCGCTGAAAAAACCCCGTCCAAGGCTCGAATAGGCCACCACCGGCATATGGGTCGCTGCGTACCATTCCCGGTCTTCCCGGTGCTCCGGTCCGGCGATCGACACGCATCCGCCGCCCCACAGGTCCTCCATCTGCAGCGCCAGGCCGTAGTTCGGACTGGACACGCTGAAGTCCTCGATCCGGTTCTGCAGCGCGTACAGGTTTCCTTCCCGGATCCGGTTCACCGTCCAGTTGGATACGCCGAACAGGCGGATCTTCTCCTGCCGCTTTGCCTCGTACAGGGTCTCCATGATCTCGCTGACCGGCGTCTCCGGGTCGTCCCGGTGCAGCAGGAAAATGTCGATGTAGTCCGTCTGCAGGGTCTTCAGGCTGGTCTCCAGCTGTTCCCGGATCACCTGCCGGTTCACCTTCACCACGCCATCCCGGATATCGCCGCACTTGGTCAGCACGATGACCTTCTCCCGGTTGCGCCGCCGCCGGATCCATCCGCCGAGCACTTCCTCCGCCCGGCCGTAGCTGCGGGCACAGTCAAAGAAATTGATGCCGCGCTCCGCCGCGCCGTCCAGCAGCGCGTCCGCGTTCCCGCCGGAGGTCATCGGACCGATCGCCGTCCCGAATACGATCCTGGACGCCGGCAAGGGCAGCATCTCAATGCTTCCGTAAGTCATCGCACTGTTCAATTTCGGTCACTTCCTCTCAAAAATCAGAATACCGTCTCACATGATCTGTGTCAATGCTTCCCTTCTTATTCTTTAGGGGCATTCACGCAAAAACCGGAAGAGCATCCCTGCTCTTCCGGAAGTGAAGCCTGTTGGATTACTTCTGCTTTTTCTTGCTCAGGATATCGAACACCACAGCAGCCAGAAGGACGAAGCCCTTGACCACGCGCTGATAGTTCGCGTCCAGGTTGACCTGGAACATGCCCAGGTTGATCACGCCGATCAGCGTCGCGCCGATGACCATGCCCAGGACGGATCCGGCACCGCCGCTGGCGGAAACACCGCCCACGACGCAGGCCGAAATGGCGTCCATCTCGAAGTTCTTGCCGGCATCCGCGTTGGCCGCTGTGTAGCGGGAGATCGTCGTCATGGCGGCAATACTGGTCAGGAAAGCCATGTTCAGATAAGCCAGGAACATGATCCGTTTGGTATTGACGCCGGACAGGCGAGCCGCCTCGATGTTGCCGCCCACCACGTAGAAGTGACGGCCGATCGTGGTCTTGCTCGTGATGAACGCATAGACCAGCACGACGCCTGCGACCCACAGCAGCACGGTGGGAATACCGCCGGCAAGGGAGAGCTTGTACATCACCAGCAGGATGACCGCCGCGCCGAGAGCGCTCTTGGCGATATCCATTTTGAGCTCGTCCACTTCATAGCCCTTCTTCAGCCGTGTCGCGCGGGTCCTGAAGATCATCAGGACGACCAGCGCGGCCGCCACGATGCCGACGATCATGCAGGGCCAGTTCATTTCTCCTTCCGGCGTCTTGAACAGCGTTCCGGAGAAGATGTTCAGGAAGTCCTGGTTATCCTTGATGGAAATCGAGTTGGTAATGGATACGCTCAGAATGGATGTGCCCAGGCCGCGGAAGGCCAGATAGCCGGCCAATGTCGCGATCCACGGCGGAACGTGCACATACGCGATGATTGCGCCCAGGCCGCAGCCGTAGGCGATACCGATCGCCAGAAGGGCCAGGATCGATACGCCGGCGCCCCATCCCCACATCACCATCATCGTGCCGCCCAGAGCTCCCAGCAGGCAGACCACGGAGCCGCAGCTCAGGTCAATGTTGCCGCCGGTCAGCATGCACATCAGCATGCCGCAGCCAAGGATGAAAACATATGCGTTCTGGTTGATCAGGGAGTTGAAGCTGTTGGGTCTGAACATCCGGCCCTGGGTCATGATTGTAAAGAAGATATACACCAGCACCAGGACCAGGAGCATGGCATTCTGCTTCAGCAGTGATACCGGATCCGCTTTCCGGATCGTGGATTGCTTAACAACATTCTTTTCCATTATTCGCCATCCTCCTTCCCTTACCGTTTCTGCCGCTTGGACAGCACGTCGAAGACGACAGCCAGCAGCAGGACGAGCCCCTTGACCACCTTCTGGAAGTTGGAGTCAACGCCGACGATATTCATGCCCTGGTTGATGACGCCCATCAGCACGGCGCCGACGATCATGCCGCTCACCTTGCCGACGCCGCCATAGGCGGAAGCGCCGCCGATGAAGCAGGACGCGATGGCGTCCATCTCATAGCCTTCGGCATAGGTCGGGTCAATACCCTTTGCCCGCGCTGCCGTCAGGATACCGGCCAGGCCGGCCATCAGGCCGATGCTTGCGTAGGCAAACCAGTAGACGTTCCGGGTTTTGACACCGGAGAGCGCCGTAGCCTTTTCGTTGCCGCCCACCGCGTACAGATGACGGCCGATGGCAGTCTTGGTGGTAATGTACTGATAGATTCCGAGCACCAGGCCGATCCAGATCAGTACGGTCGGGAAGCCCTTATGGCTCGCCAGCTTGAATGTCAGCCAGATCACCACGGCGGAGATGACGGCGGTCGTCGCGAGCTGCGCCGGGATGGATTGATGAATGTTCAGTTTCTTCTGGATCAGAATCTTGCGGACCTTCAGCCCGATAAAGATCAGGACCGCGATGATACCGATCGCAAGGCATGTCAGGTTCGGTTTCCCTGTGGTTCCCATCGCCTGCCGGATGAAGTCCGGCACATAGCATTTGGCACCGCCGCCGAACAGATTCAGGAAAGCTTCATTGGTTACGGAAACCTGATAACCGCCCAGGACCACATTGGAAAAACCGCGGAAAGCGTACATGCCGGACAGCGTCGCGATAAATGCGGGAACATGCAGCTTTGCGATCCAGAAACCCTGGAAGGCGCCGATCAGCAGACCGATGGCCAGCATCGCCAGCACGGCGATCCACATGTTCACGTCGTTGTCCATCAGCACACAGCCGACGGCTGCGGTAAAGCAGACCACGGAGCCGACAGACAGGTCGATGTTGCCGCCTGTCAGGATGCACAGCAGCATACCGGCCGCCAGGACGAACACATAACCGTTCTGGGAGATCAGGTTATTGATGTTGCCGGGCAGCAGATTCTTTCCTCCGGTAAGGATCGCGAAGAAGATCACGACCACGACCAGGGCGATGATCATCGTGTATTTCTGGAAAAAAGCACCAACGCTCATTCTGTTTTCATTCATCGTCAGTCACCCCTTCCCGACTGGAGGATCAGCGCCATGATGTTTTCCTGCGTGGCTTCCGATGCCTTCATTTCACCGACGAACTTGCCCTCGTTCATAATGTAGATCCGGTCGCTCATGCCCAGCACCTCCGGCAGTTCGGAGGAGATCATGACCACGCACTTGCCGGCTGCCGCCAGGTCGTTGATGATACAGTAGATCTCATACTTGGCGCCGACATCGATACCGCGGGTCGGCTCGTCCAGCAGCATGATGTCCGGTTCCGCGAACATCCACTTTGCCAGCAGCACCTTCTGCTGGTTTCCGCCGGAGAGGTTGCCCACCAGCTGCTCAACGCTCGGTGTCTTTGTCTTCAGTTTTTCCCGGTATTCCTCCGCGACGGCGTATTCCTTGTCGCCGTCGATCACCATATGATTGGAGATCGCGTCCAGGTGCGCCAGGGATGTGTTCACCTTGATGGACTGGCTCAGCACCAGGCCGTTGCCCTTCCGGTCTTCGGTCACGTAGGCGATCTTGTGCCTGATCGCGTCGTCCGCACCCTTTTTGATCTTCACTTCTTTGCCGTCGATCTTCATCGTACCGGAAATGTTAACGCCGTAGGTCTGGCCGAAGATACTCATGGCCAGTTCCGTCCGGCCGGCGCCCATCAGGCCGTAGATGCCCACAACCTCGCCCTTACGGACGTACATGGACACATTGTCAACCACCTTGCGCTCCGGATAAAGGGGATGGTGCACCGTCCAGTTGTCCACTTCCAGCTGGATGTCGCCCACGGTGACGCCTTCGCGTTTCGGGAAGCGGTTAGTCATCTCGCGGCCGACCATGCCCTTGATGATGCGCTCTTCACTGACCGGTTCCGGGCCGCGGTTGTCGATCGTCTCGATTGTGGCGCCGTCCCGGACAACGGTTATTTTATCCGCGACGTAGGCGACCTCGTTGAGCTTATGGGAAATGATAATCATCGTCATTCCCTGCTTCTTAAACCCAAGCATCAGATCCAGCAGCGCGCGGGAATCTTCTTCGTTCAGGGAGGATGTGGGCTCATCCAGGATCAGCAGCCTTGCCTGCTTGGCCAGCGCCTTGGCGATTTCAACCAGCTGCTGTTTGCCGGTACCGATATCCTTGACCTGCGTCTTCGAGCTTTCTGAAAGCCCGACCATCCTCAGGTATTTATCGGCTTCGGAATAGGTGGTGTTCCAGTCGATCGCAAGCTTATGCCCGCGCTCATTGCCCAGGTACATGTTTTCGCCGATCGTCATTTCCGGCACCAGCGCCAGTTCCTGATGGATGATGACGATGCCCAGTTTTTCGGAATCCTTGATGTTATGGAATTGGCAGACTTTTCCGTCGTAGATGATATCCCCTTCATAGGTTCCGTAGGGATAGATGCCGCTCAGCACGTTCATCAGCGTGGATTTGCCGGCGCCGTTTTCGCCGACCAGAGCGTGGATTTCGCCCTCTTCCACCTGGAAATTCACGTTGTCGAGCGCTTTAACACCCGGGAAAGTCTTGGTAATGTTTTTCATTTCCAGCAGAATCTTAGCCATGCTTTTCCTCCGGTTTCCCCCGGGTGGGGAAAGTTTTCAGACAGGAAATTGCGACTTCCCTTAAACGATGCAGGCGGGCTGGGGCCCGCCTGCATCTGAATAACCTTGGTTTTGAATTACTTCAGGTCGTCTTCGGTGTAGTAGCCGGAGTCGATCAGCAGTTCTTTGTAGTTGTTGGCATCGCCGAACACGGGCTCGCACAGGAAGGACGGAACGACCTTCTTGTTGTTGTTGTAGGTGGTGGTGTCGTTGACTTCGACTTCTTCACCCTTCAGGATCTGGTCGATCATCTTCACAACCTGGGCAGCCAGGGTCCGGGTGTCTTTGAACACGGACATGCTCTGCTTGCCGGCGATCATGTTCTTAACGTTGGCCTTGTCGCAGTCCTGACCGGTGATGATCGGCCAGCCCAGACCTTCAACGTCATAGTTGGCTTCCAGGGCGTTGGTCACGCCGTAAGCGGTGGAGTCGTTGGAGCAAACCCACGCATCCAGCTTGCTGCCGTCAGCGTAGTTGGAGCTCAGGATGTCTTCAGCGCGCTTCTGGGCGGTCTCAGACTTCCAGCCGGGGGTCGCAACGTCAGCGAAATTGGTCTGGCCGGACTTCACAACGATCTTGCCAGCTTCGATGTAGGGCTTCAGGACGTCGTAAGCGCCGTTGAAGAAGAAGCCCGCGTTGTTGTCACCGGGGTCGCCGGCGGTGAACTCGAAGTAGAAGGGGCCTTCAGCATTGTCCAGATCCAGCTTTTCTTTCACATAGGTGCCCTGAACGGTACCGACCTTGTAGTTGTCGAAGGTGGCATAGTAGTCAACATTCTCATTGTCCATCAGCAGACGGTCATAAGCGATGACTTTGCAGCCCTTTTCAGCAGCCTTGTCCAGAGCCTGACCAAGGGAGGAACCTTCGATCGCAGCGATAACCACAACCTTGGCACCGTTGTCGATCATGGTCTCAACCTGAGCCAGCTGGGTGGGCACGTCGTTGGAGGCGAACTGCAGTTCAACATCGTAGCCGGCTTCTTTCAGCAGCTTCTCCATGTTGTCGCCATCCTGGTTCCAACGCTGGAGGTCCTTGGTGGGCATGGAAACGCCGACCAGGTCAGCAGCCAGAGCGGAGGCACAGGACAGAACCAGCGCCAGAGCAAGTACCAGAGCAAGAATCTTCTTCATATGGGGTACACTCCTTTTTTTATTTTTTTCCGGATTAAATATCCGGAAATGAACTGACCATATTCTACACTCGTCACCCGTATTTGTAAATACCTTTTCCCCAAAAAACGAAAACGGTACCGAAAGAATACAATGAGATAATAACTGGATTTGCGGAGCAATCGTTTTCACTTTTCGCTGCCGCTTTCCTCATTTTTTGCTCCGTCTTCCTGCGCATCAAGGTCCACAGGATTTTCATCCTTGTCCTCCCGGCTTTTTTTCCAGATTTTCCACGCGGAAACCAGCAGTACCACGCCGATTCCGGCGAAAGCGACGACAGCCAGGATGTTCAGCCACCGCGGCATCGTGGTCGGGACATTGTCGACCATGTTCTTTCCCAGTTCATAGGCCAGATAGATCAGATATCCGCCCACAACGCCATATAACATCGACCGGTTCGAACTTGAATTCATATCGCTCTCCTCCTTCGTTCCGTCCATGATTGTGCATTTTCCGGGCCAAAAATGCAAGGGGTTTCCGTCTTTTCGATGGAGCAAATGCGATGGAACAAATGCGATGGAACAAAAAACTGCGTTCCCGGATATGTTCCGGAAACGCAGCCGGCTTTTACAGCTTGAAGATCCCCGTGGCTTCCAGGATGATCAGGATAAAGACGATCACCAGCAGGCCGGATACGACCCAGATCACCCTGTCCATCGTTTTCACGCTGACATGGATGTGATCGTACCAGGACTCCTTCTTTTCTTTGACCGCCTGGGAGAAAAAGCCGAGCTCCTTCTCCCGTTTCTCCAGTTTCCTTTCCCGCTCTTCCAGCGCTTTTTCCCGCTGTTCGAGCTCTTTCTCTTTCGGATCCATAGCGGATTACTTCTTGGCGATGTACTTGCGGATATCCAGCGAGACCGCAAGCACGATGACCAGGCCCTGCACCACGTAGTTGTAGTAGGGGTTGACGCCCAGGAACTGCAGGATGATCTTCAGCAGTTCGAACACCAGCACGCCGATCAGGATGCCGGGAACCGTACCGATACCGCCAGTGGTGGAAACGCCGCCGATCGTACAGCCGGCGATGGCTTCCAGTTCATAGCCCTGGCCCATGGAAGCGGAGGCGCCGCCGGATTTCGCCGCCAGCAGGTAGCCGGCGATGGCGTACATGATACCGGCCGTGGTGTAGATCCGCATCAGCGTCCGGGTGGTGTTCACGCCGGAAACCTCCGCCGCGACGTCGTTGCCGCCGATAGCGTACATGTACTTACCGAAGCGCATCTTGTTATAGATGAACCAGAATACGATGCCGAACACCGCCGCCACGAACAGCAGGTAGGGCAGGTGGAACCCCTTCACGTCGCCGATCCGGCCGTTGATCAGGGTGGTGTAGATCTTCTGGAAACCGCCGATGGGCTGCGCGTCGGAGATCACCAGGGAGATACCGTAGATGATCGTCTGCGTGCCCAGGGTGGCAATGAAGGGCGGTACATGCAGCTTGGTCACGATGAAACCGTTGATCAGGCCCCAGACCAGGCCGAATGCCACAACAATGATGAAGACAAGGCCGATGTTCATCTCCGGCAGGAACTTCCACAGCCGGCCGTTGTAATCCCCGCGCTGGCACATGATGCCGGCGATAACAGCCGCGAAACCGACCTGGCGGCCGGCGGACAGGTCCGTGCCCTTGGTGATCAGGCAGCCGGACACACCCAGGGCGATCAGGAACCGGATGGCCGTGTTGCTCAGCAGGTTCGTCAGGTTTCCCCAGGAGAAGAAATTATCAACCATGCATCCTACCACGATCGCAGCGATCAGCAGCAGGAAGACAATGGGATTCCGTGTGATGATCTTGATCAGCTTTTTTCCAAAGCTGCTCTGATTTTTCGTAGCTTCCATTTGTTTTTCCTCCTCTGTTATTCAAACTGCGTCGCATAGGTCATGATGTTCTCCTGTGTGGCCTCGCTGCCGTCGATGAAGCCGGTCACCCGGCCGTCGCACATCACCATGATCCGGTCCGACATACCGATCAGCTCACTCATTTCGGAAGAGATCATGATGATGCTCTTCCCTTCCTTCGCCAGGTCCGCGATGATGCAGTAGATCTCGTACTTCGCGCCGACGTCGATACCGCGGGTCGGCTCGTCCAGGATCAGCACATCCGGATTGTTGGCCAGCCAGCGCCCGACCAGCACCTTCTGCTGGTTGCCGCCGGACAGGGATTTGATCAGCGTTTTCGAGGAAGGCGTCTTGATGTTCATCTTCTTCACGTTATCCTGAACCAGCTGCTCCACCTTCTTGCCGTTGATGAAATAGCCGTGGTCCAGATACTTATTCAGTGAAGAAATGGAGATGTTGTCCGCCACGCTCAGCACGCCCATGATACCGCTGCCGCGCCGGTCTTCCGTCAGCATCGCGATGCCCTGGTCGATGGCGTCCTTCGGCCGTGTGATGTTGATCTCCTTACCTTTGTAGAAGATCTGACCCGTTGTATGTGAGCGGATACCGAACAGGCCTTCCATCAGCTCGGTCCGCTGCGCGCCGACCAGGCCGCCGACGCCCAGGATCTCGCCCTTGCGGAGCTGGAAACTGACATTGCGGAACGAGCGCGGATTGATGGACGTGAAATCCTTGACCTCAAAGACCACCTCCCCGGGCACGTTCTCCCGCTTCGGATACAGGTTGGTCAGTTCACGGCCGACCATCAGCGTGATGATCTTGTCCGTCGTCAGCTCGCTGGCCTCCCACGTACCGATATATTTGCCGTCGCGCATGATGGTGACCTCGTCGCCGATGCGGAGGATCTCATCCATCTTGTGGGAGATATAGACGACCGCGACGCCCTCGGCTTTCAGGTCCTCAATGATCCGGAACAGGGCTTCGACCTCGTTCGCGGTCAGGGAGGAGGTCGGCTCATCCAGGATCAGCACCCGGCAGTTGGCGGAAACAGCCTTGGCGATCTCCACGGACTGCATCTGGGAGACGCTCAGCTCGCCCACCTTCTGCTTCGGGTCAAAGTTCATCCGGACCCGCTTGAGCAGTTCCGCCGTATCGGAATACATCTTCGCATGGTCGACCATCGGAATAAAGCCCAGAGCTTTTTTCATGGGATAGCGTCCGAGGAAGATATTCTCCCCGACCGTCCTGGCGGGGATCGGCTGAAGTTCCTGGTGCACCATGGCGATTCCCTTGCTCAGAGCATCCATGGGGTCGTTGATGGTCACAGGCTGACCATCCATCAGGATCTGGCCGGCATCCATCTTGTAAATGCCGAACATACACTTCATCAGGGTGGATTTTCCGGCGCCGTTCTCTCCCATCAGGGCGTGCACTTTGCCGGGCCGAAGCTTCAGCTGCACGTTGTCCAGCGCCTTAACGCCCGGGAAAACCTTGCTGACGCCGGTCATTTCCAGCACGTATTCGGACATGAGGGCATGCCTCCTCTCTCATTGGTGTGTTCAGTGCCCTTTGCTCCGGGTCCTCCGGGGGCCCGGAGCGAAAGGCGCCAAAATGCTCCGAAAAGGTGGGTGAGCCTGAGTGGCTCACCCACCTCCCAAATCAGTCAATGATCTGTTTCAGCGGATGATCAATAGTTCGCTTCCGCGTAGGCCTTATCGATCTTGACGTAGTTGACCCAGTAGTAGTTGTCGATCTTCTCGCCGTTCAGCAGCTTCACAGCCACGTCAACAGCCGCATGGGACTGGCCGATGTGGTCGTTCAGCACGGTACCGGTCATGTTGCCTTCCTTGATCAGGTCGATCGCTTCGGGCAGGGCGTCAACGCCAACCAGGTAGATGTCCTCGCCCACCTTGCGGCCGGCAGCAATGATGGCGGTCTCAGCGCCCAGCGCCATACCGTCGTTGTTGCAGAACACGACTTCCACCTTGTCGCCGTACTTGCTCAGGGCGTTCGCGCACAGCTCCTGGCCCTTGGTCTGGTCCCAGTTGCCAACCTGATCGTCCAGGCATTCCACTTCGATGCCGGCGTCGGTCAGAGCCTTGACGGAGAACTCGGTACGATACTGAGCGTCGATGTTTTCCGGATCGCCTTCGATCATGATGTAGGAAACCTTGCCGTCGCCGTTGATGTCGCCCTTGTTGTCCAGGTCGCGGATCATCTCGCCCTGGTAGGTACCGGACTGACGGGCGTCAGCGCCGACGTAGCAGACGGTTGGGTTGTCCAGGATGCCGGCATAGCTCTCATCGAGGGTCTTGCCATCGGCGTCGTAGGCCAGGGGCTCACGGTTGATCAGGACCAGCGGGATGCCGGCGGCCACGATCTCGTCGATCACGGCGTCAGCGGAAGAGGTCTGCACCAGGTTCAGGATGATCACGTCCATGCCCTGGGTGATGAAGTTACGGACCTGGTTGGTCTGCTCGGCCATGTCGTTCTTACCGTCAGCCATGGTGATCTCATACTTCACGTCGTCGGTCTCGAGGGTCTTGAAGTAGTTCTCGATCTCGTTCCGATACAGGGTCATGAAGTTGTCGGTATACTGATAGATGGATACGCCCACTTTGTAGGTCTTCGCTTCGGCAGAAGCAAAGCTCATGCAGCCCAGCACGAGGATAGCAGCCAACAGGATCGCCAGTGTCTTTTTCATAGTTCCTTCTCCTTTGAAAGTTTTTTATTTTTTCCATGCGGTCTCACCGCATTGAAACCGGACTCAAATTCGTATGGATTTTAGCATACATCTGGTCGATTGTCTACCAATTTTAACCGGAACAAAAAAATTCGAACAATCAAAAAACAAAAACGTAACGTTTCATTTTTTTGATCAATAAAAGGAGCTCCTCTTCGGGTAAAGAGAAGCTCCCTGCTGATTGTTCCGCCCTTCTTTCAGCACATAATGATCGGAGGATTTACGATCCGAAAGGGCAAATCATCACTTGATCACCTTCAGGGCTTTGCGGTCGATCGTCAGGGCGACGAAGATCAGGAACACGACGCCCTTGATCAGCTGCTGAACCTGCGGCTCATAGCCCAGGATCGACAGTCCGCTGTTCAGCACAGCGTACATCAGGGTGCCGACGATGATATTGGTAAACCGCACCTTCGCGCCGCCGGTGATCGGCAGTCCGCCCAGCACCAGGGAGATCAGGATCTGCGTTTCCAGCTGGTTTCCGGCTGTCGAGGTGATCGATCCGACCTTGATCACGTTGACAAAGGCCGCCAGGCCGGTCAGCGCGCCGGCGCCGACGAAGGCCAGGAACTTGACCCGGCCGGTGCGGACGCCGGAAAAACGGGCCGCCGTCTCGCCTGAGCCGACCGCTTTCACGTCGTTGCCGATCCGCGTGAACTTGAACAGGAAGAAAGCTACCGCCAGCACGGCCAGCGTGATCGTGATCTTCAGCCAGTCCTGGTCCAGGGCCTTGATGGCATTGCTGGCCGGGACCGCCGTTTCCGTCGTGAAGTAAGCGCATACGCCGCGGAACAGGTACATCGTACAGATCGTGACGATGAAGCTCGGCAGCCTGAACTTCACATGGAAGAAACCGTTCAGTGCGCCGATTGCCGCGCCGGTCAGGATGCCGCCGAGGATCGCCAGCGGGATGCTGTAGAACGACAGGGCGCTGACCACGATGGATGCTACGCCCAGGGTGGAGCCTTCCGTGAAGTCGATGGAGCCCAGCGTCATGATGAAGAACACGCCCGTAGCCACGATCGTCGGGTAGTAGATCTGGGAGAACAGCAACCGCAGCTTCTTGGGTGTCAGGATCTTGCCGTTCGTCATGATATGCATGACGAGGATAATGATTACAAAGCCGATCAGCGGCAGGAGTGCCTTGAACCTGTCTCCGGTCAGGAATGCGCGGAGTCTGGACTGCTCAGTGCTCTTATTTTTCTTTTCCATACGCTCCGCCTCCCTTACACCATTTTCGCGATCAGGTCTTCTTCACTCAGGGCGGGATCACGGATGAATTCCCCGTTGATCTTTCCGTCCTTCATGATGAGGATCCTGTCCGCCATACCCAGCAGTTCGGGGATCTCTTCCGAGATCATGATGATCCCCTTCCCCCGGGTCCTCAGTTCGGCCATCAGAGCGTATATCGCCTGCTTGACCTTCACGTCGATGCCGCGGGTCGGGGAATCCAGCACCAGGATATCGCTCCCCTTGCCCAGCCAGCGTGCCAGCACCACCTTCTGCTTGTTGCCGCCGGACAGGTCGGATACGAACTGGCCGACGTTCTGCATCTTGGTCTGCATGTTCTTTGCCTGTTCATCCGCGAAACGGGTCAGCTTCCGGCCGCTCAGCAGGCCGTGGTTCGCCAGGTCGTCGATGGACGGCAGCACGATATTGTTCCGGATGGATTCGTTCAGGATGATGGATTCGTTGTCCCGGTCCTTGGAAGCATAGGCAATGGAATGGCTGATAGCTGTCGGGATGTCGTTGATCTCCGTCCCGTCGGCCAGTTTCACCGTTCCCTCCCGGTCCCAGGAAGCGCCGAAGACAGCCTTTCCGACCTCGTGCATTCCGCACTCGGACAGGCCTCCGAAGCCGAGGATCTCGCCTTTGTGCAGTTCAAAGCTGATGCCGTCCAGCTCGCCAGGTACGGTCACCTGCTGTACGGACAGCATAACCTCGTCGGAAACCGGCGTGCCATAGTCCGTCCGGTAATAGGCCGAACCGATCTCACGGCCGACCATCAGGCGCTTCAGGTCGTCCTCCGTCACCTGGGAAGACTCGACTGTGTCGATATACTCGCCGTCCCGCAGTACGGATACCGTATCCGTATGGGCCAGCACTTCGCTCAGGTCGTGGCTGATGAAGATCACCGTACGCCCGTCCTCCCGGACGGCGTCCATGATCTTGTACAGCTCCAGGCGGCCGTTCTGGCTCAGGGCGGTCGTGGTCTCGTCGATCACGAGGATCTTCGGCTTCATATACGTCGCCTTGACAATCTCGATCAGCTTCCGGTCCTCAAAGTTGTAGTGGTCGATCATGACGCCGGCCTTGATCCGGCCGAATCCGTAGGAATCCAGCAGTTTCTGCGCTTCCCGGTTCATGGCGCGGCTGTCCTTGACGCCCATGTGCATGAAGGGTTCTTCATGGCCCAGGTAAATGTTTTCTGCCACGGTCAGGCCGGACAGGGTACCCATTTCCTGGACGATGATGGCGATTCCCGCGTTGTTCGCATCCACCTGGTTGCGGATATGGAGTTCCTTGCCGTCCAGTTTGAACGTACCGCCGCCGATCGTGTAGATACCGCACAGCATCTGGCAGAAGGTACTCTTTCCGGAGCCGTTCTCGCCGATCAGGCCGCGGATCTCGCCGGCTGCGATGGTCAGGGATACGTCGTTCACCGCGTGGGTGATGCCAAAGCGTTTGTCGATATGCTCTGCAACAAGCAACGTCTTCTTATCCATACGCATCCCCCTCACTTTACCACGCTGCCCCGGGCGCCGCGGGCGGTCAGGGCAACGATGGCCAGCAGCGCGGCGCCGGTGACCACGTTCTGGATCGTGGTCGGCGCGCCGAGCGCCACAAACCCGTTAAAGATAATGGAGATGATGAACTCGCCGATCACGATGGCACTGATCGGTATTCCGTATTTCCGGAATGCCACGCCGAAGAAGGTTCCCATCAGCGGCTGGAAGTTCCGGCTCATCGTCGTCATCCCGGTCAGGGCGGTCATCGTTGTGCCGTAGGACACGGTCAGGATCGCCATGACGCCAACAAAGAAATGAAGCAGGATAAAGCCGATCAGCTTATACTTCTTCACATTGATACCCATGTTCTTGGCGGTGAACTCATTCGAGCCGATCGCGTTGCAGTATGTGCCGATCTTGGTGTAGTTCAGAATAAAATACATCAGCACGAACGCCAGGCCCGCCAGGATGATATTCCCGGGAGCGCCGCTGAAAAAGCGCAGTTCCGGAGCCAGCGTCTGCTTGACGCCGCCGGCCACGAAGACCGCGACACATTCAAGGATCAGCATCAGGCCCACCGTAACGATCATGGAGGGCACGTTCAGCTGATTATACAGCGTGCCGATCATCAGGCCGATCAGCGTGCCGCAGCCCAGGCAGCCGGCCACGAAACCGATATAGCCGAAATGCTGCGACAGGATCACGCCGACGATCGACGACAGCACGATATTGGATCCGACAGCGAAGTCAAACAGGCCCATGACTACGATGAAGTACAGGCCGCAGCCGCCGACAGAATAGATGATCGAGGACTGGAGATAGGAAAACAGATTCGCCGGCGAACCGAAGTTGTCCGGCGTCAGGATCTTGAAAAACGCATAAAAGAACAGAACCATGGCAAGCAGCATCAGATAGCCGTACGCCTTGGTGCCTTTCATTTTTTTCAGTATGGTCGGCATGGTCTTCTTTGTTTCTCCTTACTCACTATTTGCCGAAGGATTCCAAAGGACGATCCGGAAAAGCCCTTTGGCAAGGAAAACCGGAAGCGGTCGCCGCGCCTGGCGACCGCCCGGATATTTGTACAGGATTATTTGGCGTGACGGGCCACGACGTCCTCAACGGACAGTTTGGCACAGGCAGCGGCCAGATCGTCGTAGGACATTGCGGCCAGGGCCTTGATTTCATCAGCCGTGTAGGGAAGTTCGGTACCGGTGAAGTACTGCGCGTAAGCGGCATAGCTTTCCGGAGAGTCAACGAACATGTAGGGGAAGATCATCTCATAGTATCCGTCTTCACTGGTGGGGTAGTTGCCCTTGATGGCATTGTAGACCATCAGGAAAGCGAAGAAGGGATCCGCGTAGTGTCCGCCGGACTCGGCAGCCATGGCGCCGCTTTCCAGCTTCGCGTCGAGGTCAGGCAGGAAGTCGGTGGAAACCACCTTGATCTTGCCGGTCAGGCCCTTGGCTTCGATACCCGCGATAGCGCCCAGCAGAGTGTCTCCGCCGCCGCCCGCAACGATCAGGGCGTCGATGTCAGGATTCGCATCGATGATGGCTTCAGCAGTGGCGCGGCCGGTATCGGTCGTGGTGCGGCCGTACTGGGGCTCCAGCAGTTCGATCTGATCTTCGGCGTGAGCAGCGTTCCACTCTTCAACGCCGGCCTTGTAGCCTTCCCAGCGTCCCTGGAACGTAGCGTCACCGGGTTCCCAGCCTTCCAGGCCGATCTTGCGGCAGCCCTTGTTGGCCAGGATGGTCACCAGCTGTTTGCCGTTGTCGAACTCGGATTCATGCACGGCGCCTACATAGTATTTGGAAGCCTTCGCTGCAGCATCTTCATCCGGATAAGCTGCCGGATCGATGACGCGGAAGAACTGCGCGACATACATTTCGTTGTCGTTGCAGGTCTTGATAACGGAACCCATCTCCGAAGAAGAGGAGTTGCAGATAATCATACCGTCGCAGTCGGCCATCGCCAGTGTCTCGGCGGAAGCCGTCACCTGCTCGGAAATATGGGCCTGATCAACCCACTGAACTTCAACATCCAGCGCTTCGGCAGCCGCGTCGATCAGACGCTTGACTTCGCTGCCCAGGGTGTCGGTGGAACTCCAGATGGAGACGCCGATCTTAATCTTGTCGTCCGCATGCGCCGTGACCATCAGGCCGCAGAGCAGTGACAGAGCCAGCACGAGAGCAAGGATCTTTTTCATGAATCTTTTCCTCCTAAATTATTGAAGCTGAACAGCCTTCTCCGGAAGCAGGCGCACCCCGGAACCAACGAACAGCTTTAGCGTAATCAAGATTATATCAATCTGCGGACAAAGAAGTCAATCGATCTCGGTATCGTTTTCATACGAACAAATTTCGTTTTCATTTTCTTTCCGGATTGTATACAAAAAACCGGCCGGATTCCGGCCGGTTAATCATCCCTTGTTATGAATCAAATAACCAATCCCATAAGCTTTTTACCTTTTTGAAATACAGTCCGCAGTTCTTTCTCATAAATTGCTCAATGGATTCAATGTCGTTCGCCCAGCCCGCGGCTGCAAACGGGACACCAGCCGCCTTTGCCATGTCATATCCCGGTTTCAGGTCGTCAACCACCAGCAGCTCCTCCGGTTTCATCGAAAATGCCTTCATGATCTGCTCCAGGGGATAGACGGACGGCTTGCGCTGTTCCGGCGGGCTTTCCCAGCCGAAGATCATGTCCGGCTCGGGCAGATCGTTCTCCCGGTAGTCCCGCAGGATGTTCTCGGTGAACGAATGGCTGACGACGCAGACCTTCCCTCCCCGCTTCTTCTGCTCCAGCAGGATCTCACGGATGCCTGGGTAGGCCTTCGGCACATGATGCCTGACGTACTCCTTCCAGTAGGCTTCCTCGTCCAGCATCTGCTCCCAGGTCATCCCGCAGATCTTCGTGAACATCTCCACCACGCCCGGATCAAAGTTGTAACGGAAATACTCCTCCAGTGTCAGGTGAACGTCCGGAAAGTATTTTTCCATGTATTCCACAAAGCACGGATAATGCACCGTCGCCGTGGAATTCACGGTCGTATCGTCATGGTCCAGCACCAGACACGGGTATTTCAGCATACTAATCCTCCGGCCTTTTGTTCGTTTCTTCCAGCAGCTTCAGCGTTTCCCCGAAATACTCCTCCACCTCGGCATTCGTCAGCTTCATCGCCTTCTTCAGCATCTCCGGGATCTTTTTCGGCCGCACCCGCGCATAGTACTTGATCGCGTGGATATTCTTCTTCCAGTTTTCCATTTTCATGTTCTTCCAGCGTTCGATATGCCGCGGCAGGATCGGCTTCAGCACGTCGATCACCTTGTCGAAATGCGCCTCCACATTGTCCCAGCGGAACACCGTACCCAGCAGTTCGCTCACCCGCCGCAGGAATTTCGCCTTCATCTCCGGCACCTTGAACATCGCGTTCAGCGGTTCGTGCCGGAAACCCTGGATTTTTCCGTTCAGCGGCTTGATATAGTATTCGATCGGCGTCGGGTCAAGGTTCCGCCAGCAGGCTTCCACGTCAAAGAGCAGATAACGCCATTTCCCTCCCGGGATCCGGTAGATCCGGACGTTCGTGAAGTCGACATTGCCCAGGATAATCTCAAATGCTGCATGGGTGAACATGCTGTCAATGTCCAGCCGTTCCTCCACCCAGGCAAAGTTATCCGGATCGTTCAGATCCTTCTTCCTGCAGAAGTCACACAGCTCCAGCCAGTCGGTATTGTCCCCGTTCTGCAGGAATTCATCAGTCCCGGTCCGGGCAAGGATATCGATTTTGTCGGTTTCCGTCTCATCCGTCACGCCTTCATACTGGGCAACAAAATACTTGTTGATCTTTTCCCGCAGATTGTAGTGGCCCCAGTACCGGCCGTTGATATACACCTGGATGACCTCATAGTCCTGGTACAGGATCCCCTGCCCCTCTGCCAGCGAGCTGGCCACCACGTCCCGCAGGCGCGTGGCATAGGTGTCGCTGTTGGTCGAGCGCAGGAGAACGCTCTTGTAACTGTCGTAATCCCGCGTCGGGAACGGGTTGAACGCAAACCGGTCCGGCCCCCAGGCTTTGCGGGCATACAGGGCAATGCTCTTCTGGCTGTTGATCCGCGCGCTGTGGCCGGAGCAGGTCATCGTGCCCGTCTGGCTCAGTTCCTGCTTCCCGTCTTTCGAGAAATACTCGATATGGACGGGGTATTCATATCCCCTGGCATAGTTGGGGATCGACCCGCTTCCCTTCACCAGCATGCCAGTCTTCTTACTAAACAGGTATTTGTCATCCGAAATCAGGGAGACGATGGAAGTCTGCGGCGCGTCGTCAATGAAGTAGGTCGCGCCGGCTGTCGGCGAGGAAACCGTTCCGTCCCGGAACGCCTTGACCCGCAGGGGCGTGGTCTTCTTAATAACCAATCCCTCCGCCGGAAACTCTTTGCTCTTCTCCGTCGGTGTTTCCCCGTCCGTCGTATAGCGCAGCACCGCGCCTTCCTCTCCCCGGACTTCAACCGTTACGCTGTCGTCATAGAAGCCGGCTGCCGTCAGGATCTCCGGCTCCGATGCCCGACGGACAAAGGCCTCCTTGTCATTCTTCTTTCCCCGCGTCGCGTTCTCAAAGAAACCGTACTCGTCCCCGCCTGCCGGCAGGCCGTAGCTGACGCAGCCATACTGTTCCGGCAGCTTCACCTTGCCGATCTCCTGCCCGTCCGCGTCCGTCAGCCGCAGGGTCTCTCCCTTGGCGGAGATCGCGAAATCCGCATAGAAGGTATCGCCTTTCCCGGGCTTGTCGTTCTCCTCCCCGGTACACCAGATCGTCAGGTATTCCCCGGCTTTCAGTTTCGCTCCGTCCGGAAAGGTGAACTTATACAGGTCTTTCTTGCTGTCCGTGAAACCCCAGCCGGACAGGCTGACTGTCCCGCTCCCGTCGTTGTACAGTTCCACCCAGTCCCAGGCATTCCCGTCCGTATAATACCCGTTCGAAGCCATCACCTCGTTGATGATGACCTCCGCACCGGCAGCGGCCGCCAGGCACAGGAATGCCAGGCAGAACACCGCCGCGATCAGGAACCGTCTGTACTTCATCCTTACACCTTTCTCCCTATTTGGCAAAATGGTCGATAAAGTATTGCGAATACTTCTGTACTTCGTCATTCAGCTTCTCATAACCCATTTCCTCCGCCAGCGTCGGCGTGGCGGAGAACAGATCCGTTCCAAGGCCCAGACGGTCGCCCTCGATCCGGTAACCCATAGCGGACAGCATCGTCGGGAAAAGATCCATCATCACGGCGGTACGGTATGCCGTCCCGCCCTGCGGTGTTTTCCTTGCGTTCAGAAAGCTGTTGTAAACCCGCCGCTCCCTGAATTCCATCCCACCGGTCAGGATGGTGTCCATCCGGGGATGGTCGCCGGTGATGATCAGCACCGTATTTTCCCAGAACGCCTGCTCTTTGCACCAGTCCACAAATTCCCCGACCTGCCGGTCCGTGCAGGCGATGACGTTGGCTGTCCGGTCGGAAAACTCCGTTCCGCATTCCTCGCAGGTAAAGCCGCCCAGATGGTGGGCGTCCACCGTCAGCATCGTCAGGTTGAAGGGAGCGTCTCCTTTGGTAAGCTTTGTCAGTTCGTCTTTTGCCATGCGGAACAGCAACCGGTCCTCAAAGCCCCACCAGACATAGTAGTCTTTCGGGATCTCGCCCCGCCGCCTGGCCTCGAACAGATCGTGGATCTCATAATCCCCGTGCTGCCGGAAATACAAGGCCCGTCCGCCGTAATCCCCGTCGCTGCCGCAAAGGAAGACCTGCCGGTATCCGTCCCGCTTCAGGATATCCCCCATTGAGGTAATTTCCGGCGCAAACGTTGTATACTTGTTCATGCTGTTCTGGTCCACAGGGAAGGCAAAGGGCAGGCCGCTGGTGCCCGCGAACAGCGCCGCCATGGTCCAGTTGGTGTTGTTGGTGGAAAAGATCCCGCCCAGTTTGTCCGTATCGGAGAAGGAAATGTTCTCCTTCGCCAGCGCCGTCAGCCGGGGCATATAGTTCTGCGGCTGGATCCCGCCGTCTTCCCGGGAGGCGTAGGTCGTCTCCATGCTCTCCAGCACAAGCCAGATCACATTCGGTTTCTGTTCCGGAGCGGTGACCGCGACCGTGTCCGGCGCAGTATAGTGTTCTTCGTACAGCTTTGTCTGCGCGTTCACATTCCGGAGGTATTCCGCCACATGCAGGCGGATAAAACCGCTCACGCATACTGCCAGCAGCAATGCCAGCGAGAGCGCTGGCAGCCATTTCCCGGCCGTCCGCCGGATCCGCTCTGCCTTCTCCGGCAGGCGAAGCTGCTTCCCGATCCACTCGCTCCGCAGCAGAATATGCAACAGCAGGTACACCGCCGCTGAGATCAGCACGGACGGCAGCACCGCGGGCAGGAAATCCGCCCAGAAACCGCCGCCCACACCCTTCATCGGGGTTGTCAGGGTAAACAGCAGACCGGCAAAACTGGTGTCAAACCGCTTCGTATACCAGCCGGTCAGAACAAAGAGAAGCGCCGCGAGCAAAAAACACAGGCCCGAGAGAAACCCGATCACCCGCTTCTTCATGCCGTGCTCCTTCCGCCCGCCGGGGCTTTCGTTCCTTCACACGGAAGGTATTCTACCATAAAACCGTCCCTGACGGCAATGAATGAAAAAGGCGGCGCCTTCTTCCGAAGGTGCCGCCGGAAAAGCGGTTCTTACTTCTTGTACTTCGGCCGCTCCACATAGTGGGTATGCAGCAGCTCGTGCGCCAGATGGCCGTTGGGCTCACCCAGGTAGTCCTTGTACAGGTTCATGATGGAAGCGTTCTCGTGGCTCTTCCGCTCCGGTTTGCCCGCATCTTCCAGATACAGGGCCGCCGCGCGCAGCGCCTTGGGATCGCATTCCATCCGCTTCTGGGCGGAAACGATGGGCTGTCCGCCGCCGGTCACGCAGCCGCCGGGGCAAGCCATGACCTCGATGAAGTGGTAGGTCTTCTCACCGCTGCGAATGCTGTCCAGCAGCTTCGCCGCGTTCGCGGTCCCGTGGGCAACCGCCACGTTCACATCTGTATCGTTGATCCGGATCGTCGCCTCTTTCACGCCCTTCAGGCCGCGAACATCATGGAAAGCCATGAACAGCTTGGTCTTGTTGACGATCTCCTTCACGGTACGGCGGGCCGCTTCCTTCACGGTGGTGAAGATGTCGTTGTCTTCGACCTCTTCCGGCTCGATCTTGCTCTCGGTCATAATTTCGTAAACGGTCCGCAGGGCCGCTTCCATCACGCCGCCGGTCGCACCGAAGATGACAGCCGCGCCGGTGCTTTCGCCCAGCATGGGATCAAAGTCTTCGTCCGGCAGGTTCGCAAAGTCGATGCCGGCTTCCTTGATCATCCTGGCCAGTTCGCGGGTGGTGATGACTTCGTCCACGTCCTGCATGCCGTTATGGCTCAGTTCAGGCCGCTTCGCTTCGAACTTCTTGGCGGTACAGGGCATCACGGACACCACGCGGATATCCTTGGGATCGATGCCGGCCTTCTCCGCCCAGTAGCTCTTGATCATCGCGCCTTCCATCTCGTGGGGAGACTTGCAGGTGGACAGATTCGGGATGAAGTCCGGATAGTAGGTTTCGCAGAACTTGATCCAGCCGGGAGAGCAGCTGGTGATCATCGGCAGAACGCCGCCGTTCTTCACGCGGTTGATGAACTCGGTGCCCTCTTCCATGATCGTCAGGTCGGCACCCCAGTCGGTATCAAACACCTTTTCAAAGCCGAGACGGCGCAGGGCCGCAGCCAGCTTGCCGGTCACGGAGGTGCCCATCGGGAGGCCGAACTCTTCGCCCAGGGCGACGCGCACCGCGGGAGCAGGCTGTACGACCACATGCTTGGTCTCATCGTTCAGCAGATCCCAGACCGCCTTCGTGGAATCCTTCTCATACAGAGCGCCGGTCGGGCAGGCCGCGATACACTGACCGCAGTTGATGCAGGCCACGTCGTTCAGGGGCTGCTCCCAGGCGCTGCCGATCTTGGTCTTGAATCCGCGTCCCATGGGGCCGATCACGCCGACAGCCTGCGTGTTGACACAGGCGGCTACGCAGCGGCGGCACAGGATACATTTGTTGTTGTTCCGGACGATGGAGGGGCTCAGGTCGTCGATGTCGTAGCTGTTCATCTTGCCCTTGTACTTGTCCACGTCGTCCACGCCCAGGTCCTGGCACATCTGCTGCAGTTCGCACTTCTGGTTGCGGACGCAGTCCAGGCACTTCTTGTCATGGTTGCTCAGCAGCAGCTCCAGGTTCACCCGGCGGGCTTCCCGGATCTTGGGGGTATTGGTCTTGACGTTCATGCCTTCCGTCACGGGCAGCACGCAGGCCGCGCCGAACGCGCGGGCGCCGGTGTCCACGATACACATGCGGCAGGCGCCAATCTGGTTGATATCCTTCAGGTAGCACAGCGTGGGAATGTTGATCCCGGCTTTTTTCGCCGCTTCCAGAACCGTCGTGCCGGCCGGAACTTCAACACTGACGCCGTCAATCGTAAGCTTAACGAGATTCTCCATTTGTGTCGTTCCTCCTCGCGCGATTATTCCTTGATGATAGCGCCGAACTTACATGTCGCCATGCAGTTTCCGCACTTGATGCACTTCTGCTGATCGATCACGTGCTGTTCCTTCACGTTACCGCTGATCGCGTTCACCGGGCACTTGCGGGCGCAGGCAGTACAGCCGCGGCAGGCGTCGGTGATCCTGTAGTTCAGCAGGGCCTGGCAGTGATGCGCCGGGCAGCGCTTCTCCTTGATGTGCGCCTCATACTCGTCACGGAAGTACTTGATCGTGGACAGCACGGGGTTCGGGGCCGTCTGGCCCAGGCCGCACAGGGCGCTGGATTTGATGTTCTCAGCCAGCGTTTCCAGCTTCTCGATATCGCCTTCTTCACCCTTGCCCTGGGTGATCCGCTCGAGTATCTCCAGCATGCGGCGGGTACCGACGCGGCAGGGGGTGCACTTGCCGCAGCTCTCGTCAACCGTGAAGTCGAGGAAGAAGCGGGCGATGTCCACCATACAGTTGTCTTCGTCCATGACGATCATACCGCCGGAACCCATCATGGCGCCGATCTTCGTCAGGGAGTCATAATCCACGGAGATGTCCAGCATGCTCGCGGGGATGCAGCCGCCGGAAGGACCGCCGGTCTGCACGGCCTTGAACTTCTTGCCGTTCGGGCAGCCGCCGCCGATGTCCTCAATGATCGTACGGAGCGGGATACCCATGGGCACTTCCACCAGGCCGGTGTTGTTGATCTTGCCGCCCAGGGCGAAGACCTTTGTACCGGTGGAAGTGGGAATACCGATGGACTTGAACCAGTCCGCACCCTTCAGGATGATCTGGGCGATGTTGCCCAGGGTCTCCACGTTGTTGATGTTGGTGGGGCTCTCGAAGAGGCCCTTCACCGCCGGGAACGGGGGCTTCGGCCGGGGTTCGCCGCGCTTGCCTTCGATGGAGGCCATCAGGGCGGTTTCCTCGCCGCACACGAACGCGCCGGCGCCCAGGCGGATATGGATATCAAAGTTGAAGCCGGTGCCGAAGATGTTCTCACCCAGCAGGCCATACTCATGGGCCTGCTCGATGGCCTTCTCCAGGCGCTTCACGGCGATGGGGTATTCGGCACGGACGTAGATCCAGCCTTCGCTGGCGCCGATGGCATAGCCGCCGATCGCCATGGCTTCCAGGATCGCATGGGGATCGCCTTCCAGCAGGGAGCGGTCCATGAAAGCACCGGGATCGCCTTCGTCAGCGTTACAAACAAAGTATTTGTTCTCCGCCTTGCTGGCGCGGGCAAACTGCCACTTCTTGCCGGTGGGGAATCCGGCGCCGCCGCGGCCGCGCAGGCCGGAATCCAGCACTTCCTGGATGACCTGCTCAGGGGTCATCTCGGTCAGGGCCTTGGCCAGGGCCTGATAGCCGTCAAAGGCGATATATTCGTCAATATTCTCGGGATCGATCACACCGCAGTTCCGCAGCGCGACGCGCTTCTGCTGCTTGTAGAAGCCGATCTCGTTCAGGCTCTTCTGGACGCTGGACTCATGGGTCTTGTGATCCACGTAGACCAGGTGCTGGACCTTGCGGCCCTTCAGAAGGTGCTCGGAAACGATCTCGTCCACGTCTTCCACCTTGACGCGGCTGTAGAAGGTTCCTTCGGGATAAACAATGACAACGGGACCCGCTTCGCAAAGACCGAAGCAGCCCGTGCGGACTACCTTGACTTCCTTGTCAAGGCCCTTTTCCTTCAGCTGCTCCTCGAAGCGTTCAATCAGCTTCGCGGAACCGGAAGAAGAACAGCCGGTGCCGCCGCAGACCAGCACATGTGAACGATAAAGCTCCATCTGGGTTTTCCTCCTCTTTGTCGTTAATTAGTCTTTTGCGGCGCCGATGGTGTATTCTTCCACAGGCTGACCGTTAACAATGTGCTCTGCTACGATCCGCGGCACCATTTCAGGCTTCACGTGGATGTAGGTAACTTTTTCCTGGCCGGGCAGGATCACGTCCAGCATCGGCTCATAGCGGCACATGCCGATGCAGCCGGTCTGGCTGACGGTCACATGCTGCAGGTTGCGCTTCTGGATTTCTTCCATGAAGGCCAGCATAACGGGACGGGCGCCGGCGGCGATGCCGCAGGTGGCCATGCCGATGACCACACGGGCCGCGTTCTCGTCTTTCCGCATATTGATGTTTTCCAGCGTTTTCGCGCGGATGGCTTGCAGATCCGCCAAAGATTTCATATCAGTACACCTCCAAAGATTGAATTGATTTCCTCGTCCAGTGCCTCCTTCAGCCACGCGGCTACGGAAGGCTCGTTAAAGGGGATATCGCTGCCCAGTGCCTGCCGCACCTCCCTCGTGTCGAAAGATCCCTCTCCCTTCGGGCTTTTGCCCTCAAAGAGGAAATCCGGGAACAGCGGGTTGGTCAGCATCAGGCTCAGCAGCGTGCCGGACAGATCCCCCAACGGGAGACAGTCGATATTGCCGGTGTCCATGGAGCATGTCAGGGTCGTTCCTTTCCCTTCCTCGCTCTCCAGGCTGAACGTGCCTCCGGCCTTTTCGGCATTCTCCTTCATCATGGGAATCCCCAGCCCCACCTTCCGGGTTGTCCGGGTGGTGGCGAAGGGGCTGGTCACCCGCGCGAGCAACTCCGGGCTCATGCCCTTGCCGTTGTCGATGAGCTCCATCGTGAGCATCCGGTCTTCCCCCAGGGTCAGGCGGATGGTCACCAGGCTCGCTCCGGCGGTAATGCTGTTCTGCGCCAGGTCCAGCAGGTGGAGACTCAGGTCACGCACGGAACTTGTCCAGGATGCCGGGTACCTGGTCGGGCGTCAGGCGGCCGAACACGTCTTCACCGATCATCATAACGGGGGCCAGGCCGCATGCACCAAGGCAGCGGGTGGCGTTCAGGGTGAACAGGCCGTCGTCCGTGGTGTCGCCGGGCTGGATCTTCAGCTCTTCGCAAAGTGTGTCGAGGATCTTCTGGCTGCCCTTGACATAGCAGGCGGTACCAAGGCAGACACCGATCACGTGCTTTCCCTTGGGCTTCAGGGAGAACTGGGAATAGAAGGTGGAAACACCATAGACCTCAGACAGGGTTGTCCCCAATCCGTCCGCGATCATTTCCTGAACATCCTGCGGCACATAGCCGAAAATGTTCATGGCTTCCTGCAGGCAGGGCATGACGGCTCCGCGCTCGCCCTTGTGCTTCTCGATCACTTCCTGCAGCTTTGCGTACTTTTCCTTGTCAGGCATACAGTCCTTGACCTCCTTGGATTTAATTGTGGCGTATGTAAAGGCATATCATGCCCGTTACAACATATCCGATCAATTGTATCATATCTGTATACGATTGAAAAGACATTTTTCCGCCGAATTTCTGAACTTTTTCTTACTTTCCGGCGACTGCGTCAAAAAGCCCGCCGAGGGAGAACCGGTCCGTCTCCAGCCCGCTCACTGCCTCCAGGATGTCACCGAGGTGATGCGCGTCCGAAGACCACAGCCGCCGCTTGCCTGTGATCAGCTTTTCGTTCACCGGCAGCTCCGGCCGCACCTCGACCACCGGAAACTCCGGCTCCTCCGGAAACAGGCCCAGGTTCACCAGCAGCCCGTGTCCCCGGTTGATATGCGCCGGCACCGCCGCCCCGCCGTGATCCCGGATGATGGCCGTACATTCCGTCAGGTCCAGGTCTGTCGCGCCAATCAGCAGCCGTTCCTTCACATCAACGATCTCGTCGTCCGTGTTCATCACGTACTGGTTTCCGAAGAAATCCGGCTTATTCTTCATCTTCGGCAGATGGGAGGTGAAGATCTCACCGACCTCCATCGCCGTCTCCACGTCTTTGAAGTAGCCCAGCAGGTGGACTTCTTCCTTCGTGGTGATTTCCATCCCCGGCAGCAGGATCAGCCCGTAATAATCGGCAGCTTCCTTGACGTACGGCAGGTTCCGGGCTGTGTTGTGATCAGTCACGGCAATCGCGTCCAGGCCCTTCAGATGGGCCATTCCGCAGATGTTCACCGGCGTCATGTCGTCATCCGCGCAAGGACTCAGGCAGGAGTGCATGTGCAGATCCACCCACATGTTCAGGCCTCCCGGCTCTTCCCCGGCAGTCCGGCCTTGGCCAGCCTCGCGCAGATCTCATAAGCGGTCAGCGGCGTCTGCAGCACACTGATGCCTTCCTCCTTTGCCTTCTCCAGCGAGGGAGCCTCCATCTCGATCCCTTCCGGGATGATCACCGCCGCCATCTCCATCAGGCTGGCCACCGCGATCACATTCATGTGCGTCTGCACGGTCACCCAGGCCATGCCCGCCGCGCCGTGTGCCATCACCCAGCTCAGCAGGTCGCACGTATAGCCGCAGGAAACCTCCGTGCCCTTGTCCGCCTCCGGCGTCATGTCCTTCGCTTCGATCAGATCGATCAGTTTCTGAACCGTCATTTTACTATCCTCCAGGCTGTTCTTCTATCACACGCTTTCCGTGTGTCATTTCGACTAAAGCCGCTTGCGGCCGCGTGGAGAAATCTTCCCCGCCGCACCGCATACCCGGGCATCATTCCCGCGATGTCTTTGCCAGATCCACCATCTGCTGCGCCATCACGCGCAGCTGGTCCTTCATCATATGGATACAATCCATCTTGGTCGCAACGCCCTGCACCACGTCCTCCGCGAATGTCCGGCAGGTGGGGCTTCCGCAGCTGCCGCAGTCGAATCCCGGCAGTTCCTTGTATATGGTCTCGATCCGTTCCATCTTCCGCATGGCTTCCACCAGATCGTCGTCCAGCTTCATCGCGGAGTTCGGCAGGATCCGCATGTCGTCGTACAGCGGATACTTGGTCATCATGCCATTCGGCACATTCAGGTCCGAATCCGGATCCCGGCTGGCCAGCCGGCGGATATTGGACCGGGCCACATAGTTGTTCTCAAAGTTCAGCGGCCCGCCGACGCAGCCGCCTGTGCAGGCAGCGCCTTCAAAGAACTCCAGGCCTTTCAGGCGGTTGTCTTCAATCTCCTCCAGCACATGGATGCAGTTCTCGATCCCGTCCACAGCCATGGAGTTCTCCGGACTCACCGCATAGCATTCGCCGCCGCTCCTCGCCCAGCCGACGCCCAGGTCCGACGCTGTTTCCAGCGTCAGGTCCACCGGCGCGTTCCGGATCTGGCTCGACAGCAGGCCGTAGATCTCCAGCACGGAGATCGCGCCATCCACTGCGCTCTTTACATGGCCGATCGGCCGGCGGATCGCCGTCACCTTTGCCGGGCACGGCGCGATAAAGAAACAGCCGACCTCTTCTTCCTTGACGCTGCGGGCACGGGCAAACTCCCGCTTTGCGATCATCGCCGCCACTTCCATCGGCTGGCGCACGTCCACGATATGATCCAGCAAATCCGGGAAACGCACCTGGATCAGCCGCACGATCGCCGGGCAGGCGGAAGAAATCACCGGCCTGGGCAGGTCCGGATTCCGCAGCCGCTCCCGGATTGCCCTTGAGACCACATCCGCACCCCGGGCTACCTCGAACACTTCGTCGAAGCCCATCTGCTTCAGGCCGTTCAGCACCTGGCTGATGCTCTTCAGTTCGTGAAACTGGCCGTACAGGCTCGGCGCAGGCAGCGCGATCTTGTATTTGAACCTGCTGATCGAGGACAGCGGATCCGTCACCGCCACCTTGGCATGGTAGCTGCATACCCGGATACATTCGCCGCAGTCGATGCAACGTTCGTCAATGATATGGGCGCGCCCGCCGCGGACACGGATCGCCTCTGTCGGACACCGCTTCAGGCAGTTCGTACAGCCCCTGCATTTCTCGCCTTCAAGCCGCACCGAATGAAATCGTTTCTGTTCCATACTTTTCCTCTTTATGTGAGAGCGAAGCTCATAGTAATGGTCGTTCCGACCCCGACCTCGCTCTGGATGTCAAACTCAGTCGCATTCCGCTTCATGTTCGGCAGGCCCATGCCGGCGCCGAACCCCAGCGTTCTTGCCTCCGCGCTGGCGGTGGAGAAGCCTTCCGTCATTGCCTTGTCGATATCCGGAATGCCCGGCCCCACGTCCTTGGAGATCAGCGTCACCTTCTCCGGGTCCACAAGCAGCGTCAGCGTGCCGCCCAGGGAGTGGATCACCAGGTTCAGCTCCACTTCGTAGCAGGCTACGGAAACGTGCCGCAGCACTTCTGCGTTGATGCCCAACTGCTTCAGTGTCCGTTTGATCGTCGTGGAGGCTTCCCCCGCCGTCGTATAAGCTCCTGCCTCCACCGGAAAGCTCTTTTCCAGAAGGTTCGCCACGCTTACACCTCCTCTGTCACGCCGGTCTTCCGTTTCGTCCCCGGGAGTCCGTGAACATACAGCTCTCCGCAGGCGGTATAGGTGGTGAGCGGGCTCGAGATCACCGTGATCCCGATCTCGTCCGCCATTTCCAGCATCTCCTCGCTGGGCAGCTTGCCCCTCGAGAACACAACACAGGTAATATCCAGCATCTCAGCGGTTCGGAGCACGTGCGGATTGATCAGTCCGGTGATCAGCACCGTTTTCTCTTTTACAAACGCCAGCACGTCGCTCATCAGGTCCGATCCGCATGCGGTGTCCACCGGCGTGTCCAGCCGTTCTCCTCCGGTCAGCACCTTTCCGTCCACGATCTCCATTACTTCCCTGATCGTCATTCGTTTGGCTCCTTTCCCACGCACCAGCCGCGTACCTTGTTGACCGTGCGTTCCACTGCGTCCTTGCTGTTCTTCCAGCTCTCGTTCTCAAACCGGTAGTCAAACTTTTTGATGAACCAGGAGATATCCTCCTGAATCCGGTCCATGTTTTCCTTCTCCAGCTTCACCACCGTCTCGGTAAAGCTGCCCAGATCCTTCGTGCCGAGTTCTTCTGTCGCGGTCTCCAGCAGTTTTCCCAGGTGCGGAAGGCATATACCCTTTGAGTTTTCAAACTTTGCCCGGAAATCGCCGTCATGCTGGTACAGGTGGAAGAACGTATGGCAGTACCGGCCCATGTTCTCCTCGATCGTTTCGCACATCAGGCAGGTGCCGGCCATCTCGCTGATCGTGCCTGCCTGTTTCGCGATCTCCGCCGAAGCGCTCCGGGCTTTCCCGTTCAGCTTGTCGCTGATCCCGGCGTTCTTCAGCTGTTCGGCGTTCTTTGACAGCGCCCCGGAGATCTTCTCCAGTTTCTCCCGGATCTCGATCATGTGGCTTTCCAGCATCAGGGCATGACCCAGCCGGTTGCTCATGGAAAACAGCATTCCGTGATGTTTCCGGCAGAAGCCCTTGCTGTTGACCTTGATCCGCACATCCGGCTCCATGACCGAAGCGCCGAGATAGCGTTCCGCTTCACCCAGCTCCGTTTTCCGTTCCAGCGCGCAAAGGAAGCATTCACCGTCCAGCTTCATCGCGTCCCAGACCGGGATCGTATCAATGTGGTATCTCATCTTCAAACCTTTCCAGCTTCACACCGGCTTCCGCGAACAGCTCCAGCGTGAACTCGTCCGGATAGCCTTCTTTGTAGATCACGCGCCGGATCCCGCTGTTGATAATCATTTTGCAGCACATGGAACAGGGCTGATGCGTACAGTAGAGCGTCGCTCCTTCAATGGAAACGCCCAGCTTCGCGGCCTGCACAATGGCGTTCTGTTCCGCGTGGACTGCGTAGCAGGTCTCCATCCGGGTCCCGCTGGGGATCCCCAGCTTGTCCCGCATGCATTCACCCTTCTCCCGGCAGGTTTTGATGCCCGCCGGCGCCCCGTTATATCCCGTGGTCATGATCCGCTTATCCTTCACGATGACGCAGCCGATACTGCGTCCCGCACGGAAACAGCTCGACCATTCCGCGATCGTATAAGCCATCTGCATGAACCGGCCGTCCCATTTATCCATCGGTAATCCCCCCGTGTGTTTGATTGTCTGCATTCCCGTTTCCTAACTTTTTTATTATATGGGAAAGAAAAGAAATGGTCAACAAAAAACGAGGCCCTGATGACCTCGTTTCTGTGTGTGGCTCAAATAGGACTCGAACCTATGACACTCCGGGTATGAACCGAATGCTCTAGCCAACTGAGCTATTGAGCCGTGTGGTTGCGGGGGTGGGATTTGAACCCACGACCTCCGGGTTATGAGCCCGACGAGCTGCCAGCTGCTCCACCCCGCGTCGTTCCGCTCTTGCGAGCGCAAACGATATAATACATGACCCAAATCAAAAAGTCAAGTGAAAAATGTGTGCCATTTCGGAAAAACAAAAAACAGGAGCGAGTGCTTTTTCCGCACTCACTCCCGTAAACCGCTGATGATTATTCCGCCGCAGCCGTCACAGTCGCGCCGGTGATGTGGGGGTTGGGGCCGTTGTACCAGTAGAGGAAGCCTTCGCAGTCGATCGTGTCACCGATCTTCAGGCCTTCCACGGCCTTGTATACATCGGAGTCATTGCCGCACAGGTAGGATTCCACCGTGAAAGTGAACACTTCACCGTTCAGCTCGACATTGAAGTACAGGTCGCTGTTGGCGTCCCGGCTTCCGGAGCCGTCCCACGCATACAGGAAGGGGAATTCGTCGTCTTTGCCGTCCACCTTGGAAGCAGCGACCTTCAGGCCTTTGAACGCGACCTTTTCGTTCATATGATCAGCCAGTTCATCCTTGCCCAGCAGCGCGGTCACGTCTTCTGCTTCCGCAATAAAGGGATCCGCTTCCAGGATTTCATACTTCGCGTCGACAATCTCGATCTCGCCGGACCATTCGGCTTTGAAACCCGAAATCCTGATCTTCGTTCCGGGAACCAGCTTCTCGGATTCTTCCTTGGTCATCTGCACGTTGTAGGCAAAGTAACCGTCTTCCTCATTCTGCAGATAAAGGGTCATTTGGCCGATGCCGTCCTTCTCCCACCAGGCCTGGTTGCCCTGGACATAGGCTTCCACGCAGACCGGATCGTCGACCGCAGCTTTGCTAAACTCTTCCTTTGTCATCACTGCCACTTCTTCAGCCAGAGCCGGAATCGCGCAGACCACCAGCGCGAGGGCCAGTACCAGAGCCAGAATCTTTTTCATTTTTCTTTTCTCCTTTCGTCCTTTGCGAATCCGCCTGGCGGATCCGTGGTTCCTGGTGTTATCATACATCAAACGCCGGAAAAAGACAACGGATTCCCGTTACTTTCCCTGTTTTGTTTTGTTCTTTCCGGCTTCCCGCAGCTTGAATATGCCGATCAGCACCCACACACCGGCGATCAGCCCCAGCACGGCTTTTGAACTGGTCGGGATCTCCCGTGTCTGCTTCGTTCCGCTGATCTGATCCAGGCGGTACAGGCTCCTGACCTCGTCGTACAGCTTGTCGATGAACGCGTCGTTCATCTCCTGCTTCCGCCGGGCGCCTTTCACCGTATTTTCGATCAGCTGGCCCGCGGCCGACCGCAGGCTTGCGCTGCCATTGAAGACCGGCGTCACGAAGGTATCCGCCGTATGCTTCATCAGAAGCTCACTGGCCTCAATCTTCACACGGTAGTGTTCCTTGTTGTCCTCGCCTTTCCGGGCAAGGTAATCCTGGTATTCCGCGCTGTTCTGTGCCTTGGTGGTCACAGGCAGGTATCCTTCCGTTTCCGCATAGCCGAGCTGGATCCCGTTCGTCAGCAAATACTGCACGAACAGCCAGCTGGCCAGTACTTCCTGGTCGTTCTCCTTGCTGAACACGCAAACGCTCGGGCCCTGGCTGATCATTTTCAGCCGGTCCGGATGGAACTGCGGGATCGGCGTCACCCTGGTATTGAACCGGGTCACCTGCTCCTTGTGGATATCCTGCAACGGCGCGTCGCTGCCCATCCAGGTTGCCCCCGCCGTGGAGTCGATCGCAAAGATGCACTGCCCGGCATTCAGGAAATTGCCCGGATAGCTGCTGATTGCGAAGGTCGAGAACGCCCGGCTCTTACCGTGGACATAGATCTCCTCCAGCAGGCCTTTTGTCGTGTCGTTAAAGATCAGGATCTCCCCCGCTTCCGTGGAATACGGTGCGTCCAGCTGTTTCAGCATGGAGATCATCATATTGTCTGTGCTCTTGTAGATGAAGGGGATCAGGACCTTCTGGCCGTTCACTTTGAACATGCCGTCCTCGTCCTGTTCCATGGCCTTCTCGCTGACCTCCCAGACAAAGTCCCAGGTCGGTATGTCCGGCACCTCATAACCCAGCTTCTTCACCAGATCCTCATTGATGTACAGGGCCTCGGTCGACCGCATATAGGGCATCGCATAGGTACGCTCCCCGATCCGGCACTCCTGCAGGAATTCCGGTACGATCTCCTCCGCCTTCGGTGCGTCGAAGCGGACCTCGCTGCCGCCCAGGCCAAACCGCGCGTCCTTCATCAGGTCGTCCAGCGCTGCAACGGTATTGCTGCCCGTCAGGTAGGTCGCGATATGGTCCGGATAGCTGATGCAGACGTTCGGTGTCGTGTTTGTCGAGATGTTGGTAATCACGTCGTTGTAGATCCGGCCGTAATCTGTATAGAGTCGCATGTTCACCGTCACGTTCGGGTACAGCGCCTGGAAACCGTCAATCGCCTGCTGGTAGACTGCCACCTGATTCTTGTTCGTGTCGTTCTTCGCCCAGAAGACGATCTCCAGCGGCGTTTTTCCGTCAAAATGATCCGGTACGGTGAATGCGCTTCCGCTCTGCTTCCCGTGGCACCCGGAGAGCAGGAACAGCATCAGCAGCGCGAGGAAGGCGGCCGTGATCCTTTTCGTCATCCTTTGGTCCCTCCCCTCGACACACCGGCCATGATCTTCTTCCGGAAGATGAGGAAGAGGACGATCAACGGCACACTGATGACCACCACAGCCGCCATCATCGCCGGGGTGTTTTCCCGGCCGAAGCCGTTCTCCCGGATCTCCTGGATCCCGTTCGAAACCAGATAATAGTTCGCGTCGTAGGTGATCAGGCGCGGCCAGACATAGCTGTTCCAGCATTCGATGACCTTCAGGATAATGATCGTCACTACCGTCGGCTGGCAGATCGGGATCATGACCTTCACGAGGTACTTGAGATCAGACGTTCCGTCCACCTTCGCCGCCTGGTACAGCTCGTCCGGGATCGCCTCGAAATTCTCCTTCAGCAGGTAGATATAGAACACGCTCGTCACGGATGGCAGGATCAGGCCGAGGTAAGTGTTCCGCAGGTTCCAGTTGACGATCGTCACATAGTTGGTAATGATTACCAGCTCTGTCGGGATCATCATCAGGCTGAGGAACAGGGCAAACACCAGGTTCCGCCCTCTGAATTCCAGCCGTGCGAAGGCAAACGACGCCGGAACGATCACCAGCATCATCAGGCCGGTGGTCGCAACAGTAAAGATCAGCGTGTTCAGGAAATATCTTCCCAGCGGCACGGTCGTGAATGCGTCCGCATAGTTCTGCAGGGTTGGTTCCGTCGTAAAGAAGCGGGGAATGTATTCGCTGTTGTAGGATGCGAAGCTCTTGACACTCGTCAGCACCATCCAGTAGAAGGGAAACAGGACAATCACTGCCCAGATCACCAGGAAAACATAGATCAATACTCTGGACAGGCTGGCACTCTTCTTCTCAATCATCTTGCCACCCCCGTCCTACATATACTGAACCTTGTTCTTGCTGAACGTCAGGTTGATATAAGTGATCGTGAACACGATCGCGAACAGGATCAGCGCCGCGGCAGCAGCGTAGCTCGGATATCCGCCGCTGTCCCCGTACAGCATATCGTATACGTAGCCGACGATCGTGTTCATGCCGGCAGCATTCAGGTTCGTGCCGAACAGGGCGACCTCGTCGCTGTACGCCTTGAAGGCGCCGATAAAACCGGTGATGACCAGGTAGAACACCGTCGGGCTGATCATCGGCAGCGTGATTTTTCGGAATATACGCCCACTGGTCGCCCCGTCCACCTTGGCTGCCTTGTAGTAGTCCTGATTCACGCTGGCCAGCGCGCTGGTCAGGATCAGAATTTTGAAGGGCATAACCACCCAGATCGTATAGAAGCACATAACGAACATCTTGGCCCAGTACGGTCCCTCGATGAAATCCACGCTGCTCCCGCCGAACTTGTTGATCAGCAGGTTTACCATGCCGTCGGTATAGGCGGTCTTCTTGAACAGGATCATGAACACCAGGCCGACAGCCAGCGTATTCGTTACATAGGGCAGGAAGTAGATCGTCTGGAAGGCATTCCGAAGCGGTTTGATGGAACTCAGCCCCAGCGAAATCAGCAGCGCGAACCCGGTCGAAAGCGGCACCGTGATCGCCACGATGATGAATGTGTTCTTCAGTGCCTGGACAAAATAGGGATCGCTCAGAACATACCGGAAGTTCCCGAGCCCGACACCGGTAAAGCTCTGGCTGGCGAAGTTGTAGTTCTCCTCCACCGAATAGACGCATACGTCGATCAGCGGATAGACCATGAACACACCGAGAAACAGGATGGCCGGCAGCAGATACAGCCAGGCCTTCAGGTTGTTCTTTTTCATACCCGCTCCTCACTCTCCCGGTCAAACAGGAAGACCTTGTACGGCTTCAGGCTGAAGCGGACTTTCTTCTGGTCCGGCTCGAAGCGGTTTTCGGAAGAAACAATGGAACGGATGCATCGTCCTGTCATCTGCGGATGGTTGGAAACGACGCTCACGTCCCGTCCCATGACTTCCACGCGTTCCATATTGCAGGTGAAAGGCCCGTTCTCATCCGGGATAAAGCCTTCCGGCCGGATGCCGGCCCAGACTTCTCGGTCTTCATGCTCCGGCAGCTCCAGCACCGCCTCGTCCCCGATATACAGTTTTCCATCCCGGATCCAGCCGGAGAACACATTGATCTGCGGCGTTCCGAGGAACTGGGCCACGAACAGGTTCGCCGGATTGTCGTAGACCTCCTGGGGTTTACCGATCTGGTGGACAACACCGTCCTTCATCACGATGATCAGGTCGCTGATGCTCATGGCCTCTTCCTGGTCGTGGGTAACGAAGATCGTCGTCACGCCGGTGTCCCGCTGAATCCGCCGCAGCTCTTCCCGGGTTTGCAGGCGCAGGCGGGCATCCAGGTTGCTCAGCGGCTCGTCCAGCAGCAGCACCCGCGGGATCTTGACCAGCGCCCGGGCGATCGCCACACGCTGCTGCTGCCCGCCGGACAGTTCCTTCGGTTTGCGATCCATCAGGCCGTCGATCTGAACCAGTTTTGCGGTCTCTACCGCCTTCTGGTGCATGACTTCCCGGCTCATCTTTTTATCGCCTTTCAGGTTCTGCAGCGGGAAGATGATATTCTCCTCCACCGTCAGGTGCGGATAGAGGGCATAGTTCTGGAAGACCAGACCGACGCCCCGTTCTTCCGGCGGCAATTCAGTCACATCTTCTTCGCCAAAGAAGATCCTTCCCTCTGTCGGGGTTTCCAGCCCGCTGATCAGGTTCAGCGTCGTGCTCTTGCCGCAGCCGCTGGGGCCCAGCAGGCCGATCAGCTGGCCGTCCGGAATCTCGAAGTTGAAATTGTTCACCGCGATAACATCCTGGCCTTTTTTGTTCCGGGACGGAAAACGTTTTGTCAGGTTTTTCAGGACGATTTTCATGGCATCCGCTTCCTTTCACTGCTGTCCTGCGCTCTTGTGCGGGACGGATCGGATGATGTATACTCATTGGGTTGATTTTACCATAAACAAGCCTGAAAAACAACGGAAGGAGCGGCCATGATGCAAGAGAAACAAGCAAAATACGGAATCTTCATGACCGTAGCCGCCTGCCTTTGGCTGGGCCTCTTTCCGCTGCTCCAGGGGTTGACCTATGCGCAGATCACGCTGGACAAATGGCGGATTATGATCGTGCTTTGCGCTGTTACGTTTGTCTGCTTCTGCGCCGACACCTTCCTCCGCTGCCGCGCTCTTCGCCGGGAAGGGCTCCGGCGGTCGACCGTCTTTTCCGGTGTGCCGCGTCTTCCCCTGATCCTCGGCAGCCTGCTCCTCCTGTGGACGGTTCTCAGCTGCCTCCTCAGTCCTTATGGCGCGGACGTCTGGTGGATCGGCGCCTCCGTGCGCCGGGAGGGCCTGGCAACCCAGCTGTGCTACCTGTTTCTCTTTTTCTGTTTTGTGCTTTCCCGCATCCGTCTGAAGCCGGTCCTGTTCTCTGCTGCCGGCGGTGTCGTTCTTTTCTGTGTCGTCGTGATCCTTCAGCGTCTCGGCGGCAATCCGCTCGGCCTCTATCCGGCCGGCCGGAGTTATGCCTCCAACCCTGAATTCCAGGGAACCATCGGGAATATTGATATGGATACGGGGTATCTGTGCCTGCTCTCCGGTCTCTTCCTGCACGGAGGCATCCGCTGGTTCCTCTCCTTCCGGCAGGACCGTTCCCGTTCCTCCCTCACAGCATTCATCTGCTGCTCAGTCGGCCTTGCCGTATCCGTCTTCCTGATCGTGACGATGGAGGTCCAGTTCGGCCGGATCACCCTCGCGGTCCTGGCCGTCATCTCCGCTGTCTTCCTGCTGCCGAAAAAGTGGCGCTGGCCCGCGCTCGCCCTGCTGCTGGTGTTCGCGCTGGTGATCGTCTGGTTCTGGCCGGGGACCGGCGGCGGCATCTGGGAGCTGCACGAGATCCTGCACGGCCGCAGCCACCTGTCCTTCGGCAGCAACCGGATCGCCGTCTGGAAGTATTCCCTTCGCCTTGCTCCGGAACGCCTGCTGACCGGCGGCGGTTCCGATACCTTCGTCCTGCGCTTCAACCAGTACCTGCATGATACCGGCTACATCATCCCGGAGCGTCAGGGGCAGACTCTGCTCCCGCATTACTTTGACAATCCGCATAATGAATATATCGCCCAGCTGATGAACCACGGCCTTCCGGCCATGCTTCTGCTGATCCTGCTCATGGTCACCTCCGTGATGCGCAGGCGGGAAGCCGGCATTCCTGTGCTCACGCCGTACTCCGCCGCCGTCCTGTGCTATGCAGTGCAGGCATTTTTCTCCTTCCCTGTATGCCTGGTCGCTCCGATGTTCTGGAGCCTTCTGGGAATGAGCTTTCGATCTGATGAGAATTGTTAAGAAACAGTAAAGCACCATCTCATTTTGATAACAATTCTCTTGCAATGCCGCACCTGATATCATATAATGAAGGGTGTATATTGAATGAAACTCTTTTGGGGGGATCAGGTGTTGAGTATCAAGAGATGGACCGCTTTTGTCCTGGTACTGGCCATTCTGTCAGGCATCCTGTCTTTTGCCGCTGCCGCTAGTGATCAGGACATGACGCCGGCCAATGACAAAGGTGTCAGCCGCACGCAGTTCAATGTCCGTGAAGAGCGGAATCTTGAATCAGCAAAGCTGCGCAACGTCGAATGGGGAAAGCAGCTGAAGATCATCGGTTACTTTGATGACGGCTGGTGCAAGGTCATCTACAACGATTCCGGCGATACCGGCTATGTCAAGGAATCCTGGCTCTATATCACCCGGAAGGAAGAAGCTCCTGCCCCGGCATCCGAAGAGAAGGCAAAGGAGAACGAGGAAGCCGAACCGGAAGAAGAAGCCGAACCTGCCGGAGAGCCTGAAGACGTGAAAGCCCCGGATCCGGAAGAAGAGAACAGCTCCCCTGCTGAAGCGGAAACCGCAGAAGAGCCTGAAGAAGACCTCGGCTTCCCCGATGAGACGGAGACCGATCCTTCCGTGGATGAGAAGGCGGAAGCTGAACCGGTTGCAGATGAAAAAGCGGAGACTCCCAGGGAAACCGAAAATCCGGGTCTTGTCTCAGTGGCCGCGGAAGACCGGGCGATTGCCAATACGCCTTGTAACGTTCGCGAAAAGCACGACCTGGAATCGCGGAAGATCCATGCCCTGACCAAGGGCACTGTCGTGACCATCGTCGAATACTATAACGACGGCTGGTGCAAGGTGGACTACGGCAAAGGAAATATGGGCTATGGAAGGATCTCCTGGTTCAATATTCCTGACAAGAATCCGGAAGACATTCCTCAGGACGTGACCCCCTCCGTGGAGGCGGACCCCGGCACCCCCGTCTGGGATACAGAAGGCCGCGGTTCGGAAACCCCCAAGTTTACCGAAGAAGAACTTGAGGAAACGGAAGAGTCCGACGCCGAGGGCACGGATATCCGCGACGCCCCCCTGGAACCCGAAGGGATCGCAGTAGGCGAATCGGACAACGATGAGATGCGCTACATCGCGATGACCCTGGGCAAGGTTGCCATCTGGTCCGAACCCACCAATGAGAGCCGGCGTCTCGGCGAGATCAAGAAGGGCAAAAAGGTCCGTGTGCTGGCCTTCGGCGATGAATGGTGCAAGATCCGTACCTGGGACGGGCAGGTCACCGGCTATGTCAAATCCAGATACGTCTTCCATTATCACTCCATGGATCCCTACAAGTACGATCTGCCCTGGTTTGCCGGCTACCGCCCCACAGGCTATATCGTCGTGACCAAGCCGATCCACGTGACGGATAAGCGCAACCTCTATAAAGGCCATATGCTCCAGAAGGGAGATATCGTCTGCGTCCAGAAGCGGACTGACGGCGACTACAACGTTCTGGTCCGCCGCTGCTGGACCACCGTTCCGGCGGAATACGGCGAGTACCACGAGTTCGTCAACTGGGCTGATGCCAAAAAGGGTGACATCATCGGCGGCAACACGCTGTTCTATGGCCTGACGCAGGGCCATGGTACCTGGAAGAACCGCGTCTACAACATCAACAAGGCCATAGGCCTGATGGACGGCGTCATTGTCGGTTCCGGAAAAAAATACGACTACCTGAAGAACCTGGGACCCGTCACCGCGAAGAACGGCTGGAAAAAAGGCGGTGTCATTCATATCGGTTCCACCGGAGTTGGCATCGGCGGCGGCATCTGCCACACCAGCTCCCTGACCTACTTCTCCGTCATCTCGATCCCGGTCTTCATCTACGAACGGGAACCGCACACAGACGACGGTACGCACTACATGCCCGTTGAGTTTGACGCGACGGTCGGTGCCTGGTCGGATTTCATCTACTACAACATCCTGCCCTACGACATTAAACAGCACGCTTTCGTTGACCCGCGCAGCGGAGCGATCACCGTATATTACGAATGTCTTGAGACCAAGACGAAGGAAGAGATCGAAAACTTCGACTGGAAGACGCTTCCCATACCCCTGGCCAAGGACGATAAATAATCGAATTGTCTGACCCGCTTTGTTCCGGACTGATAACCGGTCAAAGCGGGTCAGTGATCTATATGAATGAAACAGAATCGGGAGATACCCCCTTCCAGGATGCAGGGTATCTCCCGATTGTTATTATTCCGCCTGAAAAGCCTCTGACTATTTCTGCTGTGGGCTCGGTTTCGCCTCCTGCGAATAAATCAGATTCAGCGTTTCAGTTCCGGCCAGGCCGTCCGTGTCCAGCCCGTTGTTCTTCTGAAAGTCAACCACGGCCGCTTTGGTCCCGGAACCGAACTGCCCGTCGATCTCACCGTCGTAATATCCCAACGCCTGCAGGCGTTTCTGCAGTTCCTCCACTTTCTCCCCGCGCGATCCGCTCGAGAGCGGCGGTTCCGGTGTCGGTTCGGCAGGATTGACGACCTCCGCCCATACGGAGTCAGGCATCTGCGGCAGCGGCGTCGGCGTCAGGCTCAGTTCCAGCTGCACTTCGCCGATGGTTGGGATCATCTGTGTCAGCAGGATTGCGCCGAGGATAACCAGCACTGCCAATGCTGCTACCCCGGCGATTACCTTCGGGTTCTTCTTCATTCACTGCTTCCTCATAAAGATAATGCCCAGCGTGTCCGGTCCGCAGTGGGTGCAGACTGTGCAGCCCGCCATTGTCTCCAGCACTTCCTGGAACAGGCCGTAGCTCTTCACCGTGTCGATCGCGAAGCGCACCAGCCCCTCCTCGCTTGGTGAATGGGTGATGAACACCCGCCGGAAATCGATCATCCGGTCGTCTGCCAGCGCGTCCTGGATATAGTGCTTCAGGTAGTGTTCATACCTTCCGCGATACTTGTCGCCGGGATGCATTTTCCCGTCCCTGACCACGATGGACGGACGGATATGCAGCATTTTCGCACCAAGTGCCTCCAGTCCGCTGCAGCGGCCGCCCCGGCGCAGGTAATCAATCGTCCGGACCACGAAGCTGGTGTCCACCAGACCGGTCTTGCCGCGCAGTGCTTCCGCAACTGCTTCACCGTCCATTCCTTTTTCTGCCATCTCCACGCCTTCCAGTGCCAACAGGCCGCTGCCTGTGGACAGGTTGCGGCTGTCCACGACGAAGACGTTCCCTGTCTCTGCTGCTGCCTCGCAGGCATCCGCATAGCAGGTGGAAAACTCGCTGCTGATGCAGATATGTACCAGCTGGTCGCAGTTCCTTAATTGTTTTCCGAAGAATTCCTTATACTCATAGGCATTCACTGCCGCAGTCCGCACGGACTTTCCCGCATCTGCAGCACGGAATACGTCCCGGGGCGTTACATCCACCCCGTCGTGGAACACTTCCCCGTCAATGATGACGCTCAGCGGCGCCAGGGCGATATCATATTTCCGCAGCAGTTCCGGGCTCAGGTCGCAGGTGCTGTCCGCTGTCATTCTGATCTTCATTCGATCTCCTGCTCTCACCAATCATAATTATGAATTATGAATTGTGAATTATGAATTTGAGTTATCTTTCTTCTCTGAAATAGCTTAATCCCAGACTTGCCGGGGGCTGATTCTCCCGTTTGTTCCGGATGCTGGATATAATCAGCACGATGATCGTTACCACATAAGGCGCCATCTTGTACAGTTCCTTGATCGCCAGGTTTGTACCCGTTGGGATATACATATGCAGGATATACAGTCCGCCAAACAGGAAGGAGGAAATAATCCCCAGGTTCGGCCGCCAGATCGTGAAGATAACCAGGGCGATCGCCAGCCAGCCGCGGTCACCGAACGCGTTGTTGCTCCAGATGCCGCCGGCATAGTCCATGACATAGTACAGGCCGCCGAGTCCGGCGATCATGCTGCCGATGCAGGTTGCCGCATACTTATACCGATTTACGCTGATGCCGGCTGCGTCCGCCGTAGCCGGATTCTCACCCACTGCACGCAGGTGCAGTCCGATCCGGGTCCGTTTCAGCACATATGCGGCGATCAGGGAAAGAATCACTGCCAGATAAGCCAGGAATCCGTAGGACAGGAACAGCTGGCCGAACCACCCGGTCGTATCCGCGCTGGGCAGTTTTGTCTGGAAGGCCAGGCTCGTATTGGTCAGGGCCAGGTACGGCATGGAGTTTCCGCTCAGCTTGATCAGGCTGCCGCCGAAGAAATTGCCGAAGCCCACGCCGAAAGTAGTCATCGCGAGGCCGGTCACGTTTTGATTGGCGCGCAGCGTCACCGTCAGGAAACAGTACAGCAGGCCCATCAGCAGGGAGCCCAGCAACGTCGCGAGCAGTGTGATCAGTACAGCCAATAACCCGTTGAATGTTTCCGGACTGACAGAAGATTCATAAAAGAATGCTCCTATCACGCCGCTGATTGCGCCGACATACATGATACCGGGAATACCCAGGTTCAAATTGCCCGATTTTTCCGTCAGCGTTTCACCGGTGCTGCCGTACAGCAGCGGAATTCCCTGCATGATCGCCCGGGGGATAAAGGTGAGGAAATCAAACATGCTCTGTTTCCTCCTTCTTTGCAGAATGGCGGAAGCTGATCCGGTAATTGATAAAGAACTCGCTGCCGATGATAAAGAAAAGGATAATACCTGTCAGGATATCCGAAAAAGATTTGTTCAGTCCGAATTTGGTGGAGATATCCCCGGCGCCCTTGTCCAGGAATACCAGCAGGAAGGACGTCAGGATCATCCAGATCGGGTTGAACTTGGCCAGCCAGGCAACCATGACCGCGGTAAAACCGCGTCCGCCGGTAATTGTGGTGGTCAGGGTATGATCGGTTCCGCTGACCAGCAGCAGGCCTGTCAGCCCGCACAGCGCGCCGGACAGCACCATGGTCCGGATAATGACCTTTTCCACCTTGATGCCGACGTAGCGGGCTGTCCGCACGCTTTCGCCGACCACGGAGATTTCATATCCGTGTTTGGAATATTTCATATAGATGAACATGAATACCGTCAGGACCGCGACAACGATAATGTTCAGCAGGTACTTCTGCCCCGCGACAGGCGGCAGCCAGCCGATCTCCGTACTCTGGTTGATAATGCCGATCTGACCGGCGCCTTTGGGCATCTCCCAGACAATGATGAAGAAGGACACCAGCTGGATGGCGATATAGTTCATCATGAGCGTGAACAGGGTTTCATTGGTTCCCCACTTTGCCTTGAAGAACGCAGGAACAAAACCCCACAGTGCGCCGGCCGCAATACTGCAGACGATCATGACCGGGATCAGCGCCCCGTTCGGAAACGCATCCCGCAGACAGATCATGCAGGCAGTCGTCGCCAGCGCGCCAGCCAGCATCTGCCCTTCGCCGCCCAGGTTCCAGAAACGCATTTTGAACGCCGGCACCACGGCCAGGGATACGCTCAGCAGCATGGCTATATTCTGGAGAAGCACCCAGGTGCGCCGCTGCGAGGAAAAAGAGGCGTCATAGATCGCGCCGAACACGCTCAGGGGATTCTCACCCGTCGTAAACATCGTGACCAGCGCGCAGACTCCCAGCGACAGGATCAGCGCGCATGCGCGGATTCCCCAGCTCTGGTACCAGGGCAGTGTGCTGCGCCTGGAGATATGCACCAGCGGTTCCCTGGTCTTATTCGCCATCCTGCTCACCTCCCACCCGGGTCATCATCAGGCCGATCTGCTGCTTGTCCGCTTTCCGGCCGTCCACGATACCGCTGACCTTTCCGCCGCACAGAACCAGAATCCGGTCGCACAGTTCCATCAGCACGTCCAGGTCCTCGCCCACAAAGATCACGGCAACTCCTTTTTCTTTCTGCAGGTTCATCAGCTGATAGATTGTGTAGGAAGAGTTGATATCCAGTCCGCGTACCGGATATGCCATCATCAGCACTTTGGGCGTTTGGGCGATTTCCCGGCCGACCAGAACCTTCTGTACATTTCCGCCGGACAGCCGGCGTACAGGAATGCTTGTCCCGGGCGTGGCCACTTCCAGCTCCCGGATGATCCACCTGGCCATACTCTTCGGGGCTTTCCGGTTCAAAAATCCGTGCGGGCCGCTTCGGTAGCTGCGCAGCATCATGTTGTCCGTAATGTCCATACTACCGACCAGGCCCATGCCCAGCCGGTCTTCCGGTACGAAGCTCAGGGACACGCCCAGCTGCCGGATCTGCATCGGTGTTTTGTATTTCAGGTCGATCGCCTTGTTCGTTTCCGGATCATGGAAAATCACCGTTCCCTCTTCCGTACCTTGCAGACCGTAAATTGCTTCCAGCAGTTCTTTCTGTCCCGCGCCGGAGATGCCGGCGATTCCGAGTATCTCCCCGCTGTTTGCGTCAAAGGAAACGTGATCCAGTTTCAGCAGGCCTTCCTCATTCCGTACCGTCAGGTCGCGGATCTCCAGCCGCAGCTGCGGATCCACAGGATCAGGCCGGTCAATATTCAGCGACACCGCGCGTCCGACCATCATATCGGTCATTTCCTGGGCGTTCGTATCCTTCGTGATCAGCGTGCCGATATACCTGCCTCCACGGAGTACCGCCACCTTGTCAGACAGGGCCTGCACTTCATTCAGCTTGTGCGTGATGATCACGATGGCTTTCCCGTCGTCCCGCATATTCCGCAGAACGGCGAACAGCTTGTCTGTTTCCTGCGGCGTCAGCACGGCGGTGGGCTCGTCCAGGATCAGGATATCCGCTCCGCGGTACAGCACTTTGACAATCTCCACCGTCTGCTTCTGGGAAACGGACATATCATAAATCTTCTGGCTCGGATTCACGTCAAAACCGTAAGCGTCGCAGATCTCCCGGATCTTCTTCGTAGCGCTCTTCAGGTCCAGTTTCCCTTCCAGGCCCAGCACGATGTTCTCCGCCGCGCTCAAAACGTCCACCAGCTTAAAATGCTGGTGAATCATTCCGATCCCCAGTTCAAAGGCTTCCTTCGGGGAAGCAATCACCACCGGTTCACCGTTCACGCGGATCGTGCCGGAATCCGGGAAATAGATCCCTGCAAGCATATTCATCAGGGTCGTCTTCCCGCTGCCGTTTTCTCCCAGCAGCGCCAGGATCTCTCCGCGGTTGATGTCCAGGGAAACGTCATTGTTGGCCAGTACGGAACCGAAACGTTTGTGAATGTTTCGCATTTCCACTGCAGCTGAAGTGTTCAAACGCATTTCCTCCTGCATAATCAGTCTCTTTTCCGCAAAGGGCAAAGCGGCACATCCGGCTGCTCTGCCCTTTACGGAAAAATGAGAGGAAGGGCCCCAGCCGCAGACCGGGGCCCTTTGGGTCGCAGGGTGATCAGAACGCGGTGTCCAGCAGGGTGATACCGTCGATCTGGATATCGAAGTAAGGCGCGCTGCGGAATTCGGATTCATGGAAATAGCCGTCAGCGATTACTTCGGTGTCGGGCGTATAGGCCGCATCGGTATCCACGTCTGCCTGATAGGATTCCAGCGCGGCGCCGTCCTTGGTGAAGGTAGCGGTGTCGAACACTTTCAGCTCGCCGCTGGCCAGCTTAGCGGTCGCTTCTTCGATGGCTTCCTTGGTTCCGGGAGCGGCGGCAGCTTCATTCAGCTCGGCCAGGACAACGCTGCCCGTGGCGATCGTGCCGGTCCAGTCAGCGGGAATCTCCTCACCGTTGGTCACGGCGTTGATGATGAACTCAAAGTAGGGTTCCCAGTTGATGCGGCTGGCCACGATGTAAGTGTCCGGGCAGGCTTCAGCAGCGGAACCATTGTAGAAAACGAACGGGATACCGTTCTTCTGGAACTCGGTGGGAGCGCCCATGGAGTCGGCATGCTCGGAGATCACGACGCAGTTGTCGTTGATCAGTTTGATGGCGCCTTCCTGCTCCAGGGTGGGATCATACCAGGATCCGGTGAAGGTTACTTCCATCGTGGCGGTGGGGCAAACGCTCCGGGCGCCCAGGAAGAAGGAAGTGTAGCCGGAGATAACCTCGGCGTAGGTGTAGGCGCCGATGTAGCCCAGCTTAGCCTGATCAGCGGTAATCTTGCCTTCTTCGATCAGCTGGTTCAGCTTCAGGCCGGCAGCGATGCCGCCCAGGAACCGTCCTTCATAGATGCTGGCAAAAGCATTGTGGAAGTTGGCCAGGCCTTCAGTATGGGCCTTGGTGCCGGTGGCGTGGCAGAACTGTACGTTCGGATATTCTTTGGCAGCCTGGATCATGTAGTCTTCATGGCCGAAGCTGTCGGCGAAGACGATGTTGCATCCGTCGTCAGCCAGGTCGGCAGCCGTGTTGTAGCAGTCTTCGGACTCGCCGATGTTGGTCTTCAGCACGTACTCAACGCCGAGCTTTTCACAGGCTTCCTTCGCGCCGTTGATGAAGTTCAGGTCGTAGGTGGAGTTTTCGTCATGCAGGAAGATGAAGCCAATCTTCACCTTGGTGCCTTCGGCCATAACGCTGAAAGCGGTCAGGCACATAGCCAGAGCCAGAACCAGAGCAAGAATCTTCTTCATGTGGTAAGTCCTCCTCATAGAAATAGTTTGGAGTAATGGTTATCTATTGGATCAGTCGTCATCCGGCCGGCAGCTTCTTTCCGCCCTCCTGGAACCCCTTTTCCACCGCGATGCCGACGCCCACAACCTCCGCCTTCTGCTGTTCGCACAGGCTCAGCAGACCGTGCACCGCCTGCCCGTCCGCCAGGAAATCGTCAATGATCAGCACCCGCGTCCCTTCGGGCAGGTACTTCCGGTCGATCCGGATGGTGTTCTGTGTCTTGTGGGTGAAAGAATAAACGCCGGCCTGCACCGTCTCGCTGGAGAGCACTGAGGTGTTGCTCTTCTTGGCAAAGACGACCGGCAGGTCGCCCAGCGCATGCGCCGCGGCCACTGCCATGGCAATCCCGCTGGCCTCCACCGTCAGTACAAGCTCCGGTTTGGCGTCCCTGAACTCCTCTGCCCAGGCTTCACCCATCTTGAAAAGGAGCTTCGTATCGATTGTATGATTAAGGAACATATCGACCTTGACGATGTCGTGGCCGATCCCGAATCCTTTTTCCTGGATCATCTTCCGCAGCGCTTCCATGTCTGCCTCCAAAACACGAACATTATGTTCTATTACAGGCAAATTATACGATTTTTTTCCGTACTTTTCAATGAAGATTATATGCCAAAAGTGTTAAATTCGTTAAGCCAGTTCCGTCTTCCCCGTATACAGTTCATAGTACCGGCCCTTCATCTCCAGCAGGTCCTCATGCGTACCGCGTTCAATGATTTCACCCTTCTCGAGCACCATGATCGCATTCGCGTTCCGGACCGTCGACAGCCGGTGCGCGATCACGAAGGTCGTCCTCGTCTTCATCAGCCGGTCCATCCCGTGCTCGATATGCCGCTCTGTCCGGGTATCGACGCTGCTGGTTGCCTCGTCCAGCACCAGGATCGGCGCCTTGCTGACTGCGGCGCGCGCGATGTTCAGCAGCTGCCGCTGGCCCTGGCTCAGGTTGGCGCCGTCGCCCTCAAGCATCGTGTCGTATCCGTTCTCCAGGCGCATGATGAAACTGTGAGCGCTGGCCAGTTTCGCGGCCGCCTCCACCTCCTCATCGGTTGCGTCCGGCCGGCCGTACCGGATGTTCTCCCGTACCGTACCGGTGAACAGATGGGTATCCTGCAGGACCATCGCGATGTTCTGCCGCAGCCAGTCGCGCGGATAGTCTTTGATATCCTTCCCGTCAATTGTAATGCTTCCCTCTTCGATATCGTAGAAGCGGTTCAGCAGGTTCGTGACGGTGGTCTTCCCCGCGCCGGTCGAACCGACGAAGGCGATCTTCTGGCCCGGATGCGCGTAAAGCGTGATGTCCTTCAACACGATCTTGTCAGGCACGTAGCCGAAGGTCACGTGTTCCATGACCACATCCCCGCGGATCTCAGTCGCCTCCGCGCCTTCCCTGTCCGGTACCTCCGGTTCTGCGTCCATCACGGCGAAAACGCGCTCCGCGCCGGCAAGCGCCGCCAGAATCGTTGTCGCCTGCTGGCTCATCTGGTTGATCGGCATGGAGAACTGACGGCTGTAACCCGCGAACACGGTCAGCGCGCCGGGTGTCAGGCTTCCCGCGCACATCAGGACGCCGCCGACGCCGATCGTCACGCCGAAGCACACCTGGCCCATGTTGCCCATCACCGGACCCATGATACCGCCCCAGAACTGGGCCCCGAACTGTTTCTTTTTCAGGTCTCCGTTCAGCAGGGAAAACTCCTCAACGCACTCGCTCTCATGATTGAAGACCTTGATCACCTTCTGCCCGGTAACGGTCTCTTCAATATATCCGTTGACCGCTCCCAGCGCGACCTGCTGCGCGGCGTAGTATTTTGCGCTCTTTTTCGCGATCATCATTCCGCCGAACAGGAAGATCGGGATGAACACGATCGTAATCAGCGTCAGGATCCAGCTGGTCGTGATCATGAAAATGAACGTGCCGATCAGCGTGATCAGGCCGGAGATCAGTCCCACCAGCGAGTTGTTGATCATCGTGTCGATATTGTCGATATCGTTGGTATAACGGCTCATCAGTTCGCCTGTCGGGTGGCTGTCATAGTAGCGTATCGGCAGGCCCTGCATTTTGTCGAACAGATCGTTCCGGATGTTCTCAATGACTCTCAGGGAGACCGATATCATCAGCCGCGCCTGCAGATAGGTGCAGACTACACCGACCAGGTAAATGATCCCCAGTACGATCAGTGCCACCGCCACATAGGCGGAAACCGCCTGGATGGCGCCGGAAGCGATCCAGTCCTGTACGGCTTTCCCGGAGGTGATCTTCATCAGCACGTCGTCTGCGATCTTTTCAAAGGGACTCATGGTGATCACTGTGTCCGGCTTCACTGCCAGCGTCAGATGGTCAATGATCGGGGCCATCAGGTACCCGCCGCACAGACTCGTGACCGTGGCTGTCAGCATGCACAGCAGCACCAGCACAAGCCGGTACCAGTACCTGCCCACATACTTCATCAGACGGCGGATGGTCGGACCAATATTCTTCGGCTTGCCGGTCGCTCCGCGGCCGGGCGGGCCACCGCGGGGGCCTCCGCCTTTTTGCATTTTCAGCAGTTCCTCGGGCTTGGCGGCGTATTGCGTTCTCAGTCTTTCCAGGCTTCTGGCCATGCTTACGCCCCCTTCCTGCCCAGCTGGGATTCTGCGATCTCCTGATACTCCGTATTGGAAACCAGCAGTTCCTCATGGGTACCCACGCCGGTTATTTTTCCTTCATTCATCACGATGATCCGGTCCGCATCCATCACGGATGCGATCCGCTGCGCGATGATGATCTTCGTGCTGCCCGCCAGCTCATGTGAGAAGGCATGGCGGATCTGCGCCTCTGTCGCCGTATCCACGGCGGAGGTGGAGTCGTCCAGGATCAGGATCTTCGGTTTTTTCATCAGCGCGCGGGCAATGCACAGCCGCTGCTTCTGCCCGCCGGAAAGATTGTTTCCGCCCTTGTCCAGCTGCGTTTCGTATCCTTCTTTGAAAGTCGAGACAAATTTGTCCGCCTGTGCCGCTGTCGCCATGGCGGTCATCTCCTCCGCTGTGGCTTCCTCGTCGCCCCAGCGAAGATTCTCGGCGATCGTGCCTGAGAACAGCACATTCTTCTGCAGCACCATACCCACGCCTTCCCGCAGGTTGTACAGGCTGTAGTCCTTCACGTTCACGCCGTCCACCAGGACCTCGCCCTCGTCCGGATCGTACAGCCTCGGGATCATGGATACCAATGTGCTCTTGCCGCAGCCGGTGGAGCCGATGATGCCCACCGTGGTCCCCGGCTGAATCGTCAGGCTGATGTCATCCAGCACTTTATCTTCACTGTTCTTGTAGTAGCGGAAGGAAACGTGACGGAACTCGATCCTGCCTTCCTTTACGGTCAGTTCCTTCTGCGCGGCAGCGTCGTCATTCATGTCCGGTTCCTCATCCAGCACCTCGATGATGCGCTTTCCGGAAGCCATCGCCCTGGAGGAGAACATCAGCAGGAACGTGATCATGACAAGGGAGGACAGGATCTGGATCACATAGTTCACGAAAGCGGACAGGTCTCCGACCGCCATTTCCCCGCCGAGCACCAGCGCGTGTCCCTTCCAGCCGACCGTGATGACCGTCACATACATGACCAGCGTGGTGATCGGCTGCATGAAGATCACGACCCGCATCGCACGCATCGCGGCATTCTTCAAGTCGGCATTTGCCCTGCCGAACTTCTTTTTCTCATCCTTTTCCCGGACAAATGACTTGACCACCCGTACGTTGGTGACGTTCTCCTGCACAGTGGAGTTCAGGTTGTCGATCTTCGTCTGCATCATCTTGAAGCGCGGGAAGCCGACCATGATATTGCTGCCCACGAACAGCAGCAGCACGGGAATGCTGATCAGGAAGATCATCGCCAGGTCCGACCGCAGCCGGATCGCCATGATCAGTCCGCCGACCATCATGCCCGGCGCCCGCAGCGCCATCCGCATGACCATTGCCACAAAGTTCTGCACCTGAGTCACGTCATTGGTCACCCGCGTCACCAGCGAGCCGGTGGAAAACCGGTCGATATTGCCGAAGGCAAAGCCCTGGATCTTCCGGTACAGGTCGTTCCGGACATCCCCGGCAAAAGCGATGCTCGCCTTTGTGGCATAGTAGCATCCACCGATGCCGCCGGCCATCATGATCAGGGCGATCGCGATCAGCAGCGCGCTCGTCCCGATGCTGGATCCGACCGTCAGCGTCCCTGCGTTGCCAGCGTTAATCACACTCGCCAGCAGCAGGGGCATCAGTACCTCGCCGATGACCTCCACGATCATGCACAGCGGTCCCAGAATGAACCAGGTCTTGTACGGCCTGATATACTTCATCCAGTGTTTCAAGCAGTATTCCCCGCTTTCTCTGAAGTCTCACGCGATATATCCATACAAATGGTACAATACGCTTTCTCCTCCAAAAAAGCAATTTGTTTTTCCCTGTAAATATGGTATAATTTATAAATCGTTTATAACCCGGAATAATTGTGAATCATGAATTCTGAATTCCAAACTATGAATCCTGAATTCTGAAACGGAAAAGGATCGGAGGTATACCGCATGAGTTACACCGCCATTGAAGCCATGAGGAAAAAAAATGCCGAACGTTTCCACGCCGACATCGGTCCGCACCGTCCGCCGTTTTTCCCCGGCGAGGAGACCGGGACCGACCTCAAGTCGGCCGCCCTGCGCTTTCTGGAGAAACGCTGTGTAGGTCTGCGTTTCAGCTCCGAAAAGGAAAAGGAGCCAGATTCCCTACAATATGCAGATGGATATCGACCGGCTCTGCATGAAAAATGAGCTGGCCAAATTCATTGATTCCGGCGTCGCGGAAGATGCCTACACGGTCTACTATGCCTATCTGGAGATGTTCATCGGTGAGTACGGCCGCTCCCAGAACATGGTAGAGCTCCTGTCCGAGTTTGAGTCAAACGCTTCCTCCCTGCTGATGAAACACAGGGATCATTATTCCCACTCGGTCTATGTCTTCGCCCTGGGTCTTGCGATCTACGAGATGTATCCCGATTTCCGGAAAGCTTTCATGAATTTCTACTTCCTTGACCGGGAGAATGAACCCGCCGCCGCGGCATTTTTCCTGAAATACTGGGGTCTGACTGCCCTGTTCCATGATATCGGCTATCCCTTCGAGATCCCCTTTGAGCAGGTTGTCTCCTATTTTGAGGTGGACAGGAAGAAACGGGAAAAAGGCCTGATGTATATCGCCTATCACGACCTGGATCAGTTCGTCGCCATCGGCGAAGAAGACAACAGGCAGCTTGAAAGCATTTACGGTCGCCGCTTTGCCTCCGTATGCGATCTGCTGGCTCACGGTATCTTCCTGCATCTCGGAGCAGCTTACAACATTTCTGAAAAACGTTTGCTGAAGGTCATCGAGAACAAGCCCACCCGTCCGGATGATAACAGTTATTACATGGATCATGCTTTCTTCAGTGCCGTCCGGCTCTACCGGGAGCTTGTCTCCATTCCGGACGGAGACAAGCTGAGCCGTGCCACGGTGGATGCCCTGACTGCCATCATGCTGCACAACAGCCTGTACAAATTTGCCGTCGCAGACTATAAGAACAAGGACCCGAAGAAGAGAAAAGCCCCGCTCAGGAAGGAACTGCATCCACTCGCCTGGCTCCTGATGCTCTGCGACGAACTGCAATGCTGGGACCGTACCGCATACGGACGGAATTCCCGTACCGAACTTCATCCCATGGCCGCCGATTTCCATTTCTCCGGCAACGCGATTCACAGCGTCTACCACTATGACCTGGAAGAGGTACAGAAGATCCACGACTTCTGGGAGGAGTATTTTGCCTGGGAGGAAAAGAATGACGGATCCAAGCCGCCCCGCCTCAAGGATTACAGCGATACCGCCGCCAAAGAACAGCGCTTCCGCAGGGATATCGAGAGCATCGTGGACCTGACGGGTTTTCCGCTGTTTGTGGATTCCGACCTGCGCACGGTGGATCGGGAGGTCAAGCATACCTATCTGTCCAGCAGCAATTTCCTGCATATCTATGACTTCGCTGTCGCGCTGAATGCCCGGTATAACTATCAGGGCAAGGAAGAGGATGTCCCCGTCGAAAAGCTCGAGGCCGAGTTCAATGCCCTCTCGCTGGAATACAAGCTCCTGAACATCAACCAGGTCCGCAGCTTTGCCCGCTATCTGAACGCCATTGACTGCTTCTATACCGACAAGCCCGTGGATTTCGACGTCCTGAAGGCCTTCACCCCGGAAATGATTTCTGTCTTTGCCCCCATGGAGCACGTCCGTTGGGTGCGGGATCATCAGCTGGCCGGCTGGCGGCAGGGAAACGAATATGAAACCCTGCTCGTTCTCGAGCCCAAAGAAGACGAAAAAGCCGCCCGCAGGGCACTCCGCGAGCAGCTTCGCCATCATAAGCTGACCATGAACACCGATGCCTCCGAAGAGGAAATCCTGGCACACTATGAAGTGCTTTCCCCGGAGGACCAGGGCAAGGACTGGCTCCCATTCAACAGCATGCTGAAGCTTCTCCGCAAATTCGACGGACTTCGGATCTATCAGTTAGGCAAAGATTGACCAAAGAGACTGAGAAGGCGCTCCGCTTTTTCGCGGAACGCCTTTTTCAGCTTTCTTCTGCTTTCCACAGGATCCTGTAACCGCCTGCCTCCTCCGCTGCGATCTGCTCCGACTCCTCCGTCCGGGGAATCCGTTCTGCATCCTCTGATTCGATCCGGACGCAGGTTCCGCAGCTGCTGCTGAGCATACGCGGAACAGGCATCAACCTTGCGGAGATGCCTGCTTTGTCGCATTCCTTCTTGCAGCGCATCGCGCCGAAGTGGGAATAAAAGGTCGCGATAAAGATCATTTCCCGATCACCAGCGTATATTCGCCGTCGTTCTCGGTGACGGAGACCCGGTATCCCTGGTGTTCCGCATAGCGGGTTACATTCTCCCGGGAAACGCGGTTGTCCACCAGGATCTCATAGGCCGTTTCGCCGCTCTTCATGGCCTGGCTGATCATAATAACCGGTTCCGGGCAGGAAAGGCCGCGTGCATCCAGCTTCGTCATGTTCTCATGCCTCCCTTAACCCTTTTTCCTGTTCGAAGCGAGGTTGAATTCGCCGATCGCGATCACGACTATGATCCCGAAGATGACGGCGATCTTGCCGTTGTCTGTCGGTCCCTGCGCGCTGGAGGCAAGGCCGAAGTTGTGGGCAAAGGCCGCGCCGAGCAGCAGGCCTACAACCGTCAGCGCACTGTCCGTGTTCCCCTCCCCGGCCAGCACCAGCTGACGCAGCGGGCATCCGCCGAGCAGCACGCAGGCAAAACCGGCCAGCAGCATCCCGAGCGCGTTCCACAGGCCGTCCATGTGGGCAACCGGCTGACCTTCAAGCCCGAGGTTGAAATACGTTCCGGAGGTTGCCGCCGTCAGAACCAGGTTCGTAACGAGCGCCGCTGCAAAGATGGCGATGAACCCGAACAGGAGTTTGAACTCCTTGAACAGGATCGCGTCACGGATGCCGCCGACCATGCACAGGCGCGTGCGCTGCGCGAGGCCGCCAACGATCACGCCGGCCAGCAGGCTGATCCAGATCGCTGCATGCTTGGCACCGGGTCCGCCGCCTTCTTCCGTAAAGAGCAGCAGCGACGGAAGTGCAAGCAGCAGGATGAGCAGGAACAGTGCGACCGCCGGGAGCGTTCCGCCTTCAGACGCCGGCAGCTTATAGGTCCGCTTCAGCGAATATCCCCGTTTCAGGTAGATGACGCCGCATCCGATCCCCGCGGCAAACCCGAGCAGGCCGAGGAGGGCGTTCAGATCGCCGCCGGCCATGCGCAGGATCATCCGGAACGGACAGCCGAGGAACATCAGGCAGCCGATCATGGCGAAAAAACCGAGCAGCAGCCGCGTCATCGGCGAACTGCCGCCGCGCGGAGAAAACTCTTTCTTTCCCAAAGCGAACAGGAAGCTGCCCAGGATGATCCCGATGATCTCCGGCCGCAGATACTGAACGGCAGCCGCCCTGTGAAGCCCGAGCGCGCCGGCCGTATCACGGATGAAGCAGGCAATGCAGAATCCCATGTTCGCCGGATTCCCCAGCAGGACCAGCACCGCCGCAACAACGCCGATGAGCAGACCCGCGATGATAATCTGCAGTTTTTCCTTCGATCCCTTCATGTTCTCACTCCCATAATATGTGATTCTGTGTGGGTTTTACTGAACAGAGCATATCATCCTGCCGGCCGTAAGTCCAATATTATTTATCAGGATTTGAATTCAATTTATTATATGGTATAATGAATCAGCCAAAAATGTAAGGATGATCGTCATGCAGAAGATATACCTGGACCAGGCTGCGACCAGCTTCCCCAAGGCGCCCGGTACCGCAGATGCGGTCTTCCGCTTTATGACGGAGTGCGGGTGCAACGTCGGCCGCGGCAGCTATGCCGGAGCTTATTCAGCGGAAGAGATTGTATATGATACGCGTATGTTCCTGTGCCGCCTGTTCGGCTGCGGGAATGACCCGGCCGGTCCGAAACGCGTGGTCTTTACGAAGAATGTTACGGAAAGCCTCAACATCCTGCTCAAGGGATTCCTCAGGCACGGCGACCACGTCCTGGTCTCCTCCATGGAACATAACGCTGTCATGCGCCCGCTCCGCCAGCTGGAAAAACAGGGGGTCCGTTTTGACCGCGTTCCCTGCGCCGCGGACGGTTCGATGAGCCTGAAAGACCTGGAGGAACGGATTCTGCCTTCTACAAAAGCCGTTGTCATGCTCCATGCAAGCAATGTCTGCGGCACGGTGCTTCCCGTCGCGCAGATCGGCGCTGTCTGCCGTGCCCGCGGCATCCGCTTTATCCTGGATGCGGCACAGACCGCCGGCGTTCTTCCTCTGGATATGGAAGGGATGTGCATCGACGCACTCGCCTTTACCGGCCACAAAGGGCTTCTCGGTCCCCAGGGAACCGGCGGCTTCCTGATCCGCGGGGAAATGGCGGAAGAACTGGAGCCGCTGATCTCCGGCGGAACCGGCAGCATCAGCCATACGGAGGAGATCCCCGCCTTCCTGCCGGACCGCTTTGAGGCCGGAACGCTGAACCTTCCCGGAATTGCCGGACTGAAGGCCTCCCTCTCCTGGCTTTCGGAGCAGCCGGAAGGCAGCATCCTCGCGCATGAGCTGAATCTGACAGCCTGTTTCCTCCGGGAGATGGAAGCACTCGAAAACGAAAACCTGGTCCGTGTCGTCGGCAGGCACGGCATCGAAGGAAGAGTCGGCGTTGTCTCGATCGTGCCGCTCCGGCAGGATCCGGCGGAACTCGCTTTCCGCCTGGATGAACGTTACGGAATCGCAACGCGGGTCGGTTTGCATTGCGCGCCTGCTGCCCACCGGGCGCTCGGCACTTTCCCGGGCGGAACCGTTCGCTTTTCCTTTGGCCCGTTCAACACGGAGAGCGAGATCGATCACGCTGCGCAGGCTGTAAAAAAACTGTGCCGTATGGAGGGCTGAGCATGGAACTCAAGCATCTTGTTTCTTACGCCACCGTTGTCCGGCTCGGCAGTTTCAGCCGCGCAGCCGAAGAACTCTTTATCGCGCAGCCGACGATCAGCCTCCACGTCCGCCAGCTGGAGGAGGAGCTGCAGACCCGGCTTCTCCTCCGGACGACAAAAAGCCTCGAGGTCACGGAGAAAGGCCGCGAGGTCTATGAGTACGCCCTGAGCATCCTGCAGCTGAAGGACCGGATCACCGAGAAATGCTCGGACAGCGTCCGACGAATCATTCGGCTGGGCGCTTCCACGATTCCTTCTGCCTACCTCCTGCCGGAGGTGCTCCCGGCCTATGTAAAGCGGCATCCGGCCACCTATTTCACCATCGACCAGGGCGACAGCCGCTCCGTGATCGAAAAGGTGACGGAAGGTGTGATTGATATCGGCCTGACCGGCATGAACCCCAAGTCACCGGAGATCGATTACGAGCCCTTCTGCGAGGATACGGTCGTGGTCATCACACCGGTCCGGGAGCCCTTTCTGACCATGAAGGAAAAGAACACAGCCACATTGCAGAAACTCTTTGAGTCACCTGTGATCCTGCGTGAGGAAGGCAGCGGCAGCCTGAAGGCCGCGGATACTTTCCTGGCAAACGCCGGCTTTTCCGGAAACGACCTGCATATCGCCGCAAGGACCAATGACCCGGAGGCGATCAAGAATCTGGTCGTTCAGGGGCTCGGCATCTCGCTGATCTCTTCCCGGGCTGCGGAGAACTACGGTCGTGAAAACCGCCTGCTCGTCTTTTCTTTCCCGGAGATCTCCGGCCGCCGACTGTTCTACACGGCGGTCAAGCGAACCGCCACACTGCCGGAGTGCGCGAAGGATTTCCTTCGTTATATCAGGCAGTATTATGCCGGGTAATATTGCCTTTCGACCCTTAAGCTGATATACTACGGGCAGATACAGGCAATGCGGATAAGGACACTTGAATAAGGCTGTGCTTCTCTCACAGCCGTCAGACGGAGGGATGCTGGATGAAAGTGAATGATATCACCGCAAGGATGAACATTGATCCGGGCCGGAAGAAACACATCCTGGAAGTCGCCACAGGCCGCCGCAAAGCGGACCTTGTGCTGAAGAACGCCACCTGGGTAAACGTCTTCTGCAATAATCTGGGTCACGGTGACATCGCCGTGGCGGAAGGCTGTATCGCCGGGATCGGCGGGGAGTATCACGGAGAGACGGAAATCGATGTGAGCGGCAGGATCGTTCTGCCCGGCTTCATCGACGCGCACATCCACCTGGAGAGTTCCCTCGTCCAGCCGGCTGAGTTTGTCAAAGCCGTCCTGCCGCACGGCACCACCACGGTCGTCACTGATCCGCACGAGATTGCCAATGTCATGGGCACAGATGGTATCGAATATATCCTGCAGGCAACAGAAGGCCTGCCGGTGGACGTCCGCGTGATGCTGCCCTCCTGTGTACCCGCGGCGCCGATGGAAGAGGCCGGCGCTTCCCTGGATTACCGGGCGATCGATCCCTTCTATGAAAGCGAGCGCGTTCTCGGCCTTGCCGAGATGATGAACTTCCCCGGTGTTCTCAACACGGACCGGCAGGTTCTGGAAAAGATCATTGCCGCCGAGGAATATCATAAGCTCGTCGACGGCCACGCTCCCGGGCTCTCCGGGCAAAACGTCAATGCCTACGCAGCCGCCGGGATCCGGTCCGATCATGAGTGCTCGACCGTGGAGGAAGCTGTCGCCAAGATGGAGCGCGGCCAGTGGATCATGATCCGCGAAGGAACCGCCGCCCGCAACCTGGACGCGCTGCTCCCCCTGCTCCAGCCGAAGTATTATGAAAACTGTCTCTTCTGTACCGACGATATTCATCCGAACGATCTGATCGCAAACGGAGATATCGACAATATCATCAGGCGGGCGATCCATGCCGGTGTCGATCCGATCATCGCGGTCAAGTGCGCTTCCCTTCATGCGGCACGCTATTTCGGCCTCAACGACCGGGGTGCTGTTGCTCCCGGATACCTGGCCGACCTCGTCATCATCGACAATTTTGAGAACTTCAATATCTTCACCGTCTTCAAGAACGGCGAGTTGATGGCCGACCGGGGCATGGTCTTTGATATCCGGGAGCCGGAGATCGATCCCGAGCTCGTCGCCCACGCGCTCGATACCTTCCACCTGGATCTGATCCTGGAGGAAGACCTTATTGAAAACCGGCCGCGTGCCGTCCTCGGCATCATCCCCGGCGAGATCATTACCAGCGATGAAGGCTACGCCGAGGGGATCGACGTGGAGAAGGATATCCTGAAGATCGTCGTCGCTGAGCGTCATAACAACACGCATCATATCGGCATCGGCTATATCCGGGGCTATGGGCTGAAGCGCGGTGCCGTGGCCACCTCCATCTCCCATGACAGCCACAATATTATCGCCGTGGGCACCAACGAAAAAGAGATCGCCGAAGCGATCAATCGGGTGGTGGACCTGGATGGCGGTATTGTTGTCTGGGACGAGGGCAAGGTGAAGGCCGAACTCCAGCTCCAGGTTGCCGGCCTGATGAGTCAGGAACCGCTGTCCATGGTCAATAAAAAGCTGGAAGCCGCCAAAGCGGCCGCCGTTGACCTGGGCGTCAGCAAAGGGATCGATCCCTTCATGACACTGTCCTTTATGGCGCTCCCGGTCATCCCGACCCTGCGCCTCACGACCCGCGGCGTGTTCGATGTAACAAACCAGCGCTATGTCTGATACATGCTCCGTGTCATTCTGAACGGAGTGAAGAATCCTCTTCTGCTGCAGGATCCAATTGTTTCAGGAGTATAAAAGCAATATGTTATCCGGTTTGACTCCCAGGGCCTCCGGAATCTCCGGTGGCCTTATTTCTTTTGCGTATCGCCACCACACGGCCGGAGCGGAGGGCTCCTGCCCGTCATAGCGGAATTCGCTGACCCATTCGAACGGTTCTTCCATTTCCCCCTGGATTCTGACCGGAAAACGGTTTTCGGTCTCGTCCGGGCAGAAATGGTGTGCCCGGATTCCGACCGCTTCCAGGCCGTCGCGGACCGGCGTCCCTGTGGTGAGACGGATGTTCCATTCCGGAACGAAAACCTCCCGCTCTCCCGTTTTCCGGGCTTTGGCGATATTCTTGCACCCGGTGATCACGGCAGCCGTCCGGGTCTCCGGATCCGCAAAGAGCTCCTTCGTCCCCTTCACCGTCAGGATCCGCCCGTCCTCCATCACGCCCAGCCGGTCACACATGCGGAAGGCTTCATCCCGGTCGTGCGTGACCATGATGATCCCCTTTCCGTATCCGGAAAGCAGATTCTTCAGTTCCATCTGCAGTTTCAGCCGCAGGTGGGTATCCAGTGCGGAAAACGGTTCGTCCAGCAAGAGCAGGTCCGGCTCGTTCACAAGGATCCTGCCCAGCGCTGCCCTCTGGGCCTGACCGCCGGAGAGCGCGCCGGGGCGCAGCGAAGCCAGATCCCGGATCTGCAGCAGTTCCAGCATCTCATCCGCCCGTTGTTCCTTTTTCTTTTTGTCCTTCTCGGCATGCAGGCCGCAGAGGATGTTCTGCCTTACCGTCATTCCCGGAAACAGCGCGTAATTCTGGAACAGGTATCCGACGCGCCGTTCCTGGGGCGGCAGGTCGATCTTCTTTTCGGAATCAAAGAGCACGCGACCGTCCAGGGCGATCCGTCCCCGGTCGGGCCGTTCAATGCCCGCGATGCATTTCAGCGTCATGCTCTTGCCGCAGCCGGATGCCCCCAGGATCCCCAGGAACTCCTTTTCGCAGGTGAAGGCAGCCTGAAGGCGGAACGTCCCCGCCTGTTTTTCAATGTTGACTTCAAGCGCCATTCTTCTTTCCCTGCCTTTCCCTCGTTTCCAGCAGGTTGACTGCCAGCAGAACGACAGCGGAGATGGCCAGGTTGACCATCACCCAGAAAAAAGCTCCGCGCCCGTCGTTCGTCCGCCAGAGCTGGTAGACCGTTGTCGAGACCGTAGCGGTCCTGCCCGGCGTATAGCCGATCAGCATACTGGTGGCACCGTATTCTCCCAGTGCCCTGGCAAAGGCAAGTACGGTCCCGGCCAGGATCCCCTGGCGGCAGGCCCGCATGCGCACATGCCAGAAGATCCAGGTGTTGGACAGCCCCAGTGTCTGGCCGGACCAGGCCAGGTTCTCGTCGAAGCTTTCAAAAGCCCCGCGCGCCGTCCGGTACATCAGCGGGAACGCCACCACCACAGCCGCGGCAACCCCGCCCGGCCAGTTCATGACCAGCCTGATCCCCATCTGCATCAGGAAGCTTCCCAGCGGCCTGCGGGTTCCGAACAGGAGCAGCAGAAAATAGCCGCACACTGTAGGCGGCAGCACCAGCGGCAGCGTCAGGATCACGTCCAGGATCCCTTTCAGGGTGCGAGGAAGCCTTGCCGCGCGGTACGCGGCAAAGATCCCAGCAAAGAACACGATCACGCTGCTGATCGCGGCGATCCGCAGGGAATTCCACAGCGGAAAAAGGTCCGTCATCGTTACTTCGTTTCCTCCGCCTTCATGCTCGTAAAGCCGATTTCTTCAAAGATCTTCATGGCCTCTTCGCCCCGGAGGTAATCCAGGAAGGCCTGTGCTGCTTCCGGCACAGCGCTGTTCTTCATCACGGCCGCCGGGTAGATGACCCGGCCGCACATTTCAGGCGTTGCGGTATCGATCACATCGAGCCCGGCGCTGAACGCGTCTGTGCTGTAGACCACGCCGCAGTCGACACTGCCCTGCACGACCTGGGTCGTCACCTCTTTGACGTTCGTCCCGTAGGTGATCTTTCCGGCCGCGGCCAGGGCTTCCTCATCCAGTCCGTAGTATTCCAGGATCTTTTTCGTATACTGGCCCACCGGCACGTCGGCGTTGCCCATTGCCATCAGGACTTCCCCGCCCTTCAGCAGCTCTGTCAGTTCGTCGAAGCTTTTGATCCCCCTCGGATTATCCGCCGGCGTGACCAGCGCCACCTTGTTCTCCAGCAGGTCGATCCGGCTTCCTTCCAGCACAAAGTCCAGCCGTTCCGGATTCTTCTCCTCATCCCTGGTGATATCCAGCTGGTTCACCTGTTTCTGCCCGGCGGAGATGAATACGTCGCATACCGCGCCTTCCTGGATCTGCGTCTTCAGCGTGCCCGAAGAGTCAAAGTTACAGACCAGTTCTGTCTCCGGATTCGCTGTTTCATACAGCGTCTTGATCTCTGTCAGTGATTCTGTCAGCGACGCCGCCGCAAATACCACCAGTTCCGTCTTTTCCGCCAGAGACGCCCCTGCCGCGGCGCAGAGCACCAGCACCAGAATGATTGCCACCAATTTCTTCATGACTTGTTTCCTCCAAATCTTCTATCTCCCGCACTCAGCCGCACCGCCCCGCAAGGTCTTCAGCCCGTGTTCCAGTGTGTTCAGTATGAATCCCAGGCTTTCCTTCACCGCCTTCGGGCTTCCCGGCAGGTTAACAATCAGTGTTCCCTTCCGGATCACGGATACGCCCCGGCCGAGCATAGCCCGGTCTGTGATCTCCATGGACTTCATCCTGATGTATTCAGCGATCCCGGGGGCGTTCCGGTCCGCTACGGCAAGGGTTGCCTCCGGTGTCCGGTCGCGCGGGGAAAAACCGGTCCCTCCGCTCGTGACGACCAGGTCCGCCTGCCGCTGATCCGCCAACCGGTAAAGCTCCTTCTTCAGCATCTCCGGTTCATCCGGCAGCAGGATCGTCCCGATGATCTCATAGCCGGCCCCTTTCAGCATCTCCACAGCCGCCGGCCCGCTCTCATCCTTCCGTTCTCCCCGATAGCCCTTGTCGCTCAGCGTGATTACAGCCGCCCGGAACGGACGTTCCGGATCCGGCAGGTGCGCTGTGACAGCGTCCCCGGGCCGGATCTCTCCGCCTTCCAGCACCTCTGCGAAAATGCCTTCCCGCGGCATAATGCAGTCGCCTGTCCGCCGGCGGATCGCGCAGCTGCTGTGGCAGTCCTTGCCGATCTGGGTCGTGCGGAGCACGACTGTCCCAGCCTTCAGGACCGATCCGACCGGCAGGGTTTTCAGGTCGATCCCCTCCACCAGCAGGTTTTCACCGAAGGCGCCGTCGGTGACGCCGGCACCCCGCCGGTTGAACTTCTCTACGCTCTCACAGGAGAGCAGGCTGACCTGTCGGTGCCCGCTGCCTGCATGCGCGTCGTTTTCAATCCCGAATCCCGAAATGAAGACGCCTTTCTCCACCGGTTTTTTTTCCGTTCCTTTCGCCGGGCTGATGCATACCGCCCGGACTGTACCTCTTAATCCCACTTTATTCCTCTCCTGTTATCGCATTCGGATTCATGAAGTCTCCGCTCTTTCCCCCGCTCTTCCTGACCAGCCGGATCTCCCCGATCTCCATGGCTTTGTCCACCGCCTTGCACATATCATAGACGGTCAGCAGGGCGCAGCTCACGCCCGTCAGCGCTTCCATCTCCGCACCGGTCTTCCCGACTGTCCCGGCGGTGCAGACCGCCCGGACGGCATGTTTTTCCGGCAGCAGGTCAAAATCGACGGACAGCTTCGTCAGATTCAGCAGATGGCACAGCGGGATGAGTTCCGCGGTCTTCTTCGCTCCCATGATCCCGGCAATCCTGGCCGCTCCCAGCACATCTCCCTTTCCGATGCCGCCCTGCGTGACCCGTTCAAAGCATTCCCCGCTCATACGGATCGTACCCTCGGCGACCGCCTCGCGCCGGGTGTCTTCCTTGCCGCCCACGTCCACCATCCAGGCCTTTCCGCCCGGATCAAAATGCGTGAATTCCATACCTTATCCTCCGATTCGGACCATCTCTTTTTCTTCGGTCACGTTTTCGCGGCGTTCAAAACAGTGCGCCTGCGGCTTAAGCCGCACGGCTTCGCGGATCTTTTCCCGGATCCGCTCTTCCTTATCCGCCGCTCCGTCCCGCAGGATCTCCCTGAGCGGAACGGTGTCCGCGTAGCACAGGCAGGGTTTCAGTTCCCCGACAGACGTCAGCCGGAGCCGGTTGCACGCAGCGCAGAATTTCCCGTGCATCGCGCTGATGAAACCGATCCTGCCGGTAAACCCGTCTGCGCGGCGGTATACCGCCGGTCCGTCCCCGTCGCCGCCCGGGCTCTCCGTCGTCTTCCCGTATTGTTCCTCGATCCGGGCGAGGACGGACGCATTCGGTACCGTCTCCAGCCCTTTTGCAGCCCCGATAGGCATCAGCTCGATGAACCGCACGTCCACCGGCAGGTCCCGGGCGAGCGTGGCCAGTTTCCCGGGTGCGTCGTCGTTGATTTCCCGGCAGATCACGCAATTGATCCGGACCGGCAGTTTTCCGGCCGCCCTGCGGATGGAAGCGAGAACCCGGTCCAGTTCATCCATGCCCGTGATCGCTTTGTACTGCCCGCGATCCAGCGTATCCAGGCTGATGTTGACCGCATCCAGTCCGGCATCCAGCAGTCCGTTCAGGTGCTCTCCCAGCAGCACGCCGTTCGTGGTCATGGTGACCCGCCGGACCCCCGGAGTCTCTTTCAGCATGGAAACCAGACGGACGCAGCCTTTCCTGACGAGCGGCTCTCCGCCGGTGATCCGGAAGCTCCCGATTCCCAGATCGGCTGCCTGCCTGCAGACAAAGGCAATCTCCTCATAGCTCAGCAGGTCGCTCATCGGTATGCGCTCGATCCCGTCCGGCATGCAGTACCTGCATCTCAGATTACACCGGTCGGTCACGGAGATCCGCATATAGCTGATCGTCCGTCCATATCGATCTGTTAACATCCGCAATCTTTCTCTTTCTTTAATATCTCATCCCGGCCGAAGCGGAACTCCGGTTTTATCCCTTCCCGAAACCGCAAGCCGGATAATGACACGTATCGCATCCGAGGCACAACCCTCCGTGGCCGAGTCTGACAAAATCACTGCGTTTCAGCGCAACCCCTGCCGCGATCCTCGGCAGTACCAGGTCAAAGATCGTCGCCTTCGCATACATAACGCATCCCGGCAGGCCCGCCACAGGCGTCCCGTCCTCAAAGTATCCCAGGCAAAACATCGCGCCGGGCAGCGTCGGTGCGCCATAAGTCACGATCTTCACGCCGCTGCGCGCGATCGCGCCGGGTGTCCGGTCGTCCGGATCCACACTCATGCCGCCCGTACAGAGGACCAGGTCCATCCCGTCCTCATGCGCCTTCACAATCTCTTCGCGAATCCGTCCCGGATCGTCTCCGGTCAGCACGTGGCGGATCATCCGGATCCCGAATGCGGCCAGTTTCCGTTCCACGACCGGTGTAAATTTATCCTCGATCAGCCCTTTGGCTACCTCGCTGCCGGTGGTGATAACCGCCGCCGTCTTCAGTTTCCAGGGTGTCAGGCGGAGAAGCGGTTTCTTCCCCGTGGTCTGCTCCGCCCGCTCCAGTTTCTCTTCTTCGATCACCAGCGGGATCACGCGCATCCCGGCCAGCTTGTCCCCGGGGTGCACCGCGGTGTTCGTATGCCGGGTGGCGATCATCAGTTCGTCGATCCCGTTGACTGCACAGAGCCGCTCCGTATCCACCTCGAACAGGCCGTCCTTGTCCGCGATAAGTTCGACTTTTCCTTCCTTCACCTCTGTACAGTGCATGTGTTCGCTGATGCACAGGTCACGGAGGCGGAGCGCTGCCTCGTCCTCATGGAGCATTCCCTCCGTCTTTTCCCAGACATAGAGGTTTTCCTTTCCCATGGCGAGCAGGACCGGAATATCTTCTTCCGCCACGATATGCCCCTTGCGGAACCGGGCATCCTTGTATACGCCCGGGATGATCTGCGTCATGTCGTGACACAGCACACGCCCGACTGCTTCCTCCGTTCGGATCAGTTTCATCCTTCCTTTTCTCCCTTTCCCTCCAGCGGCATCAGGAAGACCGTGATCTCCCCGCCGCACTGCATGGTTCCCTTCTGCATGCCGATGCTGACCAGCCGGCATTCCCGGATTCCTTCCCGGATCATCTTCCCGGCGGTCAGCATGATCTGCGCTTCAGCGTATCCGCCGCCGACCGTTCCCGTGATGCTTCCGTCTTCCCGTATCAGCATTTTGGTCCCGGGTCTACGGGGTGCCTCGCCGCTTTTCTCTACGATCATTGCCAGCACACCCCGCGGACACCCTGCCAGTTCCTCTGCCAGTCCTTCCGGGAAACCTTCGCCGGGATCGGACGCGTTCATCACCTGGATCAGTTCCGCTGCAACCGAGACAGCGATCTCCTCCGGCGTCCGGGAGCCGATCGGCAACCCGATGGGCATATGCAGTTCCCCGACCTTCCCGGCGTCGTATCCTTCCCGGAGCATCTGCTCCCGGATCTGCTCCGTCCGGCTCCGGCTGCCCATCATGCCCGCATAGGCATACGGCTTGCGCAGGATCCGGCGCAGGCAGTCCACATCGTGGATATGCTCGCGGGTCATGATCACGAAGGCGGTCGACCGGTCCCCGCCGATTCCGTCCAGTGCTTCCCCGAAAGACTTGCAGATCACCCGGTCCGCGCCTGCCTCCCGGGCTTTTCCGGCGTATTCCTCCCGGTCCTCGATCGCCGTGATTTCAAACCCCAGCGTTGCGCATACGCGGATCACGGACAGGGAAACATGACCTGCGCCGCAGATCACAAGCTTCCGCCTGCCGGAGACATGCTCAAGGAAAATGCGGCACCCCGCCTTCTCCAGGATTCCTTCCTGCCTCATTCCTGCCGCACAGATCGCTGCGGTAAGCCCTTCCGGAAACCCGTCGTCCCGGAACAGGCATCCTTCCCGTTCGAAAAGCGCCTTCGCGCCGGCTGTCTTTCCTTCGATGATCCAGGCTGCCAGCATCAGTCCGCGTTCTTTCCTGCGCGTGATCGTTTCAAAGAAACCCGTCATAGACCAACCGCCTCTCCTGTACTATAATGTTTCCGAATGGAGGCCCGCGCATGTACAGACCCTTTGATAAATTCCGGCCGGAAGGAAGACTCATTTCCGTGATCGGCAGCGGAGGAAAGACCACGTTCCTGCGTTGGCTGTCCGAACGCCTGTCCGGAACGGTGATCCTCACCACGTCCACACACATCCGGCCTTTCCCTGAGATCCCGCTCGTGAATGCCTCCCCGGAAAACCGGGAGCAGGTGCTGAGCGAACTCCGCGACGCCCTGGCCCGCAGCCGGGTCGTCTGCCTGGGTAATCCGGAGCCATCCGGGAAACTGGCTGGTCCCTCGCCGGTCATCCCTTTCGAAGCCCTGTTGGATGAAGCGGACCATGTCCTCGTGGAAGCTGACGGGGCCAAAGGCCTTCCGCTCAAGGCCCACCGCCCGTGGGAACCGGTCATTCCCGGCTGTTCCGATCTGACCGTCTGTCTCGTCGGCGCGTCCGGGATCGGAAAGCCGGTCTCCGAAGCCTGCCACTGCCCGGACCTGTTCGCATTCCTGGCCGGCATCACACCGGACCGGATCGTCAGGCCGGAGCACATCGCCGCCGTGCTGAACCGGGAGAACCCAGCGGACTGTTATCTCGTCAACCAGGTCGATACTCTTCCGGATCCGGAAGAAGCCGTCCGCCTCTGCGGCCTTATCAATAAAGATGCCTTCCCTTGCTCTTTAGCTCCATAAACTTATTCCGGCCGAAGGGGGTTCAGGGGACGACCGGAAAGCCCCCTTACGCACAATTCCAGCACACTCCCGGCAATACACCTTGCCTTGTCCGAGATTGTGAAACAGTTCTTCTTCTCTTCCAGGCGCGGATCCACATCAGCCAGCTTAAAGCCTTTTGACACCGGGAAGCCGTCCCGGATGATCCCCCGCAGAATGCCGGGGATCTTCGTCTGCACCGGGATCACTTCATCGCCTGCGATCACGTTTCCGATCGTCTCCCCTGCCTGCACAGCCTCCGCGATCCCTTTGCGCGGCCGGAACACGCCGGCCGCGGGCGAATGGATCACCCGCTCCGCGCCGTATCCGGCGATGATCCCGGGCACACCGGTGTTGGGGATCGCACATCCCGAATCGATAATCCGTCCCAGGTCGTGCCCCCGCATGGTCTCGATGACATAATGAACGTCCCTTCCCGCCTCAAAGCCGGGGCCCAGGGCGATGGTCAGCTTCGCCATCTCCATACGGGTTCCGAGGTTCTTCTTGGCCAGGATGGCGTCCACGATCACGTCTGGCTTTAATTCCCGGATGCTTTTCCCGGCAGGATCGACCAGCAGCGGGACGCACCCCTGCTTCAGGACTTCCTCCGCCTCAGCGGCTTCAGGGATTCGGACCGCGGTCACGCCTTCAACCGTCGCCGTGCCGTCGTAAACCGCCTCTGAGAAGGCCACCTGCCGCCGGATGGCGGAAGGATGGTCAGACTCCAGGGCCAGCACCGGAAACCCTGCCCGGAACAGCCGGTGAATGGTGCCTGTGCTGATATCCCCCGCTCCGCGTATAATGATCATTGCTTTCATTCCTCGATAATAATCGCTTTCTCTTCCGCTTCTGTAACATATCCGATAGCCGCGGCACCCGGGACCGCCGACTTCATCGTTCTCAGCAGCGCCTCACCGTCCCGTTCGTCCACAGCGATGAGCAGCCCGCCGCTGGTCTGCGGATCATAGAGGATGTCCTGCACAGCCCGGGGCACCTCCCCCCGCACCTCAGCCGCATGCTCGGCGAAGTCCCGGTTCCGGTACGCGCCGGCAGGGATCAGTCCCATGTCCGCCATCTCCAGCGCCTCCGGATGATACGGGATCTTCCCTGTCTGCAGATGGAGCGTACATCCGCTTCCCTGTGCCATCTCGCAGCTGTGTCCCATCAGGCCGAAGCCAGTCACGTCTGTGCAGCTGTGAACCCGGAAACCTTGCATCGCCTCGCAGGCTGCCTTGTTCAGCGTTGCCATCTGCCGGGTGATCCGGTCCGTCAGTGCCGGATCCGTGAACCCTGCCTTTGCCGCCGTGGTCAGGATGCCGATGCCCAGCGGTTTCGTCAGGATCAGCATGTCCCCGGGCTTCGCCGCGTCGTTTTTCCGGATCTGTTCCGGCTTTGCGAATCCGGTAACCGCCAGGCCGTAGAGCGGTTCGCTGCCGTGGATCGTATGCCCGCCGGAGATGATCACCCCGGCCTCGTAAGCCTTGTCGTATCCGCCGTGCAGGATCTCCCGGATCCATTCCTCCTCCATCTGTTCCGTCACGCACAGCAGGTTCAGCGCCAGATGCGGCTCCCCGCCCATGGCGTAGATATCGGAGATGGCGTTGGCCGCGGCGATCTGACCAAACAGGTAAGGGTCGTCGACGATCGGCGGAAAAAAGTCAACCGTCTGGATCAGCGCCGTTTCGTCGTTGATCACGAAAACGCTCGCGTCGTCGCTCTTATCAAATCCCACGATCAGGCGCGGGTCTGTCCGGGTTTTAAAATCCTGCAGCAGCGTAGCGAGCGTGCCGGCCCCCACCTTGGCGCCGCAGCCGGCGCAGCTTGCCAGTTTTGTCAGTCTTGCCTCTGTTTCCATGCTCACTCTCCCTGCCTTTCCGGGTCAAACGAACACCCGTGTGTCTTCATCAATTCCTCCGCATAGGCGGACAGCTTTGTTTCCATCTCCCAGAATTCCCGCACGGTGTCCTCCCCGGCTCTGGTCAGAGTCGAGCTGCCGCCGTTCCTGCCGCCGCTCACCCGGGTGATCAGCTCCGTCCCCATCGTTTCCTCCGCGTGGTTCAGGATCTTCCACGCCTTGCTGTAGGACATATCCATCCGGGCCGCGGCCGCCTGGATCGACCCGGTTTCCCGGATCCGTTCCAGCAGCTCGCATACGCCCGGACCAAAGAACCGGTCGTCCGTACAAAGCGTCAGCTTGACTTTTGCCTTCACCGGCAAAGCCATTTCCTGTCGGACTTCCACAGATCTCTCCTTCATAACCCGCGCAGGTTTCCCTTCGTTATGTTTTTAAAAAAATAACCATTGGTATTGTACGTTGGTACGTCAGCCCTGTCAAGGCAGGATCATTCAACGGCAGAACTGAAGTATGCTTCCCGGATCTTTTCCATTTTTTCAGGCGTATCCGCGTCCCATAATTCCCAGGCTTTTTCCGCCTGGATAACATCGCATGGAATCCCGCCGGTCTTCAGCACTTCCTGGCCGCCACGGTCGCCCGTACAAACCAGCAGCATCTCCCTGCAGAAAGCGGGAAAAAGCACTGGGCTTCCGGCTGTCCCCCCGTATCCGAGCCTGACTGCCCGGTCTGGACAGGTCAGGAACTGACCGGTCATCTTTCTCAGAGAAACCGGCCGCACGAGCGGCTGATCCCCGGGCATAAAAAGGTATCCGGCCATGTCCGGGTCCAGGTTTTTCAGGCCGGCGTGTATCGTATCGCTTTTCAGGGGGCCGTTGTGAAGAATGCAGGCAATTCCTTCCCTCTCCATCAGGTCCCGCACCGCTTCGCACCGGGTCACAGCAAGCGGTTTGAGGCCGGCTGCCGTCAGGCTGCCGGCTGTATGCAGGATAAGTTCCCGGCCGTCCAGCTTTTCCAGCAGCTTATTCCGTCCGTATCGTTCGGACAGGCCGGATGCCATGATGATACATCCGATCTCCCGGATCCTTTCCGTCATGCGTCCTCCCTCACGCCAGCGAGCTCGTTCCGCGGTGCAGGTACTGGCCGTCGCCGCGCACGCCGGTGAATTCGCCGTTCAGCACGATCGTCTTTCCCCGGAGCATCACGCGTTCTACGGCGCCTTTGATCTTCATGCCTTCATAGCACGTATAGTCCACAGCGCTGTGCATCTTCTGCGCCGTCAGCGTCCATTCCTTCTCCGGGTTCAGGATCACCAGGTCCGCGTCCGCGCCGGCCTCGATCGTGCCTTTGCGCGGGTACAGCCCTGCCACCCGTGCCGGATTCGTACACGCGTACTTCACCAGTTGCGGCAGGGTAATCCGTCCCTTCTTCACACCTTCGGAATAGAGCAGCGTGAGCCGCTCCTCCACGCCCGGCGCGCCGCTGGGACACTTGGTGAAATCTTCCGCCCCCTGCTGCTTCTGCTTCGCAAAGGTAAAGGGGCAGTGATCCGTCGCGACCGTGTCCAGTTCGTTCTCCTTCAGGGCAGCCCACAGTGCGTCCCGGTCTTCCTGCCGGCGGAGCGGCGGCGCCATAATCGCCTTCAGGCCTTCCTGCGGATCGTCATACAGCTTTTCGTCCAGAAGCAGGTACTGCGGGCAGGTCTCCGCCCCCATATGCTTCCGGCCTGTCGCCTTTGCCTTCCGGATCTCTTCCAGCCCTTTTTTTGTGGACAGATGCACGACATAGACCGGCGCCTCTCCGACGGCCTGTGCAAGGTAAAGCAGCCGGTTGACCGCTTCCGCTTCCGCCTCGGCCGGTCGGCTGACAGGGTGCCACCTGGTCTGGGTCTTTCCTTCCCGAACAAATCGTTCCCTGAAGCAGGTCACGATCCCGTGATTCTCGCAGTGTACGGCGATCAGGATCTTCTCCTTCGCCGCCCGCTCCAGCACTTTCATCAGATCCAGATCGTCCAGCCGCCCGTCGTAGGTCATATAAGCCTTGAAGCTGGTGATTCCTTCCTCTTTGGCGATCTGCGCCATGTCGTCCAGGACCTCGTCGTCCACATGCTGCAGGACGCCGTGGAATCCGTAATCCACCACGGCGTTCCCGTCCGCCAGGCGGTGGTATTCCTTCACCTGATGCCAGGGGCTGCAGCCTTTTGGGCCAAAGGCCATGTGATCCACGATCGTCGTCGTTCCGCCGCAGGCGGCCGCAACGGTGCCGGTATAAAAATCGTCACAGGCCCGGGCGATACCGACGTCCAGATCCATATGCGTATGGATATCCACCGCCCCGGGCATCACGATCCGGCCTACTGCCCGGATCATCTCCGCGCCTTCCGCTTCCGGATCCTGCCGGTCGATAAACTTTGAGATCTTCACGATCCGGCCGTCCTCGATCAGGATATCTCCGGGACTGATCACTTCATCTGTAACAATCAGACCGCTGCGGATCAGAGTTCTCATCGTCCCTCTCCCCCTGTCAGTTTTTTGCTTTACGGTACCAGGTGTTTTCAAGCGGCAGCTTTGTCCTGAACATACCGTCCAGCGCGTAATACGCTCCCTGCACGGCGGGCGCGGTCGGGATCGCGGCGATCTCGCCGATGCCCTTCGCGCCGTACGCGACGGGAAGCAGTTCGTCCTTCTCCACATAAATCGCGTGGATGTCCGGGATCTGCGACGCGCGCAGCAGCCCCAGCGTGCCGAACTTTGCCTTGGGAACGCCGTCCTCCAGCGGGAAATCCTCTGTCAGGGCATATCCCATGCTCATCAGCACGCCGCCCTCAATCTGTCCCTGGATGGAGATCGGGTTGACGACTTTTCCGGAATCATGCGCCGCGTAAATCTCGCTGACCTTCCCCTGGTCGTCCAGGATGACGACGTGCGTGGCATACCCGTATGCGATATGGCTCTTGGGATTGGGTACGTCAGCGCCCAGTTTGTCGGTCGGTTCGAAGTATTCATGGAAGAATTCACGCCCGTTCAGTGCGGAAAGATCGCCTCCGGCCTCATCCAGCGCTTCTTTCAGCTGCAGGGCAGCCATCCTGACCGCTTCACCCGAGAGTAGTGTCTGGCGCGAACCGGAAGTCGTGCCGGAATCCGGCGCCGTCTCGGTGCTGCCGCTGCCGTTGCGGATCTTCGACAGCGGCAGACCTGTGGCTTCCGCCACGTCCTGGCAGAACACCGTCAGGCAGCCCTGTCCGATATCCGAAGCCGCGCAGTAGATAACACACTCCCCGTCTTCGATCACCAGCCTGGCCCGGCCCTTGTCCGGCAGGCCGACGCCCACGCCGGAGTTCTTCATCGCGCAGGCGATGCCGGCATGCGTCCGGTTCGCCTCATAGACGTCCTTCACCGCCAGCAGCGTCTCCTTCAGAGCCGTTGAACAGTCAGCGATCTGGCCGTTTGGCAGTACCTTCCCCGGTTCGATGGCATTACGGAAGCGGATCTCCCAGGGGGATATCCCCACTTCCTCCGCCAGCAGGTTGATCATGCTCTCCAGGGCGAATTCGCTCTGGCTCACGCCGAAGCCCCGGAAGGCGCCGGCAGGCGGATTGTTGGTATAGTATCCGTAGCCGCGGATGTCCGTGTTCTGGTAGCAGTACGGGCCGACGGAGTGGGTGCATGCCCGCTCCAGAACCGGGCCGCACAGGGATGCATAGGCCCCCGTGTCAAAGTATATATCACAGTCCAGGGCTGTAAAGATCCCGTTCTCGTCGCAGCCCAGGGTAAATGTCCCTTCCATGGCGTGGCGCTTCGGATGGAAGTTGATGGACTCCTGCCGGCTCAGGCGGGCCTTGACCGGCTGTTTGTAGACCCATGCCGCCAGAGCGGCGAGATGCTGGACCGATACATCCTCCTTGCCGCCGAATCCGCCGCCCACCAGCATATTCTCGACCACGACCCGTTCCGGATCCCAGCCGAACATGATGGCGGTTTCCTTCCGCGTATCGTAGACGCCCTGGTCCGTGCTCAGGATCTTCACTCCGTCCTTGTACGGGAAGGCCACCGCGCACTCCGGCTCCAGGAACGCGTGCTCCGTGAAAGGCGTGCTGAAGGATTTTGTGACCTTATGGGCAGAAGCCGCGAGCGCCGCCGCCGCGTCGCCCCGGGTCACATGTCGGGTCGCGCAGAGATTGCCCTTGCTGTGCACCTTCGGCGCGTCCGGTGCCATCGCCTCGGCGATGGAAGTAACGGGCCTGAGCACCTCGTATTCCACTTTGACCTTTTCTTTCGCCGCCTTCAGGATCTCCTCCGTCTCCGCGACCACCAGGCAGACCGCGTCGCCCACACAGCGGGTTACGTCTCCGACCGCGATCATGACATCCCAGTCCTGGATGATATGTCCTACCTTGTTGTTCGGCACATCCGCCGCCGTCAGGACCCCGACTACGCCTTCCATCTTCAGCGCTTCCGATGCGTCGATGGACAGTACCCGCGCCCGGGCATACAGGGACCGCACGGCGGAGAGATGCGCCATGCCCTCCATTTCAACATCGTCCGGATACCTGCCGGTTCCGAGCACCTTTCCCCGGACATCCACGCGGAAAGCCCGCTGACCGACGCCGTAGGCATCGCCCTTCTCCGCTTCCGGATCGATCTTCGTTTCTCTCCGGAGGATGGACGCCGCCAGCCGGATCCCGTCGATGATCTTCCGGTAGCCGGTACAGCGGCAGATGTTCCCCTTCAGGGCCGAACGGATCTCCTCCTCTGTCGGGTTCGGGTTCCGGTCCAGCAGCGCCTTGCCGGCCATCACCATGCCCGGTGTGCAGAATCCGCACTGGACCGATCCGCTGGTCCCGAAGGCATAGACGAAGGCTTCCTTCTCGAAGTCCGTCAGGCCTTCCACCGTCTGGATTGTCTTCCCGGCGGCTTTCCGGGTGGTCAGGATGCACGCCTTGGTCGCCATCCCGTCAACGATCACGGTGCAGGTCCCGCAGGCGCCCTCGCTGCATCCGTCCTTCACGGAATGCAGGTGCAGGTCGTCCCGCAGGTACCGCAGCATCGGCTTGTCTTCTTCAGTTGTCCTCAGTTCGCCGTTCACCGTAAACTGAAATACTTCGGACATGGTCCAGTCCTCTCTTGCAAATTGATCAGGCATGGAAATGATGGTAAACAATTATAAATTATGAATTCACAACAATCGTTCCTGTCTTCCCGTTGATTCCGTCCCTGGCCTTCTCCAGCAGCGTGATCAGCGACTTTCGTCCCGGCTTGGATTCAGCGAAGGACAGAGCCGCTTCCACCTTGGGCAGCATCGATCCGGGAGCGAATTCGCCGGCTGCGATATATTGCTTTGCCTGTTCGGGCGTCAGGATGTCCAGGTCCTGCTGGTCCGGTTTCCCGAAATGAATCGAGACCTTCTCCACCGCCGTGAGGATGATCAGCAGGTCCGCATCCAGCTGTTTTGCCAGCACGGCTGCCGCGAAATCCTTGTCGATCACGGCCGCGGCGCCTTTGAGGTGGTGCCCCTCCGTCCGGAAGACCGGGATCCCGCCTCCGCCGCAGGCCACGACCACATGGTCCGTCTCCACCAGGGATCGGATGGTATCGATCTCCACGATCGCCTTCGGTTCGGGGCTGGCCACCACCCGGCGCCATCCGCGGCCGGCGTCCTCCATCACATGATAGTCGCGCTCTTTTTCCAGCGCGCGCGCTTCCTCTTCGCTCATGAAGGGCCCGATGGGTTTGGTGGGATGGCTGAAAGCAAGATCCTCCGGATCCACTTCCACCTGGGTCAGCACGGTGGCCGCGCCGATCGGGATGCCGCGGTCCAGCATCTCCTCCCGCATGGCGTTCTGCAGGTCGTAGCCGATATATCCCTGGCTCATCGCCACACAGACCGACAGCGGGCACGGAATATACTTCTTCGGATCAGAGCGCGTCAGTTCCGCCATGGCGTTCTGGATCATCCCCACCTGGGGACCATTGCCGTGGCAGATCACCACCTCGTTGCCGTCCTCGATCAGGTCCACGATCGCCCTCGCCGTGATCTTCACGGCCTTCATCTGTTCCGGCAGGTTATTTCCCAGGGCGTTCCCGCCCAGGGCAATCACGATCCTCTTTCCCATCGGTATTCCTCCCATTTTCGGGAAACGAGGCTGCCCGGGACCATGCTCCGGACAGCCTGCGGTGTTCTCAATGCTTATTTCTGGAAGAACCGGGCCGTGCCGCGCTCCTCCAGTGCCTTCAGGGTCGCCTGGGGATCCTTCACCTTGGCCAGGAAGATCATCGCGGCGATGATGTAGGGTTTGAAGCTGGCCTGCTTGTACAGCGGCGTACGGTACCGGTCGAACACGGACGCCGCGACCTCACCGTCCTTGCAGCTGATGTCGTTGATATCTGCCGGCAGGCAGTGCAGGTAGAGCGCCTTCCCGCCGCGGGTGGCCGCCATCATCTCCTCGGTGCAGCACCAGTCCTTATGCTCGGCATTCTGCGCCAGCAGTTCCTTCTCCAGGGCTTTGATCCCGTCGGTATCACCTTCCCCGTACAGGTTCGTCCGCTTCTCCATCGCCGCGAAAGGCGCCCAGCTCTTGGGATACACGATATCGGCATCCCTGAAGGCCTCCGCCATGGAGTTGGTCTTGCTGAAGCTGCCGCCGCTCTTTGCCGCGTTCTTCCGGGCAACCTCCTCCACCTCGGGCATAACCTCATAGCCCTCCGGATGCGCCAGCACGACGTCCATCCCGAAGCGGGTCATCAGGCCGATAACGCCCTGAGGAACGGAAAGCGGTTTGCCGTAGCTGGGGGAATAAGCCCAGGTCATGGCGATCTTCTTGCCTTTCAGGTTTTCCGCGCCGCCGAACTCATGGATCACATGCAGCATGTCCGCCATGCACTGGGTGGGATGATCGATGTCGCACTGCAGGTTGACCAGCGTGGGTTTCTGTTCCAGCACGCCGTCCCGGTGGCCCTGGGTCACCGCGTTCACCACGTCGTGCATGTATTTGTTGCCCTTGCCGATGTACATATCGTCCCGGATGCCGATCACGTCCGCCATGAAGGAAATCATGTTGGCCGTTTCACGAACGGTTTCGCCATGGGCGATCTGGCTCTTGCCCTCATCCAGGTCCTGCACCTCCAGGCCCAGCAGGTTGCAGGCGGAAGCGAAGGAAAACCGTGTCCGGGTTGAATTGTCACGGAACAGGGAAATGCCCAGCCCGGAATCGAAGATCTTCGTCGAGATATTGTTCTCCCTCATCGCGCGCAGGGCGTCCGCAATGGTGAAGACGGCTTTCAGTTCATCATCGGTCTTTTCCCAGGTCAGGAAAAAATCCCCTTCGTACATCCTGCTGAAATCCAGTTTGTTCAGCCGGTCGATAAAGCTTTGCGTGATCTGTGCCACGGTATTATCCCCTTTCTGTTATTTAATGTCGTTATCTGTCTTCCCCGCCCGGAACTGCGTTACTTCCCCGGTCTGCTCCTCGTCCGGGTAGAGACTGATCGCCGCCGCGTAGAGCGCCGCGCAGGTCACCAGATCCTGCTTCCAGGTAATCTCGTTGGGCGCGTGCGCCTGGCTCTCCGCTCCGGGGCCGAAGCCCACGCAGGGGATGCCGTACCGGCCCTGGATCGCCACACCGTTCGTGGAGAAGGTCCACTTGTCTGTCAGCGGCCGCCCGGCGCGCGTACTCATCGCGCTGGGGGCGCCGATGCGTTCCCCGCCGAAGAGCGCCTTGTGCGCATCCACGAGCGCCTTGACGTGAGCCGCGCTCTCCCGGTTGATCCACGTCGGGAAATACGCCTCCGTCTCGTATACCTCGCCGGTCCAGGAGGGCCGGTCGTACATATACATGGAAACCTGAACGTCCTCGCCGTATTTCTTCACGGCGGGCAGGTCCCGGATCTCCTGCAGGCAGCTGTCCCATGTCTCACCCGCTGTCATGCGGCGATCCACGGAGACGGCGCAAGAATCCGCCACGGCGCAGCGGCTCGGTGAGGTGAAATAGATCTGGGATACCGTGCAGGTCCCGCGTCCGAGGAAGCGGGCATCCTCATAATGTTCCGGGTTGTACTTCGGTTCGAGCATCTTCACCAGGCCCTTGATCGCGGTGCTCTCAGAACAGCCGTTATTGTTCAGTGCCCGGATATCCTGCAGGATGTCGGTCATCTTGAAGATCGCGTTGTCGCCGCGCTCCGGCGCGCTGCCGTGGCAGGAAACACCTTTCACGTCCACCCGGATCTCCATGCGGCCGCGGTGGCCGCGGTAGATGCCGCCGTCCGTCGGCTCGGTGGAAATCACGAATTCGGGACGGATCCCGTCCTTGTTGACAATATACTGCCAGCACATCCCGTCACAGTCCTCTTCCTGTACGGAGCCGACGACCATGATCTTATAGCCGGCAGGGATCAGGCCCAGGTCCTTCATGATCCGGACGCCGTACGCAGCGGCCGCCATGCCGCCCTCCTGGTCGGAACCGCCGCGGCCGTAGATGATCTCGTCGGTCTCATAGCCTTTATAGGGATCCGCTGTCCAGTTTTCCCGGTTACCGATACCGACCGTATCGATATGGGAATCGATGGCAATGATTTTGTCACCTTCTCCCATCCACCCGATCACGTTGCCGAGTCCGTCGATTTCCACCTTGTCGTAGCCGAGCTTTTCCAGCTCCGCTTTGATGCAGGACGCTACCTCCTTTTCCTCGCAGCTCTCGCTGGGATGGGAGATCATATCGCGCAGGAAGCGGACCATGTCCGCCTTATACCCCTCCGCTGCTGCCTTGATCTTTGCATAATCCGGTGCCATATCCCACTACCTCCTGGATCATTGTTTGTCGCTCATTATTGATCATTATGAATTAGGAATTATGAATTAAGAATCAGGTGTCCGTATTCGCATATGATCGTCCGGATCACAGCAGCTGCGTCCGCGGATACGCTGTCCAGTTCATTGATCCCGACCGTTTGCTCTTTCCCGTCGAGGCGCAGCCTGACGCGGTCCTCCCCAGTCATCAGGAAGCCTTCGTTTTCACTGTTCGTAAAGTCTTCCTCCGACCAGAACAGGGTGAACTTATCCCGGTAAGGTTTGCCGCTGTACGGGCAGAATACGGCGCAGTTGCCGCACTCGTTGCACATCCCGTCTACATGGATGATCTGGGCCTGGCACTTGCCGGGCACATGAACCGCCACATTGGCGCGGTTCGGGCATACGTCCGCACAGACCTCGCAGACCGACGGGCATCCCAGGCACCGCCAGTCCGGCTCGGTTGACACATCCTCCGCAATCCTGCCCTTTTTGAAGAGATAAAGCTCTTCAGCCAAAGAGGTTTCATCGGGCGACCGGAAAGCCGCCAGAGCCGGGACCCCGGCAATCGCAACAGTCGCAGCCCAGGCATCGGCAATGCCTTCTACCACCGTGGCCGGTCCCCGGCGCGCGTCGCCGATCGCATAGACGCCTTCGACGCTTGTCTTCATTCCCTCGTCTGCCACAGGCCGTCCTTTGGCGTCGATCTCGCAGCCTGCAGCCACAAACAGCGCGGTATCCACCTGTTCGCCCACAGCAGCGATCACGGTATCCGCCGGGATCGTTTTTATCTCGCCCGTGTCCACCGGTGAGCGTCTGCCGGAAGCATCCGGCGCGCCGAGTTCCATCACATGGCAGATCAGTTTCCCGTTCTCGAGGCGTTCCGGCGCCAGGAGTTTCATGAACTCGACACCGTCCTCCAGTGCCATCTGCAGCTCTTCCTCATCCGCCGGCATATAGCGCCGGGTCCGGCGGTAGACCAACCGCACATTCGGGCCGCCCGGCAGCCGTTTCGCAGCCCGCGCCACGTCCATCGCGGTATTACCGCCGCCCAGGACGACGATATCCCGGCCGGCATCGATCGATCCGGGATCGGTCTTCAGCTGTTCCAGGAACGCCAGCGCGTCCAGGCACTCGCCGCTTTCCAGCGGATTCTTTCCATGTTTCCATGCGCCGACTGCGACGATCACATCGGTATATCCTTCCGCTTTCAGTTCCCCGATGGAAGTGATCTCCCGTCCGCATACGATCTCCGCGCCAAACGCCCCGCAGATGGCGATATCCTTTTCGATCGCGTCAGCCGTGATGCGGAAATCAGGGATCACATGGGCGACCACGCCGCCCGGCTTATCCTTGCGTTCAAACACGGTGACCGGCACACCAAGCCGACTCAGGAGCATTGCGGCTGCAAGGCCCGCCGGCCCCGCGCCGACGACAGCAACCCTTTTGCCATTTCCGGCCGTCCCGGCTTTCAGGCTCGGGATAACCTTGTCGAAAGCCTGCTTTGCGGCTGCCAGCTTGGTCTCCCGGATGTGAAGTGTCTCCTCATAATAGTTGCGCATGCACTTATCCCCGCAATGATGCGGGCAGATGGTGCCCGTAATGAACGGAAGCGGGTTCCGCTCCAGGACAATGCGCAGCGCCTTCTCCGGGTCATCCTCCAGCATCGCCTGCAGGTACGCCGGGATATCCTGCCCGATGGGGCAGCCGTCCCGGCACGGGGCGGTAAAGCAGTCAAAGAGCGGCAGCGACCTGCCTGTCTTCCGGTCCGGCAGCGGCTTGACCGGCTTCCGGTAGTGTCCGGATGCGGCCACGCCTTCATCCAGCGCCTTTACCGCCTGCACATCCACGCCGTGGAAGGGTTCATAACCGCAGGCTGCCAGGCTCTCCGCGATCTGGTTCATTCGCCGGTATCCGCCCGGCTTCAGGATCGTGGTCGCCATGGTGATCGGCCAGATGCCGGCGCGGAACAGCGCCGCCGCGTTGCTCATGTCGGCGCCGCCGGAATACGAGATCCGCAGTTTCCCTCCGAGTGTCTCACTGATCCGGGCCGCCAGGTGGATGGTCAGCGGGAACAGGGCGCGGCCCGCCATGTACATCTCTTCACTGGGCAGTTCGCCCCGGGTAACGTCTACCGGGAATGTGTTCGTCAGCTTGACGCCAAACTCAAGGTCCTTCTCTTCTGCCAGCGCGGTCAGGCGTTCCAGCATCGGCACCGCGTCCTTCCACTGCAGGTCTTCGCGGAAATGCCGGTCGTCAAAGCACACATAATCGAACCCCAGGCTGTCCAGCCGTTCCCGGGCGTATTCATAGCCCAGCAGCGTCGGGTTCAGTTTGATGTAGGTGTTCAGGTGTTTTTCCGTGATCAGGTAGGTGGCGATCCGCTCGATCTCGTCCGGCGGGCATCCGTGCAGCGTGGACTCCGTGATCGAGGCGGAAATGCGGGAGCTGATGTTCTGAACATACTCCTCATCCACATTTCTGAACCGGCTGAGATTGGCCAGGGCCCATCCGATGCATTTCCGGAACGCTTCGGTGTCCTTTGCCTCGATCATGCCGTCAATGAAAGTATTGATCTTCTCTGATTTGATCCCTGCCAGGTCGTAACCAACCGACATGTTGAACACGAAAGCGTCAGGATCTCCCAGGTTATACTCCCTGGCCAGCAGTTTGCAGGCTACCCAGGCCTTGACGTACTCGGCATACGCCTGGGTCACATACAGTTCCGTGGACCACTCGCAGTTGTAGCACTCGTCCCCGGCGGTGATGCAGGGTTTCTTCACGCAGGCCGCCAGTTCCGGGCCATCCATCTGCTGTACCGTCTTCAGCTCGAAAAAGCGCGCTCCGGCCGCATAGGCAGCAATAATATTCTGCGCCAGCTGGGTGTGCGGCCCGGCCGCCGGCCCGAAAGGTGCCTCCACCTTCTCATCAAAGATCGGCAGGGCCCGTCCGTCGATGTGCCGCACAGGATTGGGCACGCCGAAGAAGCTGCCTTCCTTCCGGTATTCCTCCAAAGCCCAGTTCATCAGATGCCCGAAAGGCATCGGCCGCATGATATCGCTCATCGGATCCTCCTTAATACTTTTCTCCGCAACCTCAGCTCGGACGGGATATCCGCCGCCGGCGGTCGTCAGAGCTTCGCCCACAGTTTCCTGCTCTGCTCCAGGGTCCATGCATTAATCCGTTCTTCATCCAGGTCGACAAACTGCCGATCCTGATACAGCAGCCGTCCGTTGATAACGGTAGTGCGGCAGTTCCGCCCGTTCATCCCGAACAGCATATGCCCGTCGATATTCGCGTCACTGAAAGGCGTAAAGGGCTTGTAATCCATCACGATGATATCCGCTGCCGCGCCTTCCTTCAGGATGCCGAGCGGCACACCGAAATACTTCTCCGCGATCATGCGGTTGTTCGTAAACTGCATGGTCACATCCTCGCCCCACGCCACATTCGGCATTGCCGCATTGTGCCGCTGGATGATCAGGAAGACCTTCATGCTCTCCAGCATGTCGTGGGTATAGGCGTCCGTGCCCATGCCGACGGTAATCCCCTTCTTCATCATCTGCAGGACCGGCGCGCAGCCCACGGCATTCCCCATATTGGACTCGGGATTGTTGACCACCATGGTCCCGGTCTCCTTGATGATGTCCATCTCGGCCGGACTGACGTGGATGCAGTGCCCGAGCAGCGTCCGTTCTCCCAGGATGCCGTTGTACAGCAGGCGGTTCACCGGGCGGCAGCCGTAGTTGCGGAGGCTGTCGTACACGTCGTTCATGCCCTCCGCAACGTGGAGATGGAAGCCGGTCATACCGTTGTTGGCTTCCACCATCTTCTCAAAGGTTCTGTCGGAGATCGTGAAGAGCGCATGCCCGCCGAACATGGCCTTGATCATGGGATCACCGGCTTCCTTCGCCCAGACGGCAAAATCGGCGTTCTCCCGGATGCCCTGCTGCGTCTTATCCTCCCCGTCGCGTTCGGATACCTCGTAGCAGAGGCAGGCGCGCATGCCGGTCTCTTTCGCCACGTCCCGGATGGCGAACAGGGAACCCGGTATCTCGCCGAAGCTGGCATGGTGATCGAAGATCGTGGTCACGCCGTTCCGGATGCAGTCGAGGATCGTAGCATAGGCGGAAGCCCGGGTCCCATCCAGGGTCAGCTGCCGGTCGATCGCCCACCACATACCATCCAGGATTTCATAGAAGTTGGTTGGATTATATCCGTCGATCGTCAACCCTCTGGCCAGCCCTGAGTAGATATGCGTATGGGCATTGATCAGCCCGGGCATGATCACGCCACCTGCCGCGTCCACATACCGCGCGTCCGGATATGTCTTCCTCAGTACGCCGTCCTCACCCACAGCAATGATCTTCGCGCCTTCCGTCACGACCGCGCCGTTTTCAAGATAAGGCCTGTCCGGATCCCGGGTGATCACCCGTCCGTTTCCGATCAGCAGCATCTCCTCACCCCTCCCGTCTGTTTCGCTCTCTTTCCGAAATTGTGAATGATGAATTCTGCGTTATGGATTCTGAATTCAGATACCGATTCCTTTGGCTGCGAATGCCTCCAGCAGCGCATCCATCTCCGGCCGGATGCTCATAGGCTCACCGGCTGCCCGGATTGCGTTGTTCACGTCCTTCAGTCCGTTCCCGGTGACGATGCTCACAACGGAGGCATTCCTTTCGATCAGTCCGGTCTCGATGGCTTTTTTGACGCCTGCCGTACCGGCGGCACCCGCCGGCTCCGCAAAGACGCCCGCGAATCTGCCGAGCAGGCGCATTGCAGCCATGATCTCCTCATCGGTGACGTTTACCACAACGCCGTTGGATTCGCTGATCGCGCGCAGCGCCTTGACCGGATTCCGTGGCACGCCCACCGCGATGGAATCCGCCAGCGTGTTCTCCTCCTGGGGAATCCATTCCATGGTTCCCGCGGCCGCCGCCGTATTGATGGGACAGCAGCCGCTGGCCTGCACGCTGATGATGCGGGGCAGCCGGTCGATCATACCTGCCTGGTAAAGATCCCTGAATCCCTTCCATACACCGCCGATGGTACAGCCGTCACCTACGGAGACCGCCACGTAATCCGGCATTTTGAATGAAAGCTGTTCCGCAATCTCCAGCGAGACTGTCTTCTTCCCTTCCATCAGGTAGGGATTGATGGCTGCGTTGCGGTTATACCACCCCCACCGGTCGATCGCTTCCGCTGAGATCCGGAAAGTGTCCTCATAGCTTCCTTCCACCAGGATGACCGTAGCGCCGAACATCATCAGCTGCGCCACCTTGCCTTTGGGAGCCCTGGACGGCACAAAGATAAAGGTCGAAAGCCCTGCGGCAGCCGCGTTGCCGGCCAGGGAGCTGGCGGCATTGCCCGTGGAGGAACAGGCGATCGTGGTCTTCCCCGCCTCGCATGCCTTGACGACCGCCATGGCGGAAGCCCGGTCCTTCAGGGACGCCGTCGGATTCTGCCCGTCGTCCTTGATCCACAGTTCCCGGATGCCCAGTTCTTTTCCCAGCGCGTCCGCCCGGTACAGGGGAGAGCCTCCGACCCGCAGGCGCGGGCGGGTTCCCGGTCCTTCCACCGGCAGGAACTCCAGATAGCGCCACATGGTCGGATCGTTCCGTTCCCGGAGCGGATGCTTTTGGAAGCAGGAGCGGATATAGTCGTAGTCATACTCAATATCCAGGATCCCGCCGCAGTGCGGGCAGACGGTCGTCCCCGGTTCAGCGGAGCCGGTCTTTCCGCAGATCGTGCATCTGGCTCCCGTGACATTCCGCATCGTCACGTGTATACCTCCCTTATCGCTCCCTTATCGCTTATCTGTCACAGTTTTTTCAGCAGTCCGGTGTCCTCGTTGAACTGCCGGATCAGCTCGTCCACCCTGTCCGCGTCCGCTTTCACGCTGTCCCAGGTGTGTGCCGTGTCGTACCACAGGCTCTGCAGCTCCTCGGAAGTCTTGCCCTGCTGCTCGACCCAGGTATAGTATTTCAGGTTGTGCACCCGTTTCCGCTCCTGATAAGTCAGTTCAAGCATGTTGTCGGTCTTTTCACCGAGGATGTGGGTATGGAAATCAACGGCCGCCATTTCCCGTGTGTATTCCCCGTCCTCTTCCTGGAGCTCACGCACGCGGGAGGAATACATGCTGGCGGAGTCTGTCATGACCGTGGCCACCACGTCGTGTTCGGTCAGTTCGTAATACTTCGCCATCTTGATGGCGCAGAGCATGTTGGCGATGCCGGAGATCCCGAAGAGTTCCAGATTGTTCAGCGTCTCTTCCGGAACGCCCGCGCTCCGCAGGTATTCGTGTCCGATCGGCTCATTGAACAGGCGGAGCACCTTCTGGGAATCCTCGTCGTCGATATCGACCACCAGGTCAGTGTTTTTCACATTGTGAATCCACGGAACATGCTTGTCTCCGATCCCTTCGATCCGGTGGGCGCCGAAGCCGTTCTCCAGCAGTGTCGGGCACTGCAGTGCCTCGCCGACACCCAGTTTCGCCTTCGGATACAGATCCTTGATCCGGTCGCCGGAGGCCATGGTGCCGGCGGAACCGGAGGTAAAGATCGCTCCGAAGAGTTGATCGCCCTCGCCCTTGATCTGTTCAAATGCCTCGGCAATGGCATTGCCTGTCACGTGGTAGTGCCACATGTAATTGCCCATCTCGGCAAACTGGTTGAAGATAATGCAGTCAGGCTCCTGCTCCAGTTCGTGGGTCTTGTCAAAGATCTCCTTCACGTTGGATTCGGTGCCGGGGGTCGCGATGATCTCGCTGGCCACCGTTTCGAGCCATTCAAAGCGTTCCCGGCTCATTCCTTCGGGAAGGATCGCCACGGAGTGGCAGCCTAGCAGCTTGGAATTGAACGCGCCGCCGCGGCAGTAGTTGCCGGTGGAGGGCCAGACCGCCCGGTGTGCGGAGGAATCGAACTGTCCCGTCACCAGCCGCGGCACAAGGCACCCGAAGGACGCGCCGACCTTGTGGCAGCCCGTGGGGAAATACTTGCCCACCATCAGGAGGATCTTCGCCTTGACGCCCGTCAGCTCCGGGGGCAGGACGATAAAATTCGGTTTTCCGAAGAGTCCGCCCGATTCCTTCGGCTCGTTCTTCCAGGTGATCCGGAACAGGTTAAGCGGATTCACTTCCCACAGTCCTACATTCCTGAGCTGGGCCTGGATCTTGTCCGGGATGGTCTCCGGATCCTTCATCTGGGCAATGGTCGGAATGATGATGTTCTGTTCCCTTGCCCGCTGGATGTTGTTGGCTCTTCCTTTTTCGTTGATGGTCAGATTAATCATGTTTCCCTCCTGCGAATTCCCCGCTCAATTCTTTACTCTTTCCCAAGCCTTTTTAACATAGTCTTTTTTACTGCCCGGAAAATATTCTCATACCCCGTGCACCTGCACAGATGCCCCGACATCCGGATCCGGATTTCCTCGTCCGATAGTTCCCTGCCCTCGTTCAGGATCTCCACCGCGCTCATGATGGCGCCCGGCGTGCAGAACCCGCACTGGACGGCTGCCTCGTCGATAAACGCTTGCTGGATATCAGACAGCTCACCGTTCGGCCCTTCAAGGCCTTCCAGCGTCAGGATCTCCTTTCCGTCCGCCCAGACCGCCAGGTAGATACAGGAATTGAAGCATTCCCCGTTGATCAGGACGTTGCAGGCGCCGCACTCACCAACCTCGCAGCCCTTCTTCACGCTGGTCAGCCGGAAATCGTTCCGCAGGAGATCCGTCAGGGAAGCGCGCACGTCCACCATGGCTTCCCGTTCTTTCCCGTTGATGGTGCAGTGGATCAGTTTGTACTGCTTACTCACGGATCACACCTCCCCCCAGTTCGATCGACTTGATCAGCGCGCGCCTGGCCATTTCCACCGCGATATGCTCGCGGAAAGCCTTGGCCGCCCGCCAGCTGTCCCGCGGATGGATATCCTCCAGGACTGCCTTTGCGAAAGCGTCCACGGTCTCTTTACCGGTCTCTTTGCTCTTCGCGGCTGCTTCCGCGGACGGAGCCCTCATCGGGATCGGTCCTGCCACGCCAAAGGCAATCCGCGCATCCAGGATCGTCTTTTTGTCCTCCGACAGCCGGACATTCACCGAGCAGCCGAGATTGGCAATGTCCATGGCTTCCCGCATTGCGTACTTGATGTAGTTCCCGTGATAACCCTCGTAGGCTTTCTTCGGGATGATGATCGCGGTCTGCATCTCCGCCGGCTTCAGGTCCACCTTTCCGGCCTTGATATAGAACTCCCCGATCGGGATTCTGCGAACCCCCTCGGGACCCGCCAGTTCCACGATCGCATCCCAGGCAAACAGCGTCGACGCGGAATCCGCGCTGGTCACGCCGTTGCAGGTATTGCCGCCGATCGTACCGATGTTCCGGATCTGCGGTCCTCCCACCAGGCTTACCGCTTCCCCCAGCACCGGAATCTTTTCCTGAATGATCGGATCCGCAGCGATATGGGAAAAGCTGGTCAGCGATCCGATCCGGATCGCTCCCTCTTCATCATAGGAGACGCCCCGCAGCGCGTCGATCCCGTAGATACTCACCAGCTCGACGCCGGCCCGTTTTCCCTCGCGGATCTGGACCAGTACGTCGCTCCCGCCGGCGATGATCTGCGCTTCCGGATGCTCCTGCATCAGCCGGATCGCGTCCGCAACGCTCTCCGCTTCATACAGCGCTTTGATGTCGTACATAGCATTCTCTGCCTTTCTCTATACTGTGTCGTCCCGATTCCCGATTGTTCCGTTTCGTCCTGAACGCAGTAAAGGATCTTTATATCAGTCCTGCTTCCTTAAACGCCGCAAACAGGTTGTGCGGATTGGCCGGCGCGTTCTTCACCCCCACGCCCGTCGCATGGAAGATCGCATTCCGGATTGCCGGCGCCACGGAGCAGGCCGGCGGCTCGCCCAGACTCTTCGTACCGAAAGCGCTGGTCGGCTCCGGATTCTCCACAAACTCCGCCATCAGCTTCGGATGATCCAGGAATGTGGACAGTTTGTAGTCCAGCAGGTTGTTGTTCAGCGGCCGTCCGGTCTTCTCGTCAAAGATCAGCTTCTCCGACAGGCCGAAGCCGATGCCCATGCTCATACCGCCGTGGACCTGCGCCTCCGCCAGGGCGGGATTGATCAGCGTACCCGCGTCGTGACAGTTGACGATGTTCAGCAGTTTCGCCCTGCACATCGGAATATCCACTTCAACCTCGGCAATCGTACAGCCGAAGGAGTACGCGTTGGATTTCACCTGGTAGGTGCTCTCCGCCGTAATGTGCCTGCTGTCCGTCAGGCTGTAGAGCGCTTCCGTGGCCAGCTCGCCCAGGCTCATCAGCACCCGGCCGTCTGTCGTACGGACGATATTCCCGTCGACGATGTCGAGGTTAAACACCGGCATACGTGTCAGCGTGTGCGCATAGTCCAGAATCTTTTCCTTCAGCAGCAGCCCGGTCTGGCGGATGGAGAAACCTGCCACATAGGTCTGCCGGGAGGCGTAGGCGCTCGTGCCGAACGGCGTCACATCCGTATCCTGGGTTGATACTACGTGGACCTTCTCAATCGGCACGCCGACCACGTCCGCCGCCATCTGGGCAAAGGCTGTATCAGCCCCCTGTCCGATCTCCGTTTCTCCCAGCTGCAGCTGGAAGGATCCGTCCTGGTTCAGCACCATCCGGCAGGAGGTGGACTCCAGGGAGATCGGCCAGACGGCTGTGTTGTACCAGAACATCGCGATGCCGATGCCCCTGCGTACGTCTCCGGTCTGGTTCTGATATGCTTTGAACTTCTTCTCGTAATCGATGGCAGCCATTGCCTTGTTCAGGCACTGGTTGAAGGAATCATAGTAATTCTCGTTTTTGGAGAAACCGTCCACGTAGCCTACCGGCATCAGGTTCCGCCGGCGGAATTCCACCGGGTCCGCACCGATCGCGGCACATACGTCCTCCGTGTGGGATTCCACCGCCCACATCGCCTGGGGAATACCGTAGCCCCGCATCGCGCCTGCCACCGGTTTGTTGGTGAACACGGTATAGGCGTCCACTTCCACGTTCGGGCAGGGATAGAGCTGCGGGAAGGCGCCCGCGCCTTTGGCACAGATGCTGTGCCCGTGGGAGGCGTAGGCGCCCTGGTCGGAGAAAGCTTCCAGTTTCCTGGCTGCGTAGGTCCCGTCCGGCCGCACCCAGGAGATGATATGGTTGCGTATGGAATGGCGTGTTCGGGTACAGTAGAATGTCTCTTCCCGCGGCACGTCCAGCTTCACCAGATGTCCGCCCGTCTGCATGCACAGCCAGGCGCACAGCGGCTCATACAGAATGTCCTGCTTGTTTCCGAATCCGCCGCCGATATAGGGCTTGATGACCCGGATCCTGCCCCAGTCGATTCCCAGCGCCTGGCCGACGATCCGCCGGACGATGTGGGGGATCTGGGTGGAGGTGGTCACGGTGATCCGGTTTCCCTCCATTTCGGCATAGCAGATGAAATTCTCGATATGGCAGTGCTGCACGACCGGTGTCTCATACCAGCCTTCCACCTTGGTCAGCCCGGGTTCCTGAATCGCCTTTTCATAGTCGCCCTGCCTGATCTGCGTATGCTTGAGGATATTGTTCGGGAATTCCTCATGCAGCAGCGGCGCCCCGTCCTCCATGGCTTTCTGCACATCCAGCACGAACGGGTATTCCTCGTATTCCACCCGGATCAGCCGCAGCGCCTGCGCGGCCGCGACCTCATCCTCCGCCACGACGGCCGCGATGTCGTCCCCGTAGAACCGGACGCGCTCTGTCAGGACCAGGCGGTCCGACACATCCTGATGGGAGGGGTCGGTGGACCAGGGATGGCCCGCCGTCGGGTAATAGTGCTTTTCTTTCAGGTCGAAGCACGTCAGGATCTTTACGACCCCGGGAACCTTCTCCGCTTCGGACGTGTCGAAAGAGACCACCTTCCCGTTGGCAATGGTGGAATGAAGGATCCTGGCGACATAGGATTTTTTGTCGCACAGGTCGTCCGTATATTTTGCCCGGCCGGTCACCTTGTCAAAGGCGTCCACTCTCTTTACGCTTTTTCCTGTGTACACAGGCAGTTTCCCCCTCTCCCGTTTACAGTATCTGCTCGGCATCCGCAAATTTCATGATGATTCCCTGCTTGTCCAGCCGCTGATAGAAGGCGCGTTCCAGCCGGTCCCTGAGCGGCAGCTCGCGTGCGCTCGGTTCGATCGAATCATCCAGCACCACCGCGTCAAACGCATATCCTTCCTCAAAACTGCCAACCTTGCCGAAGAAGGATCCGCCGCCTTTTGATGCCAGCCAGAAAGCCTCCGGGAACGTCAGTGGTTTCGCGTTGTGATCAATATACCGCCAGTACATCTTGGATGCCCGGATCGCGTCCGTCACCGCCCTGAACATGGATTCCGAGTCTCCGCCGGCCACGTCCGTACCCAGGCCGATCCGCAGCCCGCGTTCTAAGTAGTGCCGTACCGGCGCGATCCCGGATGCGATGTTCATGTTGGAACCGGGACAGTGCGCGATCCAGACGCCGTTATCCAGCATCCGCTGTACTTCCTCGGCCGGTGAATAGACGCAGTGCGCCATGACCGTCCTGCCGTCTTTGCCGAAGAGGCCGAATCGGTCGTAGGCATCCCCGTAGAACGCTGCTTCCGGTGCCAGCTCCCGGACAAACTCGATCTCTTCCGGGTTCTCCGAAAGGTGCGACTGAACCGGCAGGTCGTACTCCTTCCGGATCCGGCCCAGTGCTTCCATCAGTTCGTCAGTGCAGCAGGGAACAAACCGCGGCGTGATGATAGGCTTTGTCCTCCTGTACCCGCGGGAAGCGCATTCCCTGATGAATCTTCTCGTATCCTCCGCAGAGCGGGCAGCGTTTTCTTCCGTCAGCTCCGGCGAAGCGTTCCGGTCCATATTGACCTTGCCGATATAGCTCACAACGCCGCTCTTCTCCATGCAGTCCATGAGGATGAGCGTTGCCTCCGGATGGATGGTCGCAAACATGACGACCCGTGTGGTGGCGCCTCTTTTCAGCTTTTCGGTGACGATTCCGTAAGCGCGGGCGGCATAGCCCGTATCCGCGTAGCGGCTTTCCTCCGGGAAGGCGTACCGTTCCAGCCATCCCATCAGTTCTTCGTCCATCCCTGTTCCGCGGTAGGCGAACTGCGGCGCATGGGTATGCAGGTCCACCAGACCGGGAATGATCAGCTTTCCGGCACAGTCGACGATCTCCATTCCGAGATACTTGTCCGGGATGGTGTCAAAGATTCCCCGGCAAAGCCCCTCCCCGCAGACGACATATGCGTCCTCGCGGATCTCGAGACGGTCCTTTTCCGGTGTATGGCAGATATTCCCTTTCAGGATCAGATTCCTGCTCAAGTACGATTTTCCTTTCCGGCGGCCCGGGACAGGCTGCTGCTCAGGCGCCTTCCCCGGGTCTTCGTTTCTATACGGTTTCTGATTTATCAGATCTTGCTGTTTATCTTAAATTATTATACCAAAAACACTGCCCGATTGGCAATCACAATCTGCTCAAAAAGGCCCGTCTTTCGGTTGTTTTCAGACCTGTTTTTTCAGTCTCCCCGCAGATTCGGTTCCGGTGTTAACGGCAGCCGGCCGAAGGGGTCACAGATTCAGCTCCGGCGCGTTATCGCGCTGGAATGAACACCAGTTCCCGTTCTCCGCCAGTTCCTCCCTGGCCAGCGCTTCCAGGATATGTTCGTTCTGGCCGTAGCGGTCCAGCTGTTCCGCCGCCTTGTCAAAGAACTTTACCATCTTCTCATGGTCCGCCGTGACCCGCCGCAGGCTCATCTTCCCGTAATAATTCGCCATGAACAGCGTTCCCGCGGACAGCGTTCCCAGCACGATCTTGAGCAGCGTCCGCCCGTTCTCGGGATCGTTCAGCGTCAGCAGCGGCCGGATCGCCAGCCCGCCGAAGGCGAACTCATAGACCAGCGCCGCCGCATATATCAGGATGCTGATCTTCATGGCCGTCCCCAGGATCCGGTCGTTTTTCTCCATCTGGCCTGTTGTTTTCTTTCCGGCCTTCCGGTGATATTCCCGCTGTTCCTCCACCCAGCAGTTCCGGATATCCCGCTGTATCTCCGGCTGCGGCGCTCCGTTGATCGCGCAGATCGCGCAGAGGATCCACGCCGTCTCCTGCTGCTGGCTCCAGTTCATCAGCCGCTGAACCTCCAGCCGGCTGCCCGCATAGCGCAGGTACATCTGGACGCGTACCGTCTCCGCCAGCTCCCGGTACTCGATATATTTCCGATGGCAGTCGTCCTTTATGGCTTTCCGGTAGCAGATGAAAGCATACAGCAAGGCCGTCCCGCAGATCAGGATCATCGGGATCATACTGCCTTCGTCGTACAGCAGGAAGGCAAGCGTCAGCACGGTTCCGGCCAGCGCCAGGCCCGCCAGCATCCTGCGGAACCGGCGGGCAAAGTGCAGGCTCAGCCCGTCAGCTGTTGAATACAGGTTTTCAAGCTGCTGCAGCGCGGCATCGCTGCCATCGGTCTCCGGCAGCATCCTTTCCCCTGCTGCCAGCGTCTCCTCAGCCAGCGCGTTGAACTCCTCGGTCCGCGTCATCAGCGTGTCCCACATCGTTTCGTCCGCGATACGGTGCGTTTCACCGGCGCCTTCCGCCGGCATATCGCCCCTTGGGGTCAGGATATGAATCACCGCCGTGTTCCCGGCGCTGCTGACAGGGATGCCCTCCTCCGGTTCCCAGTCCCCGTTGAGCGCAAAACTCACCGTCGCAGCCGTCCCCGCCCGGACGTCTTCCTTCGTTTTCCCGTCCCACAGGGCCAGCAGCAGGTGCGCATGCTCCACGATGTAGATGCCTGCCTGCCGGTAGCCGGCATTCCTGCCTTTCTCGGCAGCTTCCGCGTATGGCGCAGTAAACACGCTCTCCGCCTGCCGCAGGTGATGCCGGAAATGCTCCAGTTCCTTTGCGTCGAAGTCTTTCTCGTATTCGTCTGTTTCCATCGGCAGCGCTGCGGTCACCGGAATGCCGAGTTCCTCCGCCGCGTCCGCGCACAGCAGATCCGCTCCCGCCGCCAGGCTGTTCAGCATCTTCAGCGGCGTATGGGGATAGGTTTCCCGCAGCTTCTTCAGTTCGTCCGTCACTGCCCGGTACAGGGTGTCCCGGTCCTCCTCCCGGAGATCGATGTGCCCGGTCACCCCCACCAGCAGCGGGATCCTGTTCTTCTCATTCATCGATCTGCAGTTCGAAGGAATACTCCTTCCCTTCCAGGCTCCTGATCGCCTTGTTCATGTTTTTTGAGATTCTCACATAACGCAGATTCTTGAGTTCCGGCAGCATGGAAATGTCGGTGATCCTCGTATTCCACTGAATATGTAATTCCTCCACCTCCGGGTGTACTGTCAGGAATTCTGCAAATTGTTTCTGATTCTGGAAGTTGGCAAAGATTCCTCTGATCTTCGCCCCTTCCACATAGGTCAGCCATTTCGTCGGATTGACTCCGCCCATCCACATTCCGCTGAAGTCAGTAATCTTGCTCAGGAAACTCCAGTCCTTGATCTTGTCGTTGTCAACCATAAGGTTAAATCCTCCGTTCTGCGCTGCGTATGTAAAGTCGCAATCGTTCAGAGGAGTCAGGTCTGTAACCGCCAGGCCGTTCAGATTCAGTTCCCTCAGTTTGCTGAGACCGCGCAGCCCCTCGATGGATTTCACACCGCTGAAGTCGAGATGCAGCGCTTCCAGTTCCGGCAGATCAGCCAGGGCGGACAGGTCCTCCAGGTTGGGACAGAACCTCAGGGTAAGGTACCGCAGCTGTTTCAGCGGCCGCAGTGCTTCCAGATCAGTGATCGGCTGCACATCCAGTTTCAGGTCCTGCAATCCCGTCATCCTGCTGATCAGGCTCAGGTCGATCCCGTCACCCATCTCCGGCGGCAGCTCTTCCTGTGTTTCATCATCCCAGATGTATGCTGTCTCTTTTCTCTTTTTATTATCCCAGCGGTTGTTCAGGAAGTAGCGGTCATAATTGTATACCTGGTCACCGATGACCCTCAGCTGGCCGATCTGCTCCAGCAAGCCGTCCGGCATGTTCCTGAGGTCTTCCAGTGAATCAGCCGAAAGCTGCGCGTCAAGATTCCACCAGCCCTCCCACTGTTCGACGCGCCTTGCCTGCTGCTGCAGGTCTTCGGGCAGGTAAACCGTATCGCCGCAAATGATCAGGGAATCAAGCCCGGCGCCTTCCAGCGCGCTCCAGTCACTGAGCATTGGCACGGCGCCCAGTGCCAGTTCTCTGACCCCGCCTTCACCGATCAGCCCCTGCAGACCGTTCAGGCTGGTCATGGAAGGCATGCTGTCCAGCTGGATCTGCCGCGGCCCGGGTCCTTTCAGGCCGGTCAGATCCTTCAGTTTTCTCACGCTGTGGAACTCCAGCCGTTCCGTCACCTGCGGCAGCTGATCAGCAGTAAACTCATCATCTGTGTTGTTGATCGTCAGATGGCGCACCTTCGCATTCTGCACATGCAACAGCCAGTAATGAGGTTTGTTTCCGTCCATCTGCAGATAGGAGAATTCCCTGATACCCTCCAGGGGCGTCATGTCCGTTTCTTCTGTTGTCTGCAGATACAGGTCCATCCCGCCCTCGCGGTATGCGTTGCTGAAATCGATTTCCTTCAGGAAGGAGATATCTGATACATCATCCCACAGCCAAAGTCCTCTCAGTTTTTTCGCGTTCTTCAGCGCTTCATAGTCCCTGATGCCGGTATCCCGCAGGGTAAAGTCGCGTAGTTCCTTCAGTTCGGAAACCGGCCCCATATCGGTCAGCTCCGGCGCTTGCTCAATCTTGAGCCTTTCCAGGTTCTTCAGGTTCTCAAGGCCGTCCAGGGAGGTCAGCGGCTGGCAGTAAATCAGCAGCTCCCGCAATCCGGTCAGCCGGCTAAGCCGGCTAAGATCGTGCATCGATCCCGTTTTAATTCTTGTCCGGCTGTCGGTATCGAAGTGGTGCAAATAAAGATCCCGTCCGTTTCCGTTCCATTCATCCTGGATATCATACTGATTCTGGTCATACAGCGTATCACCGGCCAGGTAGATGCTCTCAATCCTTGCCACGACGCTGTCCGGCAGTTCGTCCAGTTCCTCCCAGCTTTGCAGGCTGAAATTGCTGTTGCTGACGCCCCAGCCGTCCTCATCCACGATCGCCGCGCCTTGGAAGCTCCCGCTCCTGACCAGTGCTTCCGCCTTGTTCAGCAGGTTTTCCGGCACGGCGATCTGCTTCCCGGCCTTCAGGCGTGCAAGCGGCGTCAGGTCCTTCAGCTGGTCCATCTGCGCCAGTTCGATGCTGATCTCCCTGTCCTCCGGTATGGAATCCAGAACGCCCAGGTCTTTGACCCAGTCCATCTGTTCCAGCCGCAGGGTCCCGATGTCCATTCCGCTTAATTCCGGGATCGTGTATGTCCCGTACAGCCAGAGTCTGTCCAGGTGTTTTCCTTCCAGCGCGCTGAAATCGGTCAGTCGCGGACAGCCCAGGATCTCCAGCTGCTCCAGGTATCCGCCGTCCAGCATATCCTCCAGCCCGTGCAGTGATTTCAGGTGTGTAATGCTGTCAATCCGCAGGTTCCTGATCCTCAGGCCGCTGAGCATGGTCAGGTCATTGACGTCGTTATCCCGGATATCGTTGATAACCAGCTGGTTGATCTCGGCTCCCTGCAGGTGCGGCAGCCATTCCCGGATATACTCGCTGCTCGTTTGGATTTCGTCGAACTTTTTGATCCCCTCCAGCGGGGAAGGATCTGCCTGCTGGCTGAAAAATCCTAACGTCAGTCCGTTCTGCCGGTTGGCTTCCGTCAGGTCGCAGTCCGCCAGCGGGGAAAGATCCGCTACTTCTGTCTGATGCAGTTCCAGTGTCTTCAGCATCGTCAGGTTCTGGATCCCCTGGATGGAGTGAATCGGGACTTCATACAGACAGAGCTGCTGGATTTTTTCCAGCGTAAAGAGCATCGAAATATCCTCCAGCTGTCTGCAGGCCTTCAGTTCGACCTCCCTCAGATCCAGCATTCCGTCGATGCCGTCCAGACTGGTCAGCGGCTGATCGCAGATCTCAATCTGCTCCAGTCCCGTCAGGTTGGCCAGTCGGGTCAGATCGGTCAGCGTACCGGTCTCAACCCGGACCGGTTCATTCTCTTCTCCCCTGTCCAGCATCTCCTGGGTTTCCCGTTCGCGCAGCATAAAGTACCGTCCGTTGTCGTCCCATTGTTCCCAAAGGTCATACTGCCCCCAGTCAACAATCCGGTCCCCGGCCAGCCGCAGGTTCTTCACGTGCTTCAGCGCAGCGATCGGCAGCCGGTCCAGATCCTCCAGACTCTTCAGTTTCACCTCACCGTTCCACGGCTGCCAGCCTCCCTCGGGATACTCGATCTCGCACCGGCTGAACCTGCCTTCCTCCACGATGGATTCCGCCAGTTCCCTCATCTCCGGCTGTACTTTCAGGACATTACCCTTCAGGCGGCGCACCGGGGAGATGTCGATCGTCGCCGGCAGATCGATCAGTTCGATGTTGCTGTAGTACCGTTCCGCGTCCAGCCCGTCCAGCAGGCTCAGGTCCTCCAGCCAGTCCAGGCTTTCGATCCGCAGCCCGTACACTTCTGTCCTGCTCAGGTCCGGCAGCGTGTAGATGCCGGTCAGGTGCAGCCAGCTCAGTTTGACCTTCTCCAGCGCGCTCCAATCCGTCAGGCGGGGGCAGCCTTTGATCTCCAGCTGTGCCCTTCTTGCTTCCAGTGCGGTCTCCAGGCCATTCAGGGATTCCAGGTCCTGCATATCTTCCAGGACCAGCCTGGTATTGTTCAGCCTGGGCATTCCGGTCAGGTCCCGATTGCCGCTTCCGTTCTGGATGCACAGTTCGCTTCTGGGAGTTGGCAGCATGCTGAAATCAAGATTGTCGAAATCGTTCAGGCACAGATAATCAATACTTGCCCCCTCCAGGTACGGTGCGATCTTCGAGAAGTCGCGGTCGTCTGAACGGATGTTGACCTCCTGGTATTTCTTCACCTCCGCCAGGGCGGACCAGTCGCGTACCCGGCCGTGAACGGTCACGCTGATATCGTTACCGTTTCCGGATTCGGTATCCATGTTTTTGATGAAATCCAGGTTCTGCAGATCCGCGCTGAATATATCCACTTTTTTCAGCCGTTTCATCCCGTACAGGAAGGAAACATCCCGGTGGGTTTCCCATCCTCCCAGGTGAAGATCAGTGATATAGGTGCATTCAGCCAGCGGACTGAAATCGTGCAGATTTCGGCAGTCATCGACGTTAAAGGAGCGCAGACTTACCTTGCTGTTGATGATCGGTGTCAGGTCGGAAATGCCGACGTTGTTCATCCGGATGCCGTTCAGCCTGTTGGTCCCCTCCAGGAAAGCGAGGCTGTACAGTTGAGGCAGGTTGTCCAGTTGAACATTGTCGAGTTTTTCGCAGGCTTTGAGTCCATCAAGCCGTACTTCCCGCAGAAAAGCGCCGGCAGTCAGGTTCAGTTCAGTAACATTTTTCGGTGAAAAACCGGACAGATCAAGAGAAGTCGTATCGCCAAAATCGATGCAGACATTGCGCAGTTTCGTGCATTCATTCAGCGGAGTCATGTCCAGGTCGTTCTGAACACCCTGGATCCGGAATTCCCGCACGGAGACATTGCCTTTCAGCCAGTTCAGGTCCGGCAGCACGCAATCCTGGATGGTCACCCCTTCAAGGTTCTTCCAGACAGAGGAGGACAGGTCCGGCATGCTCACAATCTCCGCCTGCGCAATGCTCAGGTAGTGAACGTTCGGCATCAGGGTCAGGAAGCTCAGGTCCTCCCACCGGTACGTCTGGATCTCATTGCCGTCTTCTCTGGAGTACCATTTGGTCTCGCCCGGCTGATAGATGCGGGAGGCAAATTCATCCGCATTTGCCCAGGTTCCATGCTCGTTCAGCCAGTTGTCCCGTGTAAGGTATCTGAACTGATCGCCGAGGATCACGATGCCCTGGATCTCCTTCAGGTCCGCATCCGTGAACCCGTAGGCTTCCGTCAGCAGCGGATCCACGACGGGCGTAGGCGTCGGGCTCGGCGTGGGAGTCGGCGTCGGGCTTGGCGTCGGGGTCGGCGTCGGGGTGGGGGTAGGCGTCGGCGTCGGGGTAGGTGTCGGGGTGGGCGTCGGCGTCGGCGTGGGTGTAGGCGTCGGCGTGGGTGTAGGCGTCGGCGTAGGTGTCGGCGTGGGCGTAGGTGTCGGCGTAGGTGTCGGGGTCGGCGTCGGGGTCGGGGTGGGGGTTGGCGTCGGGGTCGGCGTCGGTGTGGCTGTCGGCGTTGGCGTCGGGATGATGATGCCGCTGCCGGTCTGCTGGTCGTAGATCAGCAGGCCTGCAAACGCGAGCGCGATCACCGCGATTCCCAGGATCAGCCCCAGCCGCAGCCGGCTGCTGTTCTTCTGTGCTTTGGTCAGCGTTGGGTTCTTCAGGCTTTCCGCGCCGGCAATGCGGCCCGCCAGTTCCTCCGTGCTGTAGCGTTCCGCCATGATCGCGTTCTTTGCGGTGATGGACCGTTCCAGCACTTCCGGCTGTTTCGCGTCGTCCAGCTTCACCGGGATGATCGGCATCCGCGCCGCGTCCGCCGTGAAGAAGATCTGCTGCTTTTTCTCATCCTTCGAGAAGTTTTCTGAGAGGAAGGCGATCGTCGTGCAGGCCTTCTTCGCCTGTTTCTCCGTGGCGCGTCCGTCCTGGCCGCAGAGCGTCAGTCTTTTCTTTTCCAGTGCTTCCAGTACCGGCATGACTTTCTCTTTGTCCTTCTCCGAGAAAAGTGCCAGCACAAAAGGTTTCGAGTTTCCGCTGTACGGCTTGTTCATGATCTTTCCTCCTGTTTTTATCCGATAACCGAAGGTCCGGGCACTGACGCGTGCGAATCAACACGCGATTCCTTACGCCCGCAGGGACGAAATCTTATCTCTTTTCATGAGGTCATTTGACAAGAATGACCTCATACCATGCATCCGGATCCATGGTGAGCGGCAGCATATCTTTGCTTACCGTGACCTGCGTCAGCAATGGCAGTTCTTTGTCGGTGGATCCTTCCTTTACCCGCGACAGCGGTGTCAGGTCCTTTACCTGCGTATGTTCCAGGTTCAGCGTCTGCAGGCTCGGCAGGTTTGTCATTCCGCTCAGGTCGCTTACCTGTGTACAGGCCAGGTTCAGGTCCAGAAGCAGCACCAGGTCCTTCATTCCGGAGATATCCTTCAGCGGCTGGTTGACGACAGCCAGGTGCTTCAGATTCGGCATCATATAGACCAGTTTCAGGTTGCTCACCGATCCCTGCTTCACGGGAATGGTATTCATCGTCACGGAACCGTCCTCCGCAACTTCCAGCCCTTTGGTGCTCTTCGGACTCATCGTACCGACGAAATACAGCTCCGTGATCTCCTGCAGCCGCTCCTGCAGGATATCCCCTTCAGACGCGTCCAGGATCTGCCGGAGTCTCCGCTCCTGCTGATTATCCGGGAACTCGATTACCTTTTGGAACAGGCTTTTTGCTCCTTCGGGAAGCGCCGCTGTCGGCTGCACCGTCGGCGCGGGTGTCGGGGTCGGAGTCGGCGTCGGTGTCGGTGTGGGTGTCGGGGTCGGCGTCGGCGTCGGCGTGGGAGTCGGCGTCGGGGTTGGCGTAGGTGTCGGCGTCGGCGTCGGTGTCGGTGTCGGCGTCGGCGTGGGTGTCGGCGTCGGCGTTGGCGTCGGCGTCGGTGTCGGTGTCGGCGTCGGCGTGGGGGTCGGTGTCGGCGTCGGCGTCGGCGTCGGTGTCGGCGTTGGTGTCGGGCTCGGCGTCGGAGTCGGAGGCGGCGTTGGCGTAATGAAGATATCGATCGCTCCTGTACCGATCCCCCAGACACCGGCCAGCGCAACGACGAGAAGCACAGCCGCCAGGATGATCGCCACCGTGGTCAGCAGGTTTCTCTGGTGTCCGCTGTTTCCGTTCTCCGCAAAGTCTTCTTCCGTTCCCAGGAATTCATCCGTCAGCAGCGGGCAGTTCAGGATGTGTTCCGTCCGGATCGCTGCTTTTTCATCCGGTTCGATCAGAATGGCGCTTTTCAGTGCCTGCTGCCATTTTTCATTGGCTTCCTCGATCGGGATGTCTTCCAGCTTCATCAGCAGGATCGTTTTCCCCTGCTTCGCCGCCGTACTGATCTCGCTCAGGCAGTTCGGGGAGGCCAGTGCCGTCCGGCTCAGAAAGAAGAGGACCATCCGGCAGTCCCGCATATGCACCGCGATATTCCGCGGCCAGTCGCTGCCGGCCGGGATGCCTTCGTCGTACCAGAGGCGGTATCGCCGGTCGTGGATCGGCCGTATCGTATTGATGACCGCGGCCGAATCCCGGTGGCTGTAGCTGACGAAGATGTATGGCTTTGTTCCCTCGTAGGGTTTGAAAAACTCCGTCATGGCGTTTCCTCCCCCTCCGGACGAAGCGCAAGACGAATGCCTTTGTCCATGAGTTCCTGTGCCTCGTCCGCCAGGCTCTGGGGGATGCTCAGGGTCTCAAGGTTCGGCAGCTTGTCCAGTTCGGAAAGATCAGCCGGCAGCTGATCCAGTTTCAGCTTTGTGATCTCCGCCAGGCTCTCCTCGGTCAGCAGCACGCCGCTCACCGCCTGCCGCAGTGTATCCGTCAGCCATTGTTCTTCAAAGAACACCGTATCGGGGATCATCGTAGGTGTCGGCGTTGGCGTTGGCGTCGGCGTCGGAGTCGGTGTCGGCGTCGGCGTGGGGCTTGGTGTCGGCGTCGGCGTGGGCGTCGGCGTGGGGCTTGGTGTCGGCGTCGGCGTCGGCGTGGGCGTCGGTGTCGGTGTCGGGGTCGGTGTCGGCGTCGGCGTCGGTGTCGGCGTCGGCGTCGGTGTTGCCGTGGGGGTTGGTGTCGGGGTCGGCGGCGGCGGGAACCAGCCCCACTGCTGCTTCCCGATCATGATCGTCACAGCGGCCAGCGCAACGGCCGCTGCCGCTGCCACGTACTTCAGCACCCTCTTCATGATCAGCTTCATCCGGTTCAGCGGTTCGCCGATCAGTTCCTGGCTGAAGCCTTCCGTGCGGATCAGATCCGCTTCCATCTCTTCCGGTTTTCTGCCGTTCCGCCCGTCCACATGCTGTGCACGCGCTGTCATGCCGAAGGCCAGCTCGTTGTCTCCGTCGTCCGTGTCAATACCGATGACCGGCTTGCCATGCTGGTAGTACAGCAGGGAGTTCTTTACCCGTTCGTCGTTTCTTGCGTTTTCCGTCAGATAAATGACCAGCAGAGAGGCCTGGTTCATGCGCTCCTGCTGCCGGTTCAGTTTTTTGATATCCGCCGTATTCTCCACGTTGTACCAGATCCGCACGCCGCGAAGATACAGGTATTCAAGCAGCGGAAACACAGCTTCCCGGTCTTTTTCCGCGAAACAGAAATATAGATAAGGATCCGCCCCCTCGTACGGCGGGCAGCCGCGTTGGATCTTTTTCATCCGCCTGAGAATCCTTCCGGAATGGTTTTTGAGATGTATTTATACTCGCGCTTATCATATATGATTTGTTCGCTTTTTTCAATCCTTTTTGATATAATCTGACCGGACTCACGGCGTCGTTTTGACCGAAGCGTTCCCCCTCCCGTGTCATGATCGGCAGTGTCGAAGGATCCCCTCCCGTGTCATGATCAGCAATGTCGAAGGTTCTCTCATGTGTCATTCCGACCGGAGCGCAGCAACCTTCTCTGTCATTTCGACCGGAGCCGAAGGCGGAGTGGAGAAATCTCCTCTGCCGCAGCAGCCATAGCAATTCCCTTCGGAGGAACCCGATGAAAAAACTCCACCTGATCATCAATCCCAATGCCGGCACCCGGCAGGGCCGGCGTTTCCTTCCGGACATGATCTCCGTGTTTAACCGGGCCGGTTATCTCTGTACCGTTTACGTGACGGAGAAGCGCGGCGATGCCGTTGATTTTACCCGCGGACAGGCCGGCGATGCAGATCTCGTCGTCGCCTGCGGCGGAGACGGCACCCTGAATGAAGTGATCTCCGGTCTCCAGCTGGGCGGTCACTCCACGCCCGTCGGCTATATTCCCTGCGGTTCCACCAACGACTTTGCCGCCGGCCTCGGTCTTCCGATGCAGCCGCTCAGGGCGGCCCAGGCGATCGCCTCCGGCAGCCCGCACACGCTGGATGTCGGGCTTTTCGGAGAAGACCGTTATTTCAGCTATACCGCTTCCTTCGGGGCTTTCACCAGCGTCGCCTGGTCGACCCCGCAGAACGTCAAGAATGTGCTTGGCCATGTAGCTTATATTCTCGAAGGGATCCGTTCCCTGGCGGATATCCGGCCCATCCATATGAAAATAACCGCTGACGGTCAGCGGTTTGAAAACGATTATATCTTTGCAGCCATCTGCAATTCAACCTCGCTCGGAGGGGTTCTGAAGCTGGAAGACAGAGAAGTCCATATGAACGACGGTCTCTTCGAGGCCTTGTTCATCCCCTTCCCGCCGGACCTGATCGTCCTGAACCAGATCCTGACCGCCCTGCGGACGCATCACTATGATGATCCGTCTCTCCATTTCCTCCGGGCTTCCCGCTTTACCTTCGATGGCTCCCCGGAGATTAAATGGACCCTCGACGGCGAAGAGGCCGCCGGCGCCCCGGTCGTCGAGATCCGCAACATCCGCGACGCGATCACGATTATCCATTAGTCTTAAGCAAACCGTTCCATTTATTCTTTATCAACGAAAACCGGCGAAGCTTCTCAGATGCTCCGCCGGTCTCCTGTTATTGTTTTTTATCTCTCTTCGTATCCCAGATCGAACGCTTTCCTGTTCATCTCCAGGAACTTCGGATTGATCACCTTTTCCATGGCCGCCAGCCACTTTTCCTTCGGGATCTCCGTATGCTTCGCGAAGTGTCCCATCAGCACGATATTGACGGCCTTTGCGCTTCCGGCCTCTATGGCCGGGGTCAGCGCGTCGAAGTCGTCCACGTCAAATCCCTTCGCCTTCAGGTCTTCCAGCACGCCGGCAGGATACTCCGCCGCTCCGGTGATCACGGGCATCGGATCGATTTCCTGTGTGTTCACGATGATCTTGCCGCCCCTGCGCAGGCAGGCGGCATAGCGGGCAGCCTCCAGCTTCTCAAAGCTGATGATGAAGTCGCATTCGCCCTCGGTCACGATCGGGCTGTAAACCTTCTCCCCGTAGCGTACATACGTCACCACGCTGCCGCCGCGCTGGCTCATGCCGTGAACCTCGCTGACCTTCACGTCGTATCCTTCGTCCGTCAGCAGGGTGCCCAGCAGCCTCGAAGCCAGCAGGCTCCCCTGTCCGCCGACGCCGACGATCATAATGCTCGTAGTCTTCATTCCTCATTCCCTCCGATCGCTCCGAATGCGCACAGCTGGCTGCACACGCCGCACCCGACGCACAGCGTCCGGTCGATGCGGGCCTTCCCGTCCTTGAAAGAGATGCTCGGGCAGCCCATCTTCATGCACTTCTTGCAGCCGCGGCACTTGTCCGTGTCCACCGCCAGAGGCTTCTTCGGCTTCACATACTTCAGCAGCACGCAGGGACGGCGGGAGATGATTACGCTCGGCTCTTCAACCGCCAGTTCCTCCAGCACCGCTTCCTCACAGGCCTTCAGGTCGTAGGGATCGACCACCCGCACCCGGTTGATCCCCAGCGCTTTGCACAGGGCTTCCAGGTTCACTTTTGCCGCCGGATCGCCCTTGATGTTGTACCCGGTGGTGGGGTTCTGCTGGTGTCCGGTCATGCCGGTGATGGAGTTGTCCAGGATGATCACCGTGGAATTTGTCGCGTTGTAGGCAATATTCACCAGCCCGGTCATGCCGCTGTGCATGAAGGTGCTGTCGCCGATGACCGCCACGGTCTTCTTCTCGGTCTCGCTTCCCCGGGCCACGTTGAAGCCGTGGATGCCGCTCACGCTCGCGCCCATGCAAAGCGTGGAGTCCAGCGCGTTCAGCGGTGCCACCGCGCCCAGCGTATAGCAGCCGATGTCGCCCAGGACCGTGATGTGGTTCTTGACCAGCGTGTAGTACATACCCCGGTGCGGGCAGCCGCTGCACATCATCGGGGGACGGCCGGGAACCGCGGGCGCCTCGCCCTGGGCTTCCGGGATGTCCTTAACGGCGATACCTTCCTTCACGAAAGCTTCGCGGATCGTCTTCTGGCTGAACTCGCCGATCGCGGAGAACAGGCTCTTGCCGGTTACCTCGATCCCCAGCGCCTTCACATGGTTTTCGATCACCGGGTCCAGTTCCTCGATCACATACAGCTTCTTCACCTTCGCGGCAAAGCTGCGGATCATCTTTTCCGGCAGCGGGTTCGGCATGCCGATCTTCAGCACGCTCACGCCGTCGCCGAACACTTCCTTCACATACAGATAGCTGCAGCCGGAGGTGATGATACCGATCTCATTGTCCTTCGCCAGCTCGACCCTGTTGTACATGCAGTCTTCCGCCAGCGCCTTCAGCTTCTCCGTCCGCTCTTCCACGACCGGATGGCGCAGCTTCGCGTAGCCCGGCATCATGATGTACTTGGAGGGCTGCTTCACGTAGTCTTTCAGCGGGACTTCCTCCCGCTCCCCGATGTCCACCACGCACTGACTATGCGCGATGCGGGTGCACATCCGCAGCAGCACCGGCGTGTCGTACTTCTCACTCAGTTCAAACGCGCTCTTCGCAAACGCATAGGCTTCCGCGGAGTCGGAGGGCTCCAGCATCGGAACCTTCGCCGCGATCGCGTAGTGCCGGCTGTCCTGCTCGTTCTGGCTGGAATGCATTGCCGGATCGTCCGCCACGCAGACGACCATGCCGCCGGTCACTCCGGTATAGCTCAGCGTGAACAGCGGGTCCGCCGCCACGTTCAGGCCGACGTGTTTCATCGCGCAGACGCTGCGCATACCCGCCAGGCTCGCGCCAAAGGCCGTCTCCATCGCGACCTTCTCGTTCGGCGCCCACTCGCTGTGGATATCGTCATGCTTCGCCAGGAATTCCGTGATCTCCGTGCTCGGCGTTCCCGGATAGCTGCTCACCAGCCCGATCCCGCCGTTATACAGGCCCCACGCCACCGCTTCGTTACCAATTAAAAGTCTTTTCATTGCTGCTCTACTCTGCCTTTAACTAAAGTATTGTTCCCGAAGGTCCGGGGCGATCGGAAAGCCCCTTTTCCTTAACTCCTGTTCTGGCTGTCAACCAGTCCTTCCCCGCCATACATCCGGCGGAGCTTCGGTTTCTCGATCTTCCCGGTCGCGTTCCGCGGCACCGGTGCCAGGATGATCCTCCGCGGCCGCTTATACCGCGGCATACCCATGTTGAACTCCCGGATGTCTTCTTCCGTGGCCGTGCTGCCGGGTACCAGCTCCACGATGGCCGCCGCGATCTCGCCCAGTCGCGTGTCCGGCAGGCCGATGACCGCGACGTCTTTGATCGCCGGGCAGGCCGCCATGAAGTTTTCGATCTCCACCGGATACAGGTTCTCGCCGCCGGTAATGATGACATCCTTTTTCCGGTCCACCAGGTAGATGAAGCCTTCCTCATCCTGCCGTGCCATATCGCCGGTCAGCAGCCACCCGTCCTTCAGCGTTTCCGCCGTCGCCTGGGGGTTGTTATAGTAGCAGACCATGACGCCGGGGCCCTTCAGGCACAGTTCCCCGACCTCGCCCGGAGCGACTTCGCTGCCGTCCGGTCGGATGATCTTCGTCTCCCAGCCGTATCCGGGAATACCGATCGCGCCAACCTTCCGGACGTTCTCGATACCCAGGTGCACCGCGCCGGGACCGATGGATTCGCTCAGCCCGTAGTTGGTGTCATACTCATGGTTCGGAAAGTATTGCAGCCAGCGGTGCACCAGGCTCTGGGGCACCGGTTGCGCGCCGATATGCATCAGGCGCCACTGGTCCAGCTGATAGTCTGACAGCTTCAGTTCGCCGCTGTCCAGCGCGGTCAGGATATCCTGTGCCCACGGAACCAGCAGCCAGACGATCGTGCAGTGCTCGCGGCTCGCCGCCTCCAGGATCGTCTGCGGCCGCGTCCCCTTCAGGATCACGGCCTTTCCGCCGGAGATCAGGCTGCCGAACCAGTGCATCTTTGCGCCGGTATGGTAAAGCGGCGGGATGCACAGGAAGCAGTCATCCTTCGTCTGGCCGTGGTGCGCCTGCTCGACCCGCGCGCTGTGGATCAGGCTGCGATGCTTGTGCAGGATCGCCTTCGGGAAACCGGTCGTTCCGGAGGAAAAATAGATCGCCGCGTCGTCGTCTTCGGTCAGTTCGCACGGCGGGAAGCTGCTGCTGCATTCGTTCACCAGCTCCGTCAGGTCATCAGCGAAGCTCGGGCATCCGGGGCCCATGTACACCAGGGAGACGTTCGGGATGTTGTCCGCGATCTCCTCGATCCGGCCGATGAATTCCGGTCCGAAGATCAGCATATTGCTCTCGCTCAGGTTCAGGCAGTACTCGATCTCGTTCGCAGCATAGCGGAAGTTCATCGGTACGACGACCGCGCCGGTCTTCAGGATGCCGAAGTAGATCGGCAGCCAGTCGATACAGTTCATCATCAGGATGGCGACCTTCCTGCCCTTCCCGATGCCGTGGCTCTTCAGCATATTGGCGATGCGGTTCGCCTTCTCATCAAAGACCGCCCAGGTGATCTCCCGGCGATAGTGCTTCTGCTTTGCGCTGGGTTCCACCAGCTCAAAATCATGCCATGTCACCCGCCGGGTTTCCGGCTGGTCCGGGTTGATCTCCACCAGGGCGGTATCGTCAGGCCATTCCCTGGCATTTCTCTCAAGCAGCTCGATGATCGTCATAAGTCTTTCCCTTTCGTTTTAACTTGTTATCCTCGTGTCATTTCAGCCGCAGCGAAGCAACCTTCTCTGTCATTTCGACCGGAGCGAAGCAACCTTCTCTGTCATTTCGACCGGAGCGAAGCGGAGTGGAGAAATCTCCCCGCCGCGGCGTTATATAATTCAGTTTACAAACACTATGTTTGAAAGTCAATCGAAGTCCATGAAAAGAACATCCGTCTCAATCCCTTTCGCCCATGCCGGCACGCTCGTCAGCCGGATCCGCTCCCCGCTCAGCGGGTGCACGGTATCCAGCATCGCGCTGTGCAGCGCAAAGCATCCGGGATACTCCTCAGGCCGCTCCGTTCCGTACAGAAAATCCCCCCGTACCGGGCAGCCGATGTGACTCAGGTGCACCCGGATCTGGTGGGTCCGTCCCGTCTCCAGTTCCAGAAGGATCAGCGCGCCGCCGTCCTCTTCCCGCAGCACCCGGTACCGCGTCCGGGAAGGTTTCCCTTCCGCGCTGACCGTTCGCTTCACGGTCGAACCCGGCATCTTCATGATGGGATAGTCCAGGATGCCTTCCTTTTCTTTCGGCGCCCCGTCCGTCAAGGCCAGGTACCGCCGCCGGAAAGCCGGCGTGTGCAGCTGCCGCTGCATCAGGTGCTGCGCGTGCGGCGTCCGGGCGATGACCATCAGCCCGCCGGTTCCCTTGTCCAGCCGGTTTACCGGCCGGTAAACGAAGTTGTCCGGGCAGCCGGCCCAGGCAAATACCGCGTTCTCCAGCGAATCCTCCGGGTGGTTCCGGCTCGCCTGGCTGGCGATCCCCGCCGGCTTGACTGCGACCATCAGGTGCTCATCCTGCCAGGGTACATCGATCTCCAGCGGATAGGGTTTCAGCGGATAGGCCGGTTCATCCTCTGCCCACTCGATGCTCACGAGGTCGCCCGGCGCGACCATGGCGTCCGCCCGGACTGTCTGCCCGTTCAGCCCGAGCCGGCCGTTCCATTTGGCGCTCTTCAGGGCTGTATAGCTGACCCCCATGCTCCGTCGCAGGATATCCCGGACCTTCCGTCCGCCTTCCTCCGGTTTGACTGTGTACTCCATTATTGCTTCTTCCCGATCTTCTCAAACCACGGGAACACCTTCGGATAGAACGCCAGCGCGACAAACAGCACCACCGCGTACCGGGCGGTGCGCACCAGCCCCGCCGCAACGGTCCCGTTGTCCAGGAACTCCTTGCTGAACGGAAGCTTCAGAAGTATATTCAGCGCGTAATACACCGCGAACGCCCCGATGACCCGCAGGATCATCGCCCAGGGATTCCTCGTATCCTTAAACTGCACGTATTTGGCTTCGTACGGAAACGCGAACGCCGCCCCGGTCAGCAGGCCCAGCGCAGAGAAATAATCCCGGCTCCTGCACCAGAAGAGCCCCGGAAGGGCGATCGCCAGCATGATCGCATAGCGCATCCATTCCTTCTTCACGGTCTTCTGCAGCAGTACGTTGAACCCGACCGCCAGAATGCCGACCGCCCAGCCCACCAGCACATCCGTTGGATAATGTACGCCCACTGCGATCCGGCTCAGCCCGATCAGCAGCGGAAGGATCACCGCCAGGCACCACATCCAGCGCTTCCGGATTTCCATCGCTGCCGAGCCGAACAGCGAGACCGCCGTCGCGCCGTGTCCGCTGGGGAACGAATACCCCTGCTGGACAATGTCCATCTTATCAGCGTCGGCCTCAACGACCTGCAGGCACTTCACCTGCTCTTTGTGCGCCATATACGGCCGCACCCGCAAAACGATATTCTTCACCATCGGGAACCAGATCCCGGCCATCAGCACAGAGCAGGCGACTTTCTTCCCGGCTTCCTTCCGATAGCAGAACAGGAGAGCGATCAGCAGCAGCAGCGTGATGGTCTCCCCGCCGATGAACGACATGACCCGGGCCGCGATCTCCCCGACCTGTCCCATGGACCGCTGCACCCATTCGATCAGGCTGACTTCCCAGTCAAAGTAAAAGATGTTTCCCAAACCGGTTCCCTCCAAAATTCACAGTGCTTTATTATACTCCTTCCACCTGTATCCCGCAACGAAAAGCCCAAAAAGTCCTTGACGCCTTTCCAGACTCATGATAAGATAATCGGGCTGGTTAGCTCTGGAGCGATGGCCGAGCGGTTGAAGGCGCTGGTCTTGAAAACCAGTGATACCGAAAGGTACCGGGGGTTCGAATCCCTCTCGCTCCGCCAGCCTTGACATGGAGAAGTACCCAAGTGGCCGAAGGGGCTCCCCTGCTAAGGGAGTAGTGTCAGTGATGGCAGCCCGGGTTCAAATCCCGGCTTCTCCGCCATATAAAAACGCTGTATTTTCAATGGATACAGCGTTTTTGTTTTGCCTTGTGCCCTTAAAAGTACCCTTATAGTCGCGAAAAAGCTGTAGGATTTATCCATAAGTATTACGACGTTATCCTGATGGACATGCGGATGCCTGAGATGGACGGACTGGAAACGACCCGGAGAATCCGGGCAATGGACCGCAGCGATGCGAAAAGTATCCCGATCGTCGCGTTAACGGCCAACGCTTTTGACGAGGATGTCCAGCACAGTATGCAGACCGGCCTGAACGCGCACCTGAGCAAGCCGGTGGACCCGGACGTTCTGTTTGAAACCCTGGAAGGGCTCCTGCGCCGTTAACCGGGTTGCCAGGGGGACGGTTCCTCTGGCAACCTGTGTGAGGCGGGAGGCCCGCCTTATCGGTGTGTTTCCATGTATAGCAGAATATACCCGTCACCCTGGCGATAAAGAGACCGCGCAGCGTTTGCTGCGCGGTATGGTGGCCACGGGGACGGTTCCTCCGGCCACCTGTACGAGGCGGAAGGCCTTGCGTATCGGTATGCCCCATGGCATGGCAGATATTTGCCTGCCTTTTCCGGCGTATTCATCACCCGAAACCGCTCCGTTGTTTCCATGTATGGAAGCACATCCCAGAGGTAGCCAGAGGAACCGTCCCACTGGCGACCTTACCTTAGGTCGGTCCTAACGATATAGACCGTCTCCTGGGCCATATCTTCCGGTTTCAGGTCGTATCCGGTATCTGTCAGGAGGTCCTTGGTGGTCTTCCAGGTGTTCATGGCTCCGGCCAGGTCCTTTTCCACAAGCGGAAGGAGTGTCTCCGCGGCGCCCTTTTCGGCGGTAAGGATACTGTCCTTCAGCGTTTTCGTCCCGGTTTCCTGCAGCGCCGCCGCGCCGGCGGATACCAGCATTGCGCCGGACGAAAGCGTCGCCGCACCGTCAGAAGCCCGGGTTACCCCGTCTGTATAATCCTTCAGCCCCGTGACAAACGTGTTCACCTGGTCCAGCTGCTCCTTGACGGCTGTCAGCTGTTCCCGGGCTTCCGCCGCCTGGTCCAGCTTCGCGGCGACTGTTTCATCCTTCGCC
>CADBEB010000017.1:0-4004 GCA_902793605.1 uncultured Eubacteriales bacterium
TGTCTGTAGCCGTGCCTCTTCTGTTGGAATCCCCACCGCTCCGGACGCAAAAAAAGTCCGAGAAATCAACGATTTACTACTTGACATTATAGGGAGGCGGACAAAATGACAACGATGAAAATGTCCGCCCATGCCGGTCGGAAAAAAAAGAGGGACGGGATGATCAAATCCCGCAGGACCAGGGTCGGGGATCTGGTAATCGCGCTGATCTGCTTTATCCTGATGCTGGTCTGCCTGCTGCCGATGATCCATGTACTGGCTGCCAGCCTTTCCACACCGGACGCGCTGATCAAAAATGAGGTATTCCTCTGGCCGAAGGGATGGAACACAGAGGCGTACAAAACTGTACTGACCACGGAGAAGTACGTAAGGAGCCTTGGCTGGACTGTAATCCTGACAATCATCTGCACGATCCTGTCCATTACACTGACGGTCTGCACAGCCTATCCGCTGATCTATCCGAACCTGAGGGGCGGAAAGTTTATCAGCTTCATCATCCTGTTCACGATGTATTTCAGCGCCGGTACAATTCCGTCTTACCTGCTGCTGAACAACCTCAAGATGCTGGATACGCCCTTTGCCCTGATCATTCCGAACTGTATCAGCGTCTTCAACGTCATCATCATGCGCAGCTTCTTCTACAGTGTGCCTGACAGCCTGCGTGAAGCTGCTGAAATTGACGGGGCCGGGCCGATCAGGGTCATGATCAAAGTTTACCTGCCACTGAGTCTGCCTGTGCTGGCGACGCTGAGCCTGTTCTATGCCGTCGGCCGCTGGAACGGTTTCTCAGACGCCCTGATGTATCTGAAGTCATCCGAATCCAGAAACTACTGGCCGATCCAGCTGCTGCTGTACAACATTATCCGGGCGGCGACGCAGACCAGCGAGCAGGCGACCCAGGAAGGCTTCTTCGACGCGGGCGTTTCCAAGACGATCCAGATGGCGACGGTCATGTTTGCGACTGTACCAATCCTGCTCGTTTATCCCTGGCTGCAGAGGTACTTTGTCACCGGTGTTACGATCGGTGCTGTCAAAGGCTGATTTCTGAGGGCACGGAGCCCTTGAAAAATAAAAGGAGGAAGAAACCATGAAACGTATCCTGTCACTGGTCCTGGTCCTAGCCCTGATCGCCACGCTGGGCCTGTCCTCAGCATTCGCAGAGGAAGGTTTCGCGGACGGCAAATTCACTGAACCCCATCACATCACGGTTGAGATCTTCGAACGTCCGAATGACGGCAACAGCGACGTAACCAGCAACCCCTTCGCAGAGTACATCAAGCAGGGTATGCTTGAGAAGTACAACGTGGAAGTTGAGTTCAAGCCTGAAGGCCGCTGGGACGAAGCGACGGACATCCCGAACCTTCTGTCCACCCAGAAGGCAGCGGACGTCAGCTACACATACAACTCCGGCGCCGTGGTTGCCTATGCCGCGATGACCGATCCGGAAGGCAACCCTGGTATCATCGACCTGACTCCCTACCTGGAGCAGTACAAGGAATACCTGCCTGACCTGATCGCTCTGCTGGAGGGCGAAGACAACCTCTTCTATGACAAGGATCCCACGACAGGCGCGACCTATATGATCGAAGCGATCAAGCCTGACCTGGCCCGGATCACCACCTTCATCCGCAAGGACTGGCTGGATGCTCTCGAGCTGGCTGTTCCAACCACGGAAGAAGAGTTCTACAACTGCCTGGTCGCTTTCCGTGACAACGCGGAGAAGCTGCTCGGCGCTGATGCTGACAAGATGGTGCCATACAGCACATCCACCGATATCGGCTGGCGGAACGATCTGCTGAGCATCAGCAAGGTTGCCGAGAATATTGACGACGAGACCCTGTTTGTCTACGGCTACGACGATCGTCACCTGCTCTATCCCGGATACAAAGAAGGTATCCGCGTGCTGAACAAATGGTACAATGAAGGCTTGGTATGGAAAGACTTCGGTGAACACACCGATCAGACCGATGAGGACAACATGATGAAGGCCGGTTATGTCGGCGCCTTCATGCACAACTGGGACTATCCCTACCGCAACGGCGACGACAGTATTGCCAACAACCTGAAGCGGAACGTGAGCGAGAACGCCGAATATGTCCCGATCGACTGCTTCAAGAACGACGCTGGAATCACCCGGAAGTTCGTCGGAAGCCCCGTAGGCAGTGACCGTAAGATTTTCTTCCCCTCCACGAACAAGGAAATCCTGGCCTCCCTGCTGTACCTGAACTTCATTTCCTCCCAGGATACCATCACTTTCCTGCAGACCGGCAAGGAAGGCGTCAACTATGAGCTGACCGCTGACGGCGCTTACAAAAACCTGGGAGCGACAGGCGAGTGGATCATGAACTCCGGTATGAACATTGACTATACAATGACGCTGAATGGATACCATCTCGGTGAAGCGACCAACAAGACCCGCGCACTGAGCTATCCGGGCGTTTCCGAAGAGATGGTCAACCTGGCCAACGAGTACGGCATGAGCAACTATCGCATCGCGAAACACTTCAATGTCGGCACGATCGAGTCTGAGACCGAAGTCGGCGGTGCCCTGACCAGCAAGCGCGATGAACTCCTGACCAAGGCTGTGACCGCTTCCGTTGAAGAGTTTGACAGCGTATATGACACCTACATGGAAGACTATATGGCTGCCGGCGGTGAAGACATTATCAACGAGCGGATTGAGAAGCTCGATGCTATCTACGGTATCAAGTACGAGAAGTGATTTCAGACGCTTCTGACGGTAAAAACCGGAGCCCCGGAATATCCGGGGCTCCTTTTCGAAAGACGGGAAGCGGCGTCAGAATTCCGGATTCCGGTATTTCCGGAGCTGCTTGCGATACTGGCTCGGTGAAATGCCGGCTATCCGCGTAAAGGAACGGAGAAAATTTGAATAGTCATTGAAACCGCACTGATAGGCAATGGCGTTCAGAGAATCCGGCCCAAGCATCTGACGGCGGGCGAGGGAGATCCTTCTGTATAAAATGTAATCGTAGACGCTGCGGTTTGTGTAGCGGGAGAACTCATGGGAGAGATAGGACTCGCTGACACCGAAACGGCGGGCCAGATCGCTTATGCGGAGCGGCTGTGTATAGTGATTGTTAATGTAAGTCAGCACATCCTGAATAACACTGTTCGACGCGGTTTCATCCTTGACGGGAACTGTGCGGCGGATCACCTGACAGAGCAGGTTGATGATGGTAATCATGTAAGCGTAATCCTGAAACCGCTCAAGGGCGTCCGGATCACCGGACTGGGAGGTTTCGATCCGGCGGATGCAATGGACAAAGCGCTGCGCATCAACATCGGACAGCTGATAAGTATGATGACCACCTGAGGCGCAGCCCTGCAGGAACTGATTCAGATCCAGCTGGCTGCAGCCAAGATTCTTCAGGACTTCCGGGGAAAGATTCAGAAAAGCACGCTCATAGTTCCGCATCTGAACGGTGCAGGAGAGCCCGTGCATGCAGAAGGGCGGAAAGATATATACCTGATTGGGCTTGAGCAGGTACAGCTTATTATCAACACCCATATATTCGCCACCGTGAAGATGGATATACAGCTCATAATAGTCGTGACAGTGGTACTGGGTTACTTCCATACTCTCGTCAAAACGATAATGGGCTTCATATCCCTGGCCGCCCCGGGCCATCGGCTCGAATGGCGTCCGTACTTCATAGTATTCCACTGAAACACCTCCGGTGAATATCAGGCTTTGCAAGATCATCCGGCAATGACAGTATCATGTATGCAGGATCCACACAGAACAAAACAGGATTTATGTGGTGAAACAAACACCTCCGGGGATATACTCCGGACAACGAAAGGGACAAAACTCAACGCAATGGGGGGACGTATATGATCAACGTAGCTATCGTAGGAACAGGCGGAATCTCCCACGCACATATCCAGGCTTATCTGAAATTTCCCGAGCGGTGCCGCATATCAGCGCTTGTGGATATTATCCCCGAAAAGGCACAGCGTGTCAAGGAACAGTACGGGCTGGA
>CADBEB010000017.1:4028-62757 GCA_902793605.1 uncultured Eubacteriales bacterium
GACGTCTGTACACCGCCGTTTGTTCATGCGGAAATATCGATCAACGCACTGAAGAGCGGAAAGAACGTTGTATGCGAAAAGCCCATGGCGGCATCCCTGGAGGAGTGCGATGCGATGCTGAAAGCCCGGGACGAGAGCGGGAAGAAGCTGTCGATCATCGCACAGAACCGTTTCCGCTTACCGGTTCGCAACCTGAAAGCGCTGCTGGACAGCGGCATGGCCGGGAAAGTCCGGCATGTGACCGTCAATTCCCTGTGGTTCCGCGGACACAGTTACTATGACCTGTGGTGGCGCGGTACCTGGGAGACGGAAGGCGGCGGCTGCACGCTGAACCATGCGGTCCACCACATCGATATGCTCGGCTGGATGATGGGGACCCCGGAACGGATTACGAGCGTGCTGGCCAACACCGGACACGACAATGCCGAGGTGGAGGATCTTTCCGTATCCGTGGCGGAATATCCCGGTGCGCTGGCGACCGTGACCGCTTCTGTCGTAGACCACGGGGAGGATCAAGCCCTGATCTTCCAGTGCGAGAAGGCGAAGATCGCTTTCCCGTACAGCGTATTTGCCTCACAGCCCCAGCCGAACGGATTTCCGCTGGCCGAACCGGATGAAGCGTTTGCCAAAGCGGCGGGAGACTACCTGGCCAAGCTGCCGCCGGTTCCGTATGAGATGCATGTGGGCCAGCTGGAGAATGTACTGAGCGCACTGGAGAATGACACGGAGCCGGCGATCACCGGCGAAGACGGCCGAAGGACGATTGAGCTGATCAGTGCGATCTACGAGGCCGGGTCGACCCGGACAGCCGTGTCCCTGCCGTTGAGCCCGGACGATCCCTTCTACACGGTGGAAGGAATCCGGGACGGTGTACCGCATTTCTATCAGAAGACTGCTTCGGTGGAGAGCCAGGACGGAGAACTCTCCTTCGGCAATTTCCGGAAAGGGGAAAAGTGATGAACGTCTCAGATGGTATGAACTATGCCCCGAAGGGAAAACCCAGTCCGGTCGTCAAGCCGGGAGAATTCATCTTCTCTGCGGTACGGCTGGATCACGGGCATATCTACGGCATGTGCAACGGACTGACGGAAGCCGGCGGAACGCTGAAATATGTCTATGATCCGGATCCCGGCAAGGTGAAGGCATTCCTGAAAGCCTTTCCGCAGGCTAAGGCTGTCCGGAGCGAAGAGGAAGCGCTGAACGATCCGGAAACGCAGATGATCGCCGGTGCTGCCGTCACGAGCGAACGCTGCGCCCTGGGGCTCCGTGCCATGAGCGCAGGGAAGGATTATTTTACCGACAAGGCACCTTTCACAACGCTGGAACAGCTCGCTGACGCCCGTGAGGCGGTAAAGAAGACCGGGAAAAAATATATGGTCTACTATGCGGAGCGGCTGCACGACGAGGGATCCATCCTGGCCGGATATATTGCCGAATCCGGCGAGATCGGGAAGGTGATCTCCGTGACAGGCTTCGGACCGCATCGCCTGGGCGCGCCGGGAAGGCCGGCCTGGTTCTTTGAGCGGGAGAAGTACGGCGGGATCCTGTGCGACATCGGGAGCCACCAGCTGGAGCAGTTCCTGTACTACGCGAAGGAAGAGAATGCCGAGGTCACAGCCAGCCGCATCGCCAACTTTGCTCACCCGGAGTATCCGGAGCTGGAAGACTTTGGTGACTGCCAGATCACCGGAAAGAACGGTGCAGCCGGATACTTCCGCCTGGACTGGTTCACGCCGGATGGGCTGAGAACCTGGGGCGACGGTCGGATGTTCATCCAGGGAACAAAGGGCTTCATTGAGATCCGGAAATACGTGAACCTTGCTTCCGAAAAGGACGGAGGCGGGCATGTGTTTGTCGTGAACGACCAGGGAGAAAAATACCTGAACGCGACAGGCGTGACAGGCTATCCTTTCTTCGGTCAGCTGATCCTGGACTGCCTGAACCGGACGGAGAATGCGATGACGCAGGAGCATGCGTTCAAAGCGGCTGAACTGAGTTTACAAGCTCAGTTGCAGGCAAAAAGAATAGGATAAGGGAACTCTATTGGATTTGAGGTTTAGCATGGAAAGAAACAAGATCCGGCTGGGGATCATCAGGATCGGAGCATTGCAGGACGATCCCGGCCGGGAACCGGACAAACGAATCGCCGGTTCACGCAAAACGAAAACCGGCGATATTACCTATGAAACAAACCACAACGGCACCGGTGCGCGCCTTAGCGGACCAGATCATACATCATGATTCCGGCGGCCACAGCGACGTTCAGGGATTCCGCACCGCCGCGCATGGGCAGGCAGAGATGATGGGTGGCAACAGCCTTGACTGCATCGGAGACACCATTGCCTTCGTTGCCGACGACAAGGACAAAGGAAGGGGCGACATTGCTCCGTTCATAGAAGGGTTCACCGTCCAGCTGGGAAGAGAGGACGGAAAAGCCCTTCTTTTTTATATTTTCCAACGCTTCCGGAAGGGAAGGCGGAAAGGAGAAACCAAGGCGGAAGATGCTGCCCATGGTCGCCCGGAGAACCTTGGGGGAGAAGAGATCTGCGCACTCCCGGCTGAAAAGGATGCCGTCAAAGCCGGCAGCGTCCGCTGTGCGCACGATGGTGCCGACGTTGCCCGGATCCTGCACGCCGTCGAGGGCCAGCAGGCGGGGGCCGGAAACAGGCTTCGTTTCGAGGGTCAGTACGGCGGCAACACCCTGGGGCGTTTTCGTGTCGGAGACAGCGCTGAACACATGCTCCGGGAGGACAAAGGAAGGAATGGACGGAGGAAAATCAAAGCTGCCGGCGTGGTCTTCGCGGAGCAGGATGGTCTCCACACTGAAGGAGGAGGAAAGGGCTTCCCTGACCATTTTGGGGCCTTCCACCAGGAAAGCATGATGGGTCTCCCGGCCTTTCTTATCCTTTAAGGAACGCCAGGCAAGAACCCTGGGATTTTTGAGGGAGGATATGGTTTCCATAGCTGTGATCCTTTCTTGGGACAAAAGGTGCCTGTCCCCAAGTGTCCCATTATCCAAAATGGGACAGATGGTGCCTGTCCCCAAGTGTCCCAAGTGTCTCAAATGAGGTCGAGGAGGGAGGTGATCCAGGCGGAGAGGGCGTCGAAGGGTTTGAGGGTGGTGCTTTCCGTGAAGGACTGATCGATTGCTGCGGTGACAACTGATTCACCATACGGAGTAAAGGGATGGTAGAAATCACCGGTGAAGAAATTAGGGAAAAGGATTGCAGCGGACGCTGGGAATTCCTTCGCGAAGCGGATCAGGAACTGCGGGAGGAGCTCCTCCGGACGGACGGAAATCGCCGCCGGAACAACGGAGGGATCCGGCAGATCCGGAGTGATCTGCTGCAGGACGGAGAGTCCGGCCGGAATCTCCATCTTTTTCTCCGTAGAGAAGAGCAGAGAGAGGGAAGCGACACGACGGTTCCGGAACATGGTGAGACAATGCCAAAGGCCGGTCTTTACCTGATCCGGCAGGCCTTCCAGAAGGAGAGAACCGCGGCCCGCCAGGCAGAGGCTCATTTGCTCCGGCAGGAAGTCGTTTTTTCCCGGATCAGCGGAGATCTGCAGGAGAATCAGGCCGGAGAGCATCATGAGGAAGCTGAAATGGAGCAGCAACAGGGAACCGAGGCGGGTCGGCAGCCCGTTTACAGGATTATAGAGCAGCGCGGGCAGGAGGAAAGCATAGCGGTCCGCAATAAAGCTGTCGAGCGCAAGACGTGAATGGCGCAGGGCAGAAGGATCCGCCTTTGCGTTATTCAGGATCCGCTCCAGAAGAGAGAGGTCCTGCAGGAAGAGCGGATCCTGCACATACCCCAGGTCCTGACGAAGAAGCGAAGGATCCCGCAGGAGGGACGGAAGCAGCATGTAATGGATCCCAAGGGGAATCTGGCAGGTTCTCACAGCCTGTTCTCTTCCGCGAAGGAAAAGTGAGATATCCGCCGTACAGGCTCCGATATCAAGCACCATAAACCCGCCGCGCGTATCTTCGGGAGCACAGAGACGGAAATAGGCCCCTAGGGCCGAGCTCTCCGCGGCAAAGGTGACCAGCGGCTGATTCTCAGGTACCGGAAAACCCGCGGCCTCGTTCACTTCCCGGGCAAGTGAAATGAACAGCTCCCGGAGCTTTTCCCGTCCCGCCTTCGCCATCTCGTCCGGTATGGCAAACCGCCACAGGAGGGAAGCCAGACCATCTGAGCGAGCCTGCAGCGCAGTCATCAGCATGATCTGATGCAGGCAGAGGACGATGGAACGTCCTTTCTCTTCTTCCCACTTGAGACAGGTGTATAAGGCGCCTGAAGGAATTGAGAGGACCTCCTGAAGGCCGGAGGACATCAGAACGATTCCGTCTTCAAAGGGCATTGGTTCACTGCCGGGGACGTTCCGGAAGATCCGGGATGCTGTCGGCAGCAGCGCGGAAACGGGGACGGCCGGCAGAAATTCACGCCGGAGCAGATCCCGGGAAGTCGCTGGATTGTTGAGCAGTGTGCGTACCATGACAGCGCCCTGAAGCGGTTTCCGGTTATGACCGGAAGACAGCACGACCGAAGTGCCGACCGATCCGAAATCGATGCAGGCAGTGACGTTTCCTTCCTTCCGGATCTCCGGGGCGGGGAGCAGATTCAGAATGGATCCGACTGAATCCGGTCCATGGCTGAAGGAAAAGCACAGCGGAAAGGATGCTGTCCTGGATACGGTCCTGGAAGTCTTTTCACGGACTGGGATGAAAGAGGAACCATCCGCGGTAAAGATCTTCACATCCGTGGAAGCAGGCAGGTTTGTATAGACGAGATAAGCTTTCCAATCTTCCGGTAAGAACGGAAGGTTCGGCCAGACTGCCAAGGTAGGAATGTCATGGGCATAAAGGGTTACGATCTCATCCGCAGCATATGTCCGAAGCAGACGGACAGGAAAACTTCCTTCCAGGGTCAGGACAACTTTAATGCCGCCTTTGTCGGCCCGCTCAAAGGAAAGCAGACCCTGCCGGACGAGCGTCCGGCCTTCGGGAAGTCGGCACAGGGCATGCGCCAGGTCGTCCGAAAACGGCGGCAGGACGGCATCCGACTGAATGACCGGCTGATCGGCAGGAGCTTCTGCTTCTGCCCGGGGGATTTCAGCCGGTGGCAGGACACACATTGTGCTAAGAAGCGAATCCCCGATGATCTCCCCGGCCCGGGCGGGGAATAAAGCCAGACGTTCACTGAATGGCCTGAGTGCATAGCATGCCAGGTCGCTGCCCAGCGATTCTGTGAGGATCGTCAGGACAGAGGGTGATTGCGGATCCCAGGGCCAGGTGAGCTCAGTGACCGTATCCGCGACCGGGCGTGACGCTTTCTCCAGAAGCTTCAGGACAACGTCCCGGGCTTCCGGACGGGCATCCGGATAACGCTCCAGCAGAAGATTCAGTTCACGGACCAGCGCGTCGTGATAATCATCAGATGAGCGCGCGAGCGTTTGGCATTCTCCCTCCAGCAGGTTCAGGATATAGTTTTCCGCGGGGAGCGGGATGCCTTCCAGCAGTATATTGGAACTCTCCCGGGCAAAGGGGACATCCCGGTAGCAGAAAACGATATCATCCGGGACGCTGCACAGGGAGGCCGGCACGTCCTGCTGACCAGACAGGCAGGAAGCCACGTCGTCTTTTGTAAGAAAACGCTCATAGAAACAGGTTTCACGGACTAAGGAAGAGGAGAACGCCGGCAGCAGCCGAAGGCCGAAGGCCGCCTTCAGCCGCAGTTCCATCCGGTCCGGCAGGACGCGGGCTTCGTCATCTCCGGAAAGATCCTGCAGGAAACCGGAGAGGAAGGAACGGAAGGAAGGAGCCGCCGAGGCGGGAAGCGCATCCAGCATACGGGACAGCTGCTCCTTCAGGATGGCACGGTCGCCTTCACAGAGCAGGGAACAGGGATCCCGGAAAACCGAGGCGTCCGCGTCAAACCACGGAGCGGCAAAAGCCGGCATCAGCAAAGCCTGGGCAGAAGTCCTGCGGGCAGGAATCAGGTCCCGGCCGGGCAGGATCAGCGCGAAAGGCTGTGACACGGTTTCCTTTCCGAGGGAGATGATCCAGACCCGGTCCGCCCGGTATGCTGTAAGCCAGGCGCGAAGGACAGGGGATGCTTCCGCGTTCAGGGGTTCGAAAACAAGCGAGGCTTCCGCCGAAACTCTTCTCCGGTACTGGCGCAGAAGCAGGCAAGCCAGGAGTCCCCGTTTCTCAGCGACCGGATCGGCCGGATCACCGACAAGGCCGGAAAGCAGCGGCAGAATCGATGAAACCGTTAACAGGGGCGCCCTCGGATAAAGGTCAGGAAGAAGCGGGAAAGCCGGAAGGGATCCGGCGGACAGGAAACGAAGGGAAGAGACCTCCTCGCGGCTGACCGTCAGGGCGGACAGGATCAGCTTGCAGAGAGGCTTGAGAGACGAATCATCGGAAACAGAGGAAAGAAGCTCCTTCAGCAGCGTCTTGATATCCGAAAGCTGCCCGTCGTGGAACAGGTCCGGGAGCAGGGCGCGGATTTCCTTCCGGATCGGCTCCGCACTGTCCGGCTCCGCGAGCAGCAAAGCGGACAGCTTCTCCGCCGCCTCTGCCGTCAGCAGGCGGGAGGTGCAGGGCGTCAGGGAAACGGAAACATCCTCCGGGAGATCCGCCGGTTCCGAATCGGGAAGCGGGACTTCCAGATCCTTTTCACAGCGAAGCACGGCGGCCTTCAGCAGCCGGATACGGCGGGCCTGGGCTGCCAGGGCAAGATGCGTCGGGTTTTCTTCCGGAGACGGATGCGCCGCTTTTTCCTCAGCGGCAGCCAAAGCGTCCCGGCAGCGCTGCAGGCAGTCTATCAGCGCGGGCTGAGCAAAGCAGCCGCCCATCGCGGCAAGCAGCCGGTTCCGCTGTTCGGTTTCCTCCTTCAGTTGGGCCGCGATGTCATCCAGACGGCGCTGCTGCTTTTCCTCCTCGGTATCCGCCAGGGACACCCGATGGACCGGCTTGATCTGCATGATACCGGCCTCTTCCGCTTCCGCGACGGAAACGTCATATTCGGAAGCGACGGTCACCGTCCGGCCGCAGGCAGCAATCGCCTGCTGCCATACCGGATCACTGACCTCCGGGCTCCTGAGCGGGTCGGGAAGAAAACGGATCAGCGACAACAACTCGGAAAGCATCGCCTTCAGCGTACGCTCTATCCTGTTGATCTCTCCCAAAAGGGCAGAAGGATCACTGTCCTTGCTGAATAACCGTTTGAAGAGCCCGTTGCGCGTATTCGGGGCCAGGGATCGAAGCGCGGAGGGATGATCCGCATAGGCGCGCAGCGCGGGGAAAAGGTCCGAAAGGAGCCAGGCGGAGCAGTGAACAAAAGCGGAAAACGGCTTTGCCTGTTCCCCGAGTGCCTGAAGCGTCAGAATACCGGGGACTTCCAGCGTATGCAGCCCCGGCGCAGGCTCTTTTTCTGCAGAACAGACCTGCCCGAGAATCCGGGCGACAGCAACATAAGCCAGGCGCCAGGAACCTTCGGACTGATTCAGGAAAGAAGGAAGGGATACCAGCCAGCAGGCATCGACCGGCGCGGTACTGTCCTCATCGGGACGCGCGACCAGATGCTGTTCTTCCATGGCCCGCAGTGTTTCTGCCAGCGTCCGGTTTTCCAGTTCGGAAGGGGGAGAAGAACGTTTTGCCAGACAGAGCAGGGAAACAAAAACGGTATCATCCGGAACAGTTTCGTGCAGATTGCGCAAAATCGCGAAGACAGCCCCGGCGGAGAAGGGATCGCAAAGATCGCACAGGAGGCAAACCCGGACCTTCTCATCTTCTTCCTTTCCGGCGTTCACTGCCGACCGGATCCGTCCCGCCCAATCCGAAAAAGGGGCCAGGGAATCCGGGGAATCCAGCAGGGAAGCAAAAGCCCATTCCACCGCTTCCCGGTCTGTTTTATACGACAGGGGAACTCCTTTTCCGCGCAGCGCGCCGATCAGCGCGGAAGAAGACGGATCGGACGACAGCTCCGTGACGGACGGAAGCTGCGGGCGGAAGGCTTCGAAGCGAAACGAGGAAGCAAAGAGCGGACAGTCACTGTTCAGATCCCGTACCAGGGCGGGAAGCAGACTCTCCGGCTCCGCGTCACAGATATGAAGAATATCCAGATCGGCCACTGCACGTGCCGCCCCGCAGGAAAGCGAAGCAAGGACCGTAGGCAAAGAAAGACCCGCGGCATGCCCGACCGGAAGAAAGAACGACTTCAAAGGTTTCCCTTCTTTCAAAAAGCATAACAATCAATATTTCGACACGTCGAAGCAAAAACCCTCGCAAAGCGATCTCGCTGCAGAACGATAAAACTCCCAAAAAGTTACAGACAAAGCAAAAAGTCAAAAGCAAGGGAGAGTTACATAACCAATCGCCAATTGTTACACGAAAGGCCGGTTTTGCGCAAAAAAACAGGAAAAAACTTTGAAGAAAACGTTACGAAATATTGAATTTCATGTGGTTCGTGGTAAAATATAAGGTTGAAGAAGTATATTCTTCGAACTGGCGGTTACACCATAAACAGTAACCGGAAGGAAAGGAGGGAGAGCATGCTTCGTTACTGGGCCAAGGATCTGTGCAGAAGCTGGAGCAAGCGAATTGCCGCGTTGTTCATTGTGCTCTCCATGCTTCTGTCCGATCTGGTTACCTTTGCTGAACCCAACGGTTCCTCAACAGATTCACAAATCCTCATCTGCGGCCGCGCAGAGCATCAACACACGGACGCCTGCTATGAGGATGTGCTCGTTTGTGGCCTTGAAGAAACAGAGCCAGTCAGAACCTATAAAACCACGTTCTCTCCCCATACGCACTCCGAGGCCTGCTACGACAAGGAAGGCAATCTTGCCTGCGGAATCATGGAGAACGAGTATTACCACAAGCACAACGACTTCTGCAAGGACGCGGACGGCAACCCGATCTGCGGCCTCAAGTTCAAAAAGCCGCATGAGCATACGGAAGAGTGCTTCGACGCGGATGGTAACCTGATCTGCACCACACCCATCCTTACCCACAAGCACAGCGCCGCCTGCTATGACGACAACGGCAACCTCACCTGCGGCCAGTGGGAGATTCCTTCCTTCACCAGCACCGCGGACAACCTGATCGAAACACCCGGCCACCACCATGACGCCGGCTGCTACGAACGCAGACTGACCTGCGGCCAGGAAGAGCATGTCCACGGCCCGGCCTGCTATGCAACAGAAGAAAAAACAGAACCCGCGGAAAACGCCGACACTGTGGACGAAGCCGCCGCAGAACAGCCGGAAGAACAGACAAATACCAGCGAAGCCACAGAACAGACAGAAGAAGCAGAAAAAGACACTGCTGAACAACAAGCGCAGACAGACAACCGGCCGGAAAACACGGACACCAGCACAACGTTCGATGCATCCGGTAACGATACCCCTGAAACCATCGACGCAACGATCGACGCCGGAACAGAGTCATCCGCAGAATCCACTAACGTATCCACGGAAGAAACCAACAATACCGGCTCCAACCCTGAAAATACCGAGCAGGAAGAAAAACCCGTTGAAGAAAAAACCGTTGAAGAAAAACCCGACGAAGAGAACTCCAACGAAGAGAACGCCAACGAAGAAAACGCCAACGAAGAGAACGCTATCGAAGAAAAACCCATCTATGAAACCAACGGAGATGTCCTGATCCGATACAACGGGGACGAGACCGCTGTCACGGTTCCCGACGGAATCCGAAAGATCGACAAGAAAGCCTTCTACAATAACAAAACCATCACGACCGCCATCCTCCCGGATTCCGTCGAGGTGATCAACTCCTCTGCCTTCGCAGAGTGCTCGAACCTCGAGAAGGTCATTCTCAGCAACCAGAGCAGACTCGAACTAATCGGCCCGGCAGCCTTCAAGAACGACAGGAAGCTCGATACCTCCTTTGCCGCCAACGTAGACCGCATTGTCGAAAACGCCTTTGCCGGAATCGCCCGGGAGGAGACAACAGAAGAGGAGCAAACCGGCGAAGAAGAGCAAAGGAACACTGAAGAGCAGAACAATACGGAAGAAGAGACCAGAACAGAAGAGCAGAATAAAGAAGAAGAACAGACCAACATAGAAGAGCAGACCAGAGAAGAAGCCCCAACCATCGAAGAAGACCAGACCGGTGAAGAAGACCAGACCGGTGAAGATAACGAACTTGCTGAACCGGAGAAAACAGAAAAACCGGAAGAGTCGGAAGATCCGGAAGAATCGAAGAACCAGGAAAACCAGGAAGAACCTGAAAACCCGGATGAACTGACGATTCCGGCAGAAATGACCATACCGTCAGACAAGGATGCACCGTATCAGGTGACCGTCACCATTCCTGCAGACGCCGGAATTCCCGAAGGAACCGAACTGATGGTTACTGAGCAGGCTGAACCGCAGATGCGGCTCATGAAGTCAGCGCCCAAAAACACTGCGCCCATGAAACTTCTGGGAGGGAAGTCCCTGACGGTACAGGAGCAGACGGCAGGAGAAGAAACCTATGCTTCGATCCCGTCCCTCACCGAATGGCAAGAAGGGGCAGAGGCACCGGAAATCATCCTGTACAAGAAAACACTGGATATCTCCCTTGTAACAGCAGACGGAGAAGAAATCGAGCCAGATCCCGAAGCGAAGATTACCGTCTCGGTGAATCTGCCTGAAATCGAGGACGGGCAGGAGGTCGAAGTCCGTCATATCACTGACAATGGTTCCGAACTCCTGGAGAGCACCAACGAAGCCGGAACCATCACCTTCACGACCAACAGCTTCTCCCTGTTTGAGTTCACCTCCACAGCCCGGAAGCTCGGCTCCTGGACCAGCAATCTGCTGGAGAACACCTTCTTCGGAAAAACAGACGCACAGGAAACCACCCACGAAGAGATCTCCGTTGACAACGTTACAGAAGGCTTGTCCATCCTGGAAGCCTTCTCCGTTACAAAGAACAGCGATCTGTGGATGACGCTTCGTCAGATCCAAAGGCTGGTGCTTGGCAAACTGGAAAGCCTTACGCTTTACACCGTCGAGAACGGGAAACTGGGCTCCATTGTCAGAGATAATATCACCCTGTCGGATATTCTTCGCTTCAACCTCGGCGATCTCTCCAGTTTCGCCCTGGTCAAGGACAGCGGCCTGCGCAGAAAGACACAGGATCTGGGTAACATCATCCTGAACGGCATGATGCCCAAAGGAGCTACCGCAGAAGCGCAGGATGTTACCGAAGCCTATGCTGACATCGACTTCTCCACCCGACTCGAGTCGGATGAGAAAAAAGAGAAAAATACACCCGACTCGACCGACTCGAAAGACTCGAGTCGGATAGAAAACTCGCAAGAGCGTGGAGACTTGAAGACTCGAAACGAGAATAAAACAGACTTTAGTTTGTTAGCAGCTTATGATATTTCCATTCTGAATGAAAATGAAGAATACCAACCCGAAGAAGGAAACGCGATCACTGTTGAAATCCAGAATGACAGCATCCATTCCGGTATGAACCTCCAGCTATGGCATATCAAGGATGACGGCACCCGGGAGCAGGTGAAGGACTTCAGCCTGGAGGATGGAAAGATCTCCTTCGATGCTACCGGATTCTCCGTCTATGCCCTGGTCTACAGAATCGAAACCTACTATGTCGACGCTGAGGGCGACACCTACCGCATCACCGTAGAGTATGGCGATGATGCCGGTCTGCCGGAAGATGTGGAGCTGTCCGTCAGTGAAGTGGACGCAGGCAGTTATCTCAGTGAAGCGGCGGAAGCCCTGAAGACCCAGACGGATTACCTGCTCTACCGTAAGTTCCTAGATATCTCCTTTGTTCAGAAAATCACGAACGAGGAAACCGGTGAAGAACAGAGCAGGATCATTGAGCCGCGGGCTCCTGTCAGCGTTTCTGTGCAGCTGATGGACGTGACCGACGGCGCGGAAGCACTGCAGGTTGTCCATTTCGGTAAGGACGGTGCGGAAAAACTGACCGCCGAAACCAGCAATGAAGCGGTTGTGACCTTCACGGCGCCTTCCTTCTCCGTGTTCGGAATCGGCAATGTGCTCCAGCCCCTGGCCGCCACCGAGACCGAAAACGCGAATATCGAAATCCTCGGCTTCAGCGGGGAAGCCAGCCTGACGGAAACCCAGGTACCTGAAATGGAAGAAGGCCTGGAAGTCCTTGGCGCCTTCACCCTGCGCGGAGAAACAGCTGAAGCAGCAGAACCTGCCGAAACCAGTGAAACTACCGAAACTACTGAAACCACTGAAATAACAGAGGGACCGGATGCACCGCAGGAAACCGGCGAAGAACCGGCGGAAAACGAAGAAGCCAACACCGGCAGTACTATAAACTCCCTCTGGATCAAAGCAAAGCTGAAAGACAACACCGAGCTGTCCGAAATGGAGAGCGTGGTTCTCTATACCGTCAATGGCGAAGAAACAGCGCCCCTGATCGAATCCCTGACCACCGGCAGCCAGGTTGCCAAGCTGGAAGCAGCGGATGTAGCCATCGTGAAGGATACCGGCTACCGCCACCTGAACCTGGTGCTGGACATGGACGAAAACGGCCAGACGCAGGCGCAGCATAATGCAGACACCGCCACAGCTAACACCGAAAGCATACTACAGGATCACACTGAAACAACTGAAACCGAAACCACGGATGAGCAGCAGACGGAAACCACCGAAACAACCGAAACATCCGAAACCACCGAAACAACCGGAACTACGGAAACAGCCGGACGCATCATCATCCTGGATGGCATGATGCCCAAGGAAGCCGGGGCCACCGCTATCGACGTGACAGAAGCCTACGCCGATCATGAATACGTAGTCGAAGAAGAGCAAGCGGAAGAAACTACCGATGAAACCCAAAGAGAGACCACAGAGGAAATTGAAGAAGAAACAGTAACGACACCCGAAGAGAAAAACACTGAAACAGCCGATCCCGAAGAACCGGTGCAGGAACTTTCAACAGCGACACAGGAACAGGCTGAAGAAGAAGGTGTGAACACGCCCGCAGAAGGCGAGAATACCACTGCGGACGAAACGACACAGCCCGAAGGCAATAAGTCCGGTGTAGTTGCGGAAAATACCGAAGAAAGCACGGAAGAAACAACTGAAACAGCCGAGATGCAGCCCACCAGGATCACTCTGGCGGCCTACGACATCACTCTCTCCAACAACGAATCCGAATACCAGCCCGATGAGAATCATCCGATCACTGTCGAAATCAAGGACGACAGGATCACCGCGGATGGGAATATTGAGCTCTGGCATATCAAGGATGACGGAACAGAGGAACGTGTTGAAGAGTATACAATAGAAGAAGGTAGAATTGATTTTGTAAGCTACGGATTCTCGGTATATACGATTGTTGATGCAAAGGAACCTCCCGTAATTTCCAATACACAAATTCAAAGAATTGAAGAAATTGAGGAGAATCAGACCTACATCATCTCTATTAATCGAGAAGGTTATAAATATATGATAGCAGCAGTTAATAGCAATGGAACATTGCAAAGCACGACTAACATGGCTGCATCTGATACTTGGTATTTGAAAGCTGTAGAAGGAAAAACGCAGATATACTACATATACAATTTAAGTAAACTTGGAGTACCAAATTATATACAAATGACTACCGATGGTAAATTTGCTTTATCTGCATCTGGGGGATCTGAATTTACTATCAGGAAAACATGGGATAATCCTGGAACATTCTATATTAATACTTACAAGCAGAATAGCACTACGGAATACGCGTTCAGTTATAGTAAAGCCAACGCTGGTTTCACATTCGAAACTACAAGGCAATATGGGAATACACATGATCAACGGACTATTGAACGCGTATACATATATAAATCTTCAGAAGCATCTCATGACTATTACGAACTCGATGGCAAAACATTCTCAATTGCATATCATGAAGAAAGCGTATACGGTGCTGGGCTATTGGCAGAAGAGAAAATCACCAGCGGAAAACAAATACTCACTGGACTTAAGGTTTTAGTAAAACCTGACGTAATCAGCAATTCAGGTGAACTCTTAATCGCGCAGAATCCGGATTTGGCCGAGTGGACATTTCATTCGATACGCGCAGACAAGTATTATATAACAACTGAGATTGGAGGCCTAACGAAGTATCTTACACTAAATGGTAACAATTTGTCTCTAGAATTAGAGCCAGATTCAGTGAAATCTGTAATCACTGTTACATCAGGAACAGGAGCTTATGCTGGGAAATATCAGTTTTCTGTTGGCGGAAATCGCTTGATGTTAAGCGGCGGAAAGGCTGAAAATGGCTTTGTTAGCACAACGGACAATGGCGCATTTGCATGGCTCAATCTTGTACAGCCAACATCGATTTTGACTGAAAATGATTTTATTGTTTATAGTGCTGAAAAAGTAAACATTGCTGACAGGGAAACGGTTCCGGGACTAGAACCAAATAAATCAAAGCTGGTGGTTTTCTCCCGGCTATGGAATGATGAGAAGAAAACTTATGAGTATTATATTATTAATGATGATGGCACTTTGCTTCGTGGATATGAAAGCGGAAATATGATTCAATGGGTTGGTAGCGAGATTAATACTGCTCAATGGGAGTTCACCGAATACCTGGGTTCGGATGGGGAACCGAATTTCTACTATGAACTGCAGAACACTTATTCCAATCAATACATTGCACCACAGGTGACAAACGGCCAGATTCTTTCAAATGGGACTATAGGAATTAATCTGGTAGGAAGAAAAGATGGTTATTACTACTCTAAAATTCTGGCATGGGATGATAAGCACTATCGTTATGTCGGATTGAAAACAGAAAATGGAAGAATTGTTTCGTGTCCTAAAGAAGAAGCAGAAGATTTCTTCTTTGCGAGGATTATTCCAACAACAACCATTGAACACACTACTGTAGAAACAGTGGATCACACAAAATATGGTATATCAATGAGAATGGCTAATCTAGGATCTCGTGATGATATGTATGCCATTATGGGGAATAATCAATATGTTCAGCAAGAGGGAGTAAAGAATCTTCTGAGTACGAACCTGACAAATGGATATCCGACAACATCAAATGGGTCCAATCTTTCGCAGATGTATACAAATGCAGTGGATGTTAACAATCTTTTTATCGCAAGTACATACTATTCTGGCGGATATTTCACATTTGACAGCTCGCATAACTATGCTTCGTTTTATAAAGAGGATGGAACATTAGATCCTAATAACTTTACAGTATACAGGGAACTTGGAACTACGGATGCCAACCAAGGCTCAACTATGGGCCATGGGTTGTTCCTGCCATACAATCGACTATCGGATCAGCCTTCAGTCAAAAATCCTCAGAATATGTACACTATAACAGGTGATGATTTACCCGACAGCGATCCCAGAAAAGGCGAGACACTATACAAGGTTGGAAATACAAATAGTGATACTGATTACTATTTTGCAATTGAGTTGTCTGCAGAATTTACCCAAACCGCAAATGGCATGGATAACTGGGGACATGATATAATTTATGAGTTTACCGGAGATGATGATTTCTACCTGTATGTCGATGATGAGTTGATTATTGACCTGGGAGGGATTCATCGAGCGCTTTCGGGAAACGTCAATTACGCAACAGGGGAAATAGTTGAAAACGGACACGACAAAATAGATGTAGATGGAGACGGAAAAGAAGAGTCCCCGCGGAACTTGCGTACTGTGTTTGAGAGAAATTATCGGAAGCGTAATCCAGGCGCATCGCAATCAGACATTGATACTTTCCTAGGACAGTATTTTAATGATGGTGAATGTATCTTCAAAGACTATACGTCCCATAAAATGAAAATATTCTATATGGAACGCGGCGCAGGTTCATCAAATCTGCGCATGAGATTCAATCTTGCATCCGTAAAGCCTGGAACTGTCCTTTTGAGCAAGGATCTGACTGGTGTCGAGGAAACAGATTCATTTATGGCGGATTATGCCTTCCAAATCAAGTATAAATCAGAAGCCGTTGACGCTGTAGAAAAAACATTAATACAAAACTATATAGATGAAGAATATGGGGAGTTAACTGTCGTATACAAAGACACAAATAGACCAGTGACATTTGCACAATCATATAGTCCTAAGCCAGGGGTTGTATATGACAATGTTTTCTTCCTGAAACCAGGAGAAATAGCGGAATTTACTATGCCGAGCGACGCGATGAGATACAAAGTAACAGAATGCTATATCGACCCGCAAGTATATGATTCGGTTACAGTTAACGAGAAGACTGTTGTAGACGGAGGTGTGATAGAGACAGAGTCGAATGGAGATGCTAGTCGGAAGGATTATTCCATTGATTTTGAAGCAATCAAAGTACGTCCTAAGGCAGAATATGTAAATCATATTGATCAAAGTATCCTTAAGACATTATATATTACAAAGAAGCTGTATGAGGAAGATGGAAAAACACCGATCGACAATGACAGTACTGTTTTCACATTCCGTTTATATTTGGGAACGGATATTGATGAAGAGATTAAAGCTGCAAATATGCATAGTTATTATGTGAAAAATGAAAATGGTGTGTATTGTTATTGGAACGATGAGACTCAGAAGTTCGCGCCTCTTCCTTCCGGAAGTACTAACTACGATGATTTGACTGATGAAGAGAAACAGATCGCAATATACTCCACTTCTATGTATGGTTCTATATCCAAAATCCCGGTAAATTATACAGTTGAAGTCAGGGAATTGCTGAGTGGAACGCGATTCATGGTTGAAGAACTTGGCTATGAAATACCAGACGGTTATTCATTGCAGGAATATGCAATCAAGGAAGGATCATCACAGCCGATAAAATATACAACAAAGACGGAAAAAACGTTTACAGACAGTGACTATACCGTCGAAGTACATAATATGAAAGGATGGGGACTCCGCTTAACCAAAAAATGGACCGATACAGCATTTATGGAAGAACGCGATCCAGTCTATTTTGCGGTATACACTGAGGATAATAATGGAACGCTTGCTTCAGAACCCGTTTTAGGAACTGTTCGTAAGCTGGTGACGAGCAATACATCCCTGTACTGGTATTTCGACAGCATTCCAAGTGGTCTGACGTTTAATAACTATGTAGTTCGTGAAGTGCAAATCGTGGATCCGGTTGTAGATGCTGATGGAATGACTGTAATGGGTTATTCTTCTATAACGCCTATAACGTCTGGCGGCACTAACAGAGTACATGGAAAAGAATATGGCTTAACAGCAACAGATCATGATTATACGGTGACATATCAAAAAGGAACTATAGACACATCAGTTAGCAATGTCCGTGAGGACACTATGATAAACAGCAGACCTGGTATAAAGATTCAGAAAACTGACATGTCCGGCAATCCATTACCCAATGCTGAATTTGTACTGACGGATGGAAACGGTCAGATCGCAGGCTCTGAAAAATACATATCAGATGAAAATGGCCTGATCACAATAGCGTATTTGAGACAAGATGAGGAGTATACCTTAACTGAAACAAGTGTGCCAGCTGGTTATCAAGCTGCAACACAGACAGATGATCCAACTAGCTATCATGGGACTGTTGAACCTCTGAAAATCACTCTCACCAATGACCAAGTGAGTGTGACTGGTGGTGATTATTCAAATTATTACACGCTCACTGACCCTGATCCTGATGATCCAAGCGACATTGATGTAATAAAGGTCTTAACGGTAAAAAACAAGGAATACACGATTCGCTTCATAAAAGTAAATGAATCTGGAGATAAAGTACCCGATGTTCATTTTGCTCTTTATAAAGAAAAGCTGGGTGCTAATGGTTGGAGAATGGATTATCTTCCTGTAGAAGGATTTGAGGAGCTTGTTACTGGGTCTGACGAGAGTGATTCGGATACTTATGGAATCATTCCCAACCTGACAGAAGCTTTTAAAACCGGAGTACTTATGCCGGGAACATATTATCTGGTTGAAAAGGGTCCGGTGGAAAACTACCGGCCTTTGGAAAATGCTGTGTTGTTTACAGTCACAAATGCGGGCAAACTGGAACTTGGTTCCCCGAATCAACCAGCTTATGTCAACCCAATTGGATTGAGAATCGATTCGGTGGACAGCAATACTCATAATTGGATGAGATATGATTTCTATATCACGAATTATCAGGCTAAAACTGCTGAAATAACCATAAAAAAGGTAGTGAGTGATGGAACAAGCGCAGATGAGAGCGGGAAATCAGTCTTCTATTTCACGGCTTCGTTGTATTTGCCAAATGGACGTGATCCATGGGTATATGATGGATTCGCAAGAGGAAAGACTACTTTCACCCTTACACATAACGGAGAGAAAGTGCTTACTGTTCCAGTTGGAGCTGTTCTGAAAGTAACAGAAACCTCAAATGCCTGGTATGATACAAAAAATCAGTGGATTCCAGAAACAGGAACACCTGGCGAAGAAGAAAGTGGATTGATATGTACAAAAACAATTCCAGACGATGGTACTATGCTTTTTACCAATACCAGAAAGAAGATAAACGTTACTGTCACAAAGACACTCAGCGATTCTCTGACAACTGCAGGGACATTCAACTTTATAGGAACGTTAATTGACTATGAAGACATGGACTGCACAAGCGAGATTAATGATCTTGAATCATTTGACTTGATTTTGCCAGGAAATCAAAAAACGAAAGTATTTAGCATCCCAATGGGAACGACTTTTACCGTGGCTGAAACAGCACAGGATTGTTATGATACAACATATGCAAGTGATGGCAAAACATTTAGAGAAACACCTGTTACATTTACTAAGATCATAAGCAATCAAACAATCACAGTGAAGAATACTCGTAAAACAAAAACTATTACAATAAATAAAACACTTGATGATGAATCTGAGACTTCTACTCCTGTAGCATTTCCATTCATTGCAACTTTGTATAACACAGATGGTACAACTGTTGTGAAAAACTATCAACTGAATGGAGATGAGATTAAGACTGGAAATGATGGAAAGACAGCATCTTTTAATCTTTCAATGATACATGGTGGAACTGATACTACTACATTGACAGTTCCATACGGTGCCATACTGAAGATTGAGGAGGGAGATGCTCCAAACGGACATGCTTATAACACGACAATAGATTATACGATAGGTGAAACTGCACAACCAAGCACCGATGGAAAATGGAAAGCAATCACAGTAACTGAAGATTCGGTGCTGACATTTACTAATGAATTTATGAGTGGTGATGTGCTATTATACATTTATAAGGTGGTTGAGAATCCAGATAACGCTTCGCTATCGGATACGTTCACATTTAAAGTAACCGGACTGGAAGCGACAACGGATCAGGCTGATCCCAAAGCTTATTCATATACTATGCAAACAACAACAGATGGTATTAATTGGGTCGATGGTACGTCAGACACATACACAACAAATGAAAACGGTGAAATAACAAATATTTCACTTCAGCATTATCAGGGAGTCAAAATATTTATCCCAGCTGGTGGAACAATCACAGTTACAGAAACCAGTTATGGTGATTATCATCCAAGCCATAAGATAAAGAGCGGGGCTAGTGGCACATTCGGAAACAGTGTATCTAGCGCAACCACAGGCGATATATACATGAATGGTGACAAATATGTGGAGTTTACTAATTCTACGCAGAATGAAATTGTTGCTCCGACAGGCTATATATCCAACCACATCCCCTTCCTACTGCTCTTGCTTATCGGTATCTTCCTGTTTGGCGTGAGTGGGTGGAAGTACAGAACCAAATTGTCTTTTGCCTTCCATGGCAACAAGACAAACGCGATTCAAGATGTGGTACAGGAAGAAGAAACCATATACATCGGTAAACACACGGCGCGAGAGGAAACACAGATAACAACTAACCAACAATATTCGTCTGGAGGAACTAACGTAAAAGGGTATAGCCCAGACAATATCTGGGTTAACCATACTCCAACGATACAAGGAGCATTTGCACAACAGCGAGTAGTGAAGCCAACTGCTCCGACCTGTCCCAGAGAAAACCTTTGGGTAAAGGGACCGCCAGGAGAGCGGGGTGGTGTTGGATGAGAAGATTTGGGACCTCTCGTATGAGAGGGAATCCGAGCTATCAAGCAATACCCCGTAGTCTTACTACCTGGAGCAGAACACCGATCCACGTTGCCAGAAGTGGAACGACGAGAAGCAGAGGCGATCCACAAGTGACTCATTCCACAGTATTCGGAATGTGGACGAGTGGAAGTGGAGCTTCCACAGTGCCTCGCGGATATCCATCGACGGTTCCTCGCGTGAAAGGCTGTGGATCCGGACCAGGAGGTGATCCTGGAGGATGAGACGATGTAGAAGCCGTGGTGATCCCGGTGGTTAGGAACAAGACGAACGACTATGTGGATGACCACAACGTGGAAAGAAATTGGAGGAAAACGGCAATGAAAATGAATTCAGGAACCGGACAGAAAAACAGAATTTGAAAGGAGAAAACAAAATGAAGAAAATAGGGGCTATGGTACTTGCGATTATGATGATCGCGATGGTGGGACTGGCGTATGCAGATGATGGGGCGTCTCTTACCGGGGGTAAATATGGTACAGTTGCAAACAATGTTGTTACATCCACAATTAATGAGTCTGTTAAAATTGCTAAGGAAATAACAGCTTATAATGTTGATGAAACAACAACTGTTTATGCGCCGACAATTAGTTATACTTACACAATAACTGCAGATGCAACAAATAGCAGCAATACGATTGTTGACAGCAATAATGTATCTGCTGTTACTAAACCAGGTGTGTTAGATGGTTTAAAGGTTAATGATGTGTCGGGATCAACAGGAACCATAACATGGTCAACCGGTGAAACGCTTTCAACAAGTTCTACAGGAACAGCAAACACAAAGTATTTATCTCTTGATTTCTCCGGTGTTGTGTTTGGTGCTGCTGGAGTATATCGCTACGTGATTACTGAGACTCTTACAACTAGCGGTGATACTTATGCGATGTCTGGTGTTACCGAGACAAAAACCGGGAATTCTGCCGGAAGCCATGTTCGGTACCTTGATGTATATGTTAAAGATGGATCAGGAGATTCTGGTGCATCTGCTTGGGATGTGTATGGATATGTGTGCATGTATAATGACAACGATATCAACGATGGAACAACAGGAACAAAAACAGTTAACGCAGCTGCCAAGACAAATGGATTTGTGCCTGGAACAACGGATGGTACCACAGCGGTTAGCGCAGATAGTTATTATACATTTAATTTAACTATCTCAAAGACTTTGAGTGGCGATAATGCCATGAGTACGCATCAGTTTCCGTTCTCTATTAATTTCACAAATTCAGCCGTAACTAAAGCTGTTAAGCTTAATGCGACGACATCTGGGACGGTGACTGATTATACGCATAATGCAGTAGCTGCAAGTTCATTGGATGGTATTGCAACACTGGCACACAATGGATCTATTAAGTATATTGGCATTCCTTGCGGAACTTCCGTTACAGTGTTTGAAACAAATAATGTAACAGGAACAGCATATCAAGCCATTGTTACAACGGATGGTACCGCAGGTACAGCAAAGAATATTACGTGGGGCACTGCTCCTTCTGCTAAAAATTCGGAAGAAGTTATAGATACAACCAACGCGGCATACGAGTCTAATGTGGGCACCGTGACAACTACAGCTGACACGAATGACAATACATCGGGTCGACACACAATCGCAATTGCAAATACTCTGGAACTCATCTCCCCGACCGGCTACGTATCCCGTTTCGCCCCCTACGCCCTGATCCTGGTTGGTGGTATCGTCCTGCTGGTCATCGCGATGAAGCGCAGGAAGAACACGGAGGAAGACTGATAAAACAGATCAATCGATCAACAGTACTTCCAAAGGAAGATCACAGCGTAAGCGTGGGTAGGTGGAAAGGAAGCAACCGATCCACCTATCCACACTCTCCATCCGTCCTTCCTCTCCACGTCAGCTCTAATATGAGCTATACTGATGGGGAAGAAAGAACTGGATGAAGAAAATAAACGGGAGTGAACACGAATGGATAAAATAGAACTCGACCTGGACAGCCTGGAAAAGGTCAACGGCGGAGCCACGTTTGACTTCTTTGATCGAGAAAGCAAAGATTCGGTTGGATTAAGCAAACCGTGCCCTCACTGCGGGAAAGGCTTCTACGTGACTCTTGGGAAAACGGTTTGTGATGATTGCAGGAAGTTGGGTTATTCGTGAGAGAGGGGGAGCTTCGGCTCCTCTTTTCTTTGTGCTTTGATTGGATACAGTATACAAAATTCATAAGCTTTTCGTCATAATCAGTTAAGACTTCCGTCTCCTGTGAATTCTCATTCAGAGGTAATATGCGCATGATCCGGATGGCATCCGGTATCGAGAAATCAACCGCCACAGGCGAGGAGGTGAATACCATGAGAATCAACTACGGAGCAACGGACAGAAAGAGGATGGTCAAAGCCATCGGTGAAGCCTTGGATGAGAAACCGGTTTACCAAGGGATCCCGTCCTACGCTTACCAGATCGCGGAATTCACGGTGACCAGAGACGGAAACCTGGAATTCCCCGATGATACGGACACGGAGATCGTCAACGGACTGATTGATAGCCTTGAGGAAGTCGGATTTAAGTTTCAGGAGAGTGATGCGAATGACAGCACCACCGAGAGCGTGGGCACGGAGGAAAAGATGGTAGCGGCCGACACGGACACAGAGACAGCTGATGCCATCAACGGGTGTGCGGAAGAGAGCACAGAGACGGACGATGCCAGCAACGCGACGGCAGATAGCACAGAATCAGAGGAAACCAGCGCTGACGAGCCAACAGAACTCACCATCAGCCTTCCACTGATGCCCACCGGATGCACTGGACAGGCTACGGAAGCTGGTTGACGGGAAAACCATCATGGGAAACGGCTTCATGAATCATCGGGAGGGCCGGAGAAAGATTCACAAAAAGATATGGTATTGTGAGATTCAGTGGTAACAGTGGTAATCATATAACAATGAAGCCTGATGATTTGTGCAGAGGAATCCCATATAAAGTATATTTCTGAGATCCCGACAGCGGAGGACTTCGTCAACCTTATTATCGACCGGAATGCCCGTGGCCTCTGCTCTGTCAGCGCGAAAACCGCAGAAAAAAACTTCACTTTCCTACACTTGCATGCAGGAAGGAAAGGTGAGATAATTATGTTGCGATACAAGGCTCGGCAGTGATGTCCGGGCAAGTATGATGGGGACTGCAGGGAAAGAGGCGTGGCACTCAAAGCTTTGGCTTCAGAATGACACGAACCGGGAACAGACTCGAAAGGAGGAGCAGCGCGTGAAGACGAAACCGGCTGAGCAGACGGTTGAAGCGGTTATCGTTGAGCAGCCAAAGGCAGACGACCAGGCGGCAGCTAAGCGGAAGAAACACCGCCGGCGTGTACGCGCAGTTCGCTCTCTTCTTTTCCGGCTGATCGCCCTGGCGGCGGTGCTCTATGTGCTGATGTTCCACATTGTGGGGCTGACCATGATGCCGAACGGGGACATGTCCCCGCGGCTGGACACGGGTGACCTGCTGCTGTTTTACCGGCTGGAGAGAAACATCAAGGCACAGGATATCGTGGTGATCGATAAGGAAGGCCAGCGATACGTTTGCAGGGTGGTGGCCTGCGGCGGGGATATCGTGGACGTGACGGAGGAACAAGGGCTTATCGTTAATGGGAATGCTGTCATTGAAAGCAATATCTTCCATCCGACGAAGCCCTACGAAGGAAGGGTCAGCTATCCGGTAAAGCTGGAAACGGGAGAGTACTTCGTGATGGCGGACCTGCGGAACGGAGGAATGGACAGTCGATACTTCGGGCCGGTAAGGCTCGAAGAGATACAAGGTGTGGTTATTACTCTGTTAAGACGCAATAACTTATGAGTAAGGGAGGGGGCTTTCCGCAAGGAAACGCACACGCACCGCGGCCGGTGCCGGCCCGCGCACCGCGCGCATCAGCGCCCACTTAACCTCTTCGGACGAAACTGCTTTTTTAGGAGGATACATGGCAAGGGATCCAATGAAGGATATCCTTCAAAATCCGGTAAGGACAGCCGGGGCGACACGGAAAACCGTGGACGCTGTGCTTGCTATGTGTAAAATCGGGAATACGATGGTTTCCCTGATGTCCGGGCTGCTTGCTACGGTGCTGATCCTCTATTCCAGCTATGTGCTGTACGACAGCTTCGCGACGGAATACCGGGCGAAGTCTTCCGCCTGGGATCTGCTGCGCTACAAGCCGTCCGTGATCGAACCGGGCAGTCCGAACGAAGGAGCGGAACAGCTGGCCGCGATTAACGGGGACTACCGGGCCTGGCTGACGATGTACGACACGACAATCGACTACCCGGTGATGCAGGGGGCAGACGATCTTTATTACGCTTCCCATGACGTATACGGCAATGTGGCCCTGACGGGGGCAATCTATCTGGCGGCGGGGAATTCAGCCGACCTTTCGGACACCTATAACCTGATCTACGGGCACCACATGGACAACGGGGCGATGTTCGGCGCGCTGGACAAGTATATGGAGAAAAGCTACTTCAAGCGGCATCAGACGGGCATCATCGTAGCCGGAAAGAACGCCTACGACATCACCCTGTTCGCCGCGGTGACCACGGACGCCTATGAGAGCCAGATCTACAGCGTCGGGAACCGGAGGGGGGAAGTGATGAGCTTCCTGAGAGGTGACCGGAGCAACGACGTGGGGGTCGGTACGGAAATCAAGGTATTTGACGCGGAAGCGGCGGCGGGGGCAACGAAGATCATTGCCCTGTCCACCTGCGCGGACGCGCAGACCAACGGGCGGCTGGTGATTTTCGGGAAACTGGAGACGCATGTGATCGATCCGGTGGTGCTGACGGTGAAGTACATGGCGGGAGAGGAAGAGATCCTGCCGAAGGTTCAGGTCGTTTATATGCCGGGAGACAACTACTACGTCGTTTCCCCGAAGATTCCCGGGTATGAGGTGGATATCGAGATCGTCAAGGGGACGATCTGGGAGGACAAGCTTGTTATCGTGCGGTACAAACCGCTGCCGAACAAGCTGATCATCCGGTATGTCTACCTGGACGGGAAGAAGGCACATGAAACCTACGACAAGACGGTGCTGACCGGAGAGGATTACAGTATTGACAGTCCGGAGATCCCGGGATATATTGCCATGAGGATCCGAGTCGCCGGGACGAATCCGGGACGGGATGAGGAATACATGGTGATCTATGTGCCGGAGGGCACGGAGATGGAGCCGGATCCCGATACGCCGCTGGGACTGGCAACTACCTATCTGCAGATTGGTATTTGCCTGGAGTAAGGGGGAAGGAAGATGATGAAAAAGGTACTGGCGTGGCTGCTTCTTCTTTCCATTCTTATGCTGCCTTTGGGCGGACTGGCGGAAGAGAAGAACGAATGGATGGAGGACAGCCGGGAACAGCTGGTGGTCGGGAATCCGACTCCTTTACGCGGCTGCTTCTTTACCGAAATGTGGGGCGGGACGACAAGCGACCTGGACGTGCAGGATCTGCTGCATGCCTATTCGCCGGTGGTCTGGGACAAGGATCTGGTGCGGTACCGCTACGACCACAGCGTCGTCCAGAACGCAATCGCGATGAACGACAAGGACGGAAACCGGACTTACGTGCTGGTTTTCTACGAAGACCTTCAATTCTCGAACGGGGCCAGGATCACCGCATACGACTACGCGTTTTCCATCCTGCTGGGGATGGACAAGGCGGTAACGGAATGCGGGGGGCAGACGCAGGATTACTCCTGGCTGGTCGGGAGCGACGAATACCTGAGCGGGGAATCCAGGGTGCTTTCCGGGGTTAAGGTCATCACGGACCAGATGATGCAGATACAGGTGAAGGCGGAAGCGCTGCCGTACTTTTACGAGCTGAGCCGGCTGGACATCCATCCATACCCGATCGAGGAGATCGCCCCGGGAGTGGTCGTGTTTGACGAAGGAGAGGGAATCTATCTTTCCGAGCCGCTGACAGGCGAGATGCTGAAGAAGACGGTAACCGACCGGAAGACGGGCTACCTGTCCCATCCGAAGACGGTATCCGGACCCTATACACTGAAGAGCTTTGACGGGAAAACCGCCACCTTCGAACGCAATCCGAAGTACAAGGGAAATGAAGACGGATGGAAGCCTGAGATCCGCACGGTCCGGTATACGCTGGCGGAAAACAGGGATATGATCCGGAAACTGAAGGACGGCGAATTCGGACTGCTGAACAAGGTGACGATGGGAGAGACCATCCGGAGCGGCCTGCGACTGCAGCGGGCGGAGAGCGGATACGACATGACCCGGTACAAACGGACAGGACTGACACTGATCCGCTATATGGAGAACAGTATACCGGTACAGGAGCTTGCGGTACGCAAGGCGATCGCCCTGTGCTTTGACAGGGAACGGTATATCCAGGAATACGCCGGGCCTGCCGGCGTGCGGATGGACGCTTTCTGCGGGATCGGGCAATGGATGTACCGGCTGGCCAAAGGGCAGATGGTGGTTTCAGGGGAACTGGCGGAGAAGATCGGGGAAGAGGCAATCACGCTGGACGGCGTGAAGCAGTACGGATTCAGTATCGCAGAGGCAAAGAAGAAGCTCACAGACGCCGGATGGACGCTGAATGAAAACGGCGGGAGATATGAGGAAGGAGTCCGGTACAAGGAAATCAACGGCGAGCTGGTCGGACTGAAGCTGACGATGGGGATGCCGGAATCCGGGGAAGCCAGGGACCTGCTGGAACGGTACCTGCTGCCGAACCTGGAGGAGGCTGGGATCCAGCTGGCCCTGAAGCCCGTGGACATGGAACTGATCGAAAAGAACTATGAGGGAAAGAGCACGTACGACCTGCTCTACCTGGGCGAAAACTTCTCGATCTACTTCGATACTCAGCTGATGGCGCCGGATGAGGACTACAGCGGCAACCTGACGGACTGCCGAAGGGAACTGGCCATCATGGCACGGAAAATGGTCCGCACAGAACCGACGGACGTGGTTTCCTTCATGAAGAAATGGGTGGAACTGCAGGAGAAGATCTCGGAGACGCTGCCGGTGCTGCCGGTATACTCAAACGATTACTTTGACTTCTATACCCGGGAACTGCATCAGTACAGGATTACGGACGCGGTGACCTGGGGAGAAGCAATCGTCAGGAGCTATATGAGCGATATTGAAGAAATGGATGAAGAAGCACAGCAGAAACGCAGGGATGAAGTGACCGAACTGGAGAAGCAGTTCGACGAACAGGGGGACTGATCCATGGAGAAGAAACTGACGGTGATCGGCTGCGCGATGTGGATCATCGGGTTGATTGTTGCCATTGTCGGATTGAATCTGACAGGGGATGCAAAGACCTGGGTTTCTGTGATCGGGAATGTTGTTTTCCTGATCGGCCTCGGGATTACAGGGTATATCTGGATTAAGAAAAAGAAGGAAGAGAAATAAACCGAAGAAAAACGCTGAGCCGCAACAGCTCAGCGTTTTTGTATCGGGTTTATCAACCGTGGTAGCCCTTCGGGTTGTTGTGCTGGAAGTGGTAGGTGTCGCGGCACATGTCCTCGAGGGTCTTTTCAGCTTCCCAACCCAGGAGTTCTTTGGCTTTTGAGGGATCCGCGTAGTTCTCGGCAATGTCACCGGGACGGCGCGGGGCGATCACGTAGGGAACCGGGACGTTGTTGACGCGGGTGAAGGTATTCACCAGATCCAGAACGGAATACCCGTGGCCGGTGCCGAGGTTGATGATCTCCGAGCCGGAATGGTCTTTTGCGTAATCGCAGGCTTTGACATGCCCCCGGGCGAGATCGACCACATGGATATAGTCCCGGACACCGGTCCCGTCAGGCGTCGGATAATCATTGCCGAAAACGGAGAGCTTTTCCAGTTCGCCGACAGCAACCTTTGCGATATAGGGCATGAGGTTATTCGGAATACCGGAGGGATCTTCCCCGATCAGGCCGGAGGAATGAGCGCCGATGGGATTGAAATAACGAAGGAGGACAACGCTCCATTCCGGATCGGCAGCAGCCTGGCCTTCCAGGATTTTCTCGATCATAAACTTTGTCCAGCCGTAGGGATTGGTACAGCCGACAGAGGGCATATCTTCCCGGTAAGGCACAACGGGCTGATTGCCATACACGGTGGCGGAGGACGAGAAGACGATCCGCTTGACACCATGCGCCTGCATGACTTCACAAAGGGTCAGGGTGGTATCCAGGTTGTTCCGGTAATAGCGCAGCGGCTGGGCAACGCTTTCGCCGACAGCTTTCAGACCTGCGAAATGGATCACACAGTCGAAATCGTTCTCGGAGAAGATCTTGTCCAAGGCAGCTTTATCGGAGACGTCGGCTTCGTAATGGGGAACAGGATGGCCGACGATCTTTTCGATCCGGCGGATCGCTTCAGGACAACTGTTGATGTAGTTATCGACAATCACGGGATCGTGGCCGGCATTGCAGAGTTCAACGCAGGTGTGGGAGCCAATAAAGCCGGCTCCACCTGTCAGCAGAATTCTCATAGGAAATCTCCCTTCAATTAGAGTACAGGAGGATAGCTGCCGTTGTCGTGAAGCTTTTTGAGCTCGGACGCGACGTATTCCTTATCTTCCTTGTAGGTGACGCCGAACCAGACAGCGTTGGTGGACAGGACTTCCACCTGCAGGCCCTGGGTATGCATGAGATTGTCAACCAGAGCGGGGAGGAGGCATTCCTTCTTCAGCGGATCGCCGGATTCATCCTTCAGGAAGTCTGAAAGGTACTTGATCCCGGCATCGAAGAAGGAAGGCGTGAAGCCCCACATGTTCATGGAAACAAGAGCATCGGGATCCAGAATGACACCGTTGGGATCATCGTGAATGTCGCGGATGGTACCGTCCGGGAAGGGCAGGATGCTGTAGGTTTCAACGACCTTCACCAGATGGCCGGTTTCGTCTTTCGTGCAGATGCCGCGGGTCACGTGGCCGTTCTTGGAAATGGTATTCTTCAGATAATAGGCGACCATGGAAGCCTTGTTCTCTTCATTCGCGATGCGGTGCAGGCAGTCGGCCATCGCCTTGAAGGCATCCTTACCGTAGTAATCGTCCGCGTTGATAACGGCAAACGGCTCATGAATCTTATCTTTCGCACAAACGACAGCATGGACCGTTCCATAAGGCTTTGTCCGGTCAGCCGGCGGGACGAAACCGTCGGGCAGGGTATCATATTCCTGGAAAGCGTAGGCCACTTCGACTTTCTTCGCGATCTTGTCACCGATCATTTCACGGAAGGTATCGGCCATGCTCTTGCGGATGACAAAGACGACCTTGTCAAAGCCGGCTTCCACCGCGTCATAAATGGAATACTCCATCAGGATCTCACCGTTGGGGCCGATTCTGTCAATCTGCTTGTTGCCGCCATACCGGGATCCCAAACCTGCGGCCATGATAAGAAGTGTTGTGTTCATTGATGCTTACCTCCATTCACCTATTGATATCAGATAGTTTTTCGACGCCCTGAGTCTTTACACTCCGGGTGATCATATCCTGAGGCGGGGTATACTTGTATCCCCGGACCGGATTGACTTGCTGACGCGCCGCCTTTTCGCCGGTTTCAGGCGGCGTATTGACGTTATGATATCCACGAACTACGGGATCCTCCCGGATGACTGTCTGAGACTGTGTGCTGAATTTCTGGAATCCGCGGGTGGCGCCTTTTTTCAGGGCTGCCTGGCGGGCTGTCTCACCCGGTGAACGCTGGAATCCCTGGGTCGAATCCGGCTTCAGCAGAACCGTAAACGTGCGGAGGATCAGCTTTACATCCAGCCAGATCGAGAAGCTCTCAATATACATCATATCGAGCATCAGCTTGTCCTCAGCGGATGTGTTGTAGCGTCCTTCAATCTGGGCATAACCGGTTAAGCCGGCTTTCATCTTTTCCCGGTAAACGAAGGCCGGCAGTTTGGTCTTGTACCGGGCGACGTTGGCCATCATTTCAGGCCGGGGCCCGACAACGGACATATCACCGACAAGGATATTATAGAACTGGGGGAGCTCATCCAGGCGGTAGCGGCGGAGGAAAGAACCGATCTTGGTGATCCTGGGGTCATTCTCCGCAACGGAAACCTGGATGTCGTTCTGGCTGCTGTTGGGAGCCATGGTCCTGAACTTCCTGATGATGAAGGTGCGTCCGTTTGCCGTCACGCGGGGCTGGGTGAAAATGGCAGGGCCGCCGTCTTCCGCTCTGATCAGGATCGAGATAATCAGGAGAAGGGGAGAGAGGAGTACGAGGGCCAGGACAGAGAGGACGATATCACCGAAACGCTTTACGAAGCGCTGGAAGACAGTGATCTTATTATACTCCATGGCAAGGAAGGCAGCGTCATCAACGATGGCGGGACGCGCATTACAGAGCATGATATCTTCCAGCTGCGCCTTGCTCATGACGTCCTTCCGGTCATTGTAACAGATTTTCAGGAGGGCAAACTTTGCACCTTCGGGAACATTGCCGAGGAAGATCACATCCGCGTTCTTGATCCGGCGGTCCAGATCCGGCACATTATAAAGAACAACATCATCCACCCGCCACTGGAGATAATAGCGCCCGATTTTCTGCCGCATATCCGCCTCCTGGGAAGGAGACCCGAGGATGACCAGGCAACTGCGAGGCGGGGTAAAGTTGAAATAAATCTGATTGCCAATGCGGACAAAGAGCACGATGATCAGGATCTGAAGCAGGATACAGAGGAGGAGACACAGCAAGTCCGGCCCGAAAAGGATCAGACGCTGATTATTGCTCTCGTTCACGTTCATGATCTGGAGCTGCAGATAGGTCACCAGGTCAGTGATTACCGTGCTGCCGATCAGGGCGGAAATCACCGGCTTATTCTTTTTCCGTCCCACGTCAAACCCGCCATATACAGCGTGCATGGCGATGGTCATGGCAGTAAAGGTCAGCAGAGTGGTAGCCAGGGTACGGTTGATGATCCGCAGGAACACATTGTTGATCGAAAGACACAGAAAAAAAGTAACCCCGAGGAGAATATAAAGACCAACCGACATGACGCCGATCAGGATGTCTGTTTTTGTCTGATGAGATGAACGAGTCCGAGAAGCCAACCGGAACCCCTCCATTTCTCAAAAAACTACATTATATTATCATAGGCCTGAAGTGAGTGTCAATTGCGGAAAAAAGAGTTTACAACTTCCATTAAGAATGATAAAATTTTATATTGAGTTATTATCGGATTCCGATAATGATTCATGCAGTCGGATTCCCGGAGGTCGGGACCCGGCAGAAAGGGAAGAATCCATGAATCAGAACGATTACAATAATGCTCAGGGGCAGGGTTACGGCGTCCAGCCGGATTACCCGGCGGGCAGTTATCCAGGGGGGAGGGCCTTCCAGGGCTATCAGCAGCCCCAGCAGCCCGGCTATCAGCCTCAGCAGCTTGGCTATCAGCCTCAGCAGCCCGGCTATCAACCGACCCAACGCGTGTATCAGACGCCGCAGGTTACGGGCAGCCAGCCGGTTGTTGGCGGTCAAAGCGGATACCAGCAAACGCGCAATACCGACAGCCAGCCGCCGGCAGTGCCCTATCAGGGAGCTTATCAGAATCCGTATGCGCAGCAGAATTATCCCCAGGGAATGCAGGGGTATCCGGGTCAGGGGGGATATCCCCAAGGGAACGGCTATGCCCAGACGGCCGGTCAGGGAAATATGGGCTATTCCTATCCCGGCAATCAGGCGCCCGGAGCCAGCTATATTCCCCAGACTCCTTATCAACAGCCGTACAATACACAGGGATATCAGCCTGCCGGATACGGACAGGGTTATAATGCCTACAACCAGATGGGCCGCGGGCAGCAGATTCCGGTGAACATGCCACCGGAAACAAACGGCCAGATGCCGCTGAACGGCGGAGGATACGTTCCGCAGCCCGTGCCCGTCCGCCGCAAACCGTTTGTGATGTCAGACACGGATCTGCTGGTTCTCGGCGCGATCCTGCTGATTCTCTTTGCACTCGGAATGTTCGTGCCCACGATGGGATTCCTGAAATGGGTGTTCCTGATCCTTGCTGTTGCGACGACTGTTCTGCTGTGGATCAAACCACTGGTTGCGAGGAACAAGACCATCTGTTATACGATCGTATTTGCCTTGCTGGCGGTCGTCACGGTCATTGGATTTGTATCACCGAAGCAGGGAAGCGTTACGCAGCCTGCAGGACAGGCAGGAGGGGACCCGACGGTGGTCTCCGCTCCCGGCGCCATTGCACCGGGGACAGCGGAACCGGCCGTCGCAGCGATCACAGATCCTGATCCTGTGACGCCTACCCCCCCGCCGCAGACAACGTCGAACGTGACAGACCGGCTGGAAACCTTCTTCTACTACTGGAGCGCCAACCGCCAGGACGACATGCTGACACTCTGCGCGCCGAGCTGGCAGAACAAGGTCGAGAATGCGAAAACCGCCCTATTTGGTCTGATGGCCAACCGGACGCCGAAGGATTATGCAGTGGAAAGCGTGTCCGGAACGGATTACGACACAAGCAGAACGGTGACCGTCGTATCCACGATGGACCGCAACAACGGAAAGGATCCCGTCAAGTACCGGCTCAGCATCATCATGGTCAATGAAGGTGACGAGTGGTATGTTGACCCGCAGAGCCTGCAGACGTATGAAGCAGCGGATACGCCTGATCCTTCGATTACGGAAACGCCGTCTCCGACCGAGACGCCCGCGATCTATCCGGATACCGTCCTGTACTATAATCCGAGCGGCGGGGAGTATTATCATCTGGATCAGAACTGTAAGCGGATCAACGAACGGTATCTGCCGCTGCAGGGCCACTTCAAGTATTCCGAGCTGACCAATGACAAATACAGCAAGCTGAAGCCCTGCGCGATCTGCGGAGCACCTTCAGCCGGACAGTGATGGAAAGCTCACTTGAAGCACTGCGCAGCAGAATCCGCGTGCCGGAGGGAAAATCCTTTCTGATCGGCCTTTCCGGCGGTGCGGACAGCGTGGCGCTGACGATGATGCTTCTGCCGGAGATCCGGAAAGGAGCGATGCGGGCAACCGCGGTCCATGTCAATCACGGACTGAGGAGCGCGGAGTCAGACGGAGATGAATGCTTCGTCAGGGATCTGTGCTCCGGGATCGGGATTGACTGCCGCGTTTATCGGGCCGACCTTGCAGGCCGCCGCGATGAAGCGGCAGCACGGGTAGCACGGTATGCATTCTATCGCAGGGCAATTCGTGAAACGGGGGTGGACGCCCTCCTGCTGGCACACAACGCGGACGATCAGGCGGAAACATTCCTGATGCGGCTCATGCGGGGTTCCGGCCCGGACGGCCTGCAATGCATGGCAGAGGAACAGGAAACGGATGGTATCTGCATCTTCCGGCCGATGCTGGAACTGGGCAGGGATGAGATCCGGAACGCACTCCGGCACGACGGGATTGCCTGGAGGGAAGACTCCAGCAATCAAGACAAGACTTACCTGAGGAACCGGATCAGGATGGAACTGGTCCCGCTGATGGAGGAGATCGTACCGGGAGCAGTCAGGCACATCTGTACAGCCGCAGGACTGATTCGAAACGATAACGAAGCGCTGCAGGACGCCGCACGGGAGATTATCGCGGCGGCAGCAAAAGGGAACCTGCTCGGGACGGATGAACTGGAAAACGCTCCGGAAGCGATCCGAAGCAGGACCTTACGAATGTGGTGGAGGGCCAACGGCCCGAAGCTGGATGAGCATGAACTCAGCTCAGACCAGACCAGGCAGCTTACTGAGCTGCTGAAGTCAGAAAGGAGAAAGGTCAACCTGCCGGGCGGATATCACGCAGGCAGAAGCAACGGCTTTCTCCACCTGACCGGCCCGGTGCGGGAGACACCGGCGCCTGTGGAGGTCAGCGGACCGGATACCTGTTTTGAAGGCTTCCGCCTGACTGAAACGCCTTCAGAGGGCAACCCCGGGGACGGAAAACGAACTCAGGAGGTTCCGGCCGGGTTTACAGCCGGATGCCAGATCCGGACCAGGAAGCCCGGCGACAGGATTCGACCGTTCGGAAGCAAGGGGAGCCGGAAACTGCAGGATTATCTGACAGACCGGAAGATCCCGGAGCCGTTCCGGGACCGGATCCCGCTACTATGCAAGGGTGATGAAGTCCTGCTGGTGTGCGGAGTCGGGGCCGGGGATATTCCCGGATGGGATATCGCCGCAAAGCCTGTCAGGCTGACGTGGCACGGAGAAATGCCCTGGATGAAGTAATTTCGGGGGCTTTTCGATCGCCCCCGAGCGCTTCGGGGAACAAAGCTATTGTGAAAGGATAAGTATTAGAGATTCGATATGGAACAGAACGCTAAGATCTATCAGGACCTCGAGAGAATCCTGGTCACGAAGGAAGAAATCGCCGGTAAAGTCAGGGAACTCGGTGAAACGATTACCCGTGATTACGCTGGAAAGAAGCCGGTACTTGTCTGCATCCTGAAAGGCGCCGCGATCTTCTTTTCAGATCTTATCCGGGAGATCGACCTGCCCCTGACGACAGACTTCATGGCGATCTCCAGTTACGGCAACGCTACAAAAACAAGCGGCGTTGTGCGGGTGCTGAAGGACCTGGACAATGATATCCTCGGCAAGGACGTTATCATCGTGGAGGATATCGTCGACACAGGTGTAACGCTCAGCTACCTGCGGAGCATGCTGCTTCACCGCGGAGCGGCTTCCATCCGGATCGCCGCGCTGCTGGACAAGACGGCGCGCCGCAAGGTCAAGGACCTGGTTGTTGACTATGTGTGTTTTGACATTCCGGACGCGTTTGTGGTCGGGTACGGGCTCGACTATGCCCAGGTCTACAGGAATCTGCCGGATATCGGGGTTCTTTCTCCGGCAATTTACGAGAAAGATGAATGAATCGGCAACTGAAGGAGGAATCTTTTTTGAATAGAAAACCATCCAGGGGAATCACCGGTTATATTATTCTGCTGGCAACGCTGCTGCTGGTTGCTATCCTGCTGAACGGCGGGCTGAACCAGACAGTGAACCGGCGAATCGAATATCCCAGACTGCTGGAAATGATCAAGGACGGCAAGGTCGGCCGGGTTGCCATCCGGAACAATTCCCTTGTCGGCGTCACCAAAACCACGGTCGTAGCGCAGGAGGATTTTCCGGAACGCGGTTACGACTTTGAAACGACCATCGGAGAGGATTTCCTCGACACGGTCCGCCAGATCGAAGCCAACGCAAAGGGAGTATCTATCGACCAGATCACGGTAGACAAACTGCCTTTTACGATCGAATACCGTGCCCCTGTCGTGATTCCCTGGTGGTATGATTTCCTGCCATACCTGATCATGCTCGGTATCATGGCGGTAATCTGGTTCGTGATGATCCGCTCCCAGGCGGGCGGCGGCGGAAAGGTCATGTCCTTCGGAAAAAGCCGTGCGCGCATGCAGGACCCGAGCCGCAACAAGGTCACTTTTGCTGATGTTGCGGGCGCGGACGAAGAGAAGGAAGAGCTTCAGGAAATGGTTGACTTCCTGAAGAATCCAAAGATGTATACGGAACTGGGCGCCAGGATTCCGAAGGGCGTACTGCTCGTCGGACCTCCCGGAACCGGAAAAACCCTGCTGGCCAAAGCCGTTGCCGGAGAAGCAGGTGTACCGTTCTTCTCCATCAGCGGCAGTGACTTCGTTGAGATGTTTGTCGGCGTCGGCGCCAGCCGCGTCAGGGATCTGTTTGAACAGGCCAAGAAGGTTGCTCCGGCGATCGTTTTCATCGATGAGATTGACGCAGTGGGCCGCCATCGCGGAGCCGGACTTGGCGGCGGGCATGATGAGCGCGAACAGACGCTGAACCAGCTGCTGGTCGAGATGGACGGATTCGCCGTGAATGAAGGTATCATCGTGATGGCCGCGACAAACCGCCGGGATATCCTCGATCCGGCATTGATGCGGCCCGGCCGTTTTGACCGCCAGGTGACCGTCAATTATCCGGACCAGAACGGGCGCGTTGCGATCCTGAAGGTACACAGCAAGGGGAAGACGCTGGCGGATGACGTCGACCTGAACAACATCGCCAAGCGGATGCCTTACGCGACGGGCGCGGACCTCGAAAATGTGATGAATGAAGCGGCCATCCTGGCTGCACGCGCCCGGAAGAAGAAGATCGACCAGCAGCTGCTGATCGACGCGATCGCACGGGTACAGATGGGCCCGGAGAAGAAAAGCCACAAGGTCAATGAAAAAGACCGCAGGATGGTCGCCTGCCATGAAGGCGGTCATGCGATCATCGGGCATGTGCTGGAAGGCTGCGACGAAGTGCACCTGATCACGATCGTTCCGCGGGGACAGGCGGCCGGACATACGCTGGCGCTTCCGACTGAGGAACATGACAACATGAGCAGGACCCAGCTGTTGGACCAGATCACGATGATGCTGGGCGGACATGCAGCGGAGGAAGTTGCGCTTGGAGAGATCTACACCGGCTCCTCCAGTGACCTGAAGCGTGCGACAGAAATCTGCCGCAAGATGGTGACGCAGTTCGGCATGAGTGAAAATATCGGCACGATCTACCTGGGAAGCGACCAGGAAGTCTTTGTCGGTATGGAATTCGGACAGAGCCGTGAATACAGCGAAGAAGTTGCCGCAAAGATCGACAGGGAAGTCGCTGAAATGCTGGCCAGATGTTATGACAAGGCCAAACAGATCCTGACGCAGTATCTGGAACGGCTGAATCAGTTGACGGAAGCACTCCTGCGGTATGAGACGCTGAACCGCGCCGAATTTGTTGCCCTGATGGAAACCGGAGAAGTGCCGGAAGGACTTGACGACGATAAACCGAGAACTGCGGCGCAAGCGATCAGCGACGCCAAGGCCGAGCTGGCGGCAGAGGAACAAGCTGCTGCTAAACCCGGGATCACGCCGGTTGAGGAAACAGAAAAAGAAACAGAGACAACAGTCAGTCAGGAATAAAGAAGGTTTTGCGTCTGCGGACGCGACCAATGGAATTTCCAGGCGTCTTTGGAAACCTGCGGGAAAGGAGGGAAGCAGGCATGGCGAACCAGACACGGAGAACACGGAGGGAACGGAATGAACAGATCCCGCAGCGCGTGGAGAATGCAGCACAAAACATGTATGCTTCCTCCGGAATGCAAAGAGGGTATATCCCGGGCGGGTATGCGCAGACCGGCACAGCCCAGCAGCAGAATGGATGGGGTCAGGCAGCCCAACAACCGATGGGACAGCAGAGCGGCGCACAGATGCCCTATCAGCAGAGATATGATTACCAGCAGGCTTATGGCCAACAGTCCCAGATGACCGGTGCACAACGGGGCTTCCGTATGCAGATGACGCCGCCTCCGGAACAAAAGCGCAAACAAAAGAAAAAAGGCCATGCGATTGCAGTCATTTCTGTACTGCTCGTATTGGCGGCACTCGGGACCGGCGGGTATTTTGCGGCGAAGAATTACCTTCACAGCAAGACAATCAATGAAAAAGTGGAGCCTTATGACAACCTGTTCTGTCCGGGTATCTATGTGGATGGGATCAATCTGGGCGGAATGACGCCGCAGCAGGCAATGAATTCCGTTCAGTCCCAGATCCAGCAACGACATGACGCATGGAAGGTTCAGCTGACATGGAACGGAAGCGTTGTTGCGGAAATCGATTCAGACATGCTTGGCTTCAATGTGGATCCTGCACAGGTAATGAATGAAGCCTGGAAGCAGGGACACACGGGAGATAAGGAACAACGCTATGAGCAAATGCTGCAGCTTGAGCAGACACCTTATGTTGCCTATACTGCAAAACCGGATGGAAACACCGGGATCATCGATACAAAGCTCAGCGAGATCAAGAGCGCGATTGACAAACCTGCAACGGATGCGGTGATGACAGGATTTGACCCGTCACTGGATTATCCGTTTACATTCACCGATGAAGCATACGGCATGCAGCTGAACATCGAGCCGATCAAGGAACGGCTGTATCAGATGGTCTCCACGCTTGAAAGCGGAACAGTGGAACTGCAGCCGGAACGACTGGAACCATCCGTCCACAAAGCAGACCTGATGAAACACTATATGCTCCGGTCTTCCGTATATACTCCGATCGACAAACATTCGACGGACGAACGGAACATGAATATCCAGCACGCCTTTGATTTCGTTAACGGATATGTGCTGCAGCCGGGTAAAACCTTCAGCTTCAACGGTGTTGTCGGAGAAAGGACGGAAGCCAGGGGTTTTTATCCGGCGATCGAATATGTGTACGGTGAACATGTCGAAGGTTTCGGCGGCGGCGTCTGCCAGGCCAGCACGACGATCTACCAGGCGGCCGTCTGCGCCGGATTACAGATTCTGAAACGTGAACCTCACTCCGACTCCGTATCCTATGCCGACTACGGGAAGGACGCCACCGTTTACTGGGTCGGAAAGCGGAAGATCGACCTGACCTTCAAGAACAACACGGAGGACCCGATCTACATTATTGCAGCGGTACAGAAGGACCCTACGAACAAGAAACGTCTGATCGCCAAGGTCAGCATGTACGGGCAGGATATGGGCGACGTTCGTTACGAACTGGAAACCGAGATCACAGAAACGCTGCCGGCACCTTTCAGCCCTGTCTATATCAAGGATACTAACGGGACCTATGTAACGTACAAAGACCAGCAGGAAAGTGTTTCAAAAGCCAAGGAAGGTTATGTGGTCAAGAGTTACCGCCTGAAATACGAAGGGATCGACCTGACGGAACGAAAGGAACTGTTTACGGACCGGTACGAACCTAAGGCGGAACGGATCTATGTGGGAGTGAAAGACAGATAAACTGTCTTTAATGCAGCTAAAGAATTCGCGCCTGCGGACGCAAGGATTCGTATGCGCACCGCGGCCGGTACACCGGACTTAAGCAGCAACACGCGGCATTGCCCGATTCCTTCGGTTTAGACACACGCAAACAACAAAACGGCTTCCGGAATTTTCCGGAAGCCGTTGTGCATTGGCGGGAATTATGCTTTGCCGTTGCAGCCGAGTACATTGACGATCTTGTGAGCGACCATGTCCTTGACAGCCTGACGGGCGGGCTTGAGGTACTGCCGGGGATCGAAATGATCCGGATGCTCCGCGAAATACTTGCGGATGACAGCGGTCATCGCCAAACGAATGTCAGAGTCAATGTTGATCTTGCATACAGCGCTGGCAGCAGCCTGACGGAGCTGCTCCTCCGGGATACCGATGGCGCCGGGCATGTTGCCGCCGTACTTATTGATCTCGGCAACGAACTCCTGCGGGACGGAGGAAGAACCGTGCAGCACGATCGGGAAACCGGGCAGCTGTTTGGCGCACTCTTCGAGCACGTCGAACCGGAGCTGGGGCTTGGTGCCGGGCTTGAACTTGTATGCACCGTGGCTGGTGCCGATAGCGATGGCCAGGGAGTCACAGCCGGTGCGGGTCGCGAAATCGACTACTTCTTCGGGATGAGTGTACATTGCCTTGTCGGTGTCGACGGAAACTTCATCCTCAACGCCGGCCAGGGTACCGAGTTCAGCTTCGACCACGACGCCGTGATCATGAGCGTACTCAACGACCTTGCGGGTCAGGGCGATATTCTCTTCATAGGGCTTGGATGAAGCATCGATCATAACGGAGGTGAAACCGCCGTCAATACAACTCTTGCAGAGCTCAAAGCTGTCACCATGGTCCAGGTGCAGGGCGATCGGAATCTCCGGATTCTCGATCACGGCAGCTTCAACCAGCTTGACCAGGTAGGTGTGGTTGGCATAGGCGCGGGCGCCCTTGGATACCTGCAGGATAACGGGAGCCTTCAGCTCGCCTGCGGCCTCGGTAATGCCCTGAATGATTTCCATGTTGTTGACGTTGAACGCGCCGACAGCGTAACCGCCGTCGTAAGCCTTCTTAAACATTTCGGTAGTGGTAACAAGTGCCATAGTAAGGAAACCTCCTTATCTTCATTGATGGTCCGATTATAGCACAGGAAAGAAACAAAGAAAAGAGGATATTTGGTTGCGAAAGAAATACGGATAGAGTAGAATAAACTGTATTCATATGCGATGGAGGAGAAGGTATGTATCCAATTGTAAAAAAGCGCGTTCTGAACGAGACAGTAACGCTGATGGAGGTCGAAGCGCCCCTGGTCGCGCGGAAAGCAAAACCGGGGCAGTTCATTATCTTCCGGATTGACGAAGAAGGGGAGCGGGTACCGCTGACGATCGCCGGATACGACCGGGAGAGGGGCACCGTAACCATCATCTTCCAGAAGGTCGGATATACGACGGAAAAACTGGATACCCTGAACGAGGGCGACAGCCTGCTCGATTTTGTCGGCCCGCTTGGTGAGCCGAGTCATACAGAAGGGATCCGGCGCTGCGCCGTAATCGGCGGCGGCCTCGGTGTGGCTATTGCCTATCCACAGGCAAAAGCCCTGCACGATGCAGGCGCAGAGGTCGACCTGATCGTCGGATTCCGGAACGAGCACCTGATCATCCTGAAGGACGAGCTGGAAGCTGCCTGCACCAACCTGATCATCATGACGGACGACGGCAGCAACGGCAATAAGGGCTTTGTCACCCAGGCGCTCCAGAAGCAGATTGACGCCGGACGGAACTATGACACGGTGATCGCCATCGGCCCCCTGCCGATGATGAAAGCTGTCTGTGAGATGACCAGGGAGCCGAAGATCAGAACCATTGTCAGCATGAATCCCATCATGATCGACGGAACGGGAATGTGCGGCGGATGCCGCCTGACTGTTGGCGGAGAGACCAAGTTCGCATGTGTGGACGGTCCGGATTTTGACGGGCACCTGGTGGACTTTGATGAAGCAATGGCGAGGGGACGTATGTTCCGGCCTGAAGAAGCGAGGGCAAAGGAAAAGCACCTTTGCCGGATGACCGGGGAGGCGAGATAACGATGGCCAATATGAGTCTGCAGAAGCACCCCATGCCCGAACAGGATCCGGTGGTCCGTGCCGGCAACTTCAAGGAAGTTGCGCTGGGATATACTCCGGAAATCGCGGTGGAAGAAGCGCAGCGATGCCTGCACTGCAAGAACGCTCCCTGCGTGACCGGCTGCCCGGTGAATGTACCGATTCCGGATTTTATCGACCGGATCAAGGAAGGCGATTTTGAAGGCGCCTATCAGGTCATCCGGTCCCAGAATGCGCTGCCTGCGATCTGCGGCCGTGTTTGTCCGCAGGAGAGCCAGTGCGAGAGCAAATGCGTTCGCGGCATCAAGGGCGAACCGGTCGGCATCGGACGTCTGGAACGCTTTGCGGCGGATACTGCTATGGCAGCGGGCAAGGCAAACGCCGGGAAGGCGCCTGCCTGCGGAAAGAAGGCTGCAGTGATCGGAAGCGGCCCTGCGGGACTGACCTGTGCGGGCCAGCTTGCCAAAGCAGGATGGGATGTGACTGTCTATGAAGCGCTTCACACGGCCGGTGGCGTACTGATGTACGGTATTCCGGAATTCCGGCTTCCAAAGGCCTTGGTGGAACGGGAGATCAGCAGCCTGAAGGAACTGGGCGTGAAGATCATTACCAACGCTGTGGCCGGCAAGGCGTTCACGGTTGACGAACTGCTGGAGGAAGGCAACGATGCTGTATTCATTGGAAGCGGCGCCGGGCTTCCGAACTTCCAGAAAATCCCGGGCGAAAGCCTCTGCGGGGTCTATTCCGCAAATGAATTCCTGACACGGCTGAACCTGATGAAGGCTTATACCTTTCCGGAACATGACACACCGGTGAAGGTCGGCGCACATGTGGCTGTCATCGGCGGAGGCAATGTGGCGATGGATGCCGCGCGCTGCGCGAAACGGCTGGGCGCTGAGGTTACGATCCTGTACCGCCGGAGCGAAGCGGAGATGCCTGCCCGGGCAGAGGAAGTACACCACGCGAAGGAAGAAGGCATTCATTTCCACATGCTGACGGCTCCGACTTCCATTGAAGGCGATGAAAACGGCTTTGTGAAATCGATCCGCTGTATTGAGATGAAACTCGGTGAGCCTGATGAACGCGGCCGCAGACGGCCGGTGCCGATTGAGGGAAGCGAGTATGAGCTGCCGATGGAGACAGTGATCGTTGCGATCGGTAACAGCCCGAACCCGCTGATCAAGAAAACAACGCCGGACCTGCCGACGGAACGGTGGGGCGGCATCCAGACGGATGAAAACGGACGGACCGGGAAGAAAAACGTCTATGCCGGCGGCGACGCCGTGACCGGCGCTGCGACCGTTATCCTGGCCATGGGCGCCGGCAAGAAAGCTGCAGCCGCGATCCTGGAGGATCATCCCTCCTGACCGCAAAAGAAAGAGAGGAACAGATGTTCGGGTTTGATGAGCGGTATGCCATGTTCGACATCACTCCGGTGGAGAATCAGTTTGTACTGGAGTACCTTCCGGACGCCAAAGGGGACTATGTGAAAGTCTACCTTTACGGATTGATGCGCTGCTATCACCCCGAAGAAGACATGAGCCTCGAACGGATGAGCCGTGAGCTGAACATGACGGAAGACGATATAACCGCCGCATTCCGTTACTGGGAAAGGCGGAAACTGGTCCGACGCGTGAGCGATAACCCTCCGAAGTGGCAGTATATCAATATCAAACAAAAGAGCCTTACAGACGGCAGTGAGCCTGCAGATCCTGAATTTGAGGAATTCAGCCGGTCCATCTACGATGTTTTTGACGGTGTGCGCAGGCTGCACGGCAACGAACTGAACACCTGTTTCGAATGGCGGGAGGACCTGAAGCTTCCGACTGAAGTAATCATCATGCTGTTGAACCATATGGTTCAGACCAAAGGGAAAAACTTCAAATTCAGTGACGCGCAGAAGGTTGCTATAAGGATGGCAAACGATAACACCCGAACCGTGGAAGAGGCGGAAGCGTTTTTTTCGCGGGATGAAAGCCTGTATGGGGGTGCACGGAAGATCCTGAAACTGCTCGGAAAGAGCTATCAACCCTCGGAAGCGCAGGTGGAGATGTACCGAAAGTGGACGCGGGAATGGCATTTCTCCCATGAAGCAGTTGAAGAAGCAGTGAAGCTGACAGCCAAGGGTGATCCCAGTATGGGATACCTGGACGGGATCCTCAGGAGTATGCGCCAGGAGAACGCCGCAGAGGAAGAATTGAAACCTGAGCAGGTGATCCGTTCTTCACACCGAGCCGACGCGCTGAAAGAGATCCTGAAGGTACTCGGCAGGGGTGAAGTCATGCCGCAGAATCTGGAATTGTACGACCGGATGAAAACGCTGTATCCGCAGGACGTGATCCTGACTGCCGCCCGCGAGTGCAGCTACAGCGGGAAAGGCATCGAGGACGTGCTGAAGCTGCTGGAGAGCTGGAAGGACAAAGGGCTGGAGAACAGCACGCAGGTCAACCAATATGTGAAGGATTTCCACAACCAGACGGAGCTGATCCGCGAACTGCGGAATCTCTGGGGAATGGATCCGTCACGCGTCAGGAAAACAGACCGGGGTCTTGTTTCCAAATGGGAGAAAGATCTGGGATTCAGCCGGGAAATGATCCTGACGGCGGCGGCATACGCCGCTGACGCAACAATCCCGACCACATACCTGGACAAGATCCTGACGGAATACAAAGAAAAGGGTATCACAACCCCGGAACAAGCAGAAAAGGAACGAAAACAGTACCGGACGGCAAGTGGCAAGACTGCCGGGAAGCCGGTCCGCACCGTCGTCGCTCAACAGTACGAACAACGAGACTACACCGGTGTACAGGATGAATTGATTGCGCAGCAGGACAAAGATATGGAAGAATTCATGCGCAATGAGAACGGAGGAAAGCCCGATGCGTGAGGATCTGCTGACGGAGATTGAAACCGAATACGAACAGATCCGCGCGGAGAACGAGCGGACAGAGGATGCCCGGAAGGAAAGAATCCGCGCGGAACAGCCGGAAATCTATGATCTTATCCGGGAACGGCAGGAGCTCATTTACAACGCGCTGCGGGCAATCGTGAGCAAAGGCGGGGATTCGGACCACCTTGCGGAAAAAATGATGAGACTGACGGCGGAGATCCGCGAAAAACTGACAGCTGCGGGATTTCCGGCGGATTATCTTGCGCCAGTATATCGCTGCCCGCTGTGCAAAGACACAGGCAAGGTCGGCGAGCTGATTAAGGAGCCCTGCGAATGCCTGAAAAAAGCCTATCAGAAAAAGCTTCGTGAAGAGATCGGCCTGAAAAGCGACAGGCAGGAAACTTTTGAGAATTTCAACCTTTACATTTTTCCGGATGAAGCTCTTCCCGGGAAAAAATACAGTCAGCGAAAACTTATGGAGATGCGCAGAAAGGAATGCGAGGAGTGGTCTGACAGCTATCCCAAAGCTGAGCATCAGAATCTGCTGCTGACCGGTAAATCCGGCCTCGGAAAAACCTTTCTGCTGCATGCGATTGCAGAGCGCCTGATCGAGCGTGATGTGAACGTGCTGATCATCAGCGCTTACAAGATGCTCGAGATCGTTCGAAGAGCGTATTTTTCCAATGAGGAGACCGCTGACGAGATCACCGATGCCGAGGTCCTGATGATCGATGATCTCGGCAGTGAGCCGCTGATGCAGAACGTGACGGTGGAACAGCTGTTCAACCTGCTGAACGAACGGCAGAACAAGGGACTGTCAACGATCATCACCACCAACCTGACGATGGATGAGATCAAGAGCCGGTATACGGAGAGGATCGCATCCCGTCTGCGCGCGCGGGACAAATGGAAGGTGATTACGCTGGAAGGGAAGGACATTCGCAGCTGAGGAGGATCAACGATGAATATCCAGATCTACTGCGGCAAGAAGAACTTTGACGCGCAGAAGGCAGAACGCTGGTTCAAGGAACGGAGGATTCCGTTCCAGACACTGGATCTGAAAAAGCATAAACTCGGGGAGAGGGAGATCCGCCTGATGATTTCGGTGATCGGAATGGAAAACCTGATCGACCGGGAAGACAAAAAAGTCAAGGAGCATCCGGCCTGCTACTACGACAGGGCGGAAATGCTGATCCCCGCGATCCAGGAGGCGCCCTGGCTTCTGAAACTACCGATCGTCCGAAACGGAAACAGGATGACCCAGGGCTATCAGCCGGACGAATGGGAGAAGTGGGAATGAAAATACATGGATTACAGAAAATGACGCTGCTGGACTATCCGGGACGGGTGGCCTGTACCGTCTTTTTTGGCGGGTGCAACATGCGGTGCCCTTTCTGCCACAATGCTGAATTGCTGGACGGGACCGCACCGGCCGTCATGGATGATGAGGAACTGCTCTCCTTTCTGAAAAAGAGGCAGGGCCTGCTCGACGGCGTTGCCTTTACCGGCGGTGAACCGCTGCTGCAGAAGGATCTTCCGGAGTTGATGGGAAAGATCCGGGACCTGGGCTATCCGGTGAAGCTGGACACGAACGGGACATTCCCCGACCGGTTGAACCGAATGATCACGGACGGCCTGGTCCAGTATGTGGCGATGGATATCAAAAACAGCCAGGAACGCTACGCGGATACTGCCGGCCTGAAGGAAATGGACCTGGCACCTGTCCGGGAAAGCGTTTCCCTCCTGATGGAGGGGAGGACGGAGTATGAGTTCCGGACAACGGTTGTCGCCGAACTGCACGATGACAGGAGTTTCAGCGGGATCGGAAAATGGATCAAAGGAGCAGCGCATTACTATCTGCAGAAGTTTACCGACCGCGAAACGGTTCCTTTCGAGGGCCTGCACGCGCCGACGGATGATCAGATGAGAAAGTGGGCGGAGATGCTCCGGCCGGATATCCCGGCGGTCGAACTGCGGGGCGTAGACTGAAACAGAACGGAGTGATCAATATGCTGCTGAAAAACGGGAACGTATTTGACGGAGAGCAGTTCCTGGAGGGAATGGAGGTACGCCTTGCCGGGGATATCGTCGCGGAGACCGGCTATGACCTGCAGGCATCCGACGATGAGAAGATCATTGACCTGGCGGGTGATTACCTGCTGCCGGGCTTTGTGGATGTTCATATCCACGCATTCAAAGGCCGGGATACGATGAACGGCGAGGAAGCCGTACGGAGTATGAGCAGGGAGCTGTTCCGGCTCGGGGTTGCAGGATTCTGCCCCACGACCATGAGCGCTGACGAGGAAGATACGATGAAGGCGGTTGCCGGCATCCGCGCAGTGATGGTTCAGCCGGAGCCTGAAGGTGCAGCGGTACTCGGCGCGCATATGGAAGCACCTTTTCTCCAGGAAGAACGGGCGGGAGCGCAACGGAAGGAGTTCTTCCGGGATCCGGACTGGGACAGCTTTGTCCGGATGACCGGCGGCTGTGAGGATACTGTCCGGCTGATCACGATGGCGCCGGAGCGGAAAGGCAGCGAAGCATTCATCCGGAAAGCCGTTTCCAAAGGCATCCGTGTGTCTGCAGGACACACAAGCGCCGATGCAGAAACATTCCACCGGGCGGTGAAGTGGGGGATCAACCATGTCACCCATACCTTCAACGCCCAGACACCGCTGAAACACCGTGAACCCGGTATTCCGGGCGCTGCACTGACAGAGGACGGCGTATACTGTGAGATGATCTGTGACGGCATCCACCTGCACCATGATATCGTGAGACTGATTGCCCGGTGCAAGGGTGCTGAAAAGGCCGTAGCGATTACCGATGCGATGGAAGCGGCCGGAATGCCAGAGGGCAATTACTCCCTCGGAGGGCAGCGGGTCATCGTGAAGGACGGCGCCGCGAGACTGGCAGACGGAACGCTGGCCGGCTCAGTACTGACGATGCCGAATGCACTGGAAAACCTGATCCATCGTTTCGGGATCGATCCAACGGAAGCCTGCGCGATGTGCACTTCCGCACCGGCAGATTCCATCGGAGAAACGAGATTCGGCCGTATCACGGCAGGAAGCCCGGTGCCGCTGACAAGATGGGAACGGGACTGGAAAATGAAAGGAATTGTCAGATAAATCGCCGGATGATATAATTGTTCGAGAGCTTTCCGGGTTGCCCGGAGCTTCTTCGGCAAATTGATTTTTATTTATCTGTAAGAGGTGACGGACAATTGCGCAGCATGACCGGATACGGAAGCGGAAAGGTACAGAAAAAAGGCTGGGAAGTGACGGTTGATCTGAAGACGGTTAACCACCGGTTCCTGGATCTGAGCCTGCGTCTTCCCCGGAATCTGGCATTCCTCGAACAAACGGTGAGGGAACAGGTCGGCAGGCAGATCATTCGCGGGCATGTGGATGTTTTCCTGACGGTCACACGCCCGGCCGGTTCTTCCTCACAGGTGGACAGTGATCCGGACCTTGCAGTCCTGTATGTACAGGCTGCAAACGAAATCGCAGCAAAAGCCGGTGTGGCGAACGACATGACTGTCAGCCGACTGATGCAGCAGGACGGCGTGATCACGTTGACCGAAGCAGAGATGGACGAGGAATCCGTGACCGCAGCGTGCGCGGAAGCAGCAGAAAAAGCGGCCGCGCAGGTTACGCAGATGCGTGACAGGGAAGGCGTTCATCTCAAAGAGGACCTGAGGATGCATCTGGATGCGGCTGCAGCTTTACGGGAAAAGATCTGTGAGCGGGCGCCAAAGGTGGTGGATGAGTACCGCGAGAAACTGGAAGGCCGGCTGAAGCAGCTGATCACGGACGGCGTTGAACCGCAGCGCCTGGCTCAGGAGGTCGCGATCATCGCGGATCGCTGTGCAATCGATGAGGAGCTTTCCCGACTGGAGAGTCACATCAGGCAGATGCGTCAGTACCTGGACGCGGAAGGGGAGATCGGAAAGAAGATGGATTTCCTGATCCAGGAGATGAACCGGGAAGCAAATACCATCGGATCGAAGGCTTCCGATGCCGCGATCGCTCAACATGTGGTCAACCTGAAAAGCGAGATCGAAAAGCTGCGTGAGCAGATCCAGAATGTGGAGTGATATAAATGAAGCTGGTGAACATCGGATACGGAAATATGATGGCTGCGGAACGTCTGGTTGCTGTCGTTTCTCCGGAAGCCGCACCGATCCGACGGATGGTGCAGGATGCCAGGGACTCCCGGCGCGTTATTGACGCAACCTGCGGCCACAAAACACGGGCGGTAATCGTGACCGATTCGGAACATGTAATTCTTTCACCGCTGCTGCCGGAAACAGTGGCGGCCCGGATAGACGAGCGCAAAGGGACGGAGGAAGAGGCATGAAAGAGAAAAGGAAAGGGATGCTGTTGGTCATTTCCGGCCCGTCAGGCGCCGGTAAGGGAACGCTGGTATCGAGACTGCTTGACAAAGACCCAACATTTTGCTTTTCCGTAAGCGTGACTACACGGGAACGGCGGGAAAACGAGATCGAAGATGTTCATTACCACTTTATTTCTGACGAAGAATATGATAAACTGCTTGCCGAGGACGCGTTCATCGAGCATGCAAGCGTCCATGGACACCGGTACGGCACACTGAAGAATGAAGTATACGAGCGGATGGAGCGCGGGCAGAACGTACTGCTGGATATCGATCCGCAGGGTGCGAAAACCGTGATGGCCAAGGAGAAGGAATGCGTGAGCGTATTCATCCTTCCGCCGAGCTACCATGATCTGAAAGTGAGGCTGCACACCCGCAATACCGAGAACGAGGAAGAGATCCAGCGGCGGCTGAACAACGCCAAGGGCGAGATTCAGCAGATGAACAAATACCGCTATCTCATCGTGAACGACGACCTGGAACTGGCTTTTGATCAGCTGATGGCTGTCGTTCGGGCAGAAAAACAGAATTCTGTCCGCTATATCCCGGAGATTGAGGAATAACACAAAGTATCTGAGGAGGAAAAGAAATTGTCTATCGTTGATCCGAGCGTACTGGAACTGCTGAACCATGCCGAGAGCCGATACACCCTGGTGGTGGAAGCGAGCAAACGCGGCCGCGAGATCGTAAACGGCGCCCTGCCGATGATCGACGCGGAAGGAATGAAACCGCTGAAAATTGCCGTGGAGGAGATCAACCGCGGCCTTCTGACTTACGACAAGCCTGTTGAGCTGGAGGAGCAGAACTGATATGGGCCTGACCGGCAAAGAGATCGTGCTGGGAGTGACGGGAGGCATCGCGGCTTACAAAAGTGCCGAGATCGTCTCCCGTTTGCGTCATTCAGGGGCAAACGTTCATGTGATCATGACCCGGAATGCGACGGAGTTCATTGCTCCGCTGACGTTCCAAACCCTGTCTGCAAACCAGGTGGTGACGGATACCTTCGAGGCGCCTGAATACTGGAACGTAGAGCATGTAGCCCTGGCTAAACTGGCGGATATTTTTGTTGTTGCGCCGGCGACGGCAAACATCCTTGCCAAGATGGCGTCCGGTATTGCTGACGATATGCTCTCCACGACACTGCTTGCGACGAAAGCCCAGATCCTTGTCGCACCGGCGATGAATACCGGAATGTGGACTGCTCCGGCAACGCAGAACAATGTGAAGGTGCTGAAAGAACGCGGCGTCCGGATGATCGGGCCGGAAAGCGGGATGCTGGCTTGCGGCGATGAGGGCGCAGGGCGGATGAGTGAACCCGAGACGATTGTCGGAGAGATCTGCAGGATCCTGTCCCGGAAACAGGATTATGCGGGGAAAAAGGTATTGATCACAGCCGGCGCGACACGGGAACGGCTTGATCCGGTACGCTTTATCACCAATGATTCCAGCGGGAAAATGGGATTTTCCATCGCAGAAGCTGCGAGGGACAGAGGCGCCGAGGTTACGGTGATCCGGGGCAGCGTCACAGCGGAAATCCCCGCGGGAATCCGCATGATTCAGATCGAATCGGCCCGGGAACTCTATGATGCGATGATGCAGAAAGCGCCGGAACAGGACGTGATCATTCAGGCGGCTGCTGTATCCGATTACCGTCCGGCTGAACAGAAAGACCGGAAGATCAAGAAGGAGAGCGGAAGCGATCTCACACTGATCCTGACCGAAAACCCGGACATCGCCAAAGCTGTCGGCGAACAGAAGAAACCGGGCCAGACACTGGTCGGTTTTGCCGCTGAGACGGACAACCTTCTGAAAAACGCGAAGAGCAAACTGGGGAAAAAGAAACTGGATCTGATCGTGGCGAATGATGTGACTAAGCCCGGCGCAGGATTCAACGTGGACACAAACATTGCAGTGCTGATCACTTCCGACGGAAGCACAGAGGAACCGCTTCAGACAAAACGCCAGCTGGCAGAGCGGATCCTGGACAAAGTCCTTGAGATAAGAAATAAACAGTAGACAAAGCGCGGCAGCATCAAGCTGCCGCGCTTTGTCACGAAAGGACTCAGTCAGGTGCGCTCTGGTCAAAGGGAAGGTCAAGCGCGTTGGTCCCGTCACTCCACAGGCGGTCAAGCCCATAAAAGGCGCGTTCATCCCTGTGGAAGACATGGATGATCACGCTGCCGTAATCCAGAACGATCCAACGGCCTTCCCGGCGCCCTTCACTGCGGCGGAGAACCTGCCCCTCCTGTGCCATCAGTTCATCGATGGCATCCGCAAGGGACGAGACCTGATTCGGGTTACGTCCTGACGCTATGATCATGTGGTCGCAAAGGACGGTGAGATGAGTGACATTCAGGACTACGATATCCAGGGCTTTCCGGTCATAAAGTAATTGAGCCAGACGGAGAACGAGTTCCTTTTCCTGCATTTGATATCCTCCTTGTATTCTAACGCGCTTCACTGAGGGAGCGTTTCAGCCAGGCAATGGTATTCTGTGTTCTGGGATGCAGAAACTTTCCGCGGGAAGTAACAAAGTCTGCCGTTCCCTCCAGGGAGAGCAGCAGCGCACGTTCCAGAGAAGTTTCCGCGAGGGCGCGTATCTGTTCGAGCCGGGGGTAGGCTTCACGAAGCGGCTCGATCGAGTCCGACAGGCAGACGCACATATCCAGACGGGTCATGCCGGGATAACCGGTATTATGATAGGAGATCGCTTCGAGGACATCCGGATCCGTCATCCCGTAATCCTCCCGGGCGACCCAGGAACCGACGACGGAATGAAGCAGGGCACCGGAAGCCAGCAGTTCCGGATCATCGGTGAGCGAATGATCAACGGCAATGCGCTGCATTTCATCCAGAGGCAGGCACTTAGCACAGTCATGCAGAAGGCCTGCCTGCTCTGCCTTCAGGGGATCAAGTCCGTGAACATGGGCCAGACGGCGTGACATCCAGGCAACAGACAGGGAATGTGCAAAGCGGCCCGGCTTCAGCGACGCGGCGAGCTTCCCGACCCATCGCGGAGCACGCGGATCATGGAGAGGCTCCGATTCCAAAAGGGACAAAGCTTCCTGAACCTGTTTATTGCAGGCGAGATCAGCATCAATACCGGGAAAACTCATGACCTGTTTTGCCAAAGAAATATCCTCCTGTATGACCAACGAAATTATTATAAACGAAAACACGGCAACAGGGAAGAGTTTTTCGAAGAAAATTTCAATTATGTCTTGCTTTTTCATATTCAACGTGATATTATCTCTTGCGATGGTTTTTTAAGGATCCTAAGGGGAGGTGAACCGAGTTGCCGAACATCCAGTCCGCAAAGAAGCGCGTTAAGGTCAGCGAGAAGAAGAATCTTCGCAACCGTATTGTGAAGAGCGGAATGCGTACATCCATCAGAAAGTTTGATGCCGCTGTCGCCGCTGATCCGCAGAACGCTAATGAGCAGCTTTCCGCGACTTCCGCAGTCATCGATAAGGCCGCGTCCAAGGGCGTGATCCATAAGAACGCCGCCAATCGGAAAAAGGCTCGTCTGGCCAAGCAGTTGAACAAAGCTGCCGCCCAGTAAGCCGGAAGAATGCGTGTGATAAACTCCCTTCTGTTTTAACGGAAGGGGTTTTTCTGTTTGACGGGAAGGAATCTGCTTTTTACCTCGTCAAATAAGATGAATCCCTTACGAAAGGATGTGGCTGAATGATGAAGATCAGCGCAGGAAGGAAACTGATTGTGGCCGGGAAACTGCTGGCTCTGTTCTGCGCAGCACTTCTGATCGCCGCCGGGTTGCCGGCCCGCGCAGAAGAGACTGCCGAAGAGCAGGGTGTTCAGGAGATCCAGCAGCTGCTGGAAGTAAGCAATGTTGAGAATACCGAAGGGATGGACCTGGAGGAGCTGACGGAAGCATTTACAGAGAAGACGATGAGCGATTACCTCGACAGTGCGACCGGCTTCAGCATGCAATATCCCTCTGCTTTTGTTTTCGATGAAGAGAACGATACGGCAACCGCTTATACTGCGGATGGCAAGGCAAGCCTGAGCATCGAGAACATGCAAGGCGGGACGCTTACGGAAGATGTCCTCCTTGAGGCGATCAAACTGGAAGCGCCTGAAGCTGAGCCCGTTCGGAATCAACAGAACAATTGTATCAGGGTGGATCGCGCCCTCGGAGATACCGGCCGCTGCCGGACGGATCTGTATCTGATCGGGAAGAACAGTTTTCATCATGTAACGATCGAGTATCCTGCCGATGAGAAGGAAACCTATGCCCCGTATATTGAATATATGATCAATACGATGGAAACAAAGGAATCTGAACAGGGTTGAGAGATGAGACAGACCTTGAAGGGAAGATATTAACATGAAGATGAAAACACAAGGCATTGCACTGATTACGGTGCTGGTGATCGTGCTGACTGCAGTACTGCCGCTCACAGCTGCCCTGGCAGACCAGACAGGAACGGTGGTCGGCGGCTGGCTGATCCTGCGCGGAGGTCCGTCTTTCAATTCGACGATCATCTCCAGTTATCCCAGCGGGACTGTCGTTACGATTACCGGACAGACGGGATCCTGGTATTCCGTGAGAACACCGGACGGCCTGACCGGTTATATGAACAGTGCCTATCTGAAAGTCAACGGCGGAGGCGGCGGAGGCGGCGGAGGCAGCATTCCGTCCGGGACCACTGCTTATGTGACAAGTACGAACGGCCTGAACGTCCGGTTAAGGAGCGGTCCCGGGAAGGGATATTCTATCCTGGCAGCTTATGCGCCCGGAACTGCATGCACGGTACTGACGGCCGGACAGAACTGGAGCCGGATCCAGATCGGCTCAGTGACAGGTTATATGATGACCCGCTTCCTGACCATAAATCCGATCACGCCGGTAACACCGACCCCGCAGCCGCAGCCGCATCCGAGCGGCGAATACAAGGTTTATGTAACGAGCAGCAACGGCAAGGGCGTCAACCTGCGGTCCGGGCCGAGCAAGGGCTACCCGAGCATCGGATTCTACAGCGTGGCTACGGAAGCCTGGATGGTGACTGCGGGGCATACCTGGAGCTATATCAGGATCGGGAACCGTTATGGCTATATGATGAGCCAGTTCCTGACTACTACCGAACCGCCGGTTAACCCGAATCCGCCGATCGTCGGCGCGGCATACGTGGTCAGCGCGAACGGCAGGAACGTGAACCTGAGGGCGGCACCCACCACGGCCGGGAAAGTAATCAAATCCTTCAAAGTCGGCACGAGGCTGAATATCATTACCCGGGGAAAGGACTGGTACTTCATCCAGATCGGCGGAATCTACGGCTATATGATGAGGCAGTTTATCTATGACGGCGGAAGCCCTGCGACCCTTACCGACCTGTCATTCTGACCAGTCGTGCTGACGGAACGGGAATTGTTGCGAAATTATTACGGAAAACAAAACGATTTCAAAAATCCCGGTACGCTCTTTCCAAGTGTACCGGGATTTGCTATAATATGCGTAGCGAAACGGCGAAAAGCCGAAAATAGAAAGGGGAAACCTACAATGAAAAAGTTGCTTGCTATTCTGCTGGCAGCAGTCATGCTCCTTGGTGTTGTTTCTGTTGCGTCCGCTGAAGACGTGAAAGTCGCAATGATCACCGACTACGGTGACATTACCGACCAGAGCTTCAACCAGACCACGTATGAAGCTGCCAAAGCCTTCTGCGAAGCCAATGGACTGGATTTCCAGTACTACAAACCCGCTTCCGACTCTGACGAAGACCGGATCTCTTCCATTGAGAAAGCAATCGATGACGGATTCAATACGATCATCATGCCCGGTTATGCATTTGGGCCCGCGATTCAGAAGGTCGCTCCCGAATTCAGCGACATCACCTTCATCGCTTTGGACGTTAGCGAAGGCGATATCGGCGATCTGGCCGGCAATGTGCCTGCCAATCTGTACTGCGCCGTTTACCAGGAAGAGCTGTGCGGCTACATGGCCGGTTATGCGGCTGTGAAGCTGGGCTACAAGAAACTCGGCTACCTGGGCGGCATGGCGGTTCCTGCCGTTGTCCGTTACGGCTACGGTTTCGTACAAGGCGCAGATGCGGCTGCGGCTGAGATGGGCCTGAGCGATGTTGAAATCAAGTATGTCTACGGCAACCAGTTCTATGGTGACACGGACATCACGGCCTATATGGACACCTGGTATCAGGGCGGCACGGAGATCGTGTTCGCCTGCGGCGGCGGAATCTTCACTTCTGCCGGTGAAGCAGCGGCCAAGGTCGGCGGTAAGGTGATCGGTGTCGACGTGGACCAGAAGGGTACCATTGACGGACTTTATGGTGACGGCATTACCGTGACTTCCGCCATGAAGGGCCTGGCTGCGACCGTGAATGCTGAACTCACTGCGGTGAAGGACGGCACATTCCAGGGCGGCAAGGTTGAGAACCTGGGCCTGGTTTCCGCGGTTCCGGAAGAAAACTTCGTACAGATCGCTCCTTCCACGCAGTTTGCTGACGGCTTCACTGCCGATGATTATGCTGCGCTGGTTGCGAAGATGTTTGCCGGCGAAATCACCGTATCCAACGCCATCGATGCAGAGCCCGCCGTTACCGCTGTGACTGTGGACTATCAGGGCAACATCAAGTAATACAAACGGATTTCCGGGGATGCAGAGCATCCCCGGCTTTTGAAAAGAGCCCCTGTTTTGTTTTTACGGAACGGGGGTTCCTTTCAGAAAGCAGAGAGGAATCTCCGCAATCTGCAGAAAACAGGAAAGTGGGGGCTGTACATTGGGAACGCCGCATTCAAGCGAATATGCCATTGAAATGCTGCATATCACCAAAAGATTCCCGGGTATCATTGCAAACGATGATATCACCCTTCAGCTGCGGCATGGAGAGATCCATGCATTGCTGGGGGAAAACGGTGCTGGAAAATCCACGTTGATGAGCGTGCTGTTCGGCCTTTACAAGGCCGAAGAAGGAACGATCAAAAAAGACGGGAAAGAGGTTCAGATCAACAGCCCGAACGATGCAAACGACCTGGGTATCGGCATGGTCCACCAACACTTCAAACTGGTGGAGTGTTTCACGGTGCTTGACAATATCATCATGGGCGTGGAACCTGTCGGCGCCATGGGCTTCCTGCAGAAAAAGCAGGCCAGGGAAAAGGTGATTGCACTTTCCGAGAAATACGGCCTGCAGGTAGATCCGGACGCCAAGATCGAGGATATCACGGTAGGTATGCAGCAACGGACCGAGATTCTGAAGATGCTGTACCGGGACAACGAGATCCTCATCTTCGATGAGCCGACAGCAGTGCTGACCCCGCAGGAGATCGAAGAGCTGATGCAGATCATGCGGAACCTGGTGGCAGAAGGGAAGAGCATCCTGTTCATCAGTCACAAACTTGCCGAGATCATGGCTGTTGCCGATCGCTGCACCGTGCTGCGCAAAGGCAAGTATATCGGTACCGTGGAAACAAAAGACACGACCATGGAGGAGCTGTCCGCCATGATGGTCGGACGGAACGTCAATTTCCATGTCGAGAAAAAGCCGGCTACACCGGGGGATGTGGTGCTCGAAGTTCAGCATATGACGGTTGCTTCCAAAGTTCATAATAATAATGCGGTCAGGGACGTATCCTTTAAGGTTCGCCGCGGTGAGATCGTCTGCATTGCCGGTATTGACGGAAACGGCCAGTCAGAACTGGTGTACGGACTGACCGGGCTGGAACCGCTGGCTGGCGGCAGAATTCTGATGGACGGAAAAGATATTACCAAAGCATCCATCCGGAAACGACTGACTTCCGGTATGAGCCATATTCCGGAGGACCGCCATAAGCACGGACTGGTGCTAGACTATTCGCTGGAATACAACATGATCCTCCAGACGTACTTCGAATCCAGATTCACAAACCGGATCGGATTCCTGCGCCGGAAGAATATCCGTGAGTATTCAGACCGACTGATCGAACAGTTCGATGTCCGCTCCGGACAGGGCTCGATAACCCCTGCCCGTGCCATGTCAGGCGGAAACCAGCAGAAAGCAATTATCGCACGCGAGATTGACAAACAACCGGAAATTCTGGTGGCGGTTCAGCCTACACGCGGCCTTGATGTCGGTGCGATCGAGTATATCCATAAACAGCTGGTGGCTCAGCGCGATGCCGGAAAGGCGGTTTTGCTGATCTCCCTGGAACTGGACGAGGTGATGGATGTACCGGACAGAATCCTGGTCATGTATGAAGGCGAGATCGTCGGAGAACTGGATCCCCAAAAGACAACACAGGAAGAACTTGGCCTTTACATGGCTGGCGCAAAGAGGGATGAGGTGAAGGACGAATGAGAAAAGTGATGAAAAACGCTGCCGTTCAGGCGTTCCTTGCTTCCATACTGTGCATATTGCTCGGCCTGCTCATCGGATACATTGTACTTCTGTTCATCAATCCGGAAGGCGCATGGGAGTCCATCCTGAATATCATTAAGAATTTTTTCACATGGAGCCGTCCATCCAGCCAGATCAAGCAGCTTGGCAATACAATAGCCAAGACGATGCCTCTGATTCTCTGCTCCCTGAGCATTCTGTTTGCATATAAGGTGGGCCTGTTCAACATCGGTGCCGCCGGGCAGTATGTCGCCGGTTCCTGTGCCTGCCTGTATGCCGCACTGGCATGGGGATGGAGCTGGCTGCCCTGCATGCTCTTTGCTATTGTCACGGCTGCACTGCTTGGCGCCGTTTCAGGTTTCCTGAAGGCTTACTGCAACGTAAATGAGGTCATCTCCGGGATCATGCTGAACTGGATCGCGCTTTATACAGCCAATACGATCCTGACCAACGTAAAGGAAACAGCCAGTCCCTATACGTTGTACCTGAATAAAGTGAACCCGGGATCCATGCTGCCGACAGCCGGACTTGAAGGATTGTTCAACGGGAATACGAACGTTACGATCGCGGTGCCGATTGCGATCATCACAGCGATCGTGATCTGGTTCATTCTCAGCAAGACCAAGTTCGGCTATGAACTGAAAGCGACAGGAAACAACAAAAACGCTGCCAAATATGCCGGTATGGCACAGAACCGGAACATCATCCTGACGCTGATGATCTCCGGAGCCCTGGCAGGCCTGGGTGCATCCCTGCTGTATCAGACAGGTTATATGCGCTGGGAGTGCACACAGTCTTCCGTTCCCTCCATGGGATTCAACGGCATCGCAGCAGCTTTTCTCGGTGGCCTGCACCCCATCGGAGCCATCTTCTCATCATTCTTTATTCAGCACATCACGGACGGCGGCCAATATGTGAACACCAATTTCTATTCCTCACAGATTTCGGACGTGATCTCTTCCGTGATCATCTATCTGTGCGGGTTTGTGTTGTTCATTAAGCTGACGATGAACAAGCTCATTACAAAAAGTGAAGAAAAGAAAGGGGCGAAACAATAATGCTGCTTTTGACTCAATACACATTGATCTTCGCCTCCGTTCTGCTGCTGGTTGCTTTGGGAGGCTGTATTTCTGAACACAGCGGCGTCATCAACCTCGGCCTGGAAGGGATCATGGTAATCGGAGCGCTGGGCGGTGCTCTGGTGATGCGTTCGCTGGGGACAACTTCCGCTTTCGTTATGGTGTTGGTCGCTATGCTTGCCGCTATACTGGCAGGAATGTTGTATTCATGCCTGTTAGGTATTGCCGCTATCCATTTCAAAGCGGACCAGACGCTGGTCGGAACCGCTATGAATTTACTGGCGACTGCGGCAGCCACCGTTCTGGTGAAGGCGATGAACACCGCTGCGAATCCTGACAATCATTCTTCGGAAATTGAATATGTCACTGCCCGGAAGATGTTTATTGTCAATATCAACGGGTTTGAATTCAACTGGTTCATGCTGGTAGCGATCATCGCAGTCGTACTGGTATACTTCCTCCTGTACAAGAACCGGCTCGGACTCCGGCTGATGGCATGCGGTGAGCATCCGCAGGCAGCGGCTTCCGTCGGTATCAGCGTTTACAAGATGCGGTGGACCGGCGTCCTTATTTCGGGAGCCCTGGGCGGCCTGGGCGGCTTGTGCTATATCCTGGCAGGTGTATCGATCTGGAAATTTGAAAACGGTGTGGCAGGCTTCGGCTTCCTTGCGTTGGCCGTGATGATCTTCGGTCAATGGAAGCCAACCCGAATCGCGGTTGCTGCGCTCATCTTCGGTTTGTTCCGTGCACTGTCAAACACTTATACAGGATTCCCGTTCCTGGTATCAATGAATCTGCCCGGTAATGTGTACAATATGATGCCCTATATTGTCTGTCTGATCGTTCTTGCCTTTACTTCCAAAGCATCACGGGCGCCAAAGGCAGAAGGCATTCCGTACGACAAGGGGTCCAGATAAGGTTGATACACTGAACCAACAAATTTAACGTATATATGAAACGGCCTAATTTGGGCTCTAAAATTCTGTCGGCTTCAACATGTAGTCTGAGAAGCCTGAAAAACAA